>JAGIAI010000079.1 GCA_017744935.1 Variovorax sp.
GCCACGCCGATGATGATGCTGCGGCCCCAGCCCTTGTGCGTGCATTCGAGCGCCTGGCGCATCACCTGCGTGTTGCCGATGCACTCGAAGCTGTAGTCGGCGCCGCCGTCGGTCAGCTGCACGATGGCATCGACCACGTTGGGCACTTCCTTGGGGTTGATGAAGTGCGTCATGCCGAACTTGCGGGCCATTTCCTCGCGCGCCGGATTGATGTCGACGCCGATGATCTTGTCCGCGCCGACCATCTTCGCGCCCTGGATCACGTTGAGCCCGATGCCGCCGAGGCCGAACACCACCACGTTCGCGCCGGCTTCCACCTTGGCCGTGAAGATCACCGCGCCGATGCCGGTGGTCACGCCGCAGCCGATGTAGCAGACCTTGTCGAAGGGCGCGTCCTCGCGGATCTTGGCGAGCGAGATCTCGGGCGCCACGGTGTAGTTGCTGAAGGTGCTCGTGCCCATGTAGTGAAAGATGGGCTTGCCGTCGATGCTGAAGCGGCTGGTGCCGTCAGGCATCAGGCCCTTGCCCTGCGTGCCGCGGATCAACTGGCAGAGATTGGTCTTGCGCGAGAGGCAGAACTTGCACTGGCGGCATTCGGGCGTGTAGAGCGGAATGACGTGGTCGCCCTTCTTGAGTGTGGTCACGCCGGGGCCGACATCGACCACGATGCCGGCGCCTTCATGGCCGAGGATCGCGGGGAAGATGCCCTCCGGATCGGCGCCGGAGAGGGTGTAGTAGTCGGTATGGCAGATGCCGGTGGCCTTGATCTCGACCAGCACCTCGCCGAAGCGCGGACCTTCGAGATCGACGGTTTCGATGGTGAGGGGCGAGGCGGATTCCCAGGCGACAGCAGCTTTGGTTTTCATGGCAGAGTGAAGAAATGGAAGCGGGGCAGACGCAGCCCCGGTGCGTCACTTTATGCCATAGAAGGTGGCGGCGTTCGTGCCCATGATCTGCTCCTGCTCGAGAGGAGAAAGGCCGGCCAGCAATTTGCTCGATGCTGCATGCCATTGGCCGTAGCTGCCCGCGAGGTTCAGCACCGGCCAGTCACTGCCCCACATGAGTCGCAAGGGGCCGAAGTGGCTGATGAGGTGATCGACGTACGGCCGCAGCGCGGCTGCATTCCAGTCGTCGCCGGCCTCGGTCGCGAGTCCCGACAGCTTGCAGCTCACGCGGGTGGACTGCGCGAAAGTCGCGATCTGGGTCGCCCACGGCTCGAACTGCCCGTTCGCGATGTCGGGCTTGGCCGCGTGGTCGATCACCATGGGAAGGAACGGGTGGCGCAAGGCGAACTTCGTTGCGGCGTCGATCTGGTGCGGCTTGATCAGCAGATCGAGGCAGAGGCCGAGTTCGGTCATCGTCCGGATGGCGGGTTCGAGACGCGGGTCCAGGATCCATTCCGGGTCCGGCAGGTCCTGCAGCATCGGGCGCAGGCCCCTCAGGAGTGGCTCCTGCGCGAGGCGGCTGATGCGTCGGGGTGCGTCGTTTGCGGCGAGGTCCGTCCAGCCGACCACTGCGCGGACGCGGCTTGCCGGATCGGCCGCGATGGCGAGAAGGCGCGCGGTTTCGGCTTCGGATGGCGCGGCCTGGACCAGCACCGTGGCGTCGATGCCGGCGTCGTCCAGCAGCGGCGTCAGGTCTTCCGGCCCGAAGTCGCGATGGATCGCGTGGAGCTCGGGCGTATCGCGCAGCCAGCCATAGTCGCCGTGCGCCGGCGACCAGTAGTGCTGATGGGCATCGACGCGGACGACGCTCATGGCCAGCTCCCCGGTGGCAAGCCGGCGGGCAGCAGCCCTTCGACGACGAGCGCTTCCCAGAAGGCGGCAGGGATCGGCGCGTCACGATGCGCGACGCTCTGCGTGATCTCGGCAGCGCTGCGGGCGCCGACCACGACTGCAGCAGCGCATCGGCAGGCCATTGCGAACTGCAGCGCGGCGGCCGGAAGCGCCACGCCGAACTCGTTGCAGATGCGCCGGATGTGCAGGGCTTTCTCAAGGATCTGCCGGTCCGCCGGCTGGTAGTCGAAGCGCGCGTCCGCTGCAACGCCGCTGGCGCTTGCGAGGATGCCCGAGTTGAAGACCCCCGCGAGGATGAGTCGCACCCCCTTGGCAACGCAGAGCGGCACCAGCTCGGCCGCGGCGGCGTTGTCGAGCAGGGTGTAGCGCCCGGCGAGCATCAGGCAGTCGAAATCGCCTTCGCCGAGCGCGTCGCGGCAGGCCTGCCATTCATTGACGCCGATGCCGATCGCGCCAAGCACGCCCTCGCCACGCAGCCTGTGGAGTGCCCGGTAGGCACCGTCCATGGCTTCGCGGAAGCGCACCGGCTGTGCGTCACCATGCGTGTGCCGGTCGATGTCGTGGATGAAGGCGATGTCGATGCGGTGGATCTGCAGCCTTTGCAGGCTTTCGGCGATCGAGCGGAGTGCGCCGTCGAAGCTGTAGTCGAAGCGCGGCGCCAGGGGCAGGCCCCCTACGTAGCCGTCGCGCTCGGCGGGCGGATCGGGGTCGGGGCTCAGCAGCCGGCCGACCTTGGTCGAGAGCACGAAACCGTCGCGCGGCTGGGTCCGCAGGAAACGGCCGAATCGCACCTCGCTGAGCCCGTGGCCGTAGAGCGGCGCAGTGTCGAAATAGCGCACGCCGAGTTGCCAGGCGGCCTCGATGGTCCGTTCGGCCTCGTCGTCGCTGAGGGGGGCATACAGGTTGCCCAGGGGCGCCCCGCCCAAGCCGAGGCGCAACGGGCCCTGGAAGCGGTCGAGAACGGCGTTCTTCGCTGGCATGCCTTGTTGTACTCCGTATCGGTGTCTCAGGTGGTGGCCTGGGTCGACACCTGATAAAAAGCAGGCCATGAAAAAGATCCTCATCCTCAACGGCCCCAATCTCAACCTTCTTGGCACGCGCGAGCCCGCGCAATACGGCTACGAGACCCTCGCCGATGTCGAGCGGATGTGCGGGGAAACCGGCGCGAAGCTGGGCGTGGAGATCGAATGCCGCCAGTCGAATCACGAGGGCATGCTGATCGACTGGATCCACGAGGCAGGTCGCGAGGTCGCGGCGGGCCGCATGCTCGGCGTGGTGATGAATCCCGGCGCCTACACCCACACCTCGGTGGCCTTGCACGACGCGATCAAGGGCGCGAGCGTTCCTCTGATCGAACTGCATATTTCCAACGTGCATGCGCGCGAGGAATTCCGGCATCACTCCTACATCTCGCCGGCAGCGCGGGGGATCATTGTGGGCTTCGGCGTGAAGGGCTATCCGCTCGCGATCGAGGCGCTGGTCCGAGTGAGCGACGCGGCCTGATGGGCGCGCAAGCCGGGCTTTTCGCGGCCGCGGATGGCACCTTGCGCTGTCGCTGGTGCGAGTCGACGCAGGCCTACCAGAACTATCACGACAGCGAATGGGGCTTCCCGGTCACGGACGACCGGCGCCTTTTCGAGAAGCTGTGCCTCGAAGGCTTCCAGGCCGGGCTGAGCTGGCTCACCATCCTCAACAAGCGCGAGGCGTTCCGGAAGGGCTTCGCACAGTTCGATGCCGAGAAGGTGGCGCGCTTCGGCGCGAAGGATGTCGAACGGCTGCTGGCCGATGCGGGCATCGTGCGGCATCGGGGCAAGATCGAATCGGCCATCAACAATGCGAAGCGCGTGATCGAATTGCGCGAGGAGTTCGGTTCGCTCGCAGCCTATGCCTGGCGGTACGAGCCGGATCCGGCGTCGCGGCCTGAAGTCGTGACGCATGAGGCGCTTCGAGCCATGACCACGTCGGCCGAATCGGTGGCGATGTCGAAGGATCTGAAGAAGCGGGGCTGGAGTTTCGTCGGCCCGACCACCGTGTATGCGTTCATGCAGGCGATGGGACTGGTCAACGACCACGTCGAGGGCTGCCACGCGCGCGAAACGGCGCTGGCCGCCCGGGCCAAGCTCAAACTGCCACGCTGAGACTATCGGGGCGCGCTATGTCGCCTGCGGGCCGGACACCTTGCGGTGGCTGATGCGCCCCTGGCTGTCGACGCTTTCGAGATGCACGTCGAAGCCCCACAGCCGCGCGACGTGCTTGAGCACTTCCTGCGAATCGTCGTGTAGCGGCCGGTTGTTGTGCTGCGTGTGGCGCAGTGTCAGCGAACGGTCGCCGCGCAGGTTGACGCTCCAGACCTGGATGTTGGGCTCGCGGTGATTGAGGTCGTACTGCCGCGACAGGGCTTCGCGCAGTTGCTTGTAGCCGCTGTCATCGTGGATGGCGGAGACTTCGAGTTCGGATTCGCTTTCCTTGTCGCTGATGGCGAAAAAGCGGAAATCGCGCATCAGCTTTGGTGACAGGAACTGGCCGATGAAGCTTTCGTCCTTGAAATTGCGCATCGCGTAGTCGAGCGACGTCAGCCAGTCGGAGCCCGCGAGGTCGGGGAACCAGCGCTTGTCCTCGTCCGTCGGCTTCTCGCAGATACGCCGCAGGTCGGTGTACATCGCGAATCCCAGCGCATAGGGGTTGATGCCGCTGTAGGCGCGGTGGCCGATCGGCGGCTGAAACACGACGTTGGTATGCGACTGCAGCCACTCCATCATGAAGCCATCGGCCAGCAGGCCTTCGTCGTACATCGTGTTGAGCAGCGTGTGGTGCCAGAAGGTGGCCCAGCCCTCGTTCATCACCTGCGTCTGGCGCTGCGGATAGAAGTACTGCCCGACTTTGCGCACGATTCGCACCACTTCGCGTTGCCAGGGCTCCAACAATGGTGCGTTCTTCTCGATGAAGTAGAGCAGGTTCTCCTGCGGCTCGGCCGGGAAGCGCTTGGCTGCTTCCTCTTCTTCAGCGGAGCGGGCGCGTCTGGGCAGGGTCCGCCACAGGTCGTTGACCTGCTGCTGCAGATGGTGCTCGCGTTCTTCGCGGCGGGCCTGCTCCTGGCTGAGCGACAGCTTCTGCGGACGGCGGTAGCGATCAACGCCGTGATTCATCAGCGCGTGACAGGAGTCGAGCAGATCTTCGACCGCCCCAATGCCATGCCGCTCCTCGCACTCGCTGATGTACTTCCGCGCGTAGACGAGGTAGTCGATGATGGACGACGCATCCGTCCACATCTTGAAGAGGTAGTTGCCCTTGAAGAAGCTGTTGTGGCCGTAGGCGGCGTGCGCGATCACCAGCGCCTGCATCGCCATGGTGTTCTCTTCCATGAGGTAGGCGATGCAGGGGTCCGAATTGATGACGATCTCGTAGGCCAGTCCCATGTGGCCGCGGCGATAGTTCTTCTCGGTCTGGATGAACTGCTTGCCGTACGACCAGTGTCGATAGATCACCGGCATGCCCACCGAGGCGTAGGCATCCATCATCTGCTCGGCCGTGATGATCTCGAGCTGGTTGGCGTAGGTGTCGAGCTTGTAGCCCCTCGCCACGCGTGCAATTTCGCCGTGGTACTGCTCGATGAGTTCGAAAGTCCAGTCGGACGGGCTGGGCAGGGGCGTCCGGGTCTTTTCTGTCACGCCGTTCCCTTCTCTTTCTTGAACAGTTCGCGGAACACCGGGTAGATGTCCTGCGCATCCGAGACCTTGCGCATCGCGAAGTTCTTGTGCGATTCGAGCAGCGTCGTGTACTCCTCCCACATGTTCTGCTCGGCCTCGGCCACCTGCACATAGGCGTAGTAGCGGACCAGCGGCAGCAGGTGATCGGAGAGGAGTTCGCGACACCGGCCGCTGTCCTGGTGCCAGTTGTCGCCGTCGCTGGCCTGCGCGCCGTAGATGTTCCAGTCGGTGCTGGGGTAGCGGGCTCGGATGATGTCCAGCATCAGCGTGAGCGCGCTCGACACCACCGTGCCGCCGGTTTCGGTCGCGTGGAAGAACTCTTCTTCCGTCACTTCGGCGGCCTGCGTGTGGTGGCGAATGAAGACGAGGTCGATCTTTTCGTAGTGCTTCGTCAGGAAGAGGTACAGGAGCATGAAGAAGCGCTTGGACATGTCCTTGCGCGCTTCGTCCATCGAGCCCGAGACGTCCATCAGGCAGAACATCACCGCCTTCGCCGAAGGCACCGGCACCTTCACGCGATTGCGATAGCGCAGGTCGATCGGATCGAGGAAGGGCACGTGCTTGGCCTTGCTACGCAATTCCTCGAGCTTGGCTTCGGTCTCGCGGATCTCGCGTTGCACCAGGGCATCGGCCACCCGCGGGCTGCGCTGCAAGTGAAGAAGATGCGCTTCAAGCTCGCGGATCTCCCGGCGGGAGTCGCCGCCCAGCGCGATGCGTCGCGCCAGCGCGCCGCGCATCGAACGCACCACATGCAGATTGCTGGGATTGCCGTCGCTGACGAAGCCTGCGCGGTGGCTCTTCCACTCGGGCACTTCCGCCAGTTGCGTGCGGATCAGGTGGGGCAGCGCGAGGTCTTCGAAGAAGACCCGCATGAATTCCTCTTTGGTGAGACGGAAGACGAAATCGTCTTCGCCGCCCTCACCATCGCCGGCCTGCGATCCGCTGCCGGAACCCGCACCGCCGCCCTGCGGCCTCTCGATGCGATCACCCTTGACGTACTCGCGATTGCCGGGGTGCACGTATTCGCGGTCACCGCCCTGGCCGTGACCGAAGACCGGCTCGGAGACATCGCGCTTGGGCAGCGTGATGTCCTCGCCCTGCTCGAGATCGCGGATGCCCCGGCCACTGACCGCGCGGCGAACGGCCTCCCCGATCTGCTCGCGGTAGCGCCGCAGGAAACGCTCGCGGTTGCCGATGGACTTGTTCTTTCCTGACAACCGGCGGTCGATGATCTGCTGCAGCATGGCCACGGCCGGACCTCCTTCTTGCTAGCTCATCACTAGCTCATCATGAGCTCTTGCGTACGCGCAAATACCACTCGCACAGCAGGCGCACCTGTTTGGCGGTGTAGCCCTTCTGAACCATGCGATTGACGAAATCCTCGTGCTTCTTGAGCTCGTCGGCACTGCTCTTGGCATTGAAGCTGATGACGGGCAGCAGCTCTTCGGTGTTCGAGAACATCTTCTTCTCGATCACGGTGCGCAGCTTTTCGTAGCTCGTCCACAGCGGGTTCTTGCCTGCATTGCCGGCGCGAGCGCGCAGCACGAAGTTGACGATTTCGTTCCGGAAGTCCTTGGGGTTGCTGATGCCCGCGGGCTTCTCGATCTTTTCCAGCTCGGCATTGAGCGAGCTGCGGTCGAAGACTTCGCCTGTGTCCTGGTCGCGGTACTCCTGGTCCTGGATCCAGTAGTCGGCGTAGGTGACGTAGCGGTCGAAGATGTTCTGTCCGTACTCCGAGTAGCTTTCGAGGTACGCCGTCTGGATCTCCTTGCCGATGAACTCCGCGTAGCGCGGGGCGATCAGCTCCTTGATGTACGACAGGTACTTCTGCTCGGACTCGGGCGCGAACTGCTCGCGCTCGATCTGCTGCTCGAGCACATACATGAGGTGCACCGGATTGGCCGCGATCTCGCTGCTGTCGAAGTTGAAGACCTTCGAGATGATCTTGAACGCGAAGCGCGTCGACACGCCGCTCATGCCCTCGTCCACGCCCGCGTAGTCGCGGTACTCCTGGATCGACTTGGCCTTGGGGTCGGTGTCCTTCAGGTTGTCGCCGTCGTAGACCTGCATCTTGCTGAAGATGCTGGAGTTCTCCGGTTCCTTCAGGCGGGTGAGCACCGAGAACTGCGCCATCATGCGCAGCGTTCCGGGCGCGCAGGGCGCCTGCGCGAGCGATGAGTTGCGCACCAGCTTGTCGTAGATCTTGATCTCTTCCGACACGCGCAGGCAATAAGGCACCTTGACGATGTAGATCCGGTCAAGGAACGCCTCGTTGTTCTTGTTGTTGCGGAAAGACTTCCATTCGCTCTCGTTACTGTGCGCGAGCACGATGCCGTCGAACGGAATCGCGCCGAAACCCTCGGTGCCCTTGAAGTTGCCTTCCTGCGTGGCGGTCAACAACGGGTGCAGCACCTTGATCGGCGCTTTGAACATTTCAACGAACTCGAGCAGGCCCTGATTCGCGAGGCAGAGGCCACCGGAGTAGGCGTACGCATCGGGGTCGTCCTGCGCGTAATCCTCCAGCTTGCGGATGTCGATCTTGCCAACGAGCGAAGAGATGTCCTGGTTGTTCTCGTCGCCCGGCTCGGTCTTCGCGACTGCGATCTGCCGCAACACCGAGGGGTAGCGCTTGACGACCTGAAACTGGCGAATGTCGCCACCGTATTCCTCCAGCCGCTTCACAGCCCATGGCGAGAGGATGCGCTGCAGGTAGCGGCGCGGGATGCCGTACTCTTTTTCGAGGATCTCGCCGTCTTCGGTCGCGTCGAAGAGACCGAGCGGCGATTCGTTCACCGGCGAGCCCTTGATCGAATAGAAGGGCACGTGCTCCATGAGCTGCTTGAGGCGCTCGGCGATCGAGCTCTTGCCGCCGCCCACCGGGCCCAGCAGATAGAGGATCTGCTTTTTCTCTTCGAGTCCCTGAGCGCCGTGGCGGAAGTACGAGACCACCTGTTCGATGGCATCTTCCATGCCGTAGAACTCGCGGAACGCGGGATAGATCTTGATGACCTTGTTGGCGAAGATCCGCGACAGACGGGGGTCGTTGCGCGTATCCACCAGCTCCGGCTCACCGATGGCCTTGAGCATGCGCTCCGCCGCGGTCGCGTACGCCAGTGGATCCCGTTTGCAGATCTCCAAGTACTCCTGCAAGGACAGGACCTCTTCGCGCGTGCGTTCGTAACGAGCCGCGAAGTTACTGATGACATCCATAGACACCTCCATCGAGTCAGCGGGGCGCTGCCCGGAGTCTCCGTGCTGCACACGTTGCATCGTTCGCAGGAATGGTGCCAGGTGATGTGTGCACGCTTTGGATCAACTCCTCAAGCAGGTACTTGCTCAAAGCATAGAACAAAGAGAGCGCCGAGCAAATTGCTTTTGGGATAAGAACCACACGAAGTTTGAAAGTTCAGCGCAAAAGTTGTGGGCATCGTGATCTCATTGAGTAACCCCGATGTGCACGATGGGCTTGGTGTCACCATCGTCGTGCGCACCACCTTGACAACCTTGTCGGGATTCATCGTGTGCACCTGTCGGTTCTTTCCATATTTCCTGGCGCTCTATTTGCATTGAACGCGCGATGTGACTCGGCGGCATACGAATAAATGCGAATAGCGCGACAATCGCTCAGCATATTCATAAACAGCGGCGCGCAACAAGAAAGCGGCCAATGGGCCGCTTTTTCTTCTTTGCGGTCCGAACCGCTGCCCGAGGTCACGATCACTCGACCTTGCCGATCTTCCGAACCGCTTCAGTCATGGTGCTCGCATCTGCGTTCCAGTAGGTCTGGAACGCGGGCGCATCGAGGTAGGCCAGCGGGCTGCCCGCCTTTTCGATCACCTGCGCCACCGCCGGATCCGTGGCAACCTTGGCCGAAGCCGCACGGAGCTTGCGAACCACCTCGTCCGGCGTTCCGGCCGGAACGAAGAGTCCCGACCATTGCGCGAACTTCACGTTGTATCCGGCCTCCTGCAGACTGGGCACGCCGGGCAATGCAGCGAGCGGCTGATCGCCCCAGTGGGCGAGCGCACGCAGCTTGCCGGAATTGATTTGCTGCACCACGGTAGCCGGTCCGCTCGCCACCGCATCGACCTGGCCGGCCAGCAGTGCCATCACCGCGGGACCCGCGCCGGTGTACGGGATGTGAGTCATGCGGAAGCCGGCGGCGTTCTTGAGCATTTCCATCGGCACGTGCATGGTGCCGTAGTTGCCGGAACTGCCGTAGTTGTAGGTGCCTGGTTTGGTGCGCGCGTCGGCGATGAAGTCAGCCAGGGTCTTCCATGGTGCATCGGCGCGCACCACCAGCACGGTCGGGTCGGCGGTAAAGCGCGCGATCGGCTTGAACTGGCTCATTTGGTAGGCAGGCTTGCGGTCGAGGATGACGTCCGCTTCCGGAAGGATCGAGATCGACGACAAGCTCAGGAGCACTGTGTAACCGTCCGCAGGCGCCCGGGCGGCGAAACCAATGCCGACAGCGCCGCCGGCGCCCGCCCTGTTGTCGACGACCACCGGTTGCTTGAGTTCGCGCGACAGTGCCTCGGCCACCGGCCTGGCCACCGTATCGGCCACGCCGCCGGGTGGGAAGGGCACGATCATGGTGATCGGCTTCCGGGGCCAATCGCCCTGTGCCAGGACGGCGGGCGCGGCGGCGAGCCCTGCGGCCGCGAGCAACGCCGCTTGCAGCAGCGCGCGTCGTGATGCGTTCATATATGTTTGTCTCCGTCTCGTTATGTTTGAAGTCCTCGGCTCTGCGATCAGACGAACCGGTTTTCGAGCACGCCCAGGCCGTCGATCTCGATGCGGACGACGTCGCCCGATTTCAGGTACTGCGGTGGCGTGAGCCCCATGCCGACGCCAGCCGGCGTACCGGTGGCGATCACGTCGCCTGCGTTCAGCGTGATGCCGCGTGAGCAGGTCTCGATCAGCGTCGGGATGTCGAAGATCAGGTCGGTGGTCTGGCCGTCCTGGCGCGGCTCGCCGTTGACCCAGCAGCGGACCCGGGTTCGCGTGCCATCGAGTTCGTCGGCGGTGACGATCCAGGGGCCCATTGGGCAGAAGGTGTCGAAGGACTTGCCCAGATCCCACTGCTGGTGGCGCATCTGCACGTCTCGCGCAGTCACGTCGTTGACGATGGTGTAGCCGTACACATGTGACATGGCGGCCTCGCGCGTGATGTTGCGTCCGGATTTGCCGATCACCACCGCCAGCTCGGCTTCGTAGTCGATCTGCGCCGAGATCGCCTCGCCCGGCAGGCGCACTTCATCGTTCGGTCCGATCACGCATTCCGGCACCTTGGTGAACACGATCGGCCACGAGTCGACCTTGGCGGCGTTGTTCTTGAAGACGGAGCCTGACAGTTCCTTCGCATGCGCGTGGTAGTTGCGGCCCACGCAGAAGATGTTGCGGCGCTGCATCGGCAGCGGCGCCTCGAGTCGTACCGCGCTGAGCGGCACGGCCTCGCCGGTGCCTGGCAGGCGGGATTCGCCGGCGGCCTGCGCCTCGATCAGCGAGAGCGCGCCGCGGCGCGTGCGCGGGGCTTCGATCTGAAATGGCGACACCGTCTGGCCGTCGGCCGAGACGACGCCGACCTGGCGGCGCCCTTGATATTGATAGGTGGCAATGCGCAAAATGATCTCCTGTTGACCGACCAAATGCTACCAATGCGATACCAAGCGCACAATAGCGCCTGACCCGTGCATCGACGTTGATACGATCGCTGCGTCCCACCAACTCCTCCTGTCTTGCCATCGTGCACAGTGCCCTGACCCTGCGGGAAGCGATCCTCGAGAACCTGAAGTCGCGCGCCTGGCGTGCCGGACACCGGCTGCCGACCGAGCGGGAGCTGTGCGGGCAATTCGGGCTCAGCCGATCGACGGTACGGCGGGTGCTCGGCGACTTGAAGACTCGCGGCCTGATCACGCAGACGGTCGGCAGCGGCACCTACGTCAGCCACGAGATTGGTCGCGCGCTGGCCGACATCAGCAGTGGCGAATCGCCGCTCGCGACCAGCCCGGCGGAACTCATGAGCGCGCGCCTCGTGCTGGAGCCCGCGATCATCGCGATGGTGATTGGCAACGCAACGGCGGCTGATTTCGAAAGGATGGACGAGTGCTGCGACAAGGGTGAAGCGGCCGCGACCATCGAGGAATTCGAGTTGTGGGACGGCAAGCTCCACGAAGCAATCGCCGACGCCGCGCACAACAGTTTCATCTCCACCGTGTTCCAGCGCATGAACGAGGTGCGGGCGCAAAGCGAGTGGGGCATGCTCAAGCGCCGCAGTGCCACGCCGGAACGCCGGCTCGAGTATCAGCGCGAGCACCGCGACCTCGTGGCGGCCTTGAAGGATCGTGACGATGCGCGGGCGGCGGAGCTTTGCCTCGGGCATCTGGTGCACGTGCGCCGCAACCTGCTCGGCTTCTGATCCGCGCGCCACGCCGGCTTGGGGACTAACCCGGCCTCGCATTGACCCCTGTCCGGGTGCTCGTTATATTGGTTTCCGATTGGCAATTTCAAATACCAATCGAAACCAATTAAGGCGAAACTCAAGTCGCCAATTCCGGAGACAAGTCGATGACGCATTGGGTTCAGCGTGTGCGGTCAGTGGGTCGCGGCTGGATGGCCGCGGCACTGGTGGTGGCCGCCCCATGGGCTGCGGCGCAGCAGGACTATCCAAACCATCCGGTGCGCGTCATCGTGCCCTTTGCCGCCGGCGGTCCCGCTGACGTCTATGCGCGTTTCGTCGCCAACCGGCTGCAGGAGGCGTTGGGGCAAGGCTTCGTGGTGGACAACCGACCCGGCGCCGGTTCGGTGATCGGCACCGATGCCGCCGCCAAGAGCCCGGCGGACGGTTACACGCTGCTCCTTATGTCCAACGCGCACACTGTCAACGAGTCGCTGATCCCCAACAAGCCCTATCAGCTCATGCGGGACTTCGCGCCGATCGCCGCAATCAACTATTCCGATCTGGTGCTGGTCACACGCAGCAGCCTGCAGGTCAGTGACCTGGGGCAGCTCATTGCGATGGCAAAAGCGCGTCCTGGCGCGCTCAGCTACGCCTCGTCCGGCCCAGGCACCCCGTACCACATGGCCGGCGAACTCTTCAAGGCGATGGCGGGCGTTTCGATCCTGCACATCCCGTACCGCGGCAGCGCAGGCGCGCGAACCGATGTGCTCGGCGGACAGGTCGACATGATGTTTGACGCGGTGCCGACCATGAGCGAGCATGTCCGCACCGGCAGAGTGAAGGCAATGGCAACGACCGGACTGGCGCGTTCGGCGGTGATGCCCGACGTGCCGACGGTCGATGAGGCCGGCGTGCCCAAGTATGAAGCCACCATCTGGCTGGGCCTGATGGCGCCCAAGGGCACGCCGCCCGCGATCATCGAGCGCCTGAACGCCGAAGTCGTCAAGATTGCGTCGAATCCCGACGTGATCCGCGCCTGGAAGACGCAAGGTGCGACCCCGATGACGATGAACGTCGCCGATTTCACCCGCTACATGAACGACGACATCGCCAAGTGGGCTCGTATCGTCAAGATTTCCGGCGCGAAGGCAGACCAATGAACATTCTTTGTGCAGGCGCTGCCCAAGGCCTGGTCAAGGCATTGCAGGGCGTTTTCCTGGAGCTGACCGGTGCCAAAGTGGAAGGGCGCTTCGGCGCGGTGGGCGCCATGAAGGAAGCGCTGCTTGCGGGCGAGCCCTGCGATGTGATGGTCGTCACCGCCCCCATGATCGCCGAGCTGCAGAACGACCGTCGCCTGATCGTCGATTCCGAAGCGCCGCTTGGCCGCGTGCGGACCGGCATTGCGGTCCGGGCGAGCGACCCGGTGCCCGTGATTTCCACGCCGGAGGCGCTGAGGGACAGCCTGCTCGCCGCGAGCGCGATCTACTTCCCCGATGCGCAGCGCTCCACGGCCGGCATCCATTTCGCGTCGGTGCTCGCCAAGCTGGGAATCGCCAATGAAGTCGCTGCGCGCCTTCGCACCTTTCCGAACGGGGCGACGGCGATGCGCGAGCTGGCGGCGGAGTCGCGCCGGGGCGCGGTCGGCTGTACCCAGATCACCGAAATCAAGTACACGCCCGGCATCACGCTGGCCGGGCCGCTGCCGGAGGCTTTCGAACTCGCGACGGTCTACACCGCCGCCGTGAGCACGACCGCGCGCAATCCGGCACTGGCGCAGCGCTTTGTCGCGCTGCTGTCGGGGCCGACCTCGCGCTGCCTGCGCGCGCAAGGCGGCTTCGAGATCAGCTGAAGAATTCCTTCGCCTTGTCGAACCAGCCCTTGTCGGTCGGGCTGTGCTTGTCGCCGCCCTTCTTGAGCGATTCGTCGAGTTCCTTCAGGAGTTTGCGCTGGTGCTCGGTGAGCTTGACCGGCGTTTCGACCCGCACGTGGCAGTACAGGTCGCCCGGGTAGCTGGAGCGCACCCCCTTGATGCCCTTTCCGCGCAGTCGGAACTGCTTGCCGCTCTGCGTACCGTCCGGAATGTCGATCGCCGCCGGCCCCTTGAGCGTGGGCACGCTGATTTCGCCGCCCAGCGCCGCCGTCGTGATGCTGACAGGCACCACGCAGTGCAGGTCGTCGCCATCGCGCTCGAAGACCTCGTGCTTCTTGAGGCGGATCTCTATATAGAGATCCCCCGGCGGCCCGCCGTTGGTGCCGGGCTCGCCGTTGCCGGAACTGCGGATGCGCATGCCGTCGTCGATGCCGGCCGGGATCTTCACTTCCAGCGTCTTGTTGTTCTTGATCTTTCCCTGGCCGTGGCAGGTGGTGCATGGCTCGGGAATGATCTTGCCTGAGCCATGGCAGGTCGGGCAGGTCTGCTGCACGCTGAAGAAGCCCTGGCGCATCTGCACCGCACCCTGGCCGTGGCAGGTGGTGCAGGTGATCGGCTTGGTGCCCGGCTTGGCGCCGGAGCCTTTGCAGGTGCCGCACTCATCCCAGCTCGGGATGCGGATCTGTGCGTCCTTGCCGTCGGCGGCTTCCTCGAGCGTGATTTCCATCGCGTAGCTCAGGTCGCTGCCGCGGTAGACCTGACGGCCGCCCCGCGCGCCGCCGCGCTGCCCGAACACGTCGCCGAAGATGTCGCCGAAGGCTTCCGCGAAGCCGCCGAAGCCTTCCGCGCCCGGGCCTCGCATGTTCGGATCGACGCCCGCGTGGCCGTACTGGTCGTAGGCCGCCCGCTTCTGGCCGTCGGACAGCATTTCGTAGGCTTCCTTGACCTCCTTGAACTTGGCCTCCGCTTCCTTGCTGGAGTCCCCGTGGTTGCGGTCAGGGTGGTGCTTCATCGCGAGCTTGCGATAAGCCTTCTTGATTTCGTCCTCGCCAGCGTTCTTGGGGACGCCGAGGATCTCGTAGTAGTCGCGTTTGGTGGCCATGATGGGGTCGGGGCGGAGTCGTCAGGAAGCGAGTGCTTGAAGCGGAAAAGGCTGGACCACCTTTTCGGGGCGGTCCAGCCTTGGGTCAGGGTCTGAGGATCAGCCCTTCTTGACTTCCTTCACTTCGGCGTCGACCACGTTGTCGTCCGCCGGAGCGCTCGCAGCTTCAGGGCCTGCACCAGCCGCGGCGCCGGCCGCGCCTGCGGCAGCCTGTGCGTCCGCGTACATCTTCTCGCCGAGCTTCTGGCTGGCGGCCATCAGCGTGTTGGTCTTTTCCTCGATGGCGGACTTGTCTTCACCCTTCAGGGCTTCCTCGACGTCCTTCATCGCGGCTTCGATCTTTTCCTTTTCGCCGGCATCGAGGCTGCCGCCGTGTTCGCCCAGCGACTTCTTCACGCTGTGAACCATGGCTTCGCCCTGGTTGCGCGCCTGGGCGAGCTCGACCTTCTTCTTGTCCTCGGCCGCGTTCAGCTCGGCGTCCTTCACCATCTTCTGGATCTCGTCTTCCGACAGGCCCGAGTTCGCCTTGATGGTGATCTTGTTTTCCTTGCCGGTGCCCTTGTCCTTGGCGCCGACGTGCAGGATGCCGTTCGCGTCGATGTCGAAGCTCACCTCGATCTGCGGCGTGCCGCGCGATGCCGGCGGAATGCCTTCGAGGTTGAATTCGCCGAGCAGCTTGTTGCCGGCCGCGACTTCGCGCTCGCCCTGGAACACCTTGATCGTCACGGCCGGCTGGTTGTCGTCGGCCGTCGAGAAGGTCTGCGCGAACTTCGTCGGGATCGTGGTGTTCTTCGTGATCATCTTGGTCATCACGCCGCCCATCGTCTCGATGCCGAGCGACAGTGGGGTCACGTCCAGCAGCAGCACGTCCTTGCGGTCGCCCGAGAGCACCTGGCCCTGCACGGCGGCGCCGACGGCCACGGCTTCATCGGGGTTCACGTCCTTGCGCGGGTCCTTGCCGAAGAACTCCTTGACCTTGTCCTGCACCTTGGGCATGCGGGTCTGGCCGCCGACCAGGATCACGTCGCTGATGTCCGACACGGAAACGCCCGCATCCTTGATAGCGGTGCGGCACGGCGCGATGGTGCGCTCGATCAGGTCGTCCACCAGGCTTTCGAGCTTGGCGCGGGTGAGCTTGATGTTCAGGTGCTTCGGACCCGAGGCATCCGCCGTGATGTAGGGCAGGTTGATGTCGGTCGCGGCGCTGTTCGACAGTTCGATCTTGGCCTTCTCTGCCGCTTCCTTCAGGCGCTGCAGCGCGAGCACGTCCTTGGAGAGGTCGACGCC
>JAGIAI010000007.1 GCA_017744935.1 Variovorax sp.
AGCTACCAATACGGATTGGACAACGACAAGCACTGGCGATGCTTCGCGGAGCATTGCAAGGCAACGACCTTTGCGGACCTGCCGTCTGACTACCTCGCTGCGAAGTGGCGGTTTCATCCCACCGAGTTCATCACCGTCATGCGGCAATGTGGGTGGTTGAGCGAGGCTGAGTTGCTGCAACTGCTGCCCCAACACGCGATGCGTAGTTCAAAGGGCATAACTTTGTGGGAGGCAGTGCCTGCTACTAACGCAAATTTCAGAACCAATCCTGTAGCCCGAGATCACCGTGTTCCCCTCAACCGAGCAATGAGAAAGTGGGGGATAGCATCTCCGTTTAGAGCCGCCACGTTTTTCGGCAACGCAATACAAGAAACGATGTGGCTCGGCCGTCTTTCGGAATTCGGCGGAAGCACGCTTTGGTATGCCCCGTGGCAGGGTCGAGGCTTTCTCCAATTAACCAATCCCGGCAACTACGTGGACTATTGGCGTTACCGCGGCCGCGTCGTACCGGAAAGTTTACGAGCAGCGTTGGTAAACGCCTATCAGAAAATCAATTCGACAGCTCCCGCATCACGCAGCAACTCAGGGTTGCAGGACGCAAATTTTCCTGCACTGACTCAGGAAATGAAAAACTGGCGAGCCGCAACTCAAGACGATCGAGTTGCCAACTACGCAGAAGCTCTTTTTGCGCCATCTGACAGTGCGGGTTACTATTGGGCAAAAAATTTCATGTCCAAAGAGGCGGACAAGCGTCATTTTCTTGAGAGGGTAACAATTCAAACTAATCTAGGTGCCAAGGTTTACTATCGCAGCCCGGCCTTTTGGCGAGCTTCAGCCACGGTAAATTTACCTGGAGCCGTTAATAGAACAAATTACGCCGGCATCAATGGCTTTGATGCTCGGTGTGTGGCGTACGGATATGCATTGGCCGTTTTGAGCGAAAAACAATTTCTTGACTGCAATGGGCAAGAAATTCTCTGGTTTCCGGACTCGCACTCCTCTAGGCGATAAATTCAATGAGAAGAAATCAAGACCTTCCACTTGTGAAGCACGCATTATCGTTTTTTGCATTAGCAGCATCTTGTCAAATAGCCTTCGCTGGTGATGAGTGGGTTAGTCGATCGACATTCATAAAGCCGAACAACTGCGGGATCAGTGTCAAGGTCCCTGCCAACACTTTTTTGGGGAACGGATTTAATGCTGAAATTCCAAAAAAGTTAAAAGCAGTGGCTCACATAGAATCACTAGCATTCAATTTTGAATGCCGATCCAGCAACGATGAGGTTGTAAATTCTGGCTGGGCACGATTCGACCCCAAGGGAAATACATGGGGAGTCAATTTTTTTGACGATAAAGACAAAAAACAAAGAGAGAATTTTACGAAATTTTCTCTTTTGGAAAATAAAAATAGCCGCGGCTGGCTGGTAACCGTTTCAGATTTCACGGGCGAAGAGAAGTTTAGGGAGAAGAAGCTATATTTTTGCTTGACTCATTTGGAAAAAGCCGTATGCGGGTGGGGCTCGGTTGGTCTTCTTGTTGACGGAAAAAGAGGGGATTTGACATCCTACGTCACCAAAATTGTACGCAGCATCGAATTCATTGACTAGATAGAATTTTCACCGACTAAGGTTTTCTATCAGTGACAATCAAACCGCGAATTCTATCTGGAATAAGTGGTACTGGACGTGCCAGAAACTGCGTGAAAAAATACCAAATAAAAATGACAACCGATAAAGGCATTCAATGTCTTTTCAGGGGCTAGGTGTGCTGGAAATTTCCGCGAAAGAAGAGATGTCAAATGAAATTGTTCCCTTCCTCGGGAAGCCTCTAAATTCACAACCCGTTTAGGTCGATCATGCGCAACGAACTCCTTAGCTTTATGTTTGTCTTAAGCATCACCTTCAATGCCAGTGCATCAGAGTCAACGGGAGTATCGCCTTTCGAACTTCGCTCGTTGGGACAGTGCTTCGAAAGTACGCGCAATTTCATCCGCCACACATTGGGCGACCCCGCATTGACCGACCCCAATATCACCAATACTGAGAAAAACTCTTGGATCTGGATCGTCGATCAAACGGCATCTAAAAATTATGCATGGTATTTACTGGAAAGAGTCGACGAAAAAATTTGTTTTCGCGCATTTGTGCCAATGGCAAATGACGTGAGATTCAAGGATAAATCCTTCTTGCATATAGAGGCAACTACCGCCCCAGACGCCGGATTTCCGATAAAACTCATACAATTAAAAGCACAATCAAGGCGAGGACCATTTAAGCCTTCTCATTGTTATTTGGCTAACAGTAATGCTCGTGGCATTGCTGCAAATCGTAGACAGGTAAACTGCAACCAAATATTTGATTGAAATTTGCGGTATGCCACATAGGGCCGCCCGGCACGTCCGTCAAACCGTCACGCGTCTCGGTTGGCAGATAAATTGGTTGAGAATCTAAAAAGGAATTTCAAAATAGTGAAATTACGGTTCGTAATGGTGTTTTCATAAAGAGACCCGGAGCACGATCAAGCCGTTAATAAAACCAGGGAGAAACATGCACACCAAAAAAATAATCAGGGTCGGAGATCCGACCGATCACGAAGGCGTCGTCATAACCGGCGACCCCCAGCGTCTCCTCATGGGGAAGCCGATCGCGCGTAAGGGCGATCTCGTCGACTGTCCGCGCAAGTACCCCGATGGGAGACCTCACGGGGTGAACCCGATCGTTGAGGGCAGCAGCAGCTTCAAGCTCGACGGCGTTCCTGTGGCCCTCGAAGGGCACAAGACCGAATGCGGCTGTTCGCTGATCGGTTCCGGTAGCTCGTCGGCCCCGGGTTAAGCGCGGCGATCCTGCGTCTGGTTGCCGCTGCGCGCCGGGCGCCTCGCTCGCTTCCACCTTTACTTTCACGATCGTGTGCAGATGAATGAAGAGAACTCCGCGGAGTTGGACGTTGAGACGTCGCCTCCGCTCCCGCCGGTGCAACTGGCGCCCGAACCGGCGTACGAGCCGCGCCTGGCGGCGGTCAAGTCCGCAGTCAATCCATTGCTCGAAGCCGCGCAGCCTCTGTTGCGCGCGCTGTGCGACATGCCCAAGGATCTGGACTACGCGCAGGTCGACGTGCTCCATCAACTGCTGACGCGCGAGGTGAGCAATTTCCGTGCGATCTGCACGAGCGCGCAGATCAGGTACGAGCACATGGTCGCGGCCAGCTACGCGCTGTGTACGGCCATCGACGAAGCGGTCCAGCGCAAGCCATGGGGCGGTGGGGCGGGGGCGGACACAGGCGTGTGGGCCGCAAAGCCGCTGGCGCAGCAGTTCCATGAGGACTTGGACGGAGGCGAGAAGGTCTTCCTGCTGATTGGCCGTCTTGCCGCTTCGCCGCAGGAGCACATCGATCTGCTCGATCTGCTGTTCTTCATTGTTGCGCTGGGCTTCGAGGGGCGCTTTCGACGAGAGCCTCACGGGCGGCGTCAACTGGAGACCATCCAGAACCGGCTCTACGAGATCGTCATGCGTGTACGCGGAGAAGTGCCGCGCGAGCTGTCGCCGAACTGGAGGGGCGAGAGCGCGGGCAAGTTCCGCTTTCTGCGCACGGTGCCGGTGTGGGTGACGGTGTCGCTGCTGTCGCTCGCCTTGCTGGCCCAGTTCTCTTGGTACAAGTACCAGCTCGTGCAGAGGAGCGCCGAAGTGGAAGGGCGCATCCGCGCAATCGGCGCGCTGCGTCCTCCACCGCAGCCGGTGCCCGTCTACAAGTCATTGCGCCTGAAGGAACTGCTCGCACCTGAAATCGCGCGTGGCACGGTCAGCGTGGAAGAGGACGACGAGCACAGCGCCGTGAGCTTCAAGGGCGACGACATGTTCGTGGCCGGGCAAGCCCAGGTGAACGCGAAGCTTCTGCCAACCATCGCCAAGGTGGCGAACGAGATCAACGAGGTCTCGGGCACTGTGCGGATCACGGGGCATTCCGATAACCAGCCGATCAAGACGCGCCAGTTCCCGGACAACCAGTCGTTGAGCGAGAAGCGGGCCGCGGCCGTCGCAGGAGTGCTGACGAACAGCGGTGTCGCATCGGAACGTCTCATCGTCGAGGGCAAGGGCGACACGCAGCCATTGGCCGACAACGCGACCGCAACGGGCCGCGCGCGCAACCGGCGCGTGGACATCGTGGTCACGCAAGGCGACACGCCAGGGAAGTTTTGATGAAGTACCTCAGTTCGATTTTCAAGTTCGTTTTCTCGCGCGCCACGCTGGCCTTCATGGGGCTGGTGGTGCTGGCGCTGGTGATCTGGTTCGCGGGGCCGCTGGTTGCGGTGGACGGGCTACGCCCGCTGGCATCCGTCGGCGTGCGAGTCAGCCTGATCTTGCTGTTCCTGGTCTTCGTGATCCTGTGGGTTGCCTCGGGGCCGATCAGCTTGGCAGGGGTGGCGGCGTTATGCCTGCTGACATGGCACGCCGGACCGCTGCTGTCGCTGGGCGCGGCGCGGCCGCTCCAGCCAACCTGGGTGCGTGCCACGGTAATTGGCGTGATCGTGCTGATGTGCGCGGCTTACTGGGCGTTCAGGCTGTGGCGTCACATCGAGTCGGAGCCGGACGCAATCTCCGATTTCTTCAAGGCGCGGTCCGACAAGAACAAGGCGGAGACTGAAACGCGGCACCAACTCAAGAGCGTGACCGGCATCGTGAACACCGCCGTGGCACAACTCAAGGGCCTTCGAGGCACTGGCGGGCTGCGGCGGATTTTCGAGGGCAAGCGTTACCTTTATGACCTGCCGTGGTACATGATCGTCGGCAGTCCATCGGCGGGCAAGACCACGGCAGTGCTGAATTCCGGGCTGCAGTTTCCGCTTGCGCGGAAGATGGGTAATTCTTCGGGTAGCGCGGCCTTCGGCGCCGACGGCGGAACAGTGCACTGCAACTGGTGGCTGAGCAATGAGGCGGTGCTGATCGACACCGCCGGCCGCTACATCACGCGTGACAGCAACGCCGGCAACGACGCGACGGAATGGCATGGGTTCCTGGGGCTGCTGCGCAAGCATCGGCCGCGCGCGCCGATCAATGGCGCGATCGTGGCGCTGAACACGGCCGAACTGCTTCGCCTGGACGACAACGAGCGGATGCATCACGCCGGCATGGTGCGTGACCGGCTAGCCGAACTGCGGCAGGAACTCGGCATCCGGTTCCCGGTTTACGTGATCGTGACGAAGGCGGATCTGTTGAGTGGCTTCTCGGAATATTTCCAGTCGCTCACGAGCGAAGGGCGTGCGCAGCCGTGGGGCTTTACGCTTCCCTACGAGGGGCCAAATGGCAAGCCGCGAACGTCGGCCGCAGCTATCGCCCAAGGGCAGGAGGCATTGCGCGCTCGGCTCTACACCGAGTTTGGCTTGCTCAAGAGCCGTCTGGACATGGGCCTGCGCACTCGATTGAAAGAGGAGTACGACCCCGACCGGCGTCACCTGCTTCTGGGATTGCCTCAGGAAATGCAGGCGCTGATCAATCCGCTGGTGCAAGTGCTGGACGAGATCTTCCTGGACTCGCGCTTCGACAACACCCAACATCACAACCCGCTGCGGGGCGTGTACTTCACGAGCGGTGCGCAAGCACTAAAGCCGGTTGCTGCTGATTCGGGCACGCTGATGCAACGTCTGCGGCGCACCCTGGAGTTGGTGCGCGGCCCAGCGGCTGAAGTCGACAAGCAGGCTGTCGCGGAGTCTCCCGTCCCTGTTCAGAATGCCGCGAGGGAGGCCGCAGAAGATGGCGCCGACGACGCGTCAGGAGGCAAGCCCGGCGACAAGGCGCAGCCAGCCGCTGCGGACGCGAGCACGACTGATTCGAAGGCGCCACCCGTCAAAGCACCGCTGGACGGCCGGCTCGTCACCGATGCCAAACGCGGCAAGCTGGGGTTCTTCCTGCAGGACGTGCTGATCAAGGTGATCATTCCCGAGGCGCATCTTGTACGCCCCAATCTGCGATGGGAGTTCCGCTTCCGCCTGCTGCGTCTCATGGGGCATGCGTTGGCGGTGGTGATGTTCCTGTGGCTCGCCGGCGCGCTGACGCTGAGCTTCGGCAACAACGGCAAGTACCTGGAGACCGTGAATCAGCGAGTGGAGGCACTGACCACGCATGTCCGCACGCTGTTCGCCGCGTTCAAGCCTGATGGTGTGCCGGACATGCTCAATGCCACGCGCGAGCTGCCGGGCTATTCGGGGCTGGATGTCAACGATCCACCGGGGAGCTTTCTCTACGGTCTCTACAGCGTTCCGCCGGTTCTGGATGCCGCATCGGATACGTACGCTCAGTTGCAGGACCACACGTTACTGCCGCAGATTCTTCGACGCATGGAGGCGGTGCTTGCCCAAAGCGTGAAGGACGAAGACCCGAAGCTCGCCTACGAGACGCTTCGTGTGTACAAGCTCCTGCACGACCGCGAGCGCTACATGAACGGCGGCGCGCGCGATGTACGCGACTGGGTGCTGCGGGACTGGGAGACCACCGGCAGCGCCGCGGAATTCGGTGGCCGCGCATCGATGGTCGGTCACGTCGAGATGCTGTTCTCAGGCAAGCGCCCCGTGCAGTCGGATTCGCTGCCGAACGACGCCCTGGTGCATCGGGTGCAAGAGTTTCTGAACAGCAACACGTCGACGCAGCGCGTCTATGAGCGGGCCAAGGCAGTCATGGCGCCGCAGGCACCGCAGGGGTTCACGCTGATCCGGGCCGTGGGACCGCAAGCGGGCACCGTGTTCTCACGAGTGCACGGCCTGCCGCTTGAAAAGGGTGTGCCGGGGCTGTTCACGTACGACGGCTATCACGACCTCTTCAGCAAGCGTCTGCCCGAGTTCGTGGGGCGCGCACTGGAAGATGACGCCTGGGTCATGGGGCGGGGCGGTGCAGGAGCGGCAAGCAAGAATGCGTGGGGCGCGGCCGAAGATGCGGTGAAGAGCAATCCGCTGCTCGAAGACATCCGGCGCCAGTACCTGACCGAATACGCCGCGCATTGGGAGGAGTTTCTCGACTCCATCCGCACGGTGGGCGCGAGCGACACGATGAGCACGAGCCTGGGCTTCGACTTGACCGTGCTCCGCCAGCTTGCGGCACCTGATTCGCCGTTGTCGCGGCTGGCCCGCGCGGCGGCGCGTGAAACGACGCTGTCGCGGCCATTGGTGATGCGCGCGCAGGAGGATCGCGGTTTCTTCGACAAGGCCACCGACCAGTTGAACAAGCAGACCCGGGAAATCGGCAAGAACCTTGGCATCCGGCCCGAAGAGCGGCTGGAGAAAGAGATCGTCGACAACCGCTTCGCAGCCCTGCGTGAAGTAGTGACGGGGCAGCCCGACCTTGCGTTGAGTTCGAACGTCGGCGCCAGCACGGCAAAGCCCGGTCTGGAGAACATCTCGGGTCTCATCAACGAGTTCTACACACTGCTCGTCGTGGCGGATACGGCGCTCGCTTCGGGGAGCCTGCCGCCCGGAGGGGCAGACGTAGGTGCACGTTTGACGATGGAGGCCGGCAAGCTGCCGGCTCCCTTTCGCGAGGTGCTGACGGCATTAGCCGTCAGCGGTGGCGACAAGGTCACGCAGGGCGCATCGGACATCCTGCGCAAGCAGGCACAGGCGCAGCTCGATCGAATCATGAGTCTGATGGCGATGCAGGTCAGTGAACCCTGCAGGCGCGGCGTGGAAGGCCGTTACCCACTGGCGGCCGTGGCGGAAGACGCGTCGATCGAAGATTTCACGCTGGTGTTTGCCGCTGGCGGCGCTGCAGACGAGTTCTTCACTAAATACCTCGCGCCGTTCGTCGATACGAGCGTGCGGCCGTGGCGCTACAGACATCCGGACATGGGCGGGGCGATGGTCGGCGCCGAAAGTGTGGCAAACGGCACTGCGCCGCAGCCTGCCACTACCGGCCCAACGCTGCTGGGCGAACTGCTGAAGCTGTTGCCACAGAACGGTCCGAATCTGGATGCTTTCTATCGGGCGCGCCAGATTCGCGACGTGTTCTTCCGTGACGCGGCGGGAAAGAAGTTCGGGTGGAAGCTGGATCTCAAGGTGATGGAGCTGGAGCCGAACGTCACTGATCTCATCATCGACATCGATGGACAGGGGCTGCGCTACGTACACGGTCCCGTACAGGCCTTCCCGGTGGCATGGCCGGGTCCGCGCGGTGGCTCGACAGCGGAACTGACCGCCAACCCTCGCATTTCGGGAGCCACGTCGACGGTGCGGACGCAAGGACCTTGGGCGCTCTTCCGTTTGCTTGACGAGGGACGCATCGTCGGCACCGCCACGCCGGCGAGGGTGAGCGTCGAGTTCCAGTTCGACGGACGCAAGGCGTTGCTCGACATCAATACGGGCAGTCAACCGAACCCGCTCAACAGCGATCTGCTGAGGGGATTTCGGTGCCCAGGTCGATTTGCCTGAGTCGAGCCCATGCTTCAATTTCTGCTCGCGCATCGGCGGGTTTCATCGCCTGCCATCTGGGGAAAGTTGCCGGGGCATGCCGACTTCGTCCGTAGCGGCGTGCGTCACGGCGAAGGTGAAGGGTGGCAGTCCTGGCTTGCCGAGCACGCGGCCATGGACACAGTTGACGTAGCCGCATCGCTGCCGGCCGCATTCGTGCTGCCCCCTCGATCGGTGACTTTCGCGCCTCGGCATTTTATGCTGGGCGTCATCGCACCGTCGGAGGATCGTGCGGGGCGCCGTCATGCGCTGCTCGTCTATCAGCGGGCGCATCCGCGCTGGGTGCACAGGTATTTCCAGGCGCAGGCCGGAAGGCAGCGTGACTGGCTGTTCTGGCTTGCTCGCACAATGTCAAAGCACCTCACCGTGATCGGCTTGGGCGAACTTCGGGCGCTGGAACGGTCAGTGCATGCCCTGTGGCAATTGCATCGACCTGAATGGCGTGAACTCGGGCAAACGGGCGCGGCGGCCAAGTCGCAGGACAAGCGGGACGAATTTGCAGCCATGCTGCTGGATCGTTGCACTGCTGCTAACACCGTTGCACCTGCCGACGATGCGGCGCACGGCCTGAATGGCGTTCGCTATCTGCCCTGGGCTGATTGGCCCGGCCG
Source organism: Variovorax sp. (assembly GCA_017744935.1). Lineage (GTDB taxonomy): Bacteria > Pseudomonadota > Gammaproteobacteria > Burkholderiales > Burkholderiaceae_C > Variovorax. Next base: position 9,058 of record JAGIAI010000007.1, read on the forward strand.
CTTGCACGGCATTCGCGCACAAGGCGTGTTCTGGCAGCAAGACGCTGTCGGCGGCTTTGTCAACGCCGGAACGCGTCTGGCCGATCTGTGGAGGACCGCATCGTGAATATCAATGCTGCCGATGGCAGTCAAGGCGCGGACGTAGCCATGACGTCGCTGGAGTTGCGGCTTGTTCGCAGTCACGGCAATCCCGCCGATGCGGTGCTGTCCGTCCCGACCGAAGGCGCCGGTCTGGGCAGTGCTTTTGCGTTGGACGTTGAGGCGCCGGACGACGAGCACCGGCGCCAAGCCGATTTGTGCCGAATCGGTCTTCAAGGGCGCATCTGGCACCTTTCGAACGAGGGGCATTCGCTCGCATGCGCCCTGAACGGAGAGCGCGTGCCGGCCGGCGCGGTCCTGCCGGTCAGTGATGGCGATGTGCTGGAACTGGGCTTGCTTCGCTTCATCGTGGAAGTCGCGGTGGCCGCCGAGGCGGACGTTGCGGCGTTTGATCTGCGCGACTTGGCCCCGACGTCGAATCGGGCCGAGGATCCCTTCGGTGCGCTCGACATCGACGGAGCAAGGCCGCAGACAGTCGCGGACCCGCTGGCTGTATTGCTTGGCGAGTTGCCGTTGGTCAACGTACGAACGGTCAAGGAACAGGCGACGATCTCGCCAACGGTGCAGGTGACGGGCACCGGGTCTTCCGACGCCTTGTTCAACGATCTGCACGATGGCTTCGTTCGCGCGGTACGCGATCCGGCGAGATTGGGTGACAGCACGATGTGGGAGAGCGGTCATGCGCTGCTCGATGAAAGCACCACGAACACATTCGAAGACCTCACCCGGCATGCGGTGGCGGCTTATCCCTTGGTGCGCGACCTGTTGCATGGCCGCGAGAAGCTCGACCAGACGCTCGACGGATTCGCTTCATTGGGGTCGGTATCCCTGGAGGCCGAGAAGCCAGACGAAGTACTGCGGCTGTTCGCTCCGGAATTGGCGCATGGCGCCAAGACCGCCATCCCGAGTCTCACGCGACGCGAGCATCACGCGCTTTCGCCGGACAGCCCGATGCCCGTCGAGCGGGTGCAGCGGGTCGACACGGGAGCCGAATAGGCCCCCGGGGGTTCCCGCCGTGCCTTTTGCGGCGAACTTGCTTTCCCAATTTTGATTTCCCTATCCGATGACTACATCCATTCCGTCCGGCGCCATCGATGGCGCGTCCCGATCTTTTCGTGAGTGGGCTCATGCAAGGCCACTGTCGGAAGTGCTCTCGCGCGCGGAGGCGGGCGTGCGCGCCCAGCCGCAGGAGCCTCGCGCGCGCTGGCTGCTGTTCGAATTGCTGTGTGTGCTCGGCCAGTGGGACCGCGCGCTCAAACCACTGCAGACCTGGGCCGGGCTTGCTCGCGACAACGAAAGCACCGCGCATGTGATGCGCGGACTCATTCGCGCGGAGCATCAGCGCACGGAAGTGTTCGCGGGACGCGCGGAGGCGGCGACGCTGACGGTGAGCGATTCGTCGGCACCCGCATGGCTGGATCAACTGGGGGAGGCACTCAGGCTGGCCGCACCGGGAGGTGACGCCGCGATGGACGCCGCCGATCTCGTGCGCGAGTCCGCGTTGGCGCAAGCGCCGGAGACCGTGGGCGAAAGCAATCTGCTGACCTTCGCATGGATTACGGATTCCGACACCCGGCTGGGGCCGGTGTGCGAGGTGATCGTTGCGGGAGCGTATCGCTGGCTGGCCTTTCGCGATCTCGCCTCGATCACCAAGGCCGCGCCGGCGCATCTGCTCGATCTGATTTGGGCGCAGGTGGATCTGGTGCTGCGAGACGGAACAGAGCTGAAGGGCTACATGCCGATGCGCTACCCGGTACAGGCGGGCGATCGCGATGCTCTGTTGATGGCGCGCGAAACCATATGGAGCGATGTCGGCCGCACTGGGGTGGTTGCACGCGGCCAGAAGATGTGGTCTACCGACGCGGGCGACATGGCCTTGCTCGACCTTCGGACCTGCAGATTCGTGACGGAACAGGGATCGGTTGATGCCGCCCCTTGACGCTTCTCATGCCGAGGTGCGCACCGCACAGCGCCGAGCTTCCGACGGGGGGCTGCACCCTGTGCACCCTGGTGTGCGCTCTCCACGGCCCGCCGACGAGCGCGCTGCCCGCGCCAATGCGCAGCTGTTGCCGACGTTGTTCGATCGCCTTCGGGACGATGCGCCGAGCCGAGCGAGCGAGTCACCTTCGGAATACACCGCCGCGCCCAACCAGATGCGCGACATCGTGCAGCGGGATCTGGCCTTGCTGCTCAATACGACGAATGCCGAAGACCTGATCGACCGTGCCCGCTATCCCGAAGCCGCTGCTTCGACCGTGAATTTCGGTGTGCCGCCCTTGGCCGGCAGCTATCTGGCGGAGCGCAAGTGGGAAGAGATCGAGCGCATCATCCGCCGCGCCATCGAGGACTACGAGCCGCGCTTGCTGCCCGAGTCAGTGATGGTCCTGCCCTTGATGAAAGAGGGCGCGCATGAGCAGTACAACGTGCTGCTGTTCGAGATCCGCGCCATGGTCAACCTCAAGCCCTACCCGCTCGAACTCACGGTACAGAGCTCGGTGGACCTCGAGACCAACCGCATGAGCATCACCCGTGCTTCGCGCACCCCGAAGCGGGCGATGCGCTGAGTCGCGCCCAGCTTCTTCTCCGAGACACCCGATGGACCCCCAACTTCTCGACTACTACAACAAGGAACTGATCTACATGCGCGAGATGGCGGGCGAGTTCGCCGCCTCGCACCCGAAGATCGCGCGCCGGCTCGGCATGCATGGCGTGGAGGTACACGATCCGTATGTAGAGAGGCTCATCGAGTCCTTCAGCTTCCTTTCGGCGCGCATGCAGATCAAGCTGGATGCGGAGTTCCCGCGCTTCACGCAGCGGCTGCTGGAGGTGCTGTATCCCAACTACCTGAGCCCGACGCCGTCGATGGCAGTGGCTCGGCTCGCGCCGAGCGTGAAGGAGGGTGACTTTTCGCGCGGCTTCGTCGTGCCTCGCGATACGGCCTTCCATGCGCGGGTACCGGCAGGCGAGCAGACGCCATGCGAGTTCCGCTCCAGCCAGGATGTCACGCTCTGGCCAATCGAGATCGTGGATGCGAAGCTGACCGGCACGCCGCCCGACATTCCGGCCCTGGAGCGCTACGTGCCGCCACACGTGCAGGTGACGGGTGCGTTGCGCCTGCGGCTGCGTGTGGTGGGCGAGATGAACTTCAGCGATCTGGCAGGGCTGGACCGCCTGCCGGTCTACCTGAGCGGCAACGAGCAGGTGGCGTCGCACCTGTTCGAATTGCTGCATACCTCGGCGGTGGCGACCTTCACCGGCGAACCGGGCAAGCTGATGCAGCACCCCCACGTGGTGACCGAAGGTGCGCTCGTTCACGAGGGGCTGGAGCCCGGCCAGGGGCTGCTCCCGCTGGAGTGGAACACCTTTCACGGCCACAACCTCTTGCACGAGTATTTCGCGTGCCCGGAGCGTTTCTATTTCTTCACGCTCACGCAACTGGCGCCCGGTCTGTCGCGGGTGACGGGCAAGGAGGCGGAGGTGTTGGTGTTGCTGACGCGGCCGCCGGGATCGCTCGGCGGTCTGGTCGACGCGGGGCAGTTCGCGCTGTTCTGCACGCCGGTCATCAATCTGTTCGAGCGGCGCACCGACCGCATCGAGGTCGATGCTGCCCAGCCTGAGTTCCATCTGGTCCCCGACAGGTCCCGACCGTTGGACTTCGAGGTGTACGCAGTCAAGCACATCCGCGGCCAGCAGGCGCAGACCACGGCGGCGTCGGATTTCAGGCCGATGTACCAGACGCTCAACGAGGACGAGGGCAACTACGGCCGCTATTTCTCGGTCAGGCGCGAGCCGCGTCTGGCATCTGACACTTCGCGCAAGTACGGCACGCGTACGCCCTACATCGGCACGGAGGTCTTCATCTCGCTGGTCGACCAGAACGAGGCGCCTTACCCGGATGCGATCCGCCATCTGTCGGTCACTGCGCTGCTGACCAATCGCGACCTGCCGTGTCTGGTTCCTCGCGACGGCGAGAACGATCTTGTTGTCGCCGATTCGATCCCGGTGACCGGTGTCGGCCTCATTCGACCGCCGAGCACCCCCAAGTCGCCTTTCGCGCAGCGCGAGATGGCATGGCGGCTGATTCGCCAACTGGGCTTCAACCACCTGCCGCTCGCGGACATGCCGCACCGTGAGGGCGCGCAGGCGCTGCGCGACATGCTGCGCTTGTTCGTCACGACCGACAACGAGGTTCAACGCCGGCAGATCGAAAGCCTCGTGGGCTCACGCATCGAGCCGGTGACAAGTCGCCTGCCGGGCGCGGGGCCGCTGGTCTACGGGCGCGGCGTGCGCTGCACTTTGAGTGTGGACGAGGAAGGTTTTTCCGGCACGAGCCCGTACCTGTTCGGGCTGGTGCTGGAGCACTACCTCGCCCGTCATGTGAGCATTAACGTGTTCACGCAGACCGTGCTGGAATCTATGCAACGCGGCACCGTGGCGAGTTGGCCGGTGCGCATGGGCGGAAGAGGAATCGTCTGATGCGGCGGGACCGAGATCCTCTTGCGCTCGGACTGCAGGAACTGCTGGTCCGATTGCGTCGCGAGCCGTGGAAGTTCAGCTTCACCACGCTCATGCGCCGCTTGGGTGCCGTTCATTCGAATCAGCCGCGTATCGGGCTGGCGAGCCGGCCACAGCAGGAGCCCTTCCGGCTCGGGCAGACCGCGGCGTTGACCTTTGCGCCGCGCGAAATCGCCGAAGTCGCATTGCCGCTCGCTGACGTCGAGTCGTCCGGCATGGGCGCTCCCCATGCGCGCAGGGGCAACAACCCGGCGGTGCCGACGGTGCAGCTGTATGGTCTCGGGCTGCTCGGTCCCAATGGTCCACTGCCGCTGCACTACACCGAATGGGTGCGCGAGCGCGCAGAAAACTACAACGACGGCACGCTCGCCAACTTTCTCGACATCTTTCACCACCGCTATCTCACGCACATGTATCGCGCTTGGGCGCAGAGTCAGTCGGCGGCCGGCCTCGACCGGCCGGATGACGAGACCTTCAGCCGCTATGTGGCGCGGCTGACCGGCCATGACCCCTCGGAAATCCGCGAGTCGATGCTGCCTTCGCATGCGCGACTGGCCGCCTCGACGCATCTGACCCGTGAGGCGCGCAATCCCGACGGCCTGGCCGGGACGCTGGGTCGCTACTTCGCGGTGCCGGTTCAGCTTCAGGAGTTCGTGATGCACTGGATACGCATCGATGAAGAGGATCAGACGCATCTCGGCAAGCCGCACACCTCGAGCGTGATGGGTATGGGCGCGATCGCGGGAGAGGTCGTCGCGGACCGGCAGAACAAATTCCGCCTCGTGCTCGGCCCGTTGAGCCTCGAGCAATACCTGCGCTTCACGCCGCAAGGCAAGGATCTGCCCTTGCTCGTCGAATGGGTGCGCGGCTTCATAGGGTACGAGTTTGTCTGGGAAGTCGAATTGCGGGTGCGCAACGACAGCGCGCCTCCCGCGCGCTTGGAGGACAAGGAAAAGCTCGGCTGGTCGACGTGGCTCGGCGGCCCCGAACGCGGCGAACTGGACGAGCCTTCTGACGCCCAGCAAGAGACTGTGGCCAAAAACTATGCGGTCGGTCTTGTTTTCGAGCCCGAGCACTACATCGGCGCGCGCCATCGAGCCGCGACCCACTAGGCAGTTTTTAATTTCGTTTCGAGCGTTCATGCCCCAGACCATTTCTTCCAATCATTCTCAGAATCCCGACTGGCTGATGCCGATCAGCGACGGGGCGCCGTGCGGGGCCAGTCTCGAGTACGACGCCGAATACGCGGTCCTCCTGTCGCGCATGACGCCGCGTGGCGATGCGCAGTACGGCGATTTCGTCGGTACGTCTGAAGCACCCAACTGGGCGGAGATCGAGCGCGATTGCCGGCGGCTTCTGTTGCGCACCCGGGACATCAATCTTTTCGTCTGGCTTTGCCGCGCACGTGTGCGGCTGGCACAGGCGAATGGGCTTGCCCAGTCGCTTTCGATGCTGGCGACAGTGCTGCAGACCTGGCCCGAAGCCGTTCATCCACAAGTCGTCATCGAAGGCCAGGCAGAGCCGGAGGTACGCGCGAATGCACTAGCGGGCCTCGCCGATCCCGAGGGATTGCTAGGCGACGTGCGTGAGATCCTGGTGGCTTCGAACACCGCCGTGCGCCTGACCGTGCGCGACGTGGAGCGAGCCTTTGCCGTGCCCCGCTTCTCCGATGCGCCCAGCCCCGACTCGGTAGTCCGACAGTTGGAAGCGCTTCGTGCCACGACCGATGCCAAGGCTCCGGTGCATCTGCTCTCACAGGCCGCCGGTCAGGCCCGTGCGATCGATGAGTGGGCGAGGCGTCAGCTTGGCGGTGATGCACCTTCGTTGCAAGGATTGCTGCGCTTGCTGGATCTGTTTGTTGCGCCCGAACACGAGGAGGCCGAACCACAGATCCAGACGACCTATGAGCAACCTTCAACCTGGCCCGAAGAGACGCACGAGTCCTCGACTCTCGATCGAACGGCCGCGGCTTCAGCGCCCGGGCGGCAAACGCGCAGGCATGCTCTCTCAGACATTCGCTCTGCACGCGAATGGTTTGAAACGAATGAGCCAAGCAGCCCGGTCGCCGTACTCCTCAGGCAAGCTGAGCGCATGGTCGGCAAGCGCTTTTCGCAGGTGGTGGATTCGATCCCCCTGGACTTGCTCCGCAAGTGGGAGTCCGGGGAAGAGGAGAGAGCGCCATTGGAGGCTCCGGTGTGACGCCGCCGCTCGTTTGGCTGGTAGCCGGCCTCCTGTTGGGAGGCATCGGCATGGGGCTGTTCGGAATTGTCTGCGCGAGGATCTTCACGCGGGAAGTTCGGAAGGAATTGATCGACCGACTACGTGACCACGAACAGTCGATGCGCCAGGCATTGATGGAGCGAGACTCCGCGACTCTTCTCGCACCCGGGTTCGATGAGCCCCGATTTGCGCAGCATGTCCAACGGGTCATTCAGGTCGAAATCGAATATCTGGCCCAATGCCAACGGGACTGCGATGCACGCCATGCCGAGGACATGCGCGCGCTGCTGCATGCGCTGGAGGTGCGGGAAGGCAAGGCGGTAGCGAGCGCTACTACGCCCAGATCCGAAGTGCCCGAGCGAAAGTCTGGGCAGGTTTCGCCATCGCGGCCCGCCGTGTCTGCACATCCGCCCGAGCTCATGCACGTGCCACTTCCGCGGGTGAAACCATGTCATGAGCCAGAGGAACCCAAACTCGAACTCAGCGACGAAGAGATCGATGCACTCCCGCCGGACTTGCCCCAACCTGCCAAGCAGAGAAGGCGCATCCTGGCCGCGCCGGTGAAACCCCCTCTGCGGAGCATCTAGGAGTCGGGTTGCCGAGCGCCTCCATCTACCCGGCAGTCGGGTGTCACGGAATCAGCACTGCGGCGCCCTCGATGCGCCCCGCGCGCAGATCGGCCATCGCCTCGTTGGCCTGCTCCAGCGCATAGGTGGTGATGTGGACCTGCGGCGGATGCACGCGCACTAGATCGAGGAACTCGCGGCCGTCGGCGCGCGTGAGGTTCGCGACCGAGACCAGCTCGCGCTCCTCCCACAGCAAGCGGTAGGGGAAGGCCGGGATGTCGCTCATGTGGATGCCGCCGCAGACCACCCGGCCGCCCTTGCGCACCGCCTGGAGCGCGAGCGGCACGAGGGGACCGGCCGGCGCGAAGATGATCGCCGCGTCGAGCCGCTCGGGCGGCATGTCGCCCGATGCGCCGGCCCACACCGCGCCCAATGAACGCGCGAAAGCCTGTCCCGAAGCGTCGCCCGCCCGCGTGAAGGCGTAGACCTCGCGTTCCTGCGCCACTGCCACCTGCGCAATGAGATGCGCCGCTGCGCCGAAGCCATAGAGGCCGAGCCGCCGCGCACCCTCGCCGGCGGCCTTCAGGCTGCGCCAGCCGATCAGCCCCGCGCACATCAGCGGCGCGATGTGGGCCGGATCCTGCGTGGAATCGCCGAGCGGCAGGCAGAAATCGGCTTCGGCGACCACATGGCTCGCGAAGCCGCCGTCGCGGTCGTAGCCGGTGAAGCGTGGCGTGTCGCAGAGGTTCTCGCGGCCTGCGATGCAGAACGTGCAATGTCCGCAGGTGTGGCCGAGCCAGGGCACGCCGACGCGGTCGCCGATGCGATGCCCCTTCACGCCGGCGCCGATGGCTTCCACCTCGCCCACGATTTCGTGGCCCGGCACGATCGGCAGCGTGTTCAGCGGCAGGTCGCCATCCACCACATGCAGATCGGTGCGACAGACCGCACAGGCCAGCACGCGCAGCCGCAGTTCGCCGGCAGCGGGTTCCGCGACCGGGCGCTGTTCGAGACGCAAGGGCTGACCGGCGGCGTGAAGAACCATGGCGCGCATCGTCCGGGCATTGTGCGCCGCGGACCGCCTGGGTGTTTGCGTCATATGCATCTGGCGCCGACGCTGCCGCACGGCCTGCGCGACTTCGCGGATCTATCCGGGAAGCTTCGTATCGAGCGCGAACTTCCCCTTGCTCAGATGGCGCTTCATGAATTCGACGCAAACGCGAACCTTGGCGGAGTCAAGCGACCGGCTGCTGGTCATGGCCCAGACATCCGCGGGTTCGCGATAGGCCGGCAGCACGCGCACCAGCGAGCCATCTTTCAAGTGCGAGGCAATGTCCCAGACCGACAGGAGCAGGATGCCGTTTCCGTCGATGCCCCAGTTGAGTACGACGTCGCTGTGGTTCGATCCGAAGCGGCCGGTGACCTTCACCGTGTCCGTGTCATTCGGGCCTTGCAGGCGCCACACGCCGAAAGCCTGCTCGCGATCGCGAAAGACAAGGCAGTCGTGCTGCGCCAGATCGGCCAGTGACTTGGGGTGCCCGCGCCGCTTGAGGTAGCTGGGTGCTGCGCAGAGGATGCGGCTGCTTTCGGCGATGCGGTGCGCAATCAGTTGCGGCTGCGTCGGCTCTCCGACGCGAATGTCGATGTCGTATCCCTCTTCGACGAGGTTGACGCGTCTGTCGAGCAGTTCGAGCCAGATGTCGAGCTTGGGATAGCGCCGCTGCAGAAGCGACAGAACATGCGACACGTGATTACGCCCAAGGCGCAGGCTGGTGCTGATCCGCAACTGCCCGCTCGGCTCGCCCTTCGCGCTGGTGGCCGCTTCCGTCAGGGTGCCGACGTCTTCGAGGATCTTGCGAGCCGCCGCATAGATGCGCTCGCCCTCGTCGCTGATGTGCACGCGCCGTGTGGTGCGGTGAAACAGGCGCACGCCGAGCTGCTTTTCAAGGATGCCGATGCGTTTGCTCACGAACGCCTGGGAGACGCCGAGTTCGGTTGCCGTCGCAACGAAGCTGGCGCGCTGCGCCACGGTGCAGAACACATGCAGGTCGTCGAGCGCGGGCCGATTGTTCACGATTTGTGATTTTCGATAGAACGATCTGGCTGATTATGAAACTGTTCGGAATAAGTAATCTTGCGGCCATACGCCATCACGGAGACGACATTGGCTGATTTCAAGCACTCACAGACTCGCATCGCAGTGGCCGGCGCCGGTCACATCGGCCAGGCCCACATGGGCGTCGCGCAGCGCAGTGCGACTTGCACGCTCTCGGCCATCGTCGATCCGGCGCCTGCGGCCGAGGCAGTTGCCAGAGAAGCGGGCGTGCCGCGCTACAAATCGCTCGACGAGCTGTTCAGGAAGGACCGCCCGGATGGTGTGGTGCTCGCAACGCCCAATCAGTTGCACGTCGAACACGGAATGCGCTGCATTGCCGCGGGCGTGCCGACATTGCTGGAAAAGCCCATCGCCCCTACGGTCGAGGAAGCCGAAGCGCTGGTACGCGCCGTGGACGAAACCCGCGCCAAGGTCCTGATCGGCCACCACCGCGCGCACAGCCCGCTCATGGCTCGCGCCAGACAGGTGATCGACGAAGGCCGCCTCGGCGCACTCGTCGCCGTGATGGGCAGCGCGGTGTTCTTCAAGCCCGATCACTATTTCGCCGATGCGCCGTGGCGGCGCGAAGTGGGCGGCGGCCCGATCCTCTTGAACATGATTCACGAGGTGCACAACCTGCGCATGCTGTGCGGCGACATCGTCGCGGTGCAGGCCTTCTCCTCGAATGCGACGCGCGGGTTTCCGGTGGAAGACACGGTGGCCATCAACCTGCGCTTCGCGAGCGGCGCGCTCGGCACCTTCATGCTCTCCGACACCGCCGCGAGCGCGCGCAGCTGGGAGCAGACCTCGCAAGAGAACAAGGCCTATACGAGCTACCCGGACGAGGACTGCTACGTCATTGCTGGGACCTTCGGCTCGCTGTCGATTCCGACGATGCGGCTGAAGACCTACGGCGAAGCCGGCGAGCGCTCCTGGTGGAAGCCTTTCGACGTCGGCGTGGTCGAGTTGACGCGCGACGACCCGCTCGCGCTGCAGATGGAGCACTTCGGGCAGGTCATCCGGGGAGAAGCCGCACCGATCGTCAGCGCCCGCGACGGGCTGCAGAACCTGCGCGTGACCGGTGCCATCGTGCAGGCCGCCCGCAGCGGCTCGATCGTCGAGATCGAGAACTCTTGAACCAGGGAAAGACCGCTATGAAGAAGATCCTCATGCTGCACGGCATCAACCACAACATGTTCGGCAAACGTGACCCGGTGCAATACGGCACGGTGACGCTGGCCGAGATCGACGGCAACCTGCGCAAGCTCGGAGCGGAACTGGGCGCGGAGGTCACCAGCTTCCAGACCAACAGCGAAGCCGCTATGTGCGAACGCATCCACCAGGCTTTCGAAGACCGGGTGGACGCGGTGCTCATCAACGCGGGTGCCTGGACTCACTACAGCTACGGCATCCGCGACGCGCTGGCCATCCTGACGGTGCCCGTCGTCGAGATCCACATGTCGAACATCCATGCACGCGAGGCGTTTCGTCACCACTCGGTGTTCGCAGAAATCGTGAAGGGCCAGATCTGCGGATTCGGTGCCGAGAGCTACCTGCTGGGGTTGCGGGCAGCGCTGTCATCGCTCGATTCACGCTGACAGCGCCAACCGCCGTCAGGCAATGCCGGGGGCCGCGGCCTCCAGAACGTTGATCCGCTTCGGGACCAGCTTCAGCTCGAAGAAGGCGTCCGCGATTTGCTGCTGCTCGCCGAGGATGGCCTTGGTGATCGGACCGGTGCCGAAGGTGGAGCGGTTCACCACGACCTCCACCACCGGCTTCGGGATGCCCCAGAGCTGCGCCAGTTCGCCGGCCAGGTCGCTCCTGTTGGCCTTGCCCCACTGGTCGACCTTGTCGAGTTCCTCGATCACGATCTTGATGACGTCGCCGTTCTTCGCAGCGTAGTCGAGCGACGAGAAGTAGTAGGCCCGGTTGCCCACCACGCCCGTGGCGTCGGCCAGCAGCGTGGCGTCAAGCGTCTTCTGCGCCGAGGCGAAGAAAGGATCCCAGATGACCCAGGCGTCGATCGATCCCTTCTCGAAGGCGGCGCGCGCATCCGCGGGCGGCAGGAAGACGACGTTGACGTCGCCGTACTGCAGGCCGTGTTTCTGCAGCAGCTTGACGAGAAAGTAATGGACGTTGCTGCCCTTGTTGAGTGCGACCTTCTTGCCCTTGAGCTCCGCGACCGTCTTGATGGCGGACCCCTTGGGCACCAGCACGCCTTCGGACCCCGGACGCGGCACGGTCGCCGCAACGTAGGCCAGCGGCGCGCCGGCCGCCTGCGCGAATATCGGCGGGGCCTCGCCGACATCGCCGAAGTCGATGGAGCCGACATTCAGCGCTTCGAGCTGCACCGGCCCGGCGGTGAACTCGGTCCACTTCACCGATACGCCGAGCGGCGCGAGCCGCTTTTCGAGGGTGCCGCGGCCCTTGAGCAGGCTGAGATAGCCCTTCTGGTTGCCGATGCGCAGTTCGCGCGTCGGGCCCTGGCTCCACGCGCCGGCGGCGCCTAGGGGAAGGGCGATGGCCGCCGCGCCTTGGAGAAAGCGGCGGCGCGGCAGTGAAAGTTGCTGCGTCATAAGGGAAAACGAGTGGACGAATCGGGCTTCAAATTCTTTCCCCGGGGCGGCGCGGCGCCCACGAAGGAATCCACCTGTCGATATCCGGATTGCTTCGTTGCATGCCCCAACGAAATGCGGCGTTCGCCGACGCAGCTTGTCAGCCGACAGCGGCAAAATGCCGCCGAATGTCGGACGCCCAATGAAAGATCACCCCGCACCTCTGCCGCAGCCGCGTCCGCCGATGCAGATCAGCGACACGGACTTTCGGCTGATGGTCGAGGCGGTCACCGACTACGCGATCTTCCTCCTCGACCCCAACGGCTTCATCCAGACCTGGAACGAAGGCGCGCGCATCCTGAAGGGCTACGAGCGCGACGAGGTGCTCGGGCGGCACTTCAGCATCTTCTATCCACCCGAGCTGCTGGCACGCAAGTGGCCCGAGCACGAGCTGGAGCAGGCCCTGGCCACCGGCCGCTTCGAAGACGAAGGATGGCGGCTCCGCAAGGACGGCACCCGCTTCTGGGCCAGCATCGTGATCACGCGGGTACTGGACGAGCAGGGCGCGCTGCGCGGGTTCTCCAAGATCACGCGCAACCTGAGCGAGCGCCGGCGGCAGGACGAGCTCCTGCGTTCGAGCGAGGAGCGCTTCCGCCTGCTGGTGGAAGGCGTGAAGGACTATGCGATCTTCATGCTCGACCCGTCCGGCCACATCGCAAGCTGGAACCTCGGCGCGCAGAAGACGAAGGGCTACGAGGCGTCGGAGATCATCGGCAAGCACTTCTCGGTGTTCTATCCGCCGGAGGTCGCGGCGCGGGGCTGGCCCGAACAGGAACTGCGCCTGGCCCTGCGCGACGGACGCATGGAAGACGAGGGCTGGCGCGTGCGGAAGGACGGCAGCCGGTTCTGGGCGAGCGTGGTCATCACCGCGCTGTACGACGCATCGGGACGCCACCGCGGCTTCGCCAAGGTCACGCGCGACCTGACCGAGCGCCGGCGCGTCAGCAGCCTCGAAGACGAAGGCCGCCGCGTCGCGACCTTCCTCGCGATGCTCGGCCACGAGCTTCGCAATCCGCTCGCGCCGATCTCCAACGCGATGGCGCTGCTGGCGCGCGGGCCGTCGGACGCGAGGATCGTCGAGAAAGTGCGCGACACCGTCGTGCGCCAACTCAAGCAGCTCACCCGCCTGGTGGACGACCTGCTGGACGTGAGCCGCATCACCAGCGGCAAGATCCATCTGGAGGCCAAGCCGGTGCGCTTGCGCGACGCGGCCAACCAGGCAGTGGAATCGATCCAGCCGATGTGCGTCGCCAAGTCGCAGACGCTGCGGGTCGAAGCCGCGGCGGACCCCTGGGTCATCGGCGACCAGGCGCGTATCGTGCAGGTCATCTCGAACCTGCTGAACAACGCTTCGAAGTTCACGCCGATCGAAGGCCATATCGAATTGCGGCTCGCGATCAACGGCGGGCTGGCCGAGATCACGGTGCGCGACGACGGACCGGGCATTCCGGTCCCGGATCTGAAGCGCATCTTCGACCTCTTCGCGCAGAGCGATCAGGACGTCGCGCGCACGCAAGGCGGCCTCGGGCTGGGCCTGAGCCTCGTGCAACAGCTCGTCACCCTGCAGGGCGGTACGGTCAGCGCCTTCAGCAGCGGCAAGAAGGGGGAGGGCGCGGAATTCCTGGTGCAGTTTCCGGTCACGGCGGTCCCCGTCACCGCGGATCAGGATCACGAAGACGATGCACGCGGTCGTCGCATCCTCGTCGTCGACGACAACCGCGATTCGGCCGAGACAATGCAGCTCCTGCTCGAAGCCCTCGGCTACGAGGCGACCGTCGCCTACGACGGCGTGACCGGTCTCGACGCGATCAAAGCGCAGTCTCCGGACGTGGTGCTGCTCGACATCGGCCTGCCGGGGCTGAGCGGCATCGAGGTCGCGAAGCGGGTCAAGGTCGAGGTCCACCAGCAGCCGACGCTGATCGCAGTCACCGGCTACGGCCAGGAAAGCGACCGCGACACCAGCTACGACGCAGGCTTCTTCGCCCACCTGACCAAGCCGGTGGCGCTGGAACAATTGCAGTCCCTGCTCGATCGCGTGCTGCCGATCGACCCACCTCGGGCTTCCTGACGCACCGGCGTCCGCGCTGTCAAGCCGCGCGACTGACACGACCGTCCGGCGCTCCTCTTGCTATCCTGTCGCGAGTTGCCAGCTTCCGAGCTTCCTCGTGGAAGGAGATCGCTTGATCCGCCGTGCCCGACGTCCCGCACTGACTGCCCTCCTGATGCTCACGCTCGTCGCTGCCGGCTGTGGCAACGACCAGGGCGCACCCGTCGCGGCGGCGCCTCCACCGATGATGGTGCTGGTCACGACGGTGCAAAGCGCGCCGGTTTCCAACGTGGTCGAACTTCCGGGACGCATCGAAGCCGTCCGCACCGCGGAAGTCCGGGCGCGCGTCGACGGCATCGTCGAAAAGCGCCTCTACCAGGAAGGCACCGACGTGCAGGCCAATGCGCCGCTCTTCCTCATCGATCCGCGCGATTACCGCGCGCTGTTGCAGCAGGCGCAGGCGGCGCGCGCCCGTGCCGAAGCCGCACGCTCCAACGCGGCGTCGATCGTCGCGCGGTTCAGGCCGCTGGTCGCGCGGCAGGCTGTCAGCGCACAGGAATTCGAAGCGGCCGAGACCGCGCTGCGACAGGCCGAGGCCAATGTCTCCGACGCGAGCGCCGAAGTCACGCGCGCCCAGCTGCGCTTCGAGCGCAGCACCGTCCGCGCGCCGATCGCCGGCCGAGTGGGCCGCGCGCAGGTCACCGAAGGCGCGCTGGTCAGCGCCAGCGCGGCCACGCTGATGACGCAGATCAATCAGCTTTCGCCGATCAGTGCGGTCTTCACGCAGTCCAACACCGCGATCCTCGACTTCGAGCAGCAGGTGCGTGCCGGCACCTTCAAGATGCCGGACATGTCGCATGTCGAGGTGCGCCTCATCCTGCCGAACGGCCAGGAGTTCCCTGAGCCCGGCTTTCTCGACTTTCGCGATCTCGCGGTCGATCCGTCCACCGGCACGCAAACGATCCGCGCGCAGTTCCCGAATGCCTCGCGCACGCTGCTGCCGGGCCAGTTCGTGCGCGGGCGCATCACCGCCGGCGTGCAGAAGACCGGCATGCGCGTGCCCGAGCGCGCGGTGCAGCTCGACGCGAACACGGCCAGCGTGGCGCTCGTCGACCCGGATTCGACGGTGCAGCGGCGCGAGGTGAAGGTGGGCACGCAGGAGGATGGCGAATGGGTCATCCTCGATGGGCTGCAGCCAGGTGACAAGGTCATCGTCGACGGTTGGCACAAGGTCCGCCCCGGGCAGAAGGTGAACCCGCAGCCCGCGCCGGCTTCCGCGCCGACCACACGCTGAGCGGAACGCACGACATGGATCGCTTCTTCGTCTATCGCCCGGTCTTCGCCTGGGTGATAGCGCTCTTCATGGCGCTCTTCGGCCTCATCGCGGTGCTCCTGCTGCCCGTCGAGCAATACCCGGACGTCGCGCCGCCTTCGCTGACCGTCTCGGCCGTCTACCCTGGCGCTGACGCGCAGACGCTCGATCGCTCGGTCACTTCGATCATCGAAGACGAGATGAACGGGATCGACAACTTCCTCTACATGTCGTCGATCAGCCGTGCGAACGGGTCGGCGCAGATCACGGTCACGCTCCGGCCCGGCACCGATCTCGACGTCGCGCGCTCGCAAGTGCAGGACCGCCTGAGCCGCGTCGAGCCGCGCCTGCCGCAGCAGGTGCGACAACTCGGCATCACCGTCACCAAGTCGTCGTCGGGCTTCCTGATGCTGATTGCGCTGCATTCGACAGGCGGCGTGTCGAGCGCCACCACGATGGGCAACTTCGCGTCGAACAACATCGTCAACGAGTTGCGGCGCATCGGTGGTGTAGGCGACGTGCAGCTCTTTGGCTCGTCCTATGCGATGCGCATCTGGCTCGATCGAGATCGATTGAGCGGATTCAGCCTCTCGGCTTCCGAAGTGCTGGCCGCAGTGCAGGAGCAGAACAGCCAGACCGCCAGCGGCGGCCTCGGCGACCAGCCGATCGCGCCGGGATCGGAATTCAACGCGCAGATCGTCACGCAGAGCCGCTTCTCCACGCCCGAGCAGTTCCGCGAGATCATCGTGCGCGCCAATCCCGACGGCTCAACGGTGCGGCTCGGCGACGTGGCGCGCGTGGAACTTGGCAACGACAGCTACGGCTTCCGGCTCACGGTCAACGGCCAGGAATCCGCCGGCCTCGCGGTGCAGCTTGCCAGCGGCGCAAACGCGCTCGCCGTCGCGAGACAGGTGCAAAGCCGCATGAAGGAACTGGAGCCCACCTTCCCGCAGGGCATGACCTGGAGCGTGCCCTTCGACACCACGCCCTTCATCACCACGTCGGTGCAGAGCGTGGTGCAGACCATGGTCGAGGCGCTGCTGCTGGTCACCGTGGTGGTGTTCCTCTTCCTCCAGAGCTGGCGCGCGACGCTGATCCCCACGCTGGTGGTGCCGATCGCGCTGGTCGGCACCTGTCTCGGGCTCCAGCTTTTCGGGCTGTCGATCAACCTGCTGTCGCTCTTCGGCATGGTGGTGGCGATCGGCATCCTCAACGACGACGCGATCGTGGTGGTGGAGAACGTCGAACGCGTGATGCGCGAGGACGGTCTCAACGCACGGCAGGCCACCGTCAAGGCCATCGGCCAGATCTCTGGCGCGGTCATCGCGAGCACGCTGGTGCTGGTCGCGGTGTTCGTGCCGATGGCGTTCTTCCCGGGCTCGACCGGCGGCATCTACCGGCAGTTCTCGGTCACGCTGACGGTGTCGATCTTCCTGTCGACCGTGCTCGCGCTCACGCTCGGCGCCGCGCTGTGCGCCGCATTGCTGAAGGACGACGCGACGCTAGCGCGTGAAGCGGCGGCTGGTCCGCCCGGCCCCATGACACGGCTGCTGAACCGCATCTTCGGCGGCTTCAACCGGGGCCTCGAAGCGGGCACCAACCGGTATATCGGCGGCGTGAACGCCATGCTCGACAAGCCGGGGCGCTGGCTGCTCGTCTTCGTCGCGGCGTGCGTGGCGACCGCTTTCTTCTTCACGCGCCTGCCCGGCGGCTTCCTGCCGACCGAGGACCAGGGCTTCATCTTCGTCTCGTACACCGGTGCACCGGGCTCGACCACGGCGCGCACGCAGCATGCGGTGGATCAGGTCGAAGCCTTTCTGAAGCAGCAGCCGCAGGTGCGCAACATCGCGTCGGTCACCGGCTTCAGCTTCTTTGGACAGGGACAGTCGGCAGCGCTCTCCTTCGTCGACCTGAAGCCGTGGAGCGAGCGGCGCGGCGAAGAGAACAGTGCGAGCGCGCTCGTGCGTCGCGCCAACGCGGCCTTCATGCAGATCCCGGAGGCGCTGATCTTCGCGCTCGATCCGCCCGCCATCCCCTCGCTCGGCAACGCGACCGGCTTCACGATGAAGATCCAGGACCGCAGCGGCGTCGGTGGCGCGGCGCTCCAGCAGGCCACGCTTCGCATCATGGCCGAGGCTGCGCAGAGCCCGATCCTTGCCGGCGTGCGCGCCGAAGGCCTTCCGCCGGCGCCGCAGCTCTACGTTGAGATCGACCGCGTCAAGGCCCGAGCGCTGGGGCTGCAGATCGGGCAGGTCAACCAGGCGCTGTCGCTGAACTTCGGCGCCAACTACGTGAACGACTTTGTGTTCGAAGGCAACGTGCTGCGCGTCTTCATCCAGGCCGATGCGGCGCAGCGCATGCGCCCGGAGGACATCGGCGCGCTACGGCTGCGCAATGCCCAGGGCGAGATGGTGCCGTTCTCGGCCTTCACCCGCGTGCGCTGGATCTCCGGCCCGCAGCAGCTCGAGCGCTACAACGGCTTTCCTTCGGCAACCGTCTCGGGGCAAGCCGCGGCAGGGCAGTCGAGCGGCGCCGCGCTGGTGGAGATGGAGCGCATCGCCAGGCACGTGCTGACCGGCAGCCTCGCCTTCGAATGGACGGGCACCGCATTCGAGGAGCGGCAGGCCGGCGGCCAGATCCCGCTGCTGCTGGGGTTATCGCTGGTGGTCGTGTTCCTGCTGCTCGCGGCGCTGTATGAAAGCTGGGCGATTCCGGTGGCGGTGCTGATGATTCTTCCGTTCGGCATCGCGGGCGCCGTGTTGCTCACGATGGCGCGCGGGCTTTCCGCCGACGTGTACTTCAACATCGGTCTCATCACCATCATCGGCCTCGCGGCGAAGAACGCGATCCTGATCGTCGAGTTCGCGATCAAGGAGGAGTCCGAGGGCAAGGACTCGTTCACCGCCGCGATGAACGGCGCGCGGCAGCGGCTGCGGCCCATCCTGATGACCAGCGTGACCTTCGTGCTCGGCATGCTGCCGCTGGTGCTCGCGACCGGCGCGGGCGCGGCGAGCCGGCAGGCGGTCGGCACCGGCGTGATGGGCAGCATGCTCGCGGCGACCTTCTTCGGCATCTTCTTCACGCCGCTCTTCTACGTCACCGCGCGCAAGTGGCTCAGCCGCAGGAAGAAGTTCAGCGAGGAGGAAGACGAACGCGAACTGCGCGAGAAGGCGGCGAAGCCCACGGGAGAAGGGCAGGGCCATGCATAAGCGCCGCATCGCACTGCTGGCCGCCTGCTGCGTGCTGGCCGCATGCAACCACGCGCCGACCTACCAGCAGCCGGAATTGCCTGTGGCCGAACGCTTCGACACGGCCGAGGTGCCAGGCGGGCAACTGGCTTCCGAGATCGGCTGGGAGCGCTTCTTCGGCGACCCGCAGCTCAAGTTCCTGATCAAGGTCGCGCTCGCCAACAACCGCGACCTTGCCGCATCGGTCGCGCGCATCGAGCAGGCGCGTGCGCAATACCGCATCCAGAGCGCGGCGCGGCTGCCGCAGGTGAACGCCACCGCCGGTGCATCGCGCACGCAGGCGCCTTTGAGCCAGTTGGAGCCCGAGCTGCCGCCCAACGATGCGACCTTCATCTTCAATCAGTACAACGTGCAGGCCGCGATGGCCTCCTACGAGCTCGACTTCTGGGGCCGGGTCGCCAACTTCAGCGAAGCCGCTCGCCGAAGGTATCTGGCAACGTTGGAGGGCGATCGCGCGTTCAGGCTCTCGCTGATCGCCAGCGTCGCGGCGGCCTACTACTCGATCCGCGCCGGCGAAGAGGGCATCGAGCTTGCCGACCACACGGTCTCGGCGCGGGAATACGCACTGGAGATCGCCAAGCTGCGCCTCGAGGCGGGGGTGACCTCGACGGTCGACCACGATCAGGCGGCGATCCTGGTGACGCAGGCCCAGACGCAGCTCGCCGAGCTACAGCGGTCGACCGAGCAGCGGCGCGCCCAGTTGAGCGTGCTCGTCGGCGGTCCGGTGAAGGGCCCGCTGCCGACCGCGCGGGCCATCGAGGACCCGGGCCAGTTCGCGAACCTCGATGCCGGCCTGCCTTCGGACCTGCTCGTGAGCCGGCCGGACATCCTGCAGGCCGAGCAGCAGCTTCGCGCATCCAACGCGGACATCGGCGCGGCGCGGGCCGCCTACTTCCCGCGCATCGCACTGACCGGCAACTTCGGCTACGCGTCGCCGGAGCTCGGTGATCTTTTCAGGAGCGGCAGCCAGGCGTGGTCCGTCGGCGGCCTCGTGAGCCTGCCGATCTTCGACGCGGGGCTGAGGCAGGCGCAGCTCGGCGTGGCACAGGCGCGGCGCGACGAACTGGTCGCCGTCTACCAGCGCACGGTGCAGACGGCATTCAGCGAAGTCTCCGAGGCGCTGATCGGGCGGCGGCGCTACCAGGAACAGATCGTCGCGCAGGAAGCCGCGGTCAAGTCGCAGCAGCGGCTGGCAGAAGTCGCCGAGCTGCGCTACGAGAACGGCATCTCTATCTACCTCGAAGTGGTGGATGCGCGGCGGAATCTCTTTTCCGCCGAACAGCAGTTGATCCAGCTTCGCGCGACGGCGCTGCAGAACGGGGTGGCGCTCTACGTGGCGTTGGGCGGCGGGCTACACCCCTGAGCCAATCGTTCAGGCCGGCTGCAGCTCGATCGACCCCTGCTGGATGTAGCGCTCGTAGTCTTCGAGCGGAATCGCGGCGATCTGCGCGCTGCGTCCTTCGCCCCAGCTCAGCACCGCGCTGTCTGGGTTCAGCTGGACCTCCAACGGTCCTTCCGGGATCGCGATCAGGGGCCCGTCGCCGGCCCTGTACTCGACGGTTCCCTTCACTCGTGCATTCGCGGCCATGCTGATCTCCGTGCGGTCTGCATGCTGCTGAGCGTAGGGCAGGGCGTGGCGGCGGCCGTCATCCGACATCGGATGCCCCTGTAGGCGAGTGTGCTTTCGGTGCCCCTGTCTCCCTGAAGCGTCGGCGCTCGCGCGCGGCGATCCAGTAGCTGGTGAGCAGGACGAAGACGCCGACGACGGCGACCACGACGGTCGCCAGCGCGTTGACTGTGGGGTCCAGCCCCAGCCGTGCGCGCGAGAAGATCACCAGCGGCAGCGTCGTCGAGCCTGGGCCCGAGAGGAAGGCGGACATCACCACGTCGTCCAGCGACAGCGTGAAGGTCAGCAGCCACGCTGCCGCCATCGACTGCGCAATCATGGGCAGCGTGACCAGAAAGAACACTTCGAGCGGGCGGGCGCCCAGGTCCTGCGCGGCTTCCTCGTACTGCGGATTCAGGTCGCGCAGGCGTGCGCTGATCACCACGGTGGCGTAGGCGAGGCCGACCAGCAGGTGGCCCAGCCAGATCGTCACGAGTCCGCGTTCCGGAACGCCGAGCCATCGCTGGACCAGCACGAGCATCAGCAGCAGCGACAGGCCGACGATTACTTCCGGCATCACGAGCGGGGCGCTGACCATGGCCGAGAACAGCACGCGCCCCTTGAAGCGCGGGAAGCGTTGCAGCGCAAAGGCGGCGAGCGTACCCAGGACGATGGAACCGGTGGCGGTGCCCGCCGCCACGCGCAGCGAGAGGAAGAGGCCCTCCCGGATCGCATCGTCCGCCATCAGCTTGCGATACCAGCGCAAGCTGAATCCCGCCCACACATTCGGCACCGGCGAATCGGTGAAGCTGAAGACGGTCAGCGAGACGATCGGCAGATAGAGGAAGGCAAACCCGAGCGTCAGCCACACGTGGCTGGACCAACGGGCGGTGCGTGTCGCGATCATCGGGCCGCCGCTTTCGCCTGGCTGTCGTTGAAGATCGCGAGCGGGACGATGATCAGCAGCACCATCGTCACCGCAATGCTGGAGGCCATCGGCCAGTCGTTGTTGGAGAAGAACTCGTCCCACAGCACCCGGCCGATCATGAGCGTCTCGGGGCCGCCGAGCAGCTCGGGGATGACGTATTCGCCCACGCACGGGATGAAGACGAGCATCGACCCCGCCAGGATGCCGGCCCTGGACATCGGCACCGTGATTCGCCAGAACGCCTGCCACGGCGTGGCGCCGAGGTCCTGCGCTGCTTCGAGCAACCGCAGGTCCAGCTTGGCGAGCGTGCCGTACAGCGGCAGCACCATGAACGGCAGGTAGGTATAGACCATGCCGAGGATGAGCGAGAAGGGTGTGTACATGAACTGCCCCGGCGCCGAGATGAGGCCCAATGGAAGCAGCAACTGGTCGGCATGCACCTGGCTGAGCAGCCGGCCGACCCAGCCGGTCTCCGCGTCCAGCAGGCCCTTCCAGGCATAGACGCGCAGCAGGAAACTGGTCCAGAAGGGCAGCATCACGCCCATCAGCAGCAGAGGCTGCGCAGCGGCCGATGCGCGCGCCATGAAGTAAGCGAAGGGATAGCCGATGAACAGGCAGATCAGCGTCGTGATGCCCGCGTACATCAGTGAGTGCGCGTAGGTCGAGAGATAGATCTCGTCACTGAAGAGCGTTGCGTAGCTGCCCAGGTGGAAGCCGGCCGTCTTCGCGCCTTCCATCTCGGCAAAGCTGATGCGCAGCACGATCAGGAAGGGAAGCAGGAAGAAGACGAGCAGCCAGAGGTAGGGCGCGCCGATCACGACATGCCGGGCTTTGAAAGCGAGAGGCGTCTTCACTCGGTCAGCACGACCTGCGAGGTCGGCAGCCATTGCGCCCAGACGGCATCGCCCTCGGCCGGCGCCTTGTCGACCGAATGGCTGCCGACGTGGACCTTCAGGCTCGCGCCGCTCGGCAACCCCAGGTGATAGAGCGTGTAGTCGCCGAAGTACGACTGGGCCGTGACCACGCCTTTCACCTGATTGGCGTCGCCGGTGGGCTTCTCATGTGTGAGGCGGATTTTTTCCGGCCGGATCGCCACGGTGACCGGCTGGCCCTGTCGGCTCGCGACCCCGTGCCCGACGTGGTGCAGGACATCGGCGCATCGGATCTCGGCACACCCCGGCTCGGTCGCGACGACCGTACCTTCCATCAGGTTGATGCTGCCCACGAAATCCGCGACGAAGCGCGTCGCGGGCATTTCGTAGACCTCGGCCGGACTGCCGACCTGCACGAAGCACCCCTCGCTCATCACGGCCATGCGCGAGGCCATCGTCATCGCTTCTTCCTGGTCATGCGTGACCACCACGCAGGTCACGCCGACCTGCCGGATGATGTTGACAAGTTCGATCCGGGTGGCTTCGCGCAGCTTGCGGTCCAGCGCGCCGAGCGGCTCGTCGAGCAGCAAAAGCTTCGGACGCTTGGCCAGACTGCGCGCGAGCGCCACGCGCTGTTGCTGGCCGCCGGAAAGCTGATGCGGTTTCCGGCGGGCGAGGGGAGCGAGCTGCACCAGCCGCAGCATCTCCTCGACGCGCGTGGCGATCTCGGCCTTGGGCCGCCGGTCGCGGCGCAGGCCGAACGCGACGTTGTCCCACACGCTCAGATGCGGAAAGAGCGCGTAGGACTGGAACATCATGTTGATCGGCCGTTCGTACGGCGGCCGGCCCGCGAGGTCTTCGCCGTCGAGCACGACGCGCCCCGACGTCGGCATCTCGAAGCCCGCGAGCACCCGCAGCAACGTCGTCTTGCCGCAGCCGGACGAACCCAGCAGCGCAAAGATCTCACCGCGCGCGATGTCCAGGCTGACCTGGTCGACCGCGCGAAAGTCACCGAAGTCCTTGGTGACCGATTCGATGCGCAGGAAGCCGGTGTCTTCCGCCATCGTCACCGGTTGGCCTTGAAGTTGGTGAAGGTCCGCGTGACGAGGCGCAGCGTGGCCTGGTCAGGCGTGTCGGGGGCGATCATCCCGGCGAGCGCGGTGGCGTCGGGGAAGACCGCCTTGTCTTTCGCCAGCGCCGGGTCGACGAGCTTCATCGCGGCCTTGTTGGGGTTCGCATAGAACACCTTGTTGGTCAACGAGGCATCGACTTCCGGCCGCAGGATGTAGTTGATCCACTTGTAGGCGTTCTCCTTGTGCTTCGCGTCCTTGGGAATCGCCATCGTGTCGAAGAAGAGCAACCCGCCCATCTTCGGCAGCAGCACCTGGAGGTCCTGCGGGGTGTGCGCCTTGCTCGACTTGTCCTTGGCGATCATGATGTCGCCCGACCAGCCGATCACCGCGCAGAGCTGGCCCTTCGCCATCTGGTCGATATAGTCCGAGCCCGAACCGGAGAAGCGGGTCACGTAGGGGCGCACGGCCTTGAGCATGTCGCCGGCAGCCTTGTAGTCCATCGGGTCCTTGCTGCGCGGGTCCTTGCCGAGGTACTTGAGCGCGATGGGCAGGATCTCCGAGGGCGTGTCGAGGAAGGAGACGCCGCAACTCTTCAGCTTCGAGATGTACTCGGGCTTGAAGACGAGGTCCCAGGCGTTGTCCGGCATGGGCAGGCCGGCCAGCGCCTTCTTCGCCTTGTCGGCGTTGATGCCCACCGTGGTGTAGCCCCAGAGCCAGTCGACGAGGTAGTCGTTGCCCGGGTCCATCTTCGCGAGCTGCGCCTGGATAGCCGGGTCAAGGTTCGCGAGATTCGGGATCTTCGACTTGTCGAGTTTCTGCAGGAGCCCCGCCTGGATCTGCATCTTCGCGAAGTGCGAGCCGGGGACGACCACGTCATAGCCGGACATGCCGGCGACCAGCTTGGCGTGCAGGGCTTCGTTGCTGTCGAACAGGTCGTAGCGGACCTTGATGCCGGTCTCTTTCTCGAAGTTCTTGATCGTGTCGTCGGCGATGTAGTCGCCCCAGTTGTAGACGTTGAGCACCTGTTCCTCGTCGTCCGCCCGCGCCGGAGCGGCTGCCAGCGCGGCGAAGGCCAGGAATGCATGAAGGATCGCGGAGCGAAGCAGCCATGGTTTCATCTCGGGACTCCCTATGGAACGGACGACCACCCTGACTGACGGTGACCCGTCCGGTGCCCCCGGAGTTCCGGCCGCCGGGCGGAACCGCCCAGAAAAAAAGGCCGGCATTGCCGGGCTCCCGCTTGTGCGGCGACCTTTGCCCCGATCCACAATACCCGACGACAACGATCCTGAAAGGTGAATCAATGAAGAGCATCGGCATGGTGGGCATCGGCATGATGGGCCACGGCATCGCAAGCAACATCGTCAAGCGGCACTTCAGGCTCGGCGTGTTCGAGCACCCGGGCAACCAGCCGCTGGACAGCCTCAAGGCTGCGGGCGCCACCACCTACACGAGCCTGAAGGAACTGGCTGCGAACGCCGATGCCATCATCCTGGTGCTCACCGGATCGCCGCAGGTGGAAGCGGTATTGCAGGGCCCGGGCGGCATCCTCGAAGGCCTCAAGCCGGGCACGGTGGTGATCGACTGCTCGACCGCGATCCCCTCGTCGAGCACGCGCATGGCAAAGGCGGTCGAAGCCGCCGGTGGTCGCTTTCTCGACAGCCCCATGACCCGCACGCCCAAGGAAGCCGCCGAGGGCCGCCTGAACCTTCTGGTCGGCGGCGATGCCGGGCTGCTGGAGGAATGCCGGCCGCTATTGAAGTGCTTTGCCGAGAACATCACGCACGTGGGGCCGGTCGGCGCGGGCCACAGCATGAAGCTGCTGCACAACTACGTGTCGCTCGGCATGGTCACACTGCTGTCGGAGGCCGCCGCCTGCGCGCAGCGCAACGGCGTTGCGCCCGACGCGTTCGTCGACGTGCTTGCAAAGGGCGGCGGCGGCGGCATCGCGCTGGAGCGGCTGAAGCCTTTCCTGCTGAGCGGGGATGTGTCCGGTCTGCGCTTCTCCGTCGCCAACGCGCGCAAGGACCTGGACTACTACAACACCATGGCCGCGGATGCCGGCACGCACAAGGCGATCGCCGAGGCTGTGCTGTCGACGCTTGAGCAGGCACTCGCGCGGGCGCCTGAGGCGCTGGTGCCGGAGTTGCCGTCGATCCTCAACCGTCGCTGAGCAAGCGCGCCGTTGCGCGCGCCAGCGGCGCTTCATCCTCGTCGTCGTAGAAGGTGAACCCCGGCGAGGGATTGACTTCGAAACAGACCCAGTCGCCCCGCGGGTTGCGGCGCAGGTCGATCCCGGCCATCACGAGGCCCAGCGAAGTACTCAGTGCGCGCAGTCGGGGTGCGAGATCGTCAGGCACCTGCCAGGGCCGCAACCGGACGCCAGCGGCGCCGGCATAGCGGTAGTCGTCGGCCTCCGAATCGATCGCATGGCCGCGGATCTCGTTGCCGATCACGTGCACCCGGTAGTCGGTCCCGGCCACGTATTCCTGGAACTGGGTCGGGCAGGTGGGCAGATGCGCAAGCCGATCCGCCTCGTCCGCCGAGAGCCGCGAGACGATGCTGCGCACGCCGCTGCAGGATTTGTAGATGACGTTGCCATGGCGCTTCCAGAACCGGCGGAGCGCATCTGCATCGTTCGTCACGAGCGTGTCGGGCACCGCGAAACCGGCTTGCGCGATCAGTGCCGCCTGGTAGGGCTTGGAACTGTTCGATCCCATCGCAGAGAGCCGGTTGACGACGAGCGCCGGCGTCATTTCGAGCCAGCAGCCAAGCGCCTCGTCGATCGCGGCCGCATGCTCGTTGCGCGCCGAGTCCTGCGGCCTCGCGTAGGCCGACCGGATGCGGTCCAGTTCGCAGCGTTGGTCGCCAACCTGGATCCAGCCGGTAGGAACACCGTCGAGCTCGATGCCTATCGACGTTTCTTCAAGGCGCGTCTGGTCGACGAGGAACATCGGCGTCCCGAGCCGGCTCAGCGCCGTGCAGACCGCGGCGATGGGCAGATCGAGTGGGGAGCCCCACAAGAGAACCGGGCCGCTCATGGCATGCATTCCATCAAGGCCTCGCCGATGGCTTCATCGGAGAGGTCGGGCCAGCGATCGGCGCCGACGAAGCGTGCGTCGCCGTCCTTCGCATCGAAGAGCACGCCGAGCATCGCCATGCCAGCACCGTCGGCCAGACGCCGCGCGTGGGCTCGCAGTCGCGGATGCCCCTGGCCGACGATCGTCGGGCCGATGACGTCGAAGCGGACGCAGCCCTCCGGCAGCGTTTGCGGGGTCGGCAAGGGTGAACCGGCTCGCAACTCGCGCCGGACCGGGACCGCAGGAACGTCCAGGTCGAAGGCCAGCTTTGCCCACTGTTCCCGGGTCCACGCCGGGCCCGAAAGCGATGGCACGAAAGGGCGGTTCATGACCGGGCACGACAGCGCCGACAGCCAGGCACCGAGGAAGGCAGTCATCTCGCTCGCCACGTAGTTTCGATCGGCCTCTGCCACATGCGGAAGCTGCGTCGGCACGATGGCTCCGAGCCGGGTGATGATGCCGCGAAGCATCGACGCGGGAAGCGCTCGGCCCTCCACCGTAGCGACGGAAGCGGCCGGATCTCCCACGCGATGGCACCAGCCCGCGCACGAGAGATCCGAGGGCTTCAGCAGGCGCGCCCCATCCTTGCCGTGGCGCGCGACGAAGGCCTGCGCCGCAACATCCTGCTCGTCGGCGAGCACGAGCAGGGGCCGCTCAGCCACCGTCGCTCTTGTTCGGGTCGGTGGGCGCGGGCGGTGCGGCTGGCGTCCCGACGTCCGGCCGCTGCGCGGGTGCGATGAAAGACCGCTGCAGGATCACCGGCGAAGAAATCACAGGGCCTGACACCACCGGGCCGGCGGCCATGGCCGGGCTCAGCACCACGTCCCGGACCTTCTCGGCGAGCGCGACCTTGTCGATGCGCACGGCCTTGTCGGCGGAGGCTTCCTTGTCCTTGTCCTTGTCTTTCCCCTTGACGCGCACCGTGACACTGGCCTGGGCCTTGCGCCGCGGATCGGCAATGCTCGTCGCGACCACGTTGAATACGCCTTCGCCGCCCGGTGCCACGTAGTTGCCCGAGGCGCTGATGGAGCCGCCACTGCAGCTCCAGGTCACGCCGGTGTCGACACCGCCCGGAATGGCGACCCCGCTGCTGCTCACACTGGCCGTGAACTGCTGCGAGGTGCCGGTGAGAAGCAGCGCAGTCGGTGGGGAGACGGCGACGGCGAGGACCACCACTGTGAAGTTGGTGGTTAGCGAAGTCGTCAACTGCGAATTCGGGATGGCCGGCACGCTGGCGGTCACGTTCACCACGCTGCTCGACGTGGGTGCCGACACCGTGATCGGGAAGGTCCCGGTGGTCTGCCCCGCCGGAATCGTGAGCGGGTTGCCGCCGTTCAGCACCACCGGGATGTTCGGCGCGCTCGTGGCCGCGAGCGTCACGGTCACCGGTGACTGCGCGACGCTGGCGAGCACGACCTGTCCGGTCATCGTGCCGTCGCCGAGCAGCACCGTGGCGTTGAGCCCGAAGCTGCGCAGCGAGACCGGCGTCGCGGCAAGCTGGAGCGTGAACCAGCTCTCGAAGTCGCTGTAGCGGCGGCCGCAGCCCGAGGGAAAGCTCAGGTCCGTGCGCAGGCTGTTGGTGCGCGATGCGCTCAGACCAGGCTGGCCGCGCACTTCACCGTCCAGATAGAGCCGCCCCTGGCCAAGATCGCCCCAGATGAAATTGCCCTTCATCCGCACACGGACGCGCGCCTGCCCGCCGCTCAATGCGTTGACCACGCTCTGGGCCGCAGGGCTCGGAACCCACAGCAGGGTGTTGGTCTTCGCCTGCCAGGTGATCGGATTGCCGGGCAGCACCACCGGCACCGGCATCGTCAATGGCGGCTGGGCATTGGCGGGCTGGTTCGGCACGGGTGTCGGAATCTCGACGGTGACGATCATCGAATTGTCCGAAGCAGTCATCAGCGCCACGCTGGTCGGTGTCGGCGTGCCGGTTCCGGGGTCGATATTGATGCTGTATTGCCCGATCGGCGCCCCGTCCATCGAGATCGACAGGCCGGCCACGAACTGGGACAACGACAGCACATCGTCGTTCTGCCAGCTGATCCCGGTGATGTGCAGCGCCGGCGGCACGTGCGTCAATGGCGCGAAGTTGCGGCGGCAATCCGTGATGAGGCTGCCGGCGACGGCGCCGGCCCAGCGCACAAGCCCGATGCGCGCGAAGTGATGCACGACGCCGCCCGGCGGCTGCGGGACTGCATGGTTCCACTCGACGCTGGCCGTGGCGCCCGAGCGCGCGGGGATGAGCCAGTAGTCGCCCGTGGCGTACTGGCCCGCGGTGAACTGCACCTGCACGCCGAGTTCGAGCTCCAGCCAGCCGCCACCGGCAGGCACGACGGTCGCGCCGCCGTCCCAGCGCCGCATCTTCGGATTGAGCGAGGGATCGATCGGCGTGGGCGAAGCGGCAAACGTCACCGTCGAGGTGGCAGGTTGCACGGTGGCGATCTGGATCAGTTGCCCGGGCCTGCCATGCAGCTCGTCGGCGTCGCCGAATATCTCGACCCACTGGCCGTTCGCCAGCCCCAGCGCGTCGTCCGGCCCGGTGCTGTCGACGGTCAACGTGCTGCCGTTGAACGACCGGATGTGCGTGACCGCGCTGCCGTTGTCGCGCGACCACTTGAAGGTCGCGCTGCCGTCGGCGCCGGCGGCATGGATCTCGACCCGGTAGAGCTGGTTGTCGAGCCCGCGATAGCCTCCGCCGGGCGGGATCAGGCACGGGCCGGTCTGCCCCTGCGAAGGCGCCGATCGGGCGGAAAGCGCGCCGCTGCCGACCCCGGTCAGTGCGTCCCATTCGGGGAAGGCCGTTCCGCAGGCCGGCGCATCGGTCGAGGGCGGTGTGACGGCGAGCAGCTTGAGCTGGCAGATGGTCTTGGTGCGGACGGCCGTGTCGGGCCCGCCGAGCGCGCTCTCGCGGATGGTCGGGTCATCGACCGCACTGACGAGGCGATGCCAGACATCGAGATAGGCGACATAAAGCCCCTTGGGCAGCGAGAGCGTGGCCGGGTTGGCACCAGCCGCGGCCGTCGCGAAATCCGGGCCCGGAAAGTCGCCTTGCGTCAGGTAGGTCGTGATGCGCCGGAGCACACCGTTGAAGGCACCCGTGGCCGGCGTCGGCGGACGCGTGATCGCAGCGCCCAAGGTCAGCGTGAGCGAACCGTCGGAGACGGCCACGGCGGTGACTCGCAGCATCTGCGACGTGTCCGCCGTGACGTTCACCACCACCCACTGGCCCACGCGGAAGTCGGCAAGGTCCGCGCGTGCCAGGGCCACCTGGGCTTTGTTGTCACCGGTGCTGCTGAAGACGAGGCTCTCGCCCGGCTCGATGTCGCACGCGATGCCGTCCACGTAGTAGCGGCCCGACGTGATCGTCAGGTCGCTGCCGTCGGCGGTAAAGCCCAGGCCGAAGCCCGGGTTGGCCTGCGGTGCGCCGCTCGGGCCGATCACGTCGATCCCGACGCGCTCGCGCTGGTGGGCATGGATGAGCTGCTGCTCGTTCCAGTCGGCGTCGACCTGCACCCGGCCCTGCTGCTGCAGCACGAGGCTGTAGTGCTTGCGCGGATCGAAGGTATTGCGGCTGAAGTCGGCTTTCATGTGGTTCCTCCTCCTGGGCTCAGTCGGCGAAGAGCAGGCCGCCGTCGAGTCCGACGCGCAGGTACTCCGCCAGGCGCAGGCGCAGGTTGCTCTCGCGCTGCTGAGCCATCTGTTCGTGGTGGACGCCCATCTCGGCGCCGTCGTCCGCACCGGTGCGGATCTCGTTCGCCGAACGCCGGGCGAGCTGGCAATAGGAAGCGTCGCCGTAGCGAACCGAATCGAAGAGCGGCACCACGCGGCTCGCATCCGCCGCCGCCCCGGGCTGGCAACGGTAGCGGCGCGGCACGATCGATTCGAGCGGCAGGTACGAGAAGCGCAGGCATCCCTCCTGCCGCCGCTCGGACCAGACCGGCCCGGGCCACGGCGTGCCGCCACCGGAGAGGCTCGTGCGCGCGTGGAAGATGCAGTTCGACGCCGACGTGATCGCCGCACTGTGGACGCGGCCGACGAGCGTGCAGTCAGTGGCCTGGAGTGCGCCACCGGCAGCGTCGCCATCGACAGCCGCATACGCCACCGAGGCGGGATCGCCCGCGTCGACGATGCAGTTCGTGAGCTGCACGTTGCACTCCGCGGCGATGCGCAACGCACCGACCACGCAATGGTCCAGTTCGATCTTCGTGCCCTTTGTCTCGACGATCAGACTTGTCGCGCCGGGATGCGCCGCGCTGCCGTCGCTCTTGAGCGTCGAGCCCGGAACCAGCGTGCAATGCACCAGCCTGAGCGTGTCGATCCCTTGTCCGTTCGCCGTGGCCGCGAGATGCAACGCGCCGCCGCTGATGACCAGCCCGTTGAGCGTCAGCTCGGAACCCGTCGCGCCGCTGATCTTCAACTCGCCCGCCAATTGCAGGACCGGACGCGTCTGGTCCGCGGCACGCAGCTCGACGACCGCATTGGCCGCGAGCGCGACGGAAGGCGTTTCGACCCAGGTGGCGCTGCTCGGGAACTGCACGGCACCACCGGACGCGACAGCCGTGATGGCCGTCTGCACGCTCCCGCTGGCGGACTGCACCTCGACCACCGGTTGAAGGCCCAGTGACAGCGTCGACAGTCGCTCGTACTCGCCCCCGCCGATGTCGGATTCGCTGGCGCGATGGAACCAGACCTGCAACGGCTTCGGCGGCGCGGTGGCAAATGCGATGCGCCCGCGTTGCGGGTCAATCAGCACGCTGCCCGGCGCGGGGACGTGGGCCCATTTCGTCCCTGCGGCGTCGAGGTCCGACAGATCGGCGGACAGCAGCACCGTGGCCGCCGGAACACCGCCGATGAACAGCGAAAGATCCGCGCCGTAGAAGCTGCTCATCGCGGCCGCGAGCGCGCGGCGGCTGATCGGCACCGGCAGGTTCGATTCGCGCGCCAGCGGCGCATCGGCCGGCAAGGGCAACGGGCGGTTGAACAACTGCGTGTCGGTGCCGAGCGGATTGAAGAAGAAGCGCAGGTCGTCCAGCGCGAAGGCCGTGGCCTGCGACAGGCCGGCGCTTTCCTGGGTCCAGAGATGAATGCCGACATTCGGCAGGTTCCAGCGTCCGCCGCACCCGAGCCCGCGCGCCTCGGCCGTGTGGGCCGCGCTGTCGAAGGGCGAACCGATGCGCTCGAGCACTGGCTGGCGCCGCATGTCGACCGTGCTGCCCGCACCGGGGCGCACGTGCTTCACGCACTGGGTGACCGCGAGCCCGAGAAAGTATTCGACGACGTGCGCATCCCAACCGGTGACGTCGCGGGCCAGCCGTTCCAGCACGGTGACCGTGCCCTTGCCGCGCCGCAGGTTGATCGTGTTGGCCACCTCCGCGCGCGGGCTGCTGACGGTCGCGGTCACGCCATTGAGCTGCCTGTAGCCGATCAGGTCGCCGATGTAGGGCACGACCCAATCGGCGCAGGTCTCGATGAACTGGTCGTCGTAGAGCTGCGCGAGGTCTTCCTGCAGCACCTGCACCTGCTCGGCCAGCACGTCGAGCAGCCGCGCGAGCGCGCCGCCCTGGTCGGCGTCGCGCAGCCTGTAGATCGCAGGCAGCAGTTGAAGGAGGGCAGCGCCGTCGAGTGTCATGGGGGTGCCTCCGCCCAGGTCGCCACGAGATTGAGCGGCCTCGGGTCGAGCGTCAGCAGCTCGGCGGCGAGGACGCTCGCATCGGAGCCCACCTGGGGCAATGCCGCATCGATCTGCGCGTTCTCGCGCAGCACCGAAAGGCGCGCGGCCGCGATGAAGAGGGCCGTGTCGGTGCGCCGCAGCGCGGAGACCTGCACCGCCACCACGCCCGGAACGCCTTGCAGCAGCGCGATGATTTCACTGCGCGTCACTGGCTGGCCGAAGCTGCGACGTGCGAAAGAGAACGCATCGCGCGCGACCTGCTGCGCGGCGGCCAGGACCGCATCCATGTCCCAGGCCGGGTCGACCATCAGGTTCGCGCTGAAGGTGAAGGCCCCGCGCCGGTAGCTGCTCAACTTCACCGGCACGCCCGGCTCTGCGGCGTCGCCGATCGCCGAGAGCAGGTTGCCGAACACGGCACCATCCGGCTCCGCCTCTGCGCCCCCGATACCGGCAACAGTGAGGAAGACGCCGCGGGTCTGCCCGTGCCAGGTCCAGGTGGCGAGTGCCTTGGCAATGCCCCCGAACGCGCGGGCGAAGTCCTCGTAGTCCTGCAGCGAAACGATACGGCCGAGCGTGCTCAGGCCGAGTGCGGCATTGATGCGGATGTCGTCCGCCGTCTCGGCGTCGGTGCCGCCCGTGGCTGGCGTCGGATTGATGACGCCCTGCACGCCGAGCGGCCGCGTCTGAAGCAGCGTGAGCTGACCCGCCGCGACGTTGCCGACCGCGCCGATGCCCTTGCGGTAGCTGGCGACGATGTTCTCGGTGCCTGTCGGCGGCCGTGCGCCGTTGACGCCGTCACCGAAGGTCAGGCTGGTGCTGCCGTCGTCGCCGAGGCGGGCGACATAGACGCGATCTCCCGGAGCGCTGCCGTAGAAGTCGTGAACCTCGCGCCAGCGCACGCCGTTCACGCGCAGCGCAAGGGTCGATGCCACGCCGCTCGGCGTCGCCGCGCTGACGTAGGTGAGCGGGGATTGCCGCAGCGTGAAGCGCTGCGACGGCACGCTCGCGTTGCCGCTGCCGACCACTTCGCTCACGGCGCTGCCGTGCGTGGCGGCTGCCACGTTGCCGTTGATCGTGACGGTCTTGCGCACATAGGCCTGCGTCAGTGCACTGACCAGTGTCAGCGTGGTGCCGCCGTCGGCGCCGATCGCGTGCTCGACCGACTGGATCTGCACCATCTCGCTCGCGATATTGCCGGGCGAGTCGGCCAGTTCACCGGTGACGATCAGGCGCTGGCCGGCGTAGAGTCCGTCGACCCACGTGTCGAGGTCGATCTGGCTGCCGGCCGGCAGCGGGTCGTCGTTCGGCAGGCGTGCGAGCGGTTGCGCTTCGCTTTCAGCCTGCAGGGTGGCACCGCGGTAGCTGCTGAAGTTCGGATAGCTGACCGACACGGGCCCGCTGTCGCTCTGGCCGACCACCGACAGCCGCAATTGCGTGACCTTGCCGCTCATCGTGTACTTGGCGATGCCGTGTTCTGCCACGCCATCGACGTTGGCGACGACCCAGTGATCGCCGTCGCTGTCGCTCCATCTCAGCGCGGCGAAGCCACCGGGGGCGATGCGCGCATAGGTGGCGTCGAGCAGCGGGTCCAGCGTGTCGGTGGGAGGCTGCCAGTCGCCGCCGGTACTGATGTCGTCCTTGTACGCACCGGCGATGGCAGCTGGCAGGCTGCGCGGATCGGGCGCGTTGTAGCCGAAGAGCGAGGCCTTCGCGCGCAAGGCATACACACTCGGCGCGGCCGGCGGAGACCACGCCGCAAGGGTCCTGAACAGGTGGGTGAGCTTGAGACCGAAGCGCCATCCGAAGACATTCAGGTCGTCCGCGCGCGCAATGAAAGGCGTCTTCGCGGCCAGCACCTGCTGCGTGACGAAGGACCAGTTGCGCGGCGCCGCGAAAGTGGTCGCGATGTGGAGCGGCACCGTGTCGATGCGCAGCGACTCCAGCGCGATCAGCGGACGCAGCTTGTGCGGCGGGGGTGGGGCGGGCGCCGGCACCTGTGCGCCGGAGATCGCGGGGCGCAGCGTGATTCGCGTCTGTTGCTCGGCCGCCATCGGCGTCACGCCGGACACCGTGCGCAGCACCGGGCGGCTGCCTGCTTCGTCGGGCGCCACGATCACGCTGTCGCCCGCCTTCAGGCCGCTCGACACGCCGTTCAGCAGCACATCGGTGGTGTCGGCATCCACGGTCTGCTCGACGGTCAGGCTCGGGCGGAAGGCATTCCACTCGACCCTTGCCAGCACGGTCTCGGTGGTCTCGAAGGTCTGCGGCAAGCCACCGGGCAGCGGGATGCTTTGCACGCGCGTGCCCGCGGGAATGTCGACCGACGTCGATGGCGAGCCCGGCGTTCCGGGCGCCTGCATCATCGTGAAGGCCAGCCAGGCGCCCGCGGCCACGCCGGGTTGCGGCACATAGCCGACCAGTTCCGCGAGGCCCGCGAGCGATCGGCGTTCCGTGGCGGTGCGCAGGAAGGATTCGTTGGCGATGCGCTCCTGGTAGAAGCTCAGCACGTCCGCCACGCTCGCCCAGGCGTCGATCAACCCGAGCGTGAAGTCGCCGGGATCGCGCGTGCGCAGCTCGGGCAGCGTGCCGAGGCGCGCCTGCATGCTCTCCTTGAAGAGAGGCTGCGTACCTACCCGATAGCTCACCGACGACAGTCCCGCACGGTTCGTCACGACGCCCGGCGTCTGCGGCGAAGTACCGGTACACGCGCCGCAGGTATCCAGCACCGGTGTCGTCGTCGCGCTCATTTGCCGCCCCTCACGACGAAGCTGAAGACGCCGCGTTCCGGAAAGTCCGGGTTGTTGTCGAGGCGCGCTATTTCGAGCCGCCCGATCGGCAACACGCCTGCATCGAGCGCCGCGCGGCCGGGTTCGCTGCGCCGCTGGAAGGTGGTGATCTGCACCGAGGCCACCCCGTCGATCGCCATCGCCGCCGCATACAGCGGGCTCGAATACACGTCCTGCCCGATGCGGAAGTTGTCGGGATGGAAGAGACCGAGCCGGCCATCGGCCCGCAGGCGGCTGTTGAACACCTCGGACAGCGCCTGCGACACCTCCGCGCGGAAATACTCCGGCCGCGCCGTGACCTGCATCACGATCTCCAGCGGCACCGAAATCGGCGCTTCGATCTCGAGATCGTGACCAGCCATGCGCAGGCTATCGAGGGACTGCGCAAGGCGCGACTCCGCCGCGGCATCCAGCGAACCACCGCCGAAGGGATCGACCGTGATGAACACGCTGCGCCAGCTCCCGGTCCAGCGCATCGTGGCGGCGGCGCTCTGCACACCGGGGAGCTTCGTGGCAAGGCGCGCGTAGTCGTCGGTCGTGACCGCGCGCTGTGGTGTGCGCAGTGCATAGGGCGCCTTGGCGCGGACGGACGCAATGCTTTCCGGCTCGGCGCCGCCGCTGGCTGGCAGCGGCTGACGGATGCCGACGATGGCCGGTTCGTCCGTCACGATGCGCACCAGCGTTCCGGCGCCGACGTTGCCGGCGGCGCCCGTGCCGATGCGGTAGCTGGCGCTGAACTGCGTGCCGGGCGCGGGTCGCCTGCCGTGCGTGCCGTCGCCGAAGCGCAGCCATGCCACGCCGGCGTCATCCGGCTCGACGACGAAGTGCGGATCGTCCGCGTGGCTTCCCAGCAGATCCTGTTGCGCGAACCAGTCGACCGACTGACCTTCGAGCTTGCCGGTGAGTTGAATCGCCGGCACGGCGCTCGCCGCGTCAGGCTGCTGCAGCGCCGATGCGGACGCGCTGGTGTCGGTGGGATCGAAAGACACCGTCCACGTGAGCGGCGACTTGGCCAGACGGGGGCGGAAGCGCGGCGGTACGGGCTCGCGTTGCAAGGCGGTGCACATCGTGCCCGTGGCCACTGGCGCGCGAAAGAGCGTCGGCTGCGGTACTTCGCCGATGGCCTCGGCCACCGCGAGTTGCTGTCCGTGGTCGGCCATCACGATGTTGCCGCGGGCGACGCTGATGTCGCTCACATCGGACTCGGTGCTGTTCTTCCTGATGCGCGCGGAAAGGCACAGCGGGAAGGCGAGCGCATCCTCGGAGGCCCATGCGATCTGCGTGATGAGCTGCTTGTAGAGCGGATCTTGCAGCGGCTGGCCCTTGGCGTCGTTGATCGTCACGCTGACCAGCCGCACCGGCTGCCGGTGGGTCGGGTCGGCGTCCGCTGCCAGCCCCGTCTCGGGCCCGAGGACTTCCTCGAACACCAGCACGTTACCGGGCTTCAGTTGCGGGAAGCGGCCGCGCAGGGTGGCCCGTGTCGCGCCGCGCGGCAGTGCACAGCGACGGTCGCCCCAGGTGTGGAAGCCGATCTGCTCATGGGCCTGGAAGAGCGTTACGGCATGCGTCGTCTCGAACACCACAGGCCGGGCGGCCAGCGCGGCGGCGTAGCCGGACTTCGCAACCACCGGCGCCATGCCCGTCTTGCCGCTGAGGATCGGCGTGTGTGCCGGCAGCGTCACGTTGTCCGCCTGCACTTGCACCTGCACCCAGGCACGAGCGCTGCAACCTTCCTGCATGAAGTAGTCGACGAGGCGGGCATGTCGCCGCACCGAGGTGCGAAGCCGCGCCGTGCCGAGGTAGGCCTCGGTCGCGACCGCATCCTGCTGGTAGCTCAGGTAGTCGCCGACGTAGGCAAGCATCTCGACCAGCGCGACGCCGAGGTCGGCCACATGGCTTTCCTGCCAGCCCGGCACTTGCGTCGCAAGGCGATCGAGCATGAGTTGACGGAAGCCCGCGTAGTCCTTCGCGAGGTAGTTGAGCTCCGGCACGGCGGTCACGGTCGGTGCGCAAGTCGCAGCAGGCTGGCAGTCGAAAGGCGAGGGGCAATCCACTTTGAATGAGAACTGCGCCGCCGCCAGCACCGGGTCCATTCCCGTCAACGGCAAGCCGCTGCCGTCCGGCTGCACGAGCAGGAGCGTGTAGGTGGAGAAGTCGCCGGGCTGGCTGACGTGCAGCACCAGCACGTTGCCGTCGTAGGTCGGCGCCTGGTCGACCACGATGCCGGTGAAGCGCTCCCCGCCGCTGATACGCACGTTGGCCGCCGTGATGCCGGCAGGGGGCGGGCTGCGCAGGAAATGCACGCGCAGGCCTTGCTGGAACTGCGCGCCCACATCCACCACCTCAACGAAGTCGATGCCGTTGAGCGTCGTCGAGTTGGCGACGTCGATGCGTCGCTGGGCGTCGCAGCAGATCGTCTGGTTCATCTCAACCGCCACCTCGGGTGAATTCCGCCGACATGCGCTGCTGCGTTGCCAGCACCACGTACTGCACCGTTACCGTCACGGTGCTGTCCACGCTCTCCACCTGCACACCTGTGAACTTGATGAGGTCGCCGAGCCACTGCTGCAGCGCACCTTGCACGAGAAACTGGGTTGCGGTCGCGAGCTCGGGGCTCGTCGGCGCAAAGAGCAGTTGCGCGAGGCCGGTGCCGAAGGTCGGCCGGTTCACGCGTTCGCCCGGCGCGGTGAAGAGCACCTGCTCGATGAGGTCGCGGATGTGGTCGTCGCCCGCGGCTTGCGCCGTGCGGCCCTGCGCGTCGAATCCGTAGGGATAGCCGAGCTGCATCACATCCCCCTCACGCGGACCTGCGACGGCGCGACCAGCACGCCGGTGCCGTTGGGCACGCACTGCGCCTGGCTGTCCACCAGCAGCACGGCTGCACCCCCGGCCTTGATGCGTGTTGCCACGGTCGTCCACATCGCACTCACGCAGGGGCTCGGTGCGCCGGACACATTGAAGGCGCAGGCCGAGACCATGTAGGCCGAGGTCTGCGTCACCACGGCCTGCTTGCTCAAAGTGACGCGCGGGAAGGGCACGGTCGCCTTCGCCTGGCCCGCGTGCATGCAGGTCACCATCGAAGTCTGGTCGAGCAGGAAGCCGGGCATCAGATCACCTCCAGCGCGCCGTCGTTGATCGACACGCCCGTGTTGCCGATGGCGATGCTGAACGCCGCCATCGCGAGCTTGATGCCGTTCGCATCGAGCGTGAGCTTGAGCGGCACCGCGACCGCCGGAGGGCTCACCTCCAGGATGAAGCCGCCCACGCCGGGCAGGTCGCTCATCTGGAGGTTGATGCAGTCGGTCTTGAAGACCTTCATCTCCGCGACCGCGGGCATCGCGGGCACTTCGCCGGCGCCCCAGAAGCATCCGCTCCAGATCGGCTGCTCGGGATTGCCGCCCTCGAACTCGACCCAGATGTTGGCACCGACCGGCGGCACTGCGAAGAAGCCCACACCGGAGCCACCGTAGGGCGAGCAGGGGAGGGCCCACGACAGCGTGCCGTCGCCGAGTACCGCCGCAACGCTGACCTGCACGCGCCCGAGCATCATCGGATCGACGTTGTTCTCGACCTTGCCGCGGTACTTGCCGTAGAAAGGATTCATGTTCTTACCACCGGGACAGTCGATCCCCAGCCCTCGCGCGCGAGCGTGAACGACTGCGAATAGTTTTCCTTGCGGATGCGATGCCTGACGTTCTTCACGTACCAGAGGCCGTCGTGCAGGTAGCCCGCACCACGCACGCCCACCAGCCCACGCGGCTGCAGGATGTCGCCGTAGCGCAACGCATCGAGCTCGCCGTTGGCGACGACCAGATCCATCGAGTCCTCCAGCAGCGCCTGCGCGCGCCCATAGGCCTGCATCGCGTCGATGCCCGTCTCGCGGAACTGCGTGGTGCGCACGTTCGGCTGGTCCACCAACCAGGCCGGCAGTGCGGCAAGCGGCGGCCGCAGGCTCGCGAAGAGCCGGATCGGCAACTCCTGGTTGGTCAGGCGGTCCTGCACCTTGCCGCTCACCTGCGTCGGCCCGAGGCCGTTGCTGTGGACGCTGAAGTCGGAGACGTTGGTGTTCGGTCCCATGTTGACCGTGATCGCGCTCTGCGGCAGCCCGGCACGCACGGGCGGTCCCCAGTAGGCCGTGTTGGTCATCGGCACGGGCCCCGGCACGATGTAGAACACGTAGCCATGGCGAAGCGCCAGGAAGCGCAGGTGTTCGAGGTCGGTGCGCATCTGCACCGGCACCCGGTCGATGGGCAGCGGCGGATCGATCACCGGCGGCGGGATCAGGTTCGGAACGAGGCCGTACTCGGCGTAGCTCCCGATCAGCTTCAGCGCGACCAGGCCGTCGTCGAGGCCCACGTGCTCCGCGCTCTTTTCCTCCAGGTCCAGCTTCACGCTCACGTCGTCACCCGTCAGGGTCACGAACGAACGACCCGGCTCGTCGCTCGGCGAGAACTCCCGCTGCGTGACGAAGCCATCCATCAGCACGCGCGGGGTGGCATTGAATGTGACGATCACGATCACCCTGTTCCAGGTCTGCAGCAAAGGACTAGCGAGCAGCGCGTAGTCGACGAGGTCGGTAGGCCCCGAGCGCCCGACCTGGAAGCGGATCTGGAAGCCCGAGCGCTCGTCGCCCGTGTGCACCTCCACTTCCTCGAGCGCCTCCATCAGCACCATGGGTGCCGGCACGGGCACCGAGGGTCCGATGAGCAAGGTCAGGTGGATGCCGAGGAAGTCCATGCTCAGAACTGGGGCGATGCGATGCGCAGCACGCGGCCGAGCGTCGCGGTGAGTTCGAAGGGATCGAGCGCATCGTTGGCGTCGCAGATGCGCCAGAACTGCTCCGGATCGCCGAAGGTGCGCGCGGCGATCAGGTCGAGACGGTCGCCCTGCGTCACGGTGACGCCCACCATGAGCGGCATGCTGCTGCCCGGCGGCAGGAAGCGCCGGCTCAGGTAGCTGACGACGCGCCCGTCCGCACCGACATGGGTGAGCACCGGAAGGTTGGCATAGCGGCTGGTCGTGGCCATGGCCTACATCCCCGTGCTGACGCCGCCGCTGAACGACAGCGAACCCGACGCCGACGCATTGCCGACCGTGTTGAGCGTAGCCATCGTTTCCTTGGCCACCTGATGCGCGAGGAAGAGCGCGTAGCCCGGGTGCGTGATCGGCAGGTCGTTGTAGCTCAGCACGCGAAGGCCGAGCTGCACGCGCGCGCGCGTCGGGTTGAGGTTGACGTCGTAGGCTTCCTCGGTGATCGAGAAGGTGCTGATGCGCACCGGCAGCACGCGCTGCGGCCCCCAGATGAACAGCGTGAAGGGCGCGGCCGGCGGAATGATCTCGATCGTGCCGATGGCCAGCAGCACCGTGTTGGCGATCACGAGGCTGCTCTTGGGATAGACCAGCATCTCCAGCGCCGAGAGCTGCGGATAGATGCCGGAACTCACGGCGAGTGGGTTCGCCTGTTCGAGCTGGTCGGTGGCGTCGATCTCGACATCGAGCGAGATGGTCTCGACCGGTGCGCCCTTCAGTCGCAGTGCTTCGCCACGGTCACCGTCGTCCGAACGCGTCGTTTGCGCCTCGATCTGGCGCGTCATGGTGTCCGGGTTGTATTGGAAAGTGATGATGCTCGCGAGCGGATTGAACGGATCGATGCCGACGATGGCGCCTTTCACGAGACGTGGCGAGCCGGGGAAGCTGCTCATGACTGGCCTCCGCGCGATGTGCCGGGAATGGCCTGGTGAATCGCAGCGGCGATGCGGTGTTCGATGCGCTTGCCCGACGCCGGGGCGCGCTGCGTGTCGATGCGCTGCGCGAGCGACTGCGACACCGCTTGCGCCAGGCGCTCGCGATCCAGCGCGGGGCCGCTCGCCGCATCGATGACCAGGCGGTCGATGCGCAGTTCGATCTTCTTCATGCGTGCGCTCCTTGCGTGGCCGCAGGCCGGAAATCCGCTTCGTTGATAGGCCGGCCGAGCTTGAGAAGCTCGCTGCGCGCGGCCTGGTGGACCAGTTCCATGGTCACGCTGCTGCCGCGATGCGCGGCGAGGAAGGCGGCGTTCAGCGCGATGCTGTGGATGCTCCCGCCGGTGCAGTCCAGGCGCGCAAGCTGCTCCGCGTCGAGTCCTTCGGTCGGCGTGTCGGCCGGGAAGGCGCGCCGCCACATCAACGCACGCTCGCGCGGACCGGGATAGGTGAAGGGCACGACGAAGCGCAGCCGCCGCATGAACGCCGAATCGAGCGAGCCCTTCAGGTTCGTCGCGAGGATCGCCAAACCCCTGAACGCCTCGATGCGCTGCAGCAGGTAGTTGGTCTCGATATTCGCGTAGCGGTCATGGCTGTCGCGAACCTCGCTGCGCTTGCCGAAGAGTGCATCGGCCTCGTCGAAGAAGAGGATGCCGCCGCCGTCTTCTGCCGCATCGAAGATGCGCTGCAGGTTCTTCTCGGTCTCGCCGATGTACTTGCTGATCACCGCCGAGAGATCGATGCGATAGAGGTCGAGCGAAAGCGCGTTCGAGATCACTTCCGCCGCCATCGTCTTGCCGGTGCCGCTCTCGCCGTGGAAGAGCGCGCTGAGGCCGAGTCCGCGGCTCATCTTGCGCTCGAAGCCCCAGTCTCCGTAGACCCTGCGGCGCAAGGCGACCTGGGCCACGATCTGGCGCAGCAGCGACAACGCATCTTCAGGGAGCACGATGTCGTCCCAGTCGACCTTGGGCTGGATGCGCTGCGAGAGCAGGTCCATCTTCGAATGCGCGCTCTGGCGGCAGGCGGTCCAGAGTGCCGTGTCGACGTGGGTATCGGCGGGGTCGCTTCTGTCCGAGAGCCCTGCGCTGCGCGCCATGGAAGCGATCTGCGGCAGGTTGAAGTTG
Organism: Variovorax sp.; assembly: GCA_017744935.1. Taxonomy (GTDB): domain Bacteria; phylum Pseudomonadota; class Gammaproteobacteria; order Burkholderiales; family Burkholderiaceae_C; genus Variovorax. Next base: position 50,659 of record JAGIAI010000007.1, read on the forward strand.
AACTGGCTTGCCAGTCGAGACGCGAGCGCTTCGCGCTCTTTGCCAAGCAGGTCGATCCACGCCTGCGTCTGCTCGGTGGCCGTGGGCCGGTCGATCGCCATCACGAGAAGGCCTTCGCGGCCGCCGGCGCCGAGCGCGTGTGCATCCCGCGTCGCGACGAAAGCCAACTCGCGCAGCCGATCGAGGACGCGGCCCAGCACGGCGGCACTTGCTTCGGAGGACTCTCCCGGGGCCACGTCATGCGCATCGATGTAGAGCGCGAGCGGCATCAGGAGGCATTCGCGCCGCCAGAGCCTGCACCAGTCGTCGAGATCGGCGCTCTGTGTCGGCAGCGCGGCCAGACCGATGCGCTCCAGCCGCAATCCCACGCTCGCGGCGACATGGGCGGCCACCAGTTGCTTGCTCGTCGAATCGATGCCTGTCAATTGCAGGGTAGGCGCGGGCCCGCCGTCGGCGAACCTGCGGACGAATGCGAGCAGGGCGTCCGCGGCGGACTGCTGCGAAGGCGGCAGCGATTGCAGACCGTCCGTGGGGATCGACAGCAGCGCCGGTGCGATGCGTTCGTCGAGCCGGTTCAGGCCCTTGATGTAGTCGACGATCCGGTCGTCCGCCCTCAGCGCGCTCATCGTCAGGGGCGTCGCGCCGCTGGCATGGACGTCGATCAGGTGCCAGTAGCGCAGGGGCCGATCGGGCGAGAGGGCTTCCCAGGCGGGATCGTCGAAAAGCACCATCGCCAGCGCAAAGCTCGGACTCGGCCGCGAGGATTCGCCGAGTGCCTGTGCACAGAGCGCGCCAATGCGTGTGTCCAGCGCCACCGCGACACAGAGCAGCAGCACGTTGCGCTCGAAGTTCGAAAGCCCCAGTCGTTGCTGGAGGACGACGAGCGTCGGCACGGGGACGAGGTCATCCGTGTCGCCTTGACCCGAAGGCTCCGGGTGCCCGGCCAGGCGCTGCAGGCGGTCGCGCAGCCATGCGAGCGCCGCGCCGAGCGCCAGCTCGTTGCTTTGCAGGGGTGTGGCGCCGGCGTTCATGTCAGGGTCACCGTCGGGCCGATGTATTGATTGAAGGTCGGGCTCGCCGAATTCGTATCCGTCACGAGTGAGCTGCAAGCGCCATCGACCATCAAGCGGGCGAGATAGCTGCGGGCGACAAATGCCGCCGGGATCGGGAAGGACACCGTGTTGCTGATGTCCGGGTCACCTGGCGCATGCGGCGCGGATGCGATCTGCTGGTCATCCAGCAGCAGCACGGCCCGCTGGCTGCGCCCCACCGCAGGTGCCACGGACAACTGCAACACGGCGCCGCGCGCGACGCTGATCGGCGAGGCCGTGGTGATGCTGGGGCTGAGCATGAAGGCTGCGGCGTTCGACTCGAAACCCACGCCCGGATGCACCACCGGGGGCATGCCCAGTGGCACTTCCTGCACGACCCGCACGGTGTTCACGCCAGCCGGCACGCCCACGGGCAGCGTGAAGGAGAGCGTGCGATCGGCGATCGTCGAGGGGGTGACCCGGAGCCCGGCCACGACGACCTGGGTATTCGGCGCACCAAGGTTCCAGCCCGCGAGCGTCATCAACGCGCCCGGCGCCGCAACCTGGGGCGTCACCTGCTCGATCGCCGGTGTGCGGAACGGCGACACCACGATGCTTGCGCTGCGCACCGGCGGTGCGACCTTGGCGGGTCTTGCGCTGTCGATCAGCACCACCGAGGCTTCGTATGCAGCAGACAGGCGGTACTGCGTCTGGTAGGCCATCCAGAGCTTCGACATCTCTTCGAAGCCGAGCGAGTGTGGCGTGATGCGCACGCGCTCGACCTGGCCCTGCACATCGGCCGCGCCCAAGGCGTCGGCGAGGTCCGACGGCATCAGAAGGGGGTTGTCGTGCAACGCCAGCATGGCGCGCCCCAGAAGCAACTGCGCGATGAGTTCGTTGTCGTCCTGCCCGAAGGCCGTGAGCATGTAGTGCAGGTTGAGCGCCAGCGGCGGTTCGCCACCCGCGGGGCCGCTGCGCGGAGGCAGGCCGTTGCTCAGCGCCGGGTTGGGCACCGTGCTGTAGAGGTACAGGTTGAGCAGGTTGCCGTTTGCCGAGAAGGTCCGCACCTTGTCGAGCGGCAGCGTCGTCACCTGGATCTGCGTGGTTGGCAGCGTGTCTGCCGGGAGGTTTGCGGGCAGGGGCGCCTGCAAGGCCTGGTTGACCAATGCGCGCAAGCCGCGTGTCACGCTGGCGATGGCGAGTGCGCTGCTCATCGGGCGCGTCCTTCGCTGCGACGCTGCAGGTAGTCCTGCAGGCTCATTCGTGGCGCGGCGCGCATCGGCTTCGCGGCTGGGCGGCGCGGTGGCTCGGGTGCGCGGACTTCGAGCCTTCCGATGGTCACTTGCACTACGGACGGGCTGTCGTCGACCTGCGCTTCGGGCTTGTCGCGCTGCCGCGGCGTGGCCAGGGGCTGCGGCGCCTGCGTTACAACGCGTGCTTCGATCGCGGGTTCCGCAGGTTGCTCAGCGCGCCACGGCGAAATGCGCTCTTCGATGGTCGGTGGTCCTACCGTTTCCTTCGCTGTCGGCGCAGGATGCACAAGAGTCGGCAGCGCCGTGGGTATTGCGCTGCGCGATGCTGGCGGATGCAACTCGGGAGTCTCTACGGTCTCGGGCACGGGCACGAGAGGAGTGCGTCGTAACGGCGCATGACCTTGCCGCGCTTCGGTCGTCGAGGTATCGAGTGCGGAAGGCACGGAGCGCACGACGTTCGCGACAGGAGCTGCGTGCGGTTCTCCGGGGGTTTGGATGACCTTTGCTGGCGATGGCGTTTCCGATGCCACATCGCGAACGCCATCACGCCTGTCGATCGCGGCACGCAATGGTGCACGCTCCGTAGGCGCGGGCAAGGCGTCCGCCTCTGTCGTGACGGCCGTGGGCGCATCGACCGCCTCGAAGCGCGACACGGGCCGTGGCCTGATGTGGCTGCGAGGCTCGACGAGCCGCGCAGCGAGCCGGTCGAGGTAGCCCGTCACGACGACACCATTCCCAGGTAGGCATCGCGGCGGGCGCGGCTCATCGAGAGGATGTCCGCTTCGCTCCAGCCGTAGCGCGAGGCCAGCGCGTGGACTTCTGCCAACAGGCGCGGCGCGCGGGCTTCGACTTCGGCCCAGCAGAAGGCGGCGAGATCGAGCGGCTCGGTCAGGACGGCCTCGCACGCAGGGCAGGGCATGGAAATCAGGAGTTCCGCGGCAGGGTCGGCGGACTCCATCCGCGCGACCGCTTCCTGCAGCAGGGCAGGGGGCAACGCTTCCGCAGCAACAGGATTGCCACTCTGCGTCGTGCAGACGAGGCAGCGTTGCAGCAGGGTTCTGTAGGCATGCGCGGCGTCATGTTCGTCGCTGGCCACGATGCTGTCCGCCACGGTCGGCAGACTGATGTCGATGTGCAAGTCTTGCGCTTCGATCGACAGAGGCTGCGTGACTTCCGCCGGTGTCGGCCATCCCGACGAGAGCGCGCGGGCATCGAGTTCGAATTCGAAGGCCTCGCCGCACTGCACGCAGTCGGCCACGCACGACAGGCGCGCCCCGAAGCACCGCGCATGCAGATCCAGCAGCCTGCGTTCCCGCTCACCGAGGCTCATGCCGGCCAGTTGGCCGTTCGTCATGCCCGGGGTCGCCACCGCGAGCAGCGCCGCGGCGCGACGCGGCAGTGTCTGGCGCCGCATGGTTTCCCACACGTGAAGCAGATCGGAATCGGCCAGGCTGCTCATGGCAGAGGCGCCGCGATGACTGGCCCGTCAGACGTTGACGGTCGGCTCGGTCGGTTCGGTGACGGAGGTGTCGCGCGCCCAGCCTTCGTTCTCGAGTTTCAGGTGCTGGATGGCGATGGCGTTCGCGTTCGCGTCGAGATCCGGCAGGGCCTGGAACTCGGAGACCCAGCAGCGGTACACGTTGTAGGCCAGCACCTTCTGGCCCGCCTCGTTGTAGACCTCGATGATGATGTCCTTGCGGAAATCCTTGAGCGAGACCTCGGCCCCGAGGCCGCCGCCGAAGTTCCAGACCTTGTTGGCCCACTTCTCGAACTCGGGGTCGTGCGTGACGCCACGCTCCAGCGTGATGGCATCGAACTCGGTGCGTCCCGGCGACTTGTGGGAGGTGCTGGGGTCGCCGCCGTCGCGGTGCTTGACCACCTCGGTCGTCTTCTTGAGCATGCCGACCTTGCTCACGCCGGCGACGTACTTGCCGTCCCACTTGACCCTGAACTTGAAGTTCTTGTAGGGGTCGACGCGAAAGGTGTTGACGGTGAACTGGGCCATGGTGTTCTCCTTAGGCGGCGATCTGGCCGGCCAGCTGCTGCAGGCGGATCACGACGAACTCGGCGGGCTTCAGCGGCGCGAAGCCGACCAGGATGTTCACGATGCCGAGGTTGATGTCGTTCTGCGTCGTCGTTTCGCTGTCGCACTTGACGAAGTACGCTGCCGCGGGCGTGTGTCCCTGGAAGGCGCCTTGCCGGAAGAGGTTCTGCATGAAGGCGCCGACATTGAGGCGGATCTGCGACCACAGCGGCTCGTCGTTGGGCTCGAACACGACCCACTGGGTGCCGCGATAGAGGCTCTCTTCGATGTACAGCGCGAGGCGGCGTACCGGCAGGTATTTGTAGTCGTCGGCCAGCAGGTCCGCGCCGCGCATCGTGCGCGAACCCCACACCACGCGGCCCGACACGGGGAAGGAGCGCAGGCAATTGATGCCCAGCGGATTCAGCACGCCGTTGTCACCATCGCTCAGGTTGGCTTGCAAGCCCTGCACGCCGTTGAGCGCTGCATCAAGGCCCGCGGGTGCCTTCCACACGCCGCGCGTGCCATCGGTGCGCGCAATGATGCCGGCCACCACGCCGCAAGGAGCGAACACATCCGGTTGCCCATTGAGCTGCGGATCGGACTTGATCACGCGCGGAAAGAAGATGGCGGCATTGCGGGCCGCGTCGCCGTTCAATCCGAGGCTGGCCACGCCGGTGTTCGGATCGGATGCCTTCGCGGCGGCAGTCTCCTTGACCTGGCCCCAGGCGGCCAGCGGATCGACGAGCAACACCGCGCGTCGCGTCGCGCAATAGGCCATCGCAGCCTGGTAGACGGCCGCGGCCGTGTCACCGCCGCGCGTGTCCGGCGGAATGCACATCAGGTTGAAGAGATCGGCCTTGTCGAGCGCGAAGATGCCCGTCTTCAGGCTTGCGGAGCCAAGGTAGTCGGAGTTCGCGAGATGGGCGCTGTCGACCCCGCCTGCGAACGAGACCGTACCGGGAAGAGGGCGCGTGGCAGGTGCGATCCAATGGCCGTTGCTGTCCAGCGCTACCTTAACGAGCAGCGAGCCGCTGTCGAGGACTCGCGCCACGAAGCGGGGACTGGCGCTGTTGGACGAGACGTTCAGGAACTTCTCTGTCGCGCCTCCGGCCTGCATGATCGTGAGGTTGTAGAGCGTGGTGTCGCTCGGGTCGCGCGTGGCGTTGTCGATGACGGCTTTCAGCGCGTTGCCCCACGTGCCCGGACTCGACGCGACGAGGTCGAGCGCCTCGTTGTTGGCACCGCCTGTGACCAGTGGCGCCGCAGCTGCCGCGGCGCCCGATTGCAATCGCACGATGACGGCCTGGCTGCCGCCATTGAGATAGAAGTCCTGCACCGCATAACTGAGCGGATAGTCCATCTGGACACCCCCGAACAGCCGCTCGAAGTCGCCGAAGCTCGTGATCAGCGCGGGCTCGCTCACCGGTCCCTGTGATGTCCTGCCGATGAACGCGGCGATGGAAGTCGCCACGCCGGTGATGGTGCGCACCCCGCTCGGCACCTCCTCGATATAGACGCCAGGGGACAGCAATGCGGATGGCATGGTCGACTCTCCTTATTGGCAGATCGATCGATCGACGTGAAAAAGGCGAGCAGACATTAACCGCGTGATTCGCGAACCGCAATAGACTGAGGGCCATAGGCATAGCCCATGTTCGCTCCTCCGTTGGCCTTTCGTTTTCAATCGGTCGCCGGTTCCATCGTCCGGCGCAAGTGCGCCGCGTGCGAGCGCGAAGAAGAAGGCCTGCTGCGCCGGAAGGCCACCAGCAGTGGGCTTCGTGACACTTTCATGAATCCGTCGGCGGGCACGTCGATGAAGGTCAGCAGCCCTTTCGATGCCGAAGAACGCGAAGCCGATCGCAATGCGCAGCGCATCACGCAAACTTCCGAGCCGGCCCGGTCGTCGCAGTCGGGCGGGGCACGCGAGAACGTTCCAGACCAGGCACCGGCCGGCGTGAGCCAGGTCCTCGCCTCGGCAGGTCGTCCGCTCGATTCGGACACCCTTGCATACATGGAACCGCGCTTCGGCCACGACTTGTCGTCGGTGCGCGTGCATGACGATGCCGCCTCCCGCCAGACCGCAGACGAACTCAACGCCGACGCCTACACGGTCGGACGTCACATCGTTTTCGGGCCGCAGCAATATGCGCCTGCAACGAGCGCAGGCCGATGGCTGCTCGCGCACGAACTCTCGCACGTCATGCAGGACGGCGCGGCGCCGCGCGTGCATCGCCAACCCAAGCGATCGAAGCCTCCGCCCGTCGCGGGCGGGAACGTGCTCTATGTCGGAATGAACAACTATCGCTCGGAGGTTGCCAAGCTTGCGAAGCAGTACGCAGGCACCTCGGTCAAGGTCACCAAGGTCACGCTGAGCGAGCACGAGGAGAAGACCGTCTCTGGCGGCGCCACCTTCGACCTGACACAGGACAAGGGCATCAAGGACTTCGTCGCCGCGCAATCGCTGGACAAGGCGAATACGGCGGCACTCGAAGCGCTGCTGAAAAGTCAGTCCGGTTACGACCGTGACGATCTGGCACATGTCATCGCGGTCTATTCGGCGTGCCAGAAGGACGGCGCTGACCGGATGTCACGCGTGGTGCTGTCGGGCCACAGCTATGGGACCAAGATCTACAACGAAGACGCCAAGGGCGCGATCTATTTCGACGCGCTGGTCACGCTGGCCGGCATCTTCCCGAAAGCAGCCGCGCAAACGAAGCACCTCCTCGTGCTGGCGTGCATGGCGGCGGAAGAGTCGACCATCAAGAATTTCTACCTGAAGGCGTTCCCGAATCTCAAGACGGTAGAGGGTTGGACCTCGAGCTGCCCGAGCGGACCCGGCGCGGTCTCTGCGCTCTCGGCATGGGCGACGCGCACCGACGCCGATCCCACCAAGGTGCCCGCGCCGCCGGAAGGGCAGGCCAACTGGGCACTGGGCAACTTCCAGAGCGGTGATCCGGTTGATCCGGTGGCACTGATGGCGGACCTGCGCGCGGACGAGGCGAAGTTTGCGGACTACTTCGCAGGCAAGAAGGTGGACCCGAATTCCCATTCCGGCCCGCTGACGGACTACTACCATCGGGCGCGCAGCGCCGAGCAACAGTCGGCCATCAAGGGCGCCGACCACGTCTATGCGGCCACGCACGCGGACCAGTCTTTCCGGCTGCGCTTCTGGCCCGGCATGGTGTCGGGCTTCTGGAAGAAATTCGGCGCGACCGTCACGAAGGGATACGGCAAGGCGAAGGTCCCTGCGTTCGCGAAGATGTCCCGCAAGGATGCGGTGGCGGCCATCGCCAAATTCGACGCCGACGCGGCCGGGTCGACTGCTGACAAGGCGGAAGCGAAGAAGCTTCTCAACAGCCTGCTGAATCTCGACCCTGCGATCCTCAGCGACAACTGGTTCAACCCCTGACGCCGACGCGCCGGCTCAGGGCGGCACGCCGGCCGGGTCGAGACTCTTGCGCGCCTCGATGCATTTGTTGCGATCAGCACCGGCCGGGAAAGCCACGGCACAGACGTCCTCCGCCAGCAGCGGATTGTTGTTATAGGCCATCTTGCTGTAGGGATCGCGGGGACCGGCGGTCTTCTTCATCTGCTGGACGAACAGGTCCAGCCGCATCTCGAGACGCATGGTCGACCTGCCGGCATGCACTTCGATGTAGTCGTAGCGGTCCGCCAGGCCCAGCGCATGATGGACCTCGTGAGAGAGCGTGACCGGGCTCGATGCCCAGTTGCCCGAGTTGGGCCATTCACAGAACTTGACGGTGAATTCGAACACGTCCGGACCTGCCTTGTCGACGAACACGATGTCGACGTGGTAGCCCTTGGTCGACATCGAGATCGCACGCTCGATCGCATCCTCGAGGCTCTTGATCTTGGACACCTCGCCCGGCACGCCGTTGAGCTTGACCTTGATCCTGACGCGGATGTTCTTCGGATCGCTGCGGTCCACCTTGTACTTCTTGCCCTGCTCGCCGGTCCGCTCGACCATGTTCGTCGCCGTGGCGACCGACAGCTCGTCGACGTCGCTGTAGGCGCCGCCCCATTGCGCCTCGGTCTTCAAGGCCTTGTCGACGACCTCGCGGTTCTGTTTGGCCATGTCCGCGGAGCAGCCGTAGCCCGACCCCGACGAGGCGCCTTGAAAGTGCGTCGTGATCGCCTTCAACAGCATGAAGAGGTAGTAGAGACGCTGGCCTTTGGCGTCCCCAAGCGGCTTGGTCCTGGCCTGCGCGATGATCCAGGCCACATTGCCCTTGGCCACCCCGTCCAATGCCTTGTACTCGGGGGCGGCCAGGATCTGGGTCTCGAAGGCAGCCGCCTCGTTTTTCCATTCGGCATCGGTCTTGCGCTGCACGAGCGAGGCGCCGTGCCCCTGTTGAAGGGTGTGCACGAGCTCATGCGCGAGCAGCAATCGGCCGGCGTGATGATCGGGGTCGAACTTGCCACGCCTGAAGTGAATGTGATTGCCGATCGTGAAGGCCTGCGCGTTCAACTGCTGCGCGTGCTCGTTGTCTTCGGCATCGGCGTGGATGCGCACTGCGGAGAAATCGGCTCCGAAGCGTCGTTCCATGAAGACGCGGGTCGAAGGCGGCAGCGCACGTCCTCCGCCGGTCGTGCCGAGATTGCGCGACAGCGTCTCCGTGACGGCTTCGCCCGGCTCGGGCGATCGCTGCACGAGGCCCTTCTCCTGCTCTTCCTCGCGCTCGCAGTGCGCGCATGCGCGGCTGATGCGCGGTGGAGTGCGCGAGAAGGAGAGTTCGCTGTCCGGCGACTTCATCACCTTCTCGGCGATGCTGTCGGCTTCGTGTTCGAGCGGATCGTCCACCGAGCCGATCGTGAGCTTGCGCTGGAGGATGCCTTGCAGCGGCGCAGGCAGGGCAGGGGGCGCCCGGACGGCGGAGGCCCTCGTTCGTGCCCTGGCGATCTGCGGCGCATGCATCGGTCGATCCCTTCCTGTGCGCCTGGCATGGTAGCCCCGGGGTTGCTGCTTGGGCATATCCCGAAGGTCGGGTGTCCTTGCGACGCGGCGGCGTTGAGCGCACCATCCGCGCCATGCATCGTGCAAGCCCGTTGTTCGACGCTCCACGCCTGGCGTCCACGACACGACCCCGGGTCGAAGTGCCAGCCAGCGTTCATCGCGTGCTGCAGGAGTCGGGGAGCCCCATGGAGCCGGGCCTGCGGCACGACATGGAGCGGCGCTTCGATGCCGATTTCTCGTCCGTGCGAATTCATTCGGGGCCTGCAGCGGAGGCGTCGGCGAGCGATGTCGATGCCAAGGCCTACACGGTCGGCCAGAGCATCGTCTTCGGCGCGGGCCGGCAAGCGGGCGACGCCGGTGAAGGGCGGCGACTGCTTGCGCATGAACTGACCCACGTCATCCAGCAGCGCGGCGCTTCCCCCGCAGGCGTGCAACTCCAGCGCAGCCCGCGCGACCCCGACGAGGCGGCTGCGATCGCCAAGGAGGAAACGGCGCTCGCCGCGCTGGCCAAGCGGGCCCTGGCTTCTTCCAAGCCCGAGTTCGCGGTGCACGAGGTCGTGTGGCGGCTGATCAATGCCTACGGCCTGGACATGCACTTCGAGTTGAACGGCAGCCGCTACGAAAAGGGCCGCAAGGGCGTGTTCGTCGACTTCAAGGGCAGTGGAACCCGAACCACCGGCACGATCGTCGCGGGTGAAGACACGCTGCAGCGCGTCGCCAAGGGAGATGCGCCGGCAGTCGCGAAGGAAATCGAAGCGCAGATCGGCCGCGTCGATACGGCGCGCGGCGCCATCGACTACGTGTTCATCATGGGGAAGGACGCGCCGAAGAGCGACAACAAGTTCTATACCGAGGCGAAGAAGTTCTTCAAGACCGAATATCCCGCGGCGACGATGGTGGAAGACGTTCGCGATCTCGACGGCATCAACCAACGCATCAACGATGGCGCCAAGCCGGTGGCGAACCTCATCATCGTCTCGCATGCGCATCCGGACGGGACGCTCCAGTTCTCGCTCGATGCGAAGGACACGACGCCAGGCAAGGTGGAGTACGGAGAACTCAGGAAGGCCAACGATGCCGGGAGCATCACGAAGCCCAAGGGCGACCTGGTCGGCTTCTGGACCAATGTCCTCATCCGGGGCTGCAACCTCGGCCGCAGCGAGGAAATGCTGGGCCAGGTCCGAACCGCTTTCGGGGGCAGCGCGCGCGTGATCGCACCGACGCACGGCCAGCGCTACGGCGGCGGGACCGAATCGCTGGCCGATCCGTTCTTCGAGGTGCCCGGGGCGAGCAAGATGTCCGACGAGGACGCCTTCAAGGCGATGAAGGCCAAGCCCGAGTACGCCTTCATCACGGACTGGGCCGCGATGCGAAAGAAGCTCAGGCGCACCACCGACCAGAGCCAGGAGGTGGCGTACGACGGCGTCTTCCCGCAGCGAGGCAAGGAACTCGACCTGCTCAAGTCACAGGCCAAGAATCTCAACGTCAGGGACTTCACTTTCGGGTCCAGCCGTGCGGTCGGCAAGGACACGGTTTTCACCTTCACGCCGAAGAACGAGTTCAAGAACGGCCCGGTCGACATCACCCTGGAGACGCCGCCCACCGACAGCGAGGCCATCGCGATTGCGAAGGAGAACATCTCGCGGCCATCGGCTTATACCTTCACGGTCAGGCGGATTCCTTCAGGGCTGAACCTGAGGGTCGTCGTCGATGTCGTGCGCACCGAATGGGAACTGCATCACGCGGAGATCCACAAGGGCGGCAAAGGCTTCAATCCGCGGCCGGGATCGAAGCCCTGGTTTGGGGATACGGACGATTGATCCGGTGCGAATTGCCGCGCCTATTCCCTCAGCCGCAGGTTGAGCTGATCGACCACCTCGGCCCAGTCCGCGTCTTCGTTGATCTCGTCGCGCAGAAAGCTCGCTTGCGCCGGGGACCAGAACGACGCGTCGGCCAGCCGGACGCCGTCGGCGAGCGGGCGGTGCCTCGAAATGAACCCTTCGATCTCCTCGTGCGAGTCGGGCAAGCCAAGCTGGCTGAAAAGATCCTTGAGGGTGTGGTTCGAAAACTCCATGTAATTTCACTCCGATTGCAATAGTTGAGGCGCTTCCGCCCATTCTGAAGAACTTGCACGTACCCCGGGCCGAGTGCCTCCTCGCCCATCAGGGTCTATTGCAGAAGGCACCATGCGAGCCATGAGCGAACCGGACTTCACGATGCTGCGACAGCGCATGCTGGCCGAGATCGCCGCCAAGACGATTTTCTCGACCACGTACCTGGGCAAGGCGGCGCTGGATTCGAGGGTCATGAACGCCATGGGCGCCGTGCCGCGCCATGCGTTCGTGCCCTTCGAGCTGCGGCCTTACGCCTACGTCGACACACCCCTGCCGATCGGCTTCGGCAAGACGATCTCGCAACCTTTCATCGTCGCCGTGATGACCGACCTGCTCGGCGTGCAGCCGACCGACACGGTGCTCGAGATCGGCACGGGGCTGGGCTACCAGTCGGCTGTCCTGGCGGAGCTCGCGCATCGCGTCTTCTCTGTCGAGATCATCGACGAGCTCGCCGAGCAGGCGGCACATCGGCTGGCCGATCAGGGGCACATCAACGTGGATATCCGCATCGGAAATGGTTGCCAGGGCTGGCCCGAACATGCGCCATTCGACAAGATCATCGTGACAGCGGCTCCTGAGTTGATTCCGCCGGCACTTATCTACCAGTTGAAGCCGGGTGGAACGATGGTGATACCTGCGGGGTTGCCGGATGCGCAGCAGCTCATCCAGCTCAAGAAGGATGCGCGGGGTTCGGTCACGACGAGGGAGATCTTTCAGGTGCTTTTCTCGACACTCGAAGACGTTGCCCTGCCGTGAATCACCCGGCACTGCGGCGCGGCTTCGCCTGGGTGGTGCGCGCACGCGCTTTCGGGCCTGATTTCTGTGGTCGCGCCAGGGCCTCCGACAAGATCCGTCGGGTCGACTCATGGGCGCTGCGCTCCTCGTCGATCCGCTGCTGCAGTGCTTCGGCGCGGTCCTTCTGCACAGCGGCCGCCGCGCGCTCCTGCGCGAGTTCGATCGCCTGCGCCGCAAGCTGGTCGCGCACCTGCTGGAGCTTCTCGGCTGCTGCATCGAGCCGCTTCGCTGCGGCTTCCTCGGCTTTGGTGCGCTTCTGATGTTCCTTGGCCAGGTCGGCTTCAAGCGCCTTGGCCGCCTGCCGCGCGCGATCGACCTCGGCGAGCATGCGTTTCTCTTGGCTCGTATGGCGGTCCTGAGCCTGACGCAGGTCCTGGTCCTTTGCTGCAACCACTCCGGCATGTTCGCGCCGCATCTGCTCCTGCGTCTCCACGGTCTGGGCGAGCAGGGCGGTGAGCCGCCGGATCTCGTCTTCAAGCCCGGCGCGGACACGTTGCGCCTCGATGGCTTGCGCCTTGAGCTGCCCTTCGAGCGTTTCGCGCGCCTGCCGCGATGACGACAGCGCGGCATCGAGGCTCACCCGTGCTTGCTGGAATGCGTCCTCTCGCTGTGCCAGCGCACCTTGCGCCTCGGCCAGCGAATGCTCGCGCGCCTGCAGTTCCGTGCTTACCGCGGCCATTTCTCCGCGCTGGGTTTCCTCGGCTTCTTTCTGCGCTGTTTCCCACAGCAGCTTTGCCGCGTTGCGCACACCGAGCGGCATTCCATCCAGATCGTTGCCCGCAGTCCGTGTGCCGGCGCCTGAACCGACCAGCCGTCCCCCGAGCGCCGCGAACCACCTTTCAAGCATCGGGCTGACCGTGTTGGGCGAGCCGCGCCCGATCTGCTGGCGCACGCGCTCGATCGTGGGCCGCTTGCCGTCCGCCAGCAGCGCATCCGCGGCCGCGAAGACGTCTGCTTCCTGGATTCCCCGGTTTCTCGTTTCCATGAGCTGGCTCATTTCCGATCCTTTTCCGCCTTTGGAGTGCTGCGTGATTTCAGGTACGCTTCGCCCCACTATCTACTATCGATAAGCGATGGTTACCGTTAGTTGATTATGTTAGATGTTGTACATCATACATATGTTGATAAGATATAGAACACTAAAGCGCCATGAAATCTCGCCGCCAGCTCGCCACCCGACCCGAAACCCGCCCTGCGCTCGATCCGACGCGTCTCACCGGCGTTGCCGAAGATGCAGCCCGGGAATTGATGAAGGAAGGCGAATCCGCCAACACCCGCGCTTCTTACGGTTCGGCGATGCGCTACTGGGGCGCGTGGTACGCGGCGCGCTACGGTGAGACGCTGGGCTTGCCGGTCCCTGTTCCGGTCGTGATCCAGTTCATCGTCGACCACGCCGCGCGTGGCAGCGAGCCGGGCAAGCTGGTGACCGAGCTGCCGCCCGAGATCGACCGCGCGCTCGTCGACCAGGGCTTCAAGGCCAAGCTCGGGCCGCCGTCGCTCAATACGCTGATCCATCGCATCGCGGTGCTGTCGAAGGCGCATCAGCTCAAGGGCGAGATCGAGCACAACCCGTGCGCCGATCCTGTGGTGCGTGAGCTTCTCGGGCGCACGCGGCGCGCCTATGCACAACGTGGTGCGCGTCCGCGCAAGCAGCGCGCGCTCACCAAAGATCCTCTGATTGCCGTGCTCGACACTTGCGACGATTCGCTCCGCGGCAAGCGGGACCGGGCACTGCTGCTGTTCGCCTGGTCCACCGGTGGACGGCGCCGCTCGGAAGTGGCCGGCGCAACGATGGAAAACCTGCGCCGCGTCGATGCAGACGCGTATCTCTATCGCCTGTCGCATTCGAAGACGAACCAGGCCGGCGTCGAGCGGCCCGAAGACAACAAGCCACTGGTCGGCTCCGCTGCGGAGGCGATGCGTGACTGGCTCGATGCCAGCGGCATCACCGAAGGCGCGATCTTTCGTCGCATTCGCGCGGGCGATCACATCGCCGAGCCGCTCGGCCCGCAGACGGTGCGCAACATCGTCAAGGAGCGCTGCGCGCTTGCAGGCGTCGAAGGCGAGTTTTCCGCGCATTCGCTGCGCGCCGGCTTCGTGACCGAGGCCGGCAGGCAGAACCTCTCGTTGCCCGAAACCATGGCGTTGTCGGGCCACCAGAGCGTGGCCGTGGCAATGGGCTACTACCGTGCCGAGAGCGCGCTCGACAGCAAGGTCGCGCGCATGGTGGATGCCGATGGCGACTGATTGAACCCTTCCAGACATGGCGGTGCGGCGCTGACGCCGCTCCTCGTCACCGGAGCGCCGGCCCGTGCGAACGCCCCATGCGCACCAGTGCTTCCTTGAGCCACATGACCGCCTCGTCGGCGTTCGAGCGCGCATCCCAGCACACGTAGAGGCTGTAGCTCGGCAGCTCGAACGGGAGCGGCATCGCATCGAGTTCCGCCGCGTAGCGCTCGGCCACGCGCTTCGGAAAGACGGCCATCGCGTCGGTGCTGGCCAGCATGTCCGCCATCTGGCCGAAGGTCGTGATTGCGGCCTGCACATGGCGCGTGCGGCCCTGCCGGGCGAGGATCTGGTCCATCGTGTCGTCGAGCACCGAGCGGCTCTGGCCCAGCACCACGTGCGGCACGGTGCAGAAGGCGTCGATGCTCATCCCTTTCGCGAAGGCAGGATGCCCGCGCCGTACGACGGCGATATAGGCGTCCTCGTAGAGCAGTTCCGACTCGACCCCGGCGGCTGGCGCCATCTTCGGCAGCAGGCCGATGTCGATGTCGCCCTTTCGGAGCTGCTCCGGCATACGGCTGTAGTCGGCCAGTTCCCACGCCAGCCGGATGCGCGAACCGCAGGCATGCAGATCGCGGCAAAGCGACGGCAGCATGGTGTGGCTGCTGTGATCGCTGCCGCCGATCCGCAGGATGCGGTCCGACGTCGCCGGATCGAAGGCGCGATCGGCATGCAGCAACTGCTGAAGCTCCTGCAAGACAGCTTCGACGCGCGGCGCAAGCGCAAGCGCGCGGGGCGTCGGCACCACGCCATGCGCGGTCCGGGTGAAGAGCGGGTCGTCGAAAGTCTCGCGCAGCCGCTTGAGCGATGCGCTCACCGCCGGCTGGCTCAGAAAGAGGCGCGAGGCCGCGCGCGACACGCTGCGCTCCCTCAGCAAGGCATCAAAAGTCCGCAGCATCGCGAGATCGACGCCGCGGATATCAGGGCGGCCCATATCAGTTATCCAAATCTTCGAATTGATTCTCTTGGAGCGGACTTCTATCGTACGCGGACCCCACAAGAATCCAGGAGACAAGCATGTCCGCTCGCCCTCACGATGGCGGCTTTTGCGCGCGCCGACGCGCCTGCATCGCCGGCCTCGGTGCCTTCGCCCTCTCCGGCGCGATGCCCGCCGCATTCGCCCAGCAGCCTTCGACGAACTTCCCGAGCCGGGTGGTGCGCATCGTCCCCTTCGGCACCGCCGGAGGCCCGATCGATGTGATCGCGCGCGTCTACGCCGACAAGCTTCAGCAGCGCTGGGGCCAGAGCGTGATCGTCGAGCCCAAGCCCGGCGCGAGCGGGATCATCGCCAGCGACGCGGTCGCCAAGGCACCGCCTGACGGCCACACGGTGCTGTTCACGCTGCCGCTCACGCACATCAACAACGCGATCCTGCAGGCCAAGCTGCCTTACGACCCTGTGAAGGACTTCGAGCCGATCACCCAGCTCGCGAGCGGCGGACCGATGCTGGTGGCGCCTGCCAACGCGCCCTACTCCAACCTCAAGGAATTCGTCGCCTACGCCAAGGCGCATCCGGGCATGACCTACGGCACCTGGGGCAACGGCTCGCAGGCGCACCTGATGGGCGAGTTGCTCAAGCGGCAGGCCGGAATCGACCTCACGCACGTCGCTTACAAGGCCGAGGCCGCCGCGCATACCGACATGATCGGCGGCGTGCTCGACTTCGCGTGGGCCAACCCGTCCACCGCACGCGTCCAGTCCCAGGCCGGAAAGATGAAGGTGATCGGCATCGCCGGCAGCCGCCGCGTATCCACCCTGCCCAACGTGCCGACCTTCGCCGAGCAGGGTTTCGCGGGCTTCGACCTCGACAGCTGGATCGGTGTCTATGCGCCGGCCAGGACGCCGCCCGCAATCATCGAGAAGTGGAATCAGGCACTGCTCGAGATCACCCGCATGCCCGAGGTGCAGAGCCGCCTCGTCGCCTTCGGCTTCGAGCCGCTCGGTAACTCGCCGGCGCAATTCCGGGCCAGCTACCAGGCGGACTTCCCACGCGTGGCAGAGCTGATCAAGGCTGCCGGCGTCACCGCCGAATGACACAAGGAACCCCGATGAATCCCTCGACCGCAGAGACCGCTGAGAAGAAGGTCATCCCGATCACCGTCGACACCGGCACCGCCTACGGCCGCAAGCCGGGCGTGCACAACCCGCAGCTGACCGAAGTGGGGCCGGGCACGCCGATGGGCGAACTGCTGCGCCGCTACTGGCACCCGATCGGCCTTGGCGCCGACGCGAACGACACGCCGCGCCAGGTGCGCGTGCTGGGCGAAGACCTGATCCTCTTCCGCGACGGCACCGGCCGCCCGGGCCTCGTGCATCCGAATTGCGCGCACCGTGGCGCATCGCTCTACTACGGCAAGGTCGAGGAGCGCGGTATCCGCTGCTGCTATCACGGGTGGCTCTTCGATGTCGAAGGCCATTGCGTGGAGCAGCCCTGCGAGGCCGAGATGGGCAAGTCGCGCGGCCGGGTGCGCCAGCCCTGGTATCCGGTGCAGGAGCTCTACGGCCTGATCTGGGCCTACATGGGCCCGCCCGAAAAGAAACCGGTGCTGCCACGCTATGACGCGCTCGAACGGCTCGACGAGGGCGAGTTCCTCGAAACCAACGACGCCAGCATCGGCGGCGGCGGCCCGCAGGTCATTCCGTGCAACTGGCTGCAGCACTACGAGAACCTCGTCGATCCCTTCCATGTGGTCGTGCTGCACTCCACCTTCAGCGGAACGCAGTTCGTCGAGCAGATGGCCGCGATGCCCGAGGTGACCTGGGACACGGTCGAACTCGGCGTGCGCACCACCTCGATCCGCCATCTGCCCGACGGCAAGGTCTTCCGCCGCATCAGTCAGGCCGGCGTGCCGACGCTGCGCGTGATTCCGAGCCCGCGCGTGGGAAAGTACGGCCGACTCGAATCGCTGGGCTGGGTGCTGCCGATCGACGATCACAGCTTCCGCATCTACGTGGTCGGCCGTGTCAGCTCGGAGGGCGAACTCACACGCATGCGCTCGCGCATGAACGGCCGTCTGTGGGAAGAACTCACTGAAGCGGAGCACCAGCAGATGCCCGGCGACTACGAGGCGATGGTGAGCCAGGGCGCGATCGCAAAACATTCGGAGGAACATCTCGCCACCTCCGACAAGGGCATCGTGATGCTGCGGCGCTACCTCAAGACACAACTGGAGCGGATCGAGCGCGGCGAAGACCCGGCGGGCGTGTCCTTCGACCCCGATGCGCCGCCGGTCGAGTTCGACGCCGGCAACTGGCTCGAAGAGCCGGGCAAGAGTTCCTGATCCGCGCATCCCGCGCTATCGTGCGCGGATGCCCAACGCCTTCAACTTCCAGGCGTCGCCCTTCGACTGCCTCGATGCCGACGAGCAGCAGATCGTCCGCGCCGGGGTCGACATCGCCTACTTTCGGGAGGGCGATGCAATCCTCGATGCGGGCATCGCGCCCACGCATCTCTTCGTGGTCATCAAGGGCTTCGTGCGGCAGTACGAGCCGGGCGGGGCCGAGCCGGTCGCGGGCTTCGGCCCCAATGACACCTTCGATGGCCGCAGCCTGCTGACCGGACAGGTCGCGGGCCGCTTCGTCGCGGCGGAAGAGGTACTGGCCTACCAGCTCTCGCGCGAAGTGGTGAACGGGCTGATCGCGCGCAATGCGCCCTTCGGCGCGCGTCTCTTCTCGGATCTCTCGAACAAGCTCGCGGCGATCGCAGGCCAGCGCGGCCGGCACGAGCTGCAATCGCTGGAGATGGCGCGCGTCGATGCGATCGCGATCCGCGCGCCGCATTTCGTCGATGCGGACTGCGACGTGCTGTCGGTGGTGCGGCTCTTCCAGTCCGAGCGCGCAACCAACGTGCTGGTGCGCGACCATCGGGCCGATCCGCCGCGCCTCGGGATCTTCACCGTGACTGCGCTGCAGCGCGCGGTGCTGCACGGCACGCCACTCGACCGCTTGCCCGTTGGCGAAGTCGCCAACTTCGGGCTCATCTCGGTGTGCGCCGGCGATCCGGTGGGCGATGCGCTCACGGTCATGGTCCGGCACAAGGTACATCGCGTGGTCGTGACGGCGGATGAGGCCGGCGAGCGCGTGATCGGCGTGCTCGAAGCGATGGACCTCTTCAGCTTCCTCGCGAACCACTCGTACCTCATCAACCGCGAGATTGCCGAAGCCCGCGATCTTCCGGCGCTCGCGCAGGCGTGCGAACACATCACGCGGCTCATCGCGCTGCTGCATCGCGGCGGTACGCGGGTCGGGCAGATCGCGACGCTGGTGCAAGCGCTCAATGCGAAGCTCTTCGAGCGCACATGGCAACTGCTTGCGCCATCGGAGCTAGTCGCGAACAGTTGCCTCATCGTGATGGGCAGCGAAGGCCGGGGCGAACAATTGCTCAAGACCGACCAGGACAACGGACTGTTGCTGCGCGAGGGCTACACGCCGCCCGACGATCTCGAAACGATCTGCGCGCGCATGACGCAGGCGCTGGTGGACTTCGGCTATCCACCCTGCCCCGGTGGCGTCATGTTGTCGAACCCGCTCTGGCGTGGCAGCGAGCGCGAGTTCGCAGATCGCGCCCAGAACTGGCTGCTGCAGCCGGATGGCGACAACCTCATGTCGCTCGCGATCTTTCTCGATGCCCATCCGGTCTGCGGCGATGCCTCGCTGCTCGCCGCCGTGCGGGAACGCGTCTTCGCGATCGCCACAGACAACGAAGCCATGCTTGCACGCTTCGCTTCGGCGGTCGATGCCTTTGCGGCCGACACTGGCTGGTGGCACCGCATCCTCGACTTCGGCGACGACGCGGAACGCAGCCTGGACATCAAGAAACAAGGCCTCTTCCCGCTCGTGCACGGCGTGCGCAGTCTTGCCCTCGCCGCGCAGTTGCCGGACACATCGACCGCAGCGCGCCTGCAGGCGCTCGCCGCACACGGGTTGATCGAACGCACGCTGGCCGACGAAGTGCTGCAAAGCCTGCACTTCTTCATGAGCCTGCGCCTCGCCGCCGGGCTGGAAGAGCTCGAGGCGGGCAAACCGGTGAGCGGCCGGGTCGATCCCGCCAAGCTCAACAGTCTCGACCGCGATCTGCTCAAGGACACCTTGCAGGTCGTCAAGCGCTTTCGCCGAACGTTGCGGCTGCGCTTTCATCTGGATGCGGTGTGAGCGGCGCATTCGCGGCGATCAAACGCCAGTGGCTGCTGTACCACCTGGGCGATCCGCGCTTCCGCTTCATGTGGGACGCGCCGCCGGCCGATGAATGGGTGGCGATCGATTGCGAAACCACCGGCCTCGATACGCGCCGCGATGAGATCGTCGCCATTGCCGCAGTGCGCATTCATGGCAAGCGTGTGCTGTGCAGCGAACGCCTCGAACTGCTGGTGAAGCCCGAACGCCGCGTAGTGTCGCCAGACAGCGTGCGCGTGCACGGCCTGCGCGAGCGCGATGTGGCGCAGGGCATGGCGATGGACGAAGCCTTGCGCCGGCTGCTCGAGTTCATCGGCAGCCGTCCGCTGGTCGGTTACTACCTCGAGTTCGATGTCGCGATGATCGACCGCGCCCTCTTCCCGATGCTCGGCATGGGCCTGCCGCAACCGAAGATCGAGGTCTCCGCGCTCTACTACGAATACAGAAACCGCCAGCGCCCGATGCACGAGCGTGGCGGTGATATGGACTTGCGGTTCGCGACCATCATGTCCGACCTCGGATTGCCACAACGGCCGGCGCACGACGCGCTCAACGATGCGGTGATGGCTGCGCTGGCCTTCGTCAAGCTGCGCAGCCTCGCCGCATGATCAGTGCGCTGACGCTGCCGCCGCGCCGAGCCCGGTTTCCGAACGCACTTGCTGCGCCGGGAAAGCCGCCCTTTCCTTCTGCGCCTGCTTGCTGCGATCCATCAGCGAGAAGATCCAGATGCCGAGGAAGGCGATCACCATCGAGAACAGCGCCGGCGATGCGTAGGGGAAGAGCGCCGAGCCCTTCGGGTTGCCGAGCGTCGCTTCCCAGACCGAAGGCGACACGATCGTCAGCGCCACCGACGAGACCAGCCCGAGCGATCCGCCGATGACCGCGCCGCGCGTGGTGCAGTCCTTCCACAGCACCGACATGAACAGCACCGGGAAGTTGGCGGACGCCGCGATCGCAAAGGCCAGCGACACCATGAACGCGATGTTCTGCTTCTCGAACGCGATGCCGAGCAGCACTGCGACGACGCCGAGCGCGACCGTGGTGATGCGCGAAACCTTGAGCTCCGCGCGGCTGTCTGCCTGGCCCTTCTTGATCAGCGTGGCGTAGACATCGTGCGAAACGGCCGAAGCGCCCGAGAGCGTGAGACCCGCCACCACGGCAAGAATCGTCGCGAAGGCCACCGCCGAGATGAAGCCGTAGAACACGTTGCCACCCACCGACTTGGCCACCAGCACGGCGGCCATGTTGGCCGCGCCCGCGCCGCCCTTGATGTTGCCGGTCGCGACGTCGGCGAACTCGGGATTGGTCAGCACCAGCGTGATCGCACCGAAGCCGATGATGAAGATCAGCAGGTAAAAGTAGCCGATCCAGGTGGTCGCCCAGAACACCGACTTGCGCGCTTCCTTCGCATCGGGCACGGTAAAGAAGCGCATCAGAATGTGCGGCAAGCCGGCGGTGCCGAACATCAGCGCCATGCCGAAGGAG
Source organism: Variovorax sp. (assembly GCA_017744935.1). Classification (GTDB taxonomy): domain Bacteria; phylum Pseudomonadota; class Gammaproteobacteria; order Burkholderiales; family Burkholderiaceae_C; genus Variovorax. Next base: position 71,796 of record JAGIAI010000007.1, read on the forward strand.
ATCGCCGAGATCGGGTCCTTCACGAAGCCGCCGGGTCCCATGATCGACAGGCCGATCGCCGAGGCTTCCGCCGGGCTCTTGCCGCCGTTGGCGGCGATCTGCGAGCGTACTTCCACCGACTTGGCGAACAGCGCCTCAGGGCTGAACCCGAAGGCCGCGAGCACCATGATGGCCATGAAGGTCACGCCGGCAAGAAGCAGCACCGCCTTGATGATCTGCACCCACGTCGTTGCCGTCATGCCGCCGAAGAGCACGTAGATCATCATCAGTGCGCCGACGATGACGACCGCCACCCAATAGTCGAGGCCGAAGAGCAGCTTGATGAGCTGCCCCGCGCCGACCATCTGCGCGATCAGGTAGAACGCCACGACCACCAGCGTGCCCGATGCCGCGAAGCCGCGGATCGGCCCCGGCTTGAAGCGGTAGCCCGCGACATCGGCAAAGGTGAACTTGCCGAGGTTGCGCAGCCGCTCGGCCATCAGGAAGGTGATGATCGGCCAGCCCACGAGGAAGCCGATCGAATAGATCAGGCCGTCATAGCCGGTTGCCATCACCGCAGCGGAAATACCGAGGAAAGAGGCCGCCGACATGTAGTCGCCCGCGATCGCAAGCCCGTTCTGGAAGCCAGTGATGCCGCCACCCGCCGTGTAGAAATCGGCAGCCGACTTGGTACGCGACGCGGCCCACTTGGTGATCCACAGCGTGAGCAGCACAAAGCCGGAGAACATGCCGATCGCGATCCAGTTGGTCGGCTGCTTGGCAACCTGCCCGACGTCGCCGCCGGCAGCGAAAGCAGCGCCTGCCGCGCCGGCGAGTGCGAGCGCAACGACGCCGCGTGAAAGTGCACGGTGGTTCATCGCGTCGCCTCCTGGATGATTTCGCGCGTCAACCGATCGAACTCCCCGTTGGCACGGCGGATGTAGTAGGCCGTGATCACGATGGTGAACACGATGACACCCAGGCCGATCGGAATGCCGATGGTCGTCACGCCGCTGCCGATGGGCTGCGCGAGAAAGGGCTTGTTGAAGGCAATCAACGCGATGTAGCCGTAGTACACGAGCAGCATCAGCACGGTCAGCCACACGCCGAAGCGGTTGCGCTTGTTGCGCAGCTCGCGGTACTTGGCGCTGGCCTGGATCTTTTCCACCACGGGTTCGCTCATCGTTCGGTCTCCTGATTGGGGTTCGAAACGATTCTGCGAGGCGGTCATCGACCAAAGTGGGCGGTGCAATCATTCGTCACATTGGGTCGCACCGGTGCAGCATTGCGGTGCACTCGTCAACGGCATGACCCTTGCCTACCATTCGCGCATGGACGAACTGCTGCACTACACCGCGGGCCTGCCCGAGATTGCACTCGTACCCGGCGACACGGTGGTGCGGGAGGGCGAAGCCGGCGGCGGGCTGTGGGTGCTGGTGTCGGGCGCGCTGGAGGTCAGCAAAGGCGGCGCGGTGATCAACTCGATCAGCAAGCCCGGCGCCGCCATCGGCGAGATCTCGCTCCTGCTGGATTCACCCATCAGCGCGACGGTGGCTGCGAGCACGCCCTGCATAGTGCGCCATGCAGTCGATGGGCGTGGCTTTCTCATGAGCGATCCAGCAATCATCCGGCTGGTCGCGCAGGGCCTGGCCGAACGGCTGCATTTCGTCACCACCTATCTCGCCGACCTGAAGAACCAGTACGGCGATTCGCCGGGCCTCGCGATGGTTTCGCATGTACTTGGCCAGCTTGCGCATCGACAGGGGCCTGCGGCGCGGCCCGGCTCGGCGCGCGAGCCGCATCCCGACTATTGAATCGGCCGCAGATCGAAGCGCCTCAGAAGACCGACCGAGCCGGTGCGTGTTCCGCACCAAGCTGGAGCGCTTCGTCGCCCATCAGGGAGTGCCATGACGCGCTGCCTGCATCGAGGTCGATCACGATGTGGGCGGGCACCGGCCCGATCTGCCGACCGGCATTGAAGACCCAACTGGCACCGACACGGTCCGCCCAGGCGCCCGCGGGCTTGAACGGCGGCTCGTGCACATGGCCGGTCAGCACGATTTCCGGCCGGTATTGCGCAATCCAGCCAGCCACGTCCGCATCACCGTAGTGGCACTTGCCGGTCCAGCAAGTGGGCGAGTTCGATGGCGGCCAGTGATAGACCCACACCCAACGCGCGGGCCGGCGCTGTGCATCCGCCACCAGTTGCGCTTCGAGCGCGGCGCGGCCGATCGGCCCGTCCCACCACGGGCAAACGGTGACGAGGGTGTCGCCGAGCACGAGCGAATCGCCATCGATCGCGATGCCCGCGCGACGGCTCTCCGGCAGCCAGAGCGCAGCGCGTTCGCCATGCCTGTCCGCGCCCGTGAGGTCGTGATTGCCGGAGGCGACCACCAGCGATTTACCCGGCCGTGCCAGCGTGAAGTAGCGAAGCAGCACCACCGATTGGATATCGAGAGACACCGGCGAGCTGACATCCATGTGGTCGCCCGCAAGCACGACCAGATCGAAGTCCGGCGCCGCGCGGACCACCCAGTCGAACTGGGGCAGCGCGTAGTGGAGGTCGGAGACGAGGAGGATGCGCAAAGCGTGTCGATTCAGCAGCGTTCCCCGGATGCGGGGAGATGACTTCAGGAAGCAGCTTTCATTCCCAACTCACATCCGCCGAAAACAAATACCCGGCCCCGTACACCGTCTTGATCACCGCCGGATCATGCGGATCGGGCTCCAGCTTCCGCCGCAGCCGCGAAATGCGCACATCGATGCTCCGGTCCGTCGGCGCAAGGTCGCGCGAGCCGGTGAGCTGCTCGCGCGTGAGGATCTGGTGCGGGCGTTCGATGAAGGCACGCAGCACCTGCATCTCGGCGGTGCCCACCTGATGCTCGGAGCCATCGGGTGCGCGCAGCAGGTTGGCCGCGCAATCGACACGCCAGCCGAGAAAGCTCGCATAGCGCCGCTTGCCCGGCGATTGCCCTGGTGCAAGGCTGCGCCGCCGCAGGATGCTGCGCACGCGCGCGACGAGTTCGCGCGCCTCGAAGGGCTTGACCACGTAGTCGTCGCCACCCATCTCCAATCCCATCACGCGATCCGCGGGGTGCCCGCGTCCGGTCAGGATCAGTACGCCCGCGGTGGAGCTGGCGGTGATGCGGCGCATGAGGTCGAAGCCATCCATGTCCGGCAGGCCGAGATCGATGATGCAGAGGTCTGGCTTCTCGACCTGCAGCCGCCGCAGTGCCGCCGCGCCGCTGCCGAAGGTCTCGCAGTTGAAGCCGAATTCCCGCAGGGCCGAGATAACCAGTCGCGCGACGCCGGGATCGTCCTCGATGACATAGACCAGTGCGGGCGTGCCCGCATCCTCCCCTCCGGCGCGATGCACTGTGCCGGTGCCGGCGTGCTGCTCTCTTTCACTCATGGCGGTGTTCCCTCCTCGATGGCCCGGGCAAGTTGTTCCGAGGTGAAGGGCTTGGTCAGCAGCGGAATGCCCGGCAGCCTCGGCAGGTCGCCGGGCGCATTGCCGCTCATGAGGACCACCGCGCCGGCCTGCCCTTGCATGCGCGCCGCCTGCGCGACAGCGCTTCCGTCGATCTCGCCACCCAGCACCACATCCGACAGCAGGAGCGTGATGCCCGGCGTGTTGGCGAGCAGCTTCATGGCTTCGGGGCCGCTGTCGGCTTCGAGCACGACATAGCCGAGTTCGAGCAGGCTGCGCCGGATGGCGCGCCGCACCTGGGCGTCGTCGTCCACCAGCAGCGCAAGGCCGCGGTCGGCGGCGCGATGAAGGGCCCCGCCGGCTTCATCGGTGCCCGCATCGGGCGCGGGCGGCTCCGCTGCGGGCAGCCAGACGCTCACCGTGGTGCCGCGCCCCGGCGCGCTGCGCACATCGATCGCACCGCCGGACTGCTTGATGAAGCCGTAGACCACCGCCATGCCGAGCCCGGTCCCGCGGCCGGGCGCCTTGGTGGTGAAGAAGGGCTCGAACAGATGCGCCAGCGTGTATTCGTCCATGCCGCTGCCGTGGTCCTCCACCTCGATGCGCACGCAGTCGCCTTCCGACAATTGCAGCGGCGCGGCAACTGTCGCGTCGATATGCGCCGCCCGTGCGCGCAGCGAGATGCATCCTTCAGCGCCGCTGGCATCACGCGCATTCAGCACGAGGTTGAGCAGCGCCTGTTCCAGCAGGGTGGCGTCGATCCACGTCCACAACGGCGCATCGCCCACGTCCACGTCGAGGCGCAAGGTCTCGGGCAGAGACCGGCGCACCAGGCGCGCCACCGTCTCGACCAGCGCCCCCACATGCACCGCAGCCGCCTGCAGCGGCTGCCTGCGCGCAAAGCTCAGAAGACCGCGCACGAGATCCGCGCCGCGCCGCGCGGCTTCGAGCGCCGGCTCCACGTATTCAGGCAGCGCCGGGTCGCCGGGTCGTTCGTCCGCGAGCGCGGCGAGATTGCCGATCACCACCGTCAGGATGTTGTTGAAGTCGTGCGCGAGGCCGCCCGTCAGATGCCCCAGCGATTCGAGCTTGTGCGCACGCGCGAGCAGGGCCTGCGAGCGTTTCTCCTCCGTGATGTCGAAGGTGAGCTCGAAGCAGCCGGCCACGCTGCCATCCGGCGCATGGTCGGGAACGAGCGAAGTCCGCACCGCGCGCCGCTGGCCTTCGTGCGTGAAAAGCTCGTATTCGAAACTGCGGGTCTCGCCTGCCAGCGCGCGCAGCACGTGAGGCTTGACGACCGCATACACCGACTCCCCCAGAAAGCGCTTCGCGCTCGCGCATTCGGGCCGCGCGGTATCGACCAGGAACCAGTCGCGATACCCCCGGTTGAGGTAGGCGTAGACCCGACGGCGGTCGAAGTACGCCACCAGCGCGGGGATCGAATCCATGATGAGCCGTACCCGCTCTTCACTGCGCTGGAGCTCGCTGGTGCGCGCAGCGACCCGCGCTTCGAGCTCGGCGTTGTGCTCGCGAATGATGTGTTCCGCGCGGCGCTGCTCGGTCACGTCCAGATACAGGGTGACGAAGCCGTGCCCCGGTACGGGCTCGCCTCGAATGCGCAGCACGCGCCCATCGGGGCGCACGCGTTCGATTTCATGCGGCTTGAAGGTGCGCGCAGCGGCGACTCGCTCGGCCACCAGCGCATCGGGGTCGCCGGGTCCGTATTCGCCGCGGCGGGCGTTGTAGCCAATGAAGCTCTCGAACGTGGCTCCGAGGTAGGCCATCTCCTCCGGAAAGTCGAGCAGCCGGACGTAGGCCTTGTTCCAGGCCACCAGCCGCAGGTCACGATCGAAGATCGACAGGCCCTGGTCGAGCAGATCGAGACCGGTCTGCAGGGTGAGGTAGCGCTCCAGCGGCGCCGGGGCCGCTGCCACCGCCTCTTCAGGGCTGCAAACATTCGTCATGTTCTTGTGTGTCTCCTGAAAAGTTCATGGGCGATCCTTCGGCCACCCTTTCTCGAATTCTTGAGCACAAGACCAACGGCAAGCATGACGCGCGTCAAACCTCGCGCAAAGAGGCCTGCCCGAAGTCGAACGAACCTTCAGGAGCCGACATGACCCTCGCGACGACAACGCCCTCTTCCTCTGCCCCCGCACTGTACGCACCGGACGAAGCCTTCGTCCGGAGCGCCCATGTGTCAGGCCGGGAGGCCTACGACCGGCTGGTGGCCGAGGCCGATGCGGACCACGAGGCCTACTGGGCCCGTCTCGCACGTGAGTACCTGGATTGGAAGCAGCCCTTCACGCAGGTGCTGGACAGCAGCCAGGCGCCCTTCTTCCGCTGGTTTGGCGACGGCACGCTCAACGCTTCTTACAACTGCCTGGATCGCAACGTCGAGCGCGGCCTCGGCCGCAAGACCGCGCTCATCTTCGAGGCGGACGACGGCCAGGTCACCCATGTGAGCTACAGCGAACTCCTGGAGCGCGTCTGCCGCACCGCCAACGCGCTGAAGTCACTCGGGGTGAAGAAGGGCGACCGCGTCGTCATCTACATCGCGATGTCGATCGACGGCGTGGTGGCGATGCAGGCCTGCGCACGCATCGGCGCGATTCACTCGGTGGTGTTCGGCGGCTTCTCGGCGCAGGCGCTGCGCGACCGCATTGCAGACACCGGGGCGGTGGTGGTCATCACGGCCGACCAGCAGGCCCGCGGCGGCAAGCACCTTCCGCTGAAGGCGATCGTCGACGAAGCGTTGATGCTTGGCGGCTGCGACAGCGTGCGCAATGTGCTGGTGGCGCGTCGTACCGGCGGGGCGGTGCCCTTCCAGGCGCCGCGCGACATCTGGCTGGCCGACCTCGTTGCCGCACAAAGCCCGAGCTGCGAGCCCGAGTGGGTCGATGCCGAGCACCCCCTCTTCCTGCTCTACACCTCCGGATCGACCGGCAAGCCCAAGGGCGTGCAGCACTCGACCGGCGGCTACCTGCTGCACGCGGCGCTGACCTGCCACTGGACCTTCGACCTGCGGCCCGAAGACGTCTTCTGGTGCACCGCCGACATCGGCTGGGTCACCGGCCACACCTACATCACCTACGGGCCGCTGGCGCTCGGCGCGACGCAGGTGGTGTTCGAGGGCGTGCCGACCTACCCCGACGCCGGCCGCTTCTGGAAGATGATCCAGGATCACCATGTGACGGTCTTCTACACCGCGCCGACCGCGATCCGATCGCTCATCAAGGCTGCGGATGGCAACCCGGCAGTGCATCCGTCGCGTTACGACCTCTCGAGCCTCCGCATCCTCGGATCGGTGGGCGAGCCTATCAATCCTGCCGCCTGGGAGTGGTACCACGAGCACGTCGGCGGCCGCCGGTGTCCGATTGTCGATACCTTTTGGCAGACTGAAACAGGTGGCCACATGATCACGCCGCTGCCCGGCGTCACGCCGCTGGTGCCGGGCTCCTGCACCCTGCCCTTTCCGGGCATCGCCGCCGCCGTGGTCGACGAAACCGGACAGGAAATGCCCTGGGGCGAAGGCGGCATGCTGGTCGTCAAGCGCCCGTGGCCCTCCATGATCCGCACCATCTGGAACGACCCGGACCGGTTCAGGAAAAGTTACTTCCCCGACGAATTCCAGGGCCGCTACTACCTGGCCGGCGATGGCGCCATCCGCGACGCGAAGACCGGTTACTTCACGATCACCGGCCGCATCGACGACGTGCTGAACGTCAGCGGCCACCGCATGGGCACGATGGAGATCGAATCCGCGCTGGTCGGCAAGACCGATCTCGTGGCCGAGGCCGCCGTCGTGGGCCGGCCCGACGACACCACCGGCGAGGCGATCTGCGCATTCGTGGTGCTCAAGCGCAACCGGCCGCAGGGCGAGGACGCGAAGAAGATCGCCGCCGAACTGCGCGAGTGGGTCGCCAAGGAAATCGGCCCGATTGCGAAGCCCAAGGACATCCGCTTCGGCGACAACCTGCCCAAGACGCGAAGCGGGAAGATCATGCGACGCTTGTTGCGCAGCGTGGCGGCGGGCCAGTCGATCACGCAGGACATCTCGACGCTGGAGAACCCCGCAATTCTGGAGCAGCTGGACAAAACTTACTGAGGACGGCGGCGCGCATATAGGCGCGCGACATTGGCCTGACACGCATCGACTGCTACCCTTGCGCCCGACGCTTCTGCCGAAGCACCCAGCGAAGGGAGCATCCGTGAGCATCAGCACGAACAAGCCTGCCCGCGCAGCCGGCTCTGGGGCCGAACCAGCCGCCACGCCTGCCGCGCGCAAGCCTATCCCTTGGGGCCTGTACATCGCGGCGATCGCCATGGTTGCGGTGTTGGCTCTGCCGCAGCCAGAGGGCCTGCCCGTCGCCGGCCACCGCATGCTGGCGATCCTCGTCTTCGCGGTCATCGTCTGGATCAGCGAAGCGGTGAGCTACGAAGCCAGCGCGATCATGATCACATCGCTGATGGCCGCCCTGATCGGCCTCGCGCCGAAGGTGGACGCGCCATCGACAACCTACGGCACCGGCGCGGCGCTGGGCATGGCACTCGCGGGCTTCTCGAGCACCGCGCTGGCGCTGGTCGGCGCGGCGCTGTGCATCGCGGCCGCGATGACCATCACGGGGCTGGACCGGCGCATCGCGCTGGTCACGCTGTCCACCATCGGCACGACCACCCGACGCATCCTGATCGGGAGCATCGTGGTGACCATCGTGCTGTCGCTCGTGGTGCCGAGCGCCACTGCGCGCAGCGCCTGCGTGGTGCCGATCATGATGGGCGTGATCACGGCCTTCGGCGTCGACAAGCGCTCCAACATCGCGGCCGGCATCATGATCATGGTCGCGCAGGCCACCAGCGTGTGGAACGTCGGCATCCAGACCGCTGCGGCGCAGAACCTGCTGACCGTCGGCTTCATGGACAAGCTGCTCGGCGAGCGCGTGAGCTGGATCCAGTGGCTGGTCGCCGGTGCGCCGTGGGCGGTGGTGATGTCGATCGTCCTGTACTTCATCGTGCGCTGGCTGCTTCCGCCCGAGACGGAATCCATCGCCGGCGGCAAGGAGGCGGTGCAGCGCGAACTGGCCTCGCTCGGCCCGATGACCGGACCGCAGAAGCGGCTCGCGGCGGTGTCGATCGGCCTGCTGCTCTTCTGGGCCACGGAAGGCAAGCTGCATGACATCGACACAGCATCGATCACCTATGTCGGGCTCGTGATCCTGATGCTGCCGCGTGTCGGCGTGATGGACTGGAAGACGCTGCAGGGCCGCATCCCGTGGGGCACGCTGATCGTCTTCGGTGTCGGCATCAGTCTCGGGACCGCACTCTTGTCCACGCAGGCGGGCCAATGGCTCGGGCGCTTCGTGGTCGAGCACTCCGGACTCGCGACGCAGGGCACGGTGGTCGTGTTTGCAATCCTCGCGGCCTTCCTGATCCTGATCCACCTCGGCTTCGCGAGTGCGACCGCGCTCACCGCGGCGCTGCTGCCGATCCTGATCTCGGTGCTGCAGACGCTGCCCGGCGACATCCACAAGGTCGGCATGACGATGCTGCTCGGCTTCACGGTGAGCTTCGGTTTCATCCTGCCGATCAATGCGCCGCAGAACATGGTGTGCCTTGGCACCGAGACCTTCAACGGCAAGCAGTTCGCAAAGGTGGGCGTTCCGGTCACCGTGATCGGCTATCTGCTGATGCTGCTGTTTGCGGTCACATATTGGCGCTGGCTCGGCTGGACATGACGGAGCGAACGAAATGAAGATCTCCCTCGACGATGCGCGCGCACTGGGCGCGCAGATTCTCGTGGCGCAAGACGTGCCGGGCGACATCGCGGCGGACGTGGCGGAGCACCTCGTCGAATCCGACCGTTGCGGCTACACCAGCCACGGCCTTTCGATCCTTCCGAGCTACCGCAAGTCGATGCAAGGCGGCCATCTGCATGGCGACGGCCGCGCGGAATGCATTGCGGATCGCGGCGGCCTGCTGATGTACGACGGCCACGGCGGCTTCGGCCAGCACGTCGGCAAGGTCGTGATGCAGGCCGGCATCGAGCGTGTGAAGCAAACCGGCCATTGCATCCTGACCATCCGGAAGTCTCACCACCTCGGCCGGATGGGGCACTACGGCGAAATGGCCGCAGCGGCCGGCTATGTGCTCCTGAGCTTCACCAACGTGATCAACCGCCCGCCGATGGTCGCGCCCTACGGCGGCAAGGTCGCGCGCCTGACGACCAACCCGGTGTGCTTCGCCGGACCGATGCCGAACGGCCGCCCGCCGCTGGTGGTCGACATGGCGACCAGCGCAGTCGCCTTCAACAAGACGCGTGTCGCGGCCGAAAAGGGCGAGCCGCTGCCGGAGGGCTCCATCATCGATGCGGACGGCCTGCCGACAACAGACGCTTCAGTGATGTTCGCCGACCCACCCGGTGCGATCCTGCCTTTCGGCGCGCACAAGGGCTATGCGCTGGGCGTGGTGGCGGAGCTGCTCGCGGGGGTGCTCTCCGGCGGCGGCACCATCCAGCCCGAGAACCCGCGCGACGGCATGGCGGTCAACAACATGTTCGCGGTGCTGATCGATCCGGCGATGGAGTTCGGGCTCGAATGGAAGAGCGCCGAGGTCGAAGGATTCCTGAACTACCTGCACGACACGCCGCCCGCGCCCGGTTTCGACCGGGTGCAGTATCCGGGCGAGTACGAAGCGCAGAACCGCGAGCGCAACGCCACGCACCTTGAGATGGCCCCGGCGATCTGGCGATCACTCGCGGGACTCGCGGAATCGCTCGGGGTGGCGGTGCCGGCGAAGCCCTGACCGGCTACATCTGGGCCTCGCAACCGACGGCGCACTTGCCGTCGGCATTGAACTCCATCGTGCGTCCCGACAAGGGAACGAAGGTCGGCACCTTGACCGCCTTCACGAAGGCCTCCGTCTTGCTGCCCGGCCGGACCTTGCCGTTCGCCGTGCCGACCTCGTTGGCATGCGAGGCGATCACCGACACCGGCTTCACCAGTTCATTCATGATGAAGGCCGATTCCGACGGCCCGGTCGTGAAGCCGTCGCCCATGTTCATGACCGCGAGCTTGGCGTGGTAGTAGTCGCGCACCACGCGCTCCTGGTCGGCGACGATGCCCGTGTCGCCCGAAAGGTACGCCACCAGCCCGTTGCTGAAGCGCAGCACATAGCCGGTCGCAAGTCCCACATCGCCCGCGATGCCCGCATCCTTCATCGCCTTGCCGAGTTCGCCCCCGATGTAGTCGGGATCGACACCATTGCTATGCAGCGCGGTGACCGTCGCGATGCGCACGCCGCTGAGGGTCACGCTGCCGCCGAAGCGAGCGAGGATCGAATCCGCCGGATTGCCGCCGTTGGCCTTGAGCTTGGCAGCGAAGAACGGCGGCATTTCGCTGCCGGTCACGATCTTCGACTTCTTCGCGAGCGCGATCTCGACCGCGAGCGAGTTGGGCATCGAAGACACCGACATGTCCGGCGACTCGCAGGAGCCCGAGTTGGGCGCCTTGTTGTGCGCATTGCCCAGGTGGTCGCCGTGCATGTGGCTCACGAGGATGATGTCGATCTTGCCCAGGCGTGGGTCCGATGCGCCAGCGACTGTACGGCCCGGGTCATAGAGGATGCGCGTGCCGTTGGGGTCTTCGAAGACCAGCGCGCGGTCCTGCGGGCAGAACTCGCCATCGATGCCGCCCAGTGGCGTCACCTTCACGTTCTGCGCTACGGCGGGCAAAGCCAGGGCCGCAAGGGCGGCGCCGATGGCGGCCAGTCGGTTCAGTCGCTTCATGGAATCTCCATCAACAGGGTTGAAAGGGTTTGTCTGCGGTCAGCCGGCGCGCGGTGGCGCGACTGCCGCGCCTTCGATGGCGTGTCGCTTGAGGGCGGCGGCCACGAAGTCGGTGCGCTTCATCTGCTCGATGAAGTCGCTGAGCCAGAGCTGCGCCGAGGTACGCCCCTTCGGCACGCCCATGGCTTGTTCGATGACCATGAAACGGCCGGGCAGCAGGCGCACGTTGCCGACCCGTTGCGAATCGGCTTCGAGCTGCTGCTTCACCCCGGCGGCCACTTCCATGTTCTGGGCAAGGAACATGTCGGTGCGCGCACCAACGTGGCCGACTTGAGTTCACGCGTGAGAAACAAGTCGTAGGCACTGCCGCGACCGACCACCACGCGCGTACCGGCACGATCGACTTCCTCGTTGCGCTGCAAGGGCGAGTTCTTTCGTACCAGGTAGGCGCCTTCGATGATCACGTAAGGCGCGGTGTAGTCCATGTCGGCCCCTCGCACCGGGTCGATTGCGACAAAGGCGAGATCCACCTTGCCTGCCTTCAATGCCTCGACCACATTGCCCGCCGAGTTGAACTGCACCAGGTCCAGCGGCACATCCAGCCGCTTCGCGACCTCGCGCGCCAGGTCGACCGACACGCCGATCGACTCTCCGTTCTTGCCGCGCGTCGCGAGGATCGGGTTGCCGAAGTTGATCGCCGCACGCAGCGTACCGGTGGGCGCGAGTTCGCTCTGCACCGCGCGCAGGTCGGCCGGCGGCTTCGCGCCGCAACCCGCGAACATCAATACGCTGGCGCTGCATATCGCGCGCCGGGTTGTCGAGCACATGTCTTTCATTCGACTTGACCTTGCACTTCTGAATGGATCGCGCTCTAGGTGGCGCGCGGCATTTTCAGTACGATCTTTCCGACATGCGCGCCTGCTTCCATCAGCGCCTTGGTTTCGGGCAGTTGCGCGAAATCCATCACCCGGTCGATGCGCGGCACGATGCGGCCTTCGGCGAAGAGCGGCAGCACCTCGGCGATGAAGCGCGGCACTGCCGCTGCCTTTTGCTCCTTGGAGCGCAACCTGTTCGAGACGCCGAACAACGTCAGACGCCTCGCGTGAAGCGCTTCAAGGTCGATGTCGGCATGCACCACGCCATCGACATAACCCACCGTCGCGAGGCGCCCCTCGAAAGCGAGCGCGCGGATGTCTTCGGCAAACACCGTGCCGCCAACCGTGTTGACGATGAGGTTTGCGCCCTGCCCTTCGGTCGCGTCCAGGACCGCCCGCGCAAAGTCGGGCTGCCGGGTGCACAGCGCGAGATCGAGACCCAGCGATCGAAGCGATGCGAGCTTCTCGGCCGAGCCGGATGTGCCGATCACCTTTGCGCCGAGTGCCTTGCCCAGTTGCAGCGAGGCCACGCCGACACCCGACGAAATGCCGTTGATCAGCAACCACTCGCCCGCCTTCAGACGCCCCTGCAAAACGAGCATGTCGAAGGCGACGAGGAAGGTCAGCGGAATGCTCGCGGCCTGTTCGAAGCTGAGATTCGACGGGATCGGGATCGCTTCGGCAGCGTCCAGCAGCGCGTACTCCGCGAACGATCCGGCGCATCGTCCCATCACGCGATCGCCCGGGTTGAAGCCGCTCACCTCCGCACCGGCGGAAACCACTTCACCGGCACCCTCACCACCGATCGCCTTCCATGCGCCAGGCTTGCTGTGCCCGGGCAGGAACTCGCCCCGGTTCAGCGACGAGGCGTGCACGCGCACCAGCAAATGCTTCGGACCGGGCGTGGGTATCGGCGCATCGCGAAGTTCCATCACTGCATCGGAACCGTTCGTCTGCATCCAATAGGACTGCATTGCGGGCCTCAGATGTGCAGGTTCTTCAGCACGGCCCGCGTGAACGATGCCGTGTTGCCAGTACCCCGGATGTCGCCCGTGCGCGCCTGACGATCGGCCAGCGCGGCGGTAGTGGCCTTCGCCATCGATCCGCCCATGCGCACGGCGCCTTTGTTGCGGCGGCTGTGACCCAGCCACTCGAACATCATGCGGGTCGATTCGATCATCGCGTAGGGGTTGGCAATGCCCTGCCCTGCGATGTCGGGCGCGGAACCGTGCGTGGCCTGCGCCATCGCGACATCGCCGTCGCCGATGCACAGCCCCGGCGCCATGCCAAGCCCGCCGACCAGCCCGGCGGCCTCGTCGGAAAGGATGTCGCCGAACATGTTGGTCGTGACCACCACGTCGAAGCTCTGCGGGTCGCGCACCAGCCGCATCGCGAAGGTGTCGACGATCACGTCGTCGACGCGAACGTCCGGATACTCGGCCGCGAGCTTGCGGCACTCTTCGACGAACATCCCGCAGCTCAGCTTGAAGACGGTGTCCTTGTGCACATAGGTGAGGTGCTTCCGGCGCTGGCGCGCCAGCTCGAAGGCCGCGCGCGCCACGCGGCGACTGCCCGCGCGGGTGATGACGCGCACCGACAGCGTCACGTCGTCCGTGGGGCGAAACTCCCCTGAACCCGCCACCATGTTCCGATCCGGCTGGAAGCCTTCGTTGTTCTCCCGCACGATCACCAGATCCACATCGTCATGCAGGCAGCCGATGTCGGGGTAAGACCGCGTCGGCCGCACGTTGGCGAACAGGTTGAACTGCTTGCGCAGGATCGGGTGCGGATTGATCGCGTTCGGCACCTTGGGATAGGCGCGGTGGCCGATGGGCCCGAGGATCCATCCATCTAGCGTCGGGAGCGTGGCCATCGTCTCGGGCGGCAGCGTGTGGCCGTGCGTTTCGAGCGCACGCGCGCCGATGGGCAGCGGGTGCCAGTCGATCTGCACGCCATGCAGTTCTGCGGCGGCACGCGCGATGTCGACCGATGCGGGAACGATCTCGTGGCCGATGTCGTCGCCATCGAGGATGCCGATGCGGAGGGGTGCGGTTTGTGTCACGTCAGGTCCCGGGGAAATGGATTCATCACGCCGCGCACAGGGCGGTCAGCGTACGGATGTCGGACATCGAGGCCAGCGTTCGGCAGTGCCGGGTGATCTCGTCTGCACGCGCCTGTCCGAGCACCGGCACCACGAGCGAAGCGAACTTGGCCTCGAGCTGCGCATCGGTAAGCGGGTTCTCAAGGGAGCCGATCGCGTGGTCCACGTTCACTTCCACGCGGCTGCCATCGGTCAGCACTGCGGCGACGCGAACCGCCGCTTCGTCGATGCTGTCGTCCACCGTCGCCTGCACCTTGTTGCGTAGTGCGACGACGCGCGGGTCGTTCACCACGGCGTCGGAGAACTCCTCCTCCCCCGCGCGACCGAAGAGCAGGCCTGCGGCGCAGCCGTGGTAGACGCTGAACTTGCCCTGCAAGCCGTCCTTCGGCTCCTTCTTGCCGGTCAACTCCAGCACCAGGGAATGCACTCGCAGTTCGATGCGCTCCACCTGTTCGGCCGTGATGCCCTGTTCGCGCAGGCGCACGCAGGCATCGATGCTCGGGTGGATCACGATCCCGCAGGCGAAGGGCTTGTAGGTATTGAAGGAAATCTCGAAGCGCTCGCCGAGCTCGTCGGTCACCTCGTTCCACGCGCGCTTGTCCGAAGTCACCTGCACGAATCCGCGCGGCGCTTCGAGCGCACGTTCGCTGGCGGTGAAGCCCTGGCTCGCCATCAGGGCGGACATGAGGCCGGCCCGTGCGGCACCACCCGGATGGAAAGGCTTGGTCATGGTGCCGAACTGCTCGCGAAAGCCCACCGGCTGCGACGCGGCGATGCCGAGCGCCATCGCGGTCTTCTTCTCGTCCAGGCCCAGGAGGCGCGCACAACCTGCGGCGGCCCCCAGCATGCCGGTGGAGCCGGTGATGTGCCAGCCACGGTCGTAGTGGTCCGGGTACATCGTGTTGCCGATGCGGCAGGCCACGTCGATGCCGAGCACCAGCGCATCGATCACCGCGCGACCGCTCAGGCCGCGATGCTCGGCCAGCGCCAGCACAGCCGAGGCGACCGGCCCCGCAGGATGGATGATGGTCTTGAGGTGCGTGTCGTCGAAGTCGAAGGTATGCGACGTGATGCCGTTGACCAGCGCGGCGCTGGCCATGTCCAGCTTCTCCTTGCTGCCGAGCACCGTGGCTTGCGGTGCGGGCTGCAGGAGGCGGACCGCTCCGAGCGCTGCTGTCGCTGCTTCATGATATACCGCACCAATAGCGCAGCCGAGCCAGTTGTAGAAGGTGCGATGCGCCTCCCGCTCCACTGCATCCGACCAGCCGCGCGAGGCGTGGCCGGAGACGAAGCGGGCTAGGATGGCGGTGACCGGAGGCGCCGATGTGTCGGCGGGAACGTGCGTGTTGCGTGCCACTGGAACTGATTCGTTTGCGGGTTGAAGAAAAAGGAAGTCGGTGCGGCGTCACTCGTCGAGCCGGATGCCTCGCGCCTTGGCGAGCGCGCTCCAGCGCGAGATCTCCGACGTGATGTACTGGCCGAATTGCTGCGGCGTCATGGGCCAGGGCTCGACCGCCTCGCTCGCCAGCTTTTCGGCGAGGTCCGGGGCCTTGAGAACCG
Organism: Variovorax sp.; assembly: GCA_017744935.1. GTDB lineage: Bacteria > Pseudomonadota > Gammaproteobacteria > Burkholderiales > Burkholderiaceae_C > Variovorax. The sequence goes on from JAGIAI010000007.1 coordinate 87,521, forward strand.
CCACCTGCGTTTCGTTGAGCCGTCGCACGATGTCCGCGGGCATGCCGGCCGGGCCCACCGAGCCGTACCACTGCATCGCGTCGAAGCCCTTGAAGCCGACCTCTTCCATCGTCGGCACATCCTTGAGCTGCGAGCTCCGCTCCTTGCCGGTGACCGCCAGCGCACGCATGCGCCCGGAGCGCAGGTGCGGTAGCGCCGCCGCCAGGCCGGGGAACATGGCCTGCGTCTGGCCGCCCAGCAGATCGGTGATCGCGGGTGCGATGCCGCGGTAGGGGATGTGGACCATGATGGTCCCCGTCTCCTGCTTGAAGAGTTCCATCGTCAGGTGCGTGAGCGAACCCGCTCCGGCCGAGCCGTAACTCACCTTGCCCGGATTGGCCTTCAACCACTTGATGAATTCGTCGACCGTGGTCGCCGGCACCGAAGCGTTGACCGCGAGAACGTTCGGCGTCGCGCCGATCATCCCGATCGGCGTGAAGTCCTTGATCGCGTCGTAGCTCACCTTGCGGGTCGCGGGCGTGGTGCCATGCGTCGCCACATAGCCCTGCATCAGCGTGTAGCCGTCGGGCGCGGCATGCGCGGTGATCTGGCTCGCGACCACGCCGCCACCACCACTCTGGTTGTCGACGACCATGCTCTGCCCGAGCAGGCGGCCCCAGCGTTCGGCGACCACGCGGGCGATCATGTCGTTGCCGCCGCCGGCAGCCACCGGGACGATGTAGCGGATCGGCTTGGTCGGATAGCTCTGCGCGAACGCCAGGTGCGGCGTCGCGAGCGCGGCTGCCGCAGCCTGCAGTAGATGGCGGCGTTGCATATCGATGTCTCCTTCGTTTTGTGGCGCGATCTTCGTCATTCGCGTCCTTGCGGTAAATTGCAATTTTCTGGTGCTTTATTGCACTTCCTGCATGAATCGATTCCCATGACCAAGCCAACGCTCGCGGACCTCCGGGCCTTCGTCACCGTCGCCGAGACACAGAGCTTCGCGGCTGCGGCGCGTGCGCTGTACCTTTCGCAGCCCGCCTTGTCCCGCCGCATCTCGCACCTGGAAGACATGCTGGAGGTGCGTCTTTTCGACCGCACCACGCGCAGCGTGGCCCTGACCACACTCGGCCAGCGCTTCCTCGGGCAGGTGCGCGGATTGATGGAGGAACTCGACCGCTCGGTGCTGAGCCTGCGCGACGCAGCCGAGCTGGAAGCGGGCGATGTGACCATCGGCGTGGTGCTCTCGACCATCCATCACTTCATGCCGCCGGTGATCAACGCCTTCCGCACGCAGCATCCGCGCGTGCTGGTGCGCATCATCGAAGAAGGTGCGGATGAGGTGCTGGCCGCCGTCAAGCAGGGCGAGGCGGACTTCGCGCTCAACTACATCGGCATGCAGGACCCGGAGGTCGAGTTCACGCCGCTGCTGAAGGAGCCCTATGTGCTCGCCGTTCCCACGGGGCATCCGCTGGCCAGGCGCCGATCTGTCGGGTGGGAAGAACTCGCCGACTACCCGCACGCACGCGTGTCGCAGGCGAGCCGCAACCGGCTCTTCATCGACCAGGCGCTGGCCGAGTTGCCGCCCCTGCCCCGCCCGGTCTGCGAGGTGCGGCACGTCTCGACGCTGATCGACCTCGTCGAGCACGGCACAGGTGTCGCGGTGGTGCCGCAGCTCACGCTGCCGCTCAGGCCGGGCTCGGTGGTCGGCGTGCGGCTGGAAAGGCCTGCGATCAGCCGGCCCATCGGCATCATCAAGCGCGCCGGACGCAGCCTGTCGCCGGCGGCCGAGGCCTTTGCGGAACTGCTCGCGAACGCCAGTCGCGCGGCATTGAATTCCAGGAAACGCAGGTAGCACCGGCACGACACGGGCAGAATCCGCTCCAGTCTTCGATTTCCGGTGGAGTGGCCGATGGCGATGTTGCTGAGCGAGATCCAGTGGAGCGATCCGGTGCTGCCGGCTTCGCCCAATGCCGAATGGGAGGCCGAGCTCAAGCGCCGCGGCGCCCAGGTCCTCGAGGTGGACCGTCGTGTCGCCTCGGTCGGGTGGCTCCGCGAGGCCGCCTACCACGCCACCAACTACATCCCCGGCGCCGTGCCCGAGCGGCTGCACCGCATGGGCAGCATGGTGACGGCGCAAGAGAACGCCTGCCGCTACTGCTACGGCGCCAACCGTGCCTTCATGAAGGTCCTGGGCTACCGCGAGTCCTTCATCCAGCAGGTCGAGCGCGACGTGCTGATGGCCGAGCTCGACGAGAAGCAGCGCGCATACATCGCCTTCTGTCGCCGCCTCGCGCGGTCCAAGCCACGCCCCGCTGCCGCCGAGCGCACAGCCCTGCTCGCCAGCGGCTACACGCCCACACAGGTCGGCGAGATCGCATTCGCGATCTCCTTCGGCTGCTTCTACAACCGCGTGAGCACGCTGATGGCTGCCCCTCCCGAACAGAAGTTCGAACGCATGGCCGCCAGCCCGATGCGCTGGGTGATCGGCCTTGCCATGCGGTTGATGAAGAAGCCTGAAGCCTCGGTCCAAGCGCTTCCGGACCCGGCCGCGCTGACGGCGGGCCCTTTCGGCGCCGTACTCGCGCCGCTGGCCGGGCTGCGGGCGGCCAGCATCATGAAGGCCGCGCTCGACGGCGCGTTCGAATCCGGGGAGCTCAGCCGAAGCGCCAAGGTGTTGATGTTCGCGGTCATCGCGCGCACCGTCGCCTGCCCGCATTGCGAAGCGGCAGCCATCCGGCTGTTGCAGAGCGAAGGCCTGAGTCAGGCCGAGATCGACAGCGCCATCGGCACGCTGCGCTCGCCCCGCCTTGCACCGCGCGAGGATGGCCTTCTCGCGTGGGCTCGCGACACGGTCTACTACGAGCCCTCGTCCATTCAGCAGAAGACCCGCGCGCTCGGTGACGCGCTCGGGCCTCAGGCACTCCTGGAAGCCATCGGCGTCGCAGCGCTCGCGAACGGCACCGTCCGGCTCGCGATGCTGCTGGAGTGATGGCGCTGGGCTGGGTACTCGTCGCGCTCGGGGCCGCTGCCCTGGCGGCATTGGCCGCGCTGGCGCTGCGCATGCGACACCAGAACGGCCAGCTCGAAAAGCTGCTGCTGTCCGCCGACGACAAGCTGGAGCAGCTCCAGCGCCAGTTCGAGCGCTTCGTGCCAGCCGATGTAGTCGAGCGCCTGACCCATGGCGGCGACACCTTCGCGCCTGAGCGGCGACAAGTGACCATGCTGTTCGCCGACCTGCGCGGGTTCACCGCGCTGTGCGACCGCCTCGATCCCGCCGTCACCGTGAGCATCCTCAACGACTACTTCCGCCACATGACGCTGGCGATCACCCGCCACCACGGTCATGTGACCGAGTTCGTCGGCGACGGCCTGCTGGCGCTGTTCGGCGCGATGGAACCCAACCCCTGGCAGGCACGCGACGCAGTGCTGGCCGCACTTGACATGCGCGCCGAGCTCGCACGCTACAACGCGACACTTCGCGACAAGGGCCTGCCCGAGCTGCGCTTCGGCGTCGGCATCCACGGCGGTGAGGTGGTGGCCGGCGTGATCGGCACTGCGGGCCTGTCGAAGTTCAGCGTGACCGGCGATCCGATCAATGTCGCATCGCGGGTCGAGGGGTTGACCAGCAAGTACGAGGTCGACTTGCTGATCACCGAGGACATCCGCTCCGCGCTCGACGAGCAGTTCCGCCTGCGGCCGATGCCGCCCGCGATGGTCAAGGGCAAGGCGGAGCCGATCCAGACCTACTACCTTGAGTGATCCTTGCGGAACGCGGCCTCGCCGGCGTCCGACACCTCGACCCACTTCTTGTCTGGCACGGTCTCCCCGGCGTAGCTGTCGTGCCAGTTCCACCATTTGTAGGGCGGAGTCTGCGGGTAGCCCTCCGGCGAGTCCTCCCAGATTTCCTGCCGGCCCAGCGGGGTGATGTCGAGGTAATTCCAGGTGCCGCCCATCTGTTCGTCGCCACGGCTCTTGACGAAATAGGTGCGGAAGATGCGGTCGCCCTCGCGGATGAATACATTGGTGCCGTGCCATTCGCCCACGTCGAAGTCGGCATCGAAGCTGTCTGTAACGGTAAACCACGGAATGTGCCCCCACCCCATCCGCTTCTGCAGACTTGCGATGTCTGCCTGCGGCGCGCGCGAGACAAAGACGAGCGTGGTGTCGCGGGCATTGAGGTGCGACAGGTGCGCGACCTGGTCCGCCACCATCGAGCAGCCACGGCAGGCATGCTCGGGCCAGCCGAACACGCCAGGCTCATAGAAGGCGCGGTAGACGATGAGCTGGCGCCGGCTGTCGAAGAGCTCGTGCAGGCTTCGCTTGCCCGATGGGCCTTCGAAGACATACGGCTTCTCCACCGCCATCCACGGCATTCGCCGGCGCTCGGCAGCCATCGCATCACGCGCATGGGTCAGTGCCTTTTCCTTCACGAGCAGCTGCTCGCGAGCCGCTTCCCACGCCTCGGGCGAGACGACCGGCGGCGTTTGCATCTTCTGGATTCCTGAGGTCATGTTTGCGTTTCTCCTGGTCTGGAAGAGGCCAGTCTGTCACCGACGGGCCCGCGGTGGGAGTAACAAGTTTGGCGGCTTTCCCGTGACGCATTGCCGGCCCGACGTTGCCATCGGCACGGGTGCGGCGTATCGTGGGCGCCGTTGAGGGAGCGACCCATGCCTTCGCCAACAAGCCCTGTCCAAGTCGCGGCACGCTCCGCGCAAGCGATGCCCATGAGCGCATGGCGCTCTGACGAGGCTTCGTTGTCGCCATCGCAGGCCGAGGAGTGCGAACGCGCGGTGCGGGCAATCTGGCGCAGCCTGGATGAGCATGATCTCGTGGACGAGCAGGTACGCAGCGAACTCGCCACCCTCCTCGAATCCCTCGCAGGACTTCCCCTCGGCAACCGTCCCCAGCGGCTGATCGCCGTGCTCCGGCAGCCCAATCCGCTCGATCCTTCGCACCTGTACTGGCTGACCCGCCGCCTGCTAACGCTCGTGCCCGAGTTGCAGGCAATTGCCCATACCGGCCAGGAGCCGGTCGGCGCCTTGCGAAGCGACATGCCCATCGACGCGATCGATGCCTACCAGCCGCTCGACTGACTCTACGGTTGCGCCCGTGTCTACCGGCGCGAGCTGGAGCGCCATTGCCAAGCTTCTCCACTGGACCATCGCCGTGCTCATCGTGGCGCAGTTCGTGGTCGGCTGGATGGCGGTGAGCTGGCGGCTCTCGCCGACCAAGCTGGATCTCTTCGTGTGGCACAAATCGACCGGCATGCTCGTGCTCGCGCTCGTGGTGCTGCGACTGGCGTGGCGTGCGACGCATCACCCGCCGCCCTTGCCATCGAACATGCCGCGCTGGGAGCGCTTTGCGGCGGCAGTCAGCCATGCTCTTCTGTACGCGGCCATGATCGCGATCCCGCTGACGGGTTGGGTGGTCAGCTCGGCGGCCGGCGTGCCGTTCAGCATCTACTGGCGCATTCCGCTGCCTTCGATCGTGCCGACGGACCGTCATCTGGCCGAAGTCGTCGCGAATGTCCATGGTGCGCTCGGCATCGCGCTGATCGTGCTGCTGGTGATCCACGTCGGCGCGGCCCTGCGTCATCACTACGTCAAGCGCGACGACGTGCTGGTCCGCATGCTTCCACGAAGAAGGACATCCCGATGAGGAAACCCGCCGTCACCGCCTTCCTCTTCGCCGGCCTGGCCCTTCCGTTCGGCTGGGCCCGAGCGGCCGACTGGCAGCTGGAGCCTGCCAGCAGCCGCCTCGAATTTGCCGCCACGTTCGAGAAGACACCGGCGCCGGGCGTCTTCCGCGAGTTCGACGTCAAGCTCAGCCTCGACCCCGCCAAGGACGACGCGGGCCGGCTCGACGTGACGATCAACGTTGCAAGCGCCGACATGGCGAGCGCGGACATCAACAAGGCGATCGCCGGCGCCGAGTGGTTCGACTTCGCGCGCTTCCGGCAGGCGGAGTTCCACGCGACCGAGGTCAGGCGCGTGCAACCCAACGCCTTCGTCGCGCGCGGCACGCTCACGCTCAAGGGTATGCAGCAGCCAGTCGACGTACCGTTCTCGTGGAGCGAATCGGACAGCACCGCGAACATGGAAGGCAAGTTCGTCGTGAAGCGAGGCGCGTTCGGCATCGGCACCGGGGAGTGGACGGCAACAACCACCATCGGCGCGGATGTCACGGTCACGTTCAAGGTGCGGTTGCGCAAGGCGGCATGACATCGAAGCACCTTGCCCATGCTGCGCAGGCAGCGGTTCTGTCGCTCGCGGTGGCGCTGGCCGCGTGCGGAACCGCTCCAGCGCCGCAGGTCGCGCAGCAGGCCGCCATCGCGCGCGCACCACCGGGCTTTCCTGCGGATGTCTACGAGCGCGCGGCGGCGCAGGGCGTCGCGGTCTATCGCGTCAGTCCGCCGGATGCGCTCGTGGTCATCACCGTGCGACGCGGCGGATCGCTCGCACGACTCGGGCACGACCACGTCATCGCCAGCCGTTCGCTGCAGGGCTTCGTCGCGCCGGCACAGGGGCGCGCGGACTTCTTCATGCCACTGGGCGATCTCTCCGTCGACGAGCCAGCGCTGAGAACAGAAGCCGGGCTCGACACCCAGCCGACCGCATCCGACATCGAAGGCACGCGGACCAACATGCAGGACAAGGTGCTGCGGGTGCAGGAGTTTCCGTATGCGCTCGTGCAGGTGCGCGACGTGGACGTGAAGGACGCCGCGTCGTCGGCGACCGTCTCGATCACATTGCTCGGAACCACCCGCACCTCGACAGTGCCGCTGACACTCGTCAGAACGCAAGACGCCCTGCGCGTGATCGGCTCGATGGAGCTGAAGCAAACGGACTTCGGCATTACCCCCTTCTCGCTGCTCGGCGGTGCACTCCAGGTCGAAGACGCATTCAGAGTCCGCTTCGACATCCGCGCCCGTTCGCCGGCAAGCCCATGATCTAGGCCGCGTTGCGCCGCTGCCTGGCGCCGAAGCTGAAAACCCCGCCGGCAGCGAGCTTCGCCGCCTCCGCACGCACGACGTCGCCCACGATCGCGATCGCCGGGCTCTGCGCGCGCTCGATGCGTGTCGCCAGCACCAGCATGCGGTTGAGCTGCACGCCCGAGATCTCCGAGAGGCGGACCGATGCAGGCCTTGGCTGGTTGAAGACCGACACCGGCATCACCGTGGACCACTGCCCCCGCAGCACCAGCTCGTAGATCGCATCGACCGAGTCGATCTCCGCGTCCACATGGATGCGCGCGGACAGCGGCGCGAGCATGCGGTCGACGATGCCGCGGTGGAGCTTGGTCATGATGAGCGGCACGCGCGCGAGCGTCGACAGCTCCACGACCGGTGGCAGCTTGCGTGACGCGGGCGAGATCAGCGCGAAGGGCTCGACCAGCAGGGGTTCGAGCGTGAGCGCCCGATGCGGCTCGGGGTTGGTGACCACCGCCATGTCGACGAGACCGCGCTCCAGCCCCTCCATCAGTTGCGGCGTGAAGGCTTCGCGCACGCCGAGGTGAACACCGGCCAACCCGTGATGGCAGCGTTCGAACACGCCCGGCAGCAGGATGCGCGCAAGCGTCGGCGACACGCCGAGCACCGCCGAAAGATCACCGGTGGCGCCCTCCCCGCCGAGCTGCTGACGCACGCGCGCCGCCTCGGCCAACATCCGCCGCGCCGATTCGTACAGCGTCGCGCCCGCCTGCGTGAGGCGCACGCCGCGCGGCCCGCGCTGGAGCAATTGCACGCCAAGCTCGGCTTCCAGGTCGCGCAGCTGCCTTGTCAGCGCGGGTTGCGCGATGGCGACCGCCGACGCCGCCGCAGTGAAGCTGCCGGCATCGGCGATCGCGACGAAGTAGCGCAGGGTTTTCAGATTCATATCAACATGATATGGCTGGCGACCAAATCGGCATTGGACGCCGGGGACCGCCATCCCTAGACTCCCCATCTCCAATACCCCGATGACATTCCGGAGACATGGGTGGCAACGACAGATAGCAAAACCATATGGGCCCGCGCAGAAAACCTGCGCCACTTCATCGCCACGGCGCTGGTCCGCGTCGGCCTCCCCGACACCGACGCCGACCGCGTCGCCACCCTGATGACCGAGGCGGACATGCAGGGCTCCGACGGCCACGGGGCAATCCGCCTCCCGCAGTACGTGCAGCGCATCGAGGCCGGTGGCATCAACGTCCGGCCCGACATCCACGTCGTGCATGAACGCGCCGCGATGGCGGTGGTCGACGGCGACAACGGCATGGGGCACCTCGTCGTGTCGCGCGCCGTCGAGATCGCGATCGCCAAGGCGCGCGAGGCGGGCGTGGCCTGGGTCGGCACGCGCAACAGCAATCATGCAGGGCCGGCTTCGCTCTATGCGCGCATGCCGCTGGCGCACGACATGATCGGCCTCTACTTCGCAGTGGGCAACGCCAACCATCTGCCACCGTGGGGCGGGATGGAGATGCTGCTGTCCACCAATCCGATTGCCGCCGGCATCCCCGCGGGCGACGAGCCGCCTGTGGTGCTCGACATGGCGACGACCGTCGCGGCCTACGGCAAGGTCAAGGCAAAGGCCAAGCGCGGGGAACAGATGCCCGAAGGCTGGATGATCGACCGGCAGGGCCGCCCGCTCACCGACCCCACGCGCGCGAGCGAAGGCTTCCTGCTGCCCATCGGCGGCCACAAGGGCTACGGGCTCGCACTCATCGTTGGGTTGCTCGCTGGCACTCTGCAAGGGGCCGCAATGGGCCGCGACGTGGTCGACTTCAATGTCGATTCGAAGACACCGACCAACACTGGCCAGGCCATCCTCGTGATCGACCTCGCGGCCTTCGGCGGCGCGGGGCCCTTCAAGGGCGCGGTCGACACGCTGGTGCGTGACATCCGCGAGAGCGAGCGCCTGCCCGGTGTCGAGCGCATCTGGCTGCCGGGCGAGCAGAGCCATACGCGCCGCGCCGCGAATGCGGAGAGCGGCGCACCGCTCGCCGCCGCGCTGGTCGATGATCTCGACCGGCTGGCGACACGACTGGGCATCGAAAAGCTGGAACGCTAGCCGCGCACCTCACACAAAACAAGATGGAGACAAGACGATGACATCCTTCCTGAACCGCCTGCTCGCGGTGGCCTGCCTTGCCTGCGCGGCGGTCGCCGCCGCCGCCCAGGGCGCGTACCCGAACAAGCCGATCCGCATGATCATCCCGCTCGCAGCGGGCAGCGCGGTCGACAACGGCGCACGCGTGCTGACGACGCGCATGGGCACGGAGCTGGGTTCCTCGTTCTATCTGGAGAACATCCCCGGCTCGGCAGGACTCATCGGTGCGGAGCGCGTTGCCAAGGCCGTGCCCGACGGCTACACCATCGGCGGCTTCAACGACAGCGTGCTCACGATGGTGCCCAACATCTACAAGGCCACCTGGGATCCGCTGGAGGACTTCGTACCGGTGTCGCTGGTCGGCACCATCGAATGGGGGCTGGTCGTGAAGCCCGACTCGCCTTTCCAGACGGTGACCGACTTCATCAAGGCCGCGAAGGCCAACCCGGCGAAGCTCAACTATGGCTCGGGCGGCAGCGGCAGTCCGCAGCATCTGGCGATGGCGATGTTCGCGCAGCGCGCGGGCATCGAGCTGACGCATGTGCCTTACAAGGGCGCCACACCAGCAGCCATCGCGGTTGCGGGCGGCGAGGTCGATGCCGCGTTCCAGGGGCTGGGCACGGTGACCTCGCTGATCGCGGGCGGCAAGCTGCGGCTGCTGGCCGTGTCGACACCTCAGCGGCTCCCGCAGTACCCGGACGTGCCGACGGTCACCGAATCAGGGCTGAAGGACTTCTACTTCAACTCGTGGTTCGCCCTGGTCGCGCCCAAGGGAACACCGGCGCCGGTCATCGACCGCCTCTACACATCCATGCGCAAGTCGCTCGACGACGCCGAGACGCGCAAGCAGCTCGTCAACCTCGGCATCACCGTGCGCGGCACCACGCCCGCCGAATTCGGCGCGGCGCTGAAGGACCAATACGCGCTCTACCGCAAGGTCATCCAGAGCAACAACATCAAGGCCGACTAGGCCGCAAGGATTCCTCATGTTGCATTCGATCAACCCAGCAACGGGCGAAACGCTCGCCTCGTTCGAAGAACCCGATGCCAAGGCAGTGGAGGCGGCGCTCGCCCGCGCAGCCGACGCGCAGCGCGGCTGGCGAAAGAAGAGCCCCACCGAACGCGCCAGGCTGCTCGTCAATGTCGCGGCCGTGCTGCGCAAGCACAAGGAAGAGTGGGCGCGGCTCGCCACCCTGGAGATGGGCAAGCCCATCACCGAAGCCCGCGCCGAAGTCGAGAAGAGCGCCGTCACGGCCGACTATTACGCGAACAACGCGCCGAAGATGCTCGACGACGTGCGCGTCGCGAGCAATGCGACCGACAGCCGCGTCGTCTTCGACCCCCTCGGCCTCGTGCTGGCGGTGATGCCGTGGAACTACGCCTTCTGGCAGGCGATCCGCGCCGCGGTCCCGGCGATTGCCGCCGGCAACGGCGTGGTGCTCAAGCATGCGGCCAACGTGCCGCAGTGCGCGATGGCGCTGCAGACGCTGTTCAGCGAAGCAGGCGCGCCGGAGGGCTTGTTCACGACGCTGCTGATCGGCTCTCCCCGCGTTGCCGACGTGATCGACGATCCGCGGATCGCCGGCGTGACGTTCACCGGTTCCACCCCCGCCGGCCGCGCAATCGCATCGCAGGCAGCGAAGGCGCTCAAGAAACAGGTGCTCGAACTCGGTGGCTCCGATCCGTTCATCGTGCTCGCGGATGCCGACGTCGAGGCCGCTGCTGCGGTAGCGGTCAAGGCACGCTTCCAGAACAACGGCCAGAGTTGCATCGCGGCCAAGCGCTTCATCGTCGAGGAATCGGTCGGCGACCGCTTCGCGAAGGCGTTTGCAGCCGGCGCCGCGAAGCTGGTGCTCGGCGATCCGCTGGCCGACAGCACCACGCTCGGCCCGATGGCGCGCGGAAACTTGCGCGACGAACTCGACAAGCAGGTGCGCGCGAGCATCACCGAAGGCGCCACGGTCACCTTGGGCGGCGAGGTGCCGAGCGGCCCGGGCTTCTTCTACCCGGCGACGGTGCTCGACCATGTGTCCCCCGACATGACCGTGGCGCGCGAAGAGACCTTCGGCCCCGCCGCAGCCATCATGCGGGTGCGCAATGCAGACGATGCGGTGGCGCTGGCCAACGCAACCGAGTTCGGACTTGGCGCGGCGCTGTGGACCGGCAACGCCGACCTCGGGCGTGCGCTGTCGCGCGAGATCGACGCCGGCGCAGTGTTCGTCAACGGCATGGTCGCCTCCGATGCGCGCCTGCCCTTCGGCGGCGTCAAGCACTCGGGCTACGGGCGCGAGCTTGGCATCTACGGCCTGCACGAATTCACCAACGTCAAGACCGTCTGGACCGGCCCGGCCGTCTGAGTCTCCTCTCTTCAGCAACACCCATGACCCAACCCACGATCCTCCATCCCGCCGATCTCACAGCCTATGAGCGCGGCGGCGGTGCCCGCACCATTCCGCTGGTGACGCCGAAGCTCGGCGCGACCACCTTCATCAACGGCATCACCGAGTTCGGCCCCGGCGCAAAGATCGCCTGGCATTCGCACAACGCCGAAGAGAGTGTGATGCTGCTCGAAGGCTCGGCCGTCTTCGACATCGGCGACGAGCACTACGACCTCGAAGCGCAGGACACCACCTTCATCCCGCCCGGCGTGCCGCATCGCTTTCGCAACAAGTCCGAGACGCAGGGGATGAAGATCCTGTGGATCTACGGGCGCGTCGACGCGACGCGCACGCTGGTGGAAACCGGCGAGACGCGGCCGGTGTCCGCCGAGCACTCGTAGACCCGGAGAGCCGAAGATCACCGACGCAGGTCGGGAGGCGGTTCGCAGCAACCCTGGCCGAGCTTGTTGACGCGCTGATCGGACGGGCGCAGCATTTGTGGCTGGACGGACCTTCGGGGAGCGCTCCATGACCCATCGTCACTGGGAAGCCTTGATCTCTGGCGTCGCGCTGGCAGCGGGCGCGGCCGCCTTCGGGCAACAGGACCTCGATGCCGCAATGGCGCGCTACGAGCGAGTCATCGCGGCGTGCAACAGCGGTAATCTGCCCCGCCCGGAGCGCGATGCCTGCATACGCGACGCCGGGCAGGCGTTGGACCGCGTACGAAGAGGACAGTCCACCGCCACCGACATCACCACCCCAGATGGCCGCGCAACGGTCATCCTTCCGCAAACCGCACCGCTACCCCGCAGTGACTCCGACATGATCACATCGCCCGACGGGGACTCGACGATCGTCCTTCCCGCGGACGGATCGAGGCCGCTGTCACAGTGAACGCCTTCGATACAGTTTCGCGTGTTCGAGGGTGTATTCCTGCAGCGGCCCCAGACGGACTTCAGTAGGGGCCAGTTGCTCGCGAGGCTTGATGTAGACCTGGACGCCAAGCGTCGTCCTTTGCGCATCTCCTAGCGCCTCGACCTCCAGCATCACCCGCCGGTAGCCGTCCGGCTCGGTGATTCGCTCCAGAGCGTCCATTGCCGCGAGCGCAGGTTCATCGACCTCGAAGACCTGGCCGACGACCTGCTCGCCCTCTCCTATGGCATCCACGAGCCAAGGTGTGAATCGTTCACCGACCAGGTAGAGCGGATATCGCTCGACGGTCACGAAGGTCCCTCCGACGCGCGCGCCCTTGTTGGTCGCGAAGTTCGGAAATCCTTCCTTCAGTGTTCCGAAGACGAATACGAGGTTGGGCATGAAGGTAGTGAAAGCAGGCTGTGGCGATTGTCGTCTTCACTGGCTGCAGGCGACGAGATTGGCGCGACGCGCGCGGCGTCAGGCCACCGGGGTCGGCGCAATGTCGCCCATCCAGAAATTGATCTCGCGCAGCTTCGCGTTCTCGAAGTAGCCCTGCTGCCATTCGTCGATCGGCTCCAGTCCGGCCCATTTCGACGATTGCTGCTTCTGCGCCTGCGTGCCGCCCTGGCCCACCTTCAGGTTGTAGCGGTACTTGTAGTGGCCGAAGACGCCCATGATGTGGACCGCATACTCGGCCGCCAGCCCCGGCGCGTTCTCGATGATCATCATGTTGTCGTCGTTCTTGCCGCTGGCCTTGGGTCCGAGATTGTGCGATCCGGTCATCACCACCGGATGCGGCCCGAAGGGATCGATCACGACCACCTTGCTGTGCACCATGACCATGTTCCCGCGCGCCTCGTCGCCGAACCAGTGATTCAGGAGGCCCTTGATCTGCTCCGGTATCACCACCTCCGGCGAGGCATCGAGGGGTGTTCCCCGATCGTGAAGCGTGAGGATCGGCGCCTTCGAGCCGCCCGGGTCCTGGTTGACCACACCATGCACATAGAGGTGCTGCTGATTGAGTGCCAGGATGTCGTTCAGCAGCGTGCCCGCCGGACCTGGATTGAACATGAGGAACAACACGCCCTGCCGCGCGCCCTGGATCAGCCTTCGCGCATCGGTCAGGTCCACCAGCCCGTTCACCGGTGCGTTCCATGCGGTCATGTGAACGCTGCCGAACTGGCTGCGACCCGGTGTCGATCCGGCCTCCGACAACTCCGCGGGATAGCCGCTGCCGGCCGCCTTGATCTGGTTCCATCGATCCAGATAGACCTGCGCAATGCCCGGATCCTGAATCTCCACGCCGTTGTTGACCTGCGTGCACAGGCCGGTGACGGTCCAGTTCGTGCTGCCGGTCCATAGCTTTGCTGGCTTGCCGTCGGCGCCGCAGAACACCACGAACTTGTTGTGCGCGAAATGCGGGCTGCCGACGAGCCGGTCGATGACCGTGATGGTGTTCGAACCCTTGAGCGCCTCGCGCACTTCGGCGTTCTCGTCCTTCTCGCCGGCCTTGTACGCACCGGACCCGAGGATCAGGTTGCACCGCTTGCCGAAGGCCTTCAGCAGGTCGATGAGCTGCGGATCGTTCAACTCGTAGAGCGCGGCATAGATGGTCATGCCCGCCTGGTTGGCCTTGGTGAACAGATCGACCATCGCGGTGATGAGGCAGCCGCCGAGTTCCGTGCGCAGCGGGTTGTCGATCGACTTGATGCTCTGGCCCAGCACCGCGGTGGAACTTCCCGTGCCCGCGGCCAGCGCGCGAGCCACCCACTGCGAAGCGATCATGCCGCGGTTGAAGTAGGCATTGAACCCGGGTGAGTGCCCGGTCCCCAGCGTGACCCATTCCGTCCAGTTGCTGACCGTGTCGGAAGGCTTCAGGTTGCCGGGCTTTCCGATCATGGGCACGACCTGGTAGCGAACCTTGCTGCCCTTCGCGAAGTAGTCGCTCCAGACGTAGCGCTGAATGGGCCAGACCGTGCTGAGCTGGTGCGTCCCGGACTTGGCATTCGGATCACCTGCGAACCCGACCCATGTCTCCACGCAGGTTTCCGTCAGCGCGCCGTTGGCGTCCTGTTCTTCGCGATGAAGCGCGAAGCCGAGACAGTCCGCGATGGTCCCATCGCAACGCCAGGCAATCGTGATCTCGTCGCAGTTCGCATAGGCTTTGGCTTGGATGTTCACGATCCGTCCTCCTGTTGTGATGCTGCTGGGTACGCACTCTGCGTCCGCGCTCCAACAGGGTCAATCGGTCGGACGGCCGATGCTGACCGATGACTGACTCGCCTGGTCCTAGTGGCGAAACACGCGGTCGAAGAACGCCGGAACCTCTTCACCGATCTGCTTCAAGAAGGCCTGTCGATCGAAGCCAGGAGGATTGGCTCTGATGTCTCCGTCCGGCGTCTCGATCGGCATGCTGGGCGAATCCATGAATGCGAAGTGCCAGGCATTGGGGACGCGACGAAGCTGTGCACCGGGAACGTCGCGCGCAACGCGCTCCGCATGAAAGCGAGGAACCAGGAAGCGGTCCAGCTCGGGCTCGTAGATGAGAGTTGGAACTGCAATCCCGGACAACGAGCTGGTCGTGAACACGACGCCTACCGGTGAAAGCGCCACGACGGCCCGAACCCTCGCATCACTGATCGCGGGGATCGGTTGCGCAGTGCTCGCGGCAGCGCCCGGCTCCCGGGTGCGACCCATGCCGCAGAAGATGGGGTCCTCCGCGCGATGCGCATCGCAATGCGCGCGTATCAGTCCCAGGTCAGGCTTGCCGCCGGCCAGCGCCAACACCGTGTAGCCGCCCGCCGAATGACCCACCGCGCCCACGATGGGCCCCTTCTCGTCCTTCGCGATCCGGTCCTTCCACTCGGGGTCCTGCAGCACGGCATCGATCACGTGCGAAGCCTGTTGCGGACGTTCGGTAAAGAAGCGCGTGGGGCTCTTCGACAACAATGAACTGTCTTGCCAGTTGTCACCCGGATGGCGCAGCGCGGCGACGAGGTAGCCGTCGCGCGCCAATGCCTCCGCCAGGCTGTTCTGGCCGAGTTCGGTACCGCCCGTCCCGTGGCTCAGGACGATCAAGCCCTTGATGCGTGCATCAGGTGAGGCGCGCATGGCCACATGCGCAGTGAACGGCCCCATCGCGATCGAGCGCTCGGGCGCCTGCGTCGGATAGAAAAGCGCGATGGGAATGGATTCGGAACCTGCGTCCGCCCCCGGAACGGTGATGGACCTGAAGCCCGCTTGCGCCGCAAGGCAATTGATGGGCACAAGCATTCCGAGCACGAGCATCGTGCGCCAAAGACGGATAAGCATTGGAGATCTCCATGGGTTGTCGATCCGCCTATCTTGGTCATCGATCAGTGACGTTCCATGGCTTTGCGACGAATCGCACCATGCAGGCGCCGGACGTCGTCCGCTGGCGCCAACTGCAGCCGGGTCTCGCCCGCGAGGCTCAGCCCTTCTCGCAGACCACGCGCGCTTCGTGCACGAGATGGTCGCGCACGAGTCCCAGCGCTTCGTCGTCCTCGCTCGCCTCGCGCAGCGCGTTGACCAGGTCCGCATGGTCGAGCACGAGCAGCATTCGGATCGCATAGCACTCGGCCTGGGTGAACTCGCCGTCCGCGGTCAAAGCCTCGAGCTTGCGGATCGCCTCGCGGGGTGCGAGCAGGTTGATCTCGATCAGTTCGAGCACATGGTTGATCTGTCGGGCGTTCAGTACTTGTGATTGGGACGACATCGCGGCTTCCTCGCTGAGTTGCCCGCAGTCTCGGCCGCGACGCTTAAGCCGGGCTGAATCCTTTTGCGTCACTGTCAGGGACATCCGCCGACCAGTCGCGCCATCAACGCGATCGCCGCTTCGGCATCGGGCACGAGATGCGTGGATCGGGTGAGCATGAGATTGAGTCGCTGGCCGAGCCCTTCGACGGTCGTTCCGTTTTCTCTTTCGCGCAACGATCCTGCGGCATCGCGCTCGCAGGGGAGCGCAGCGGCCACGCGCTCCGCATAGGTGCCTGGCGGGACGCCGTACACCACGACCGGCTTGCCGAGCGCCACCGCAAAGCCGACCTCGAAGACCGTGCCCGAGTCCGGCTCCAGGCCACGAAAGGATTGAAGGTTGGCGATGCATCCATCCGCGGCCTTGAGCAGAGCGACGTTGCCGTCGTAGATGGCTTGCGCAAGGTGGTCGTCGCCGTCCGCAGCGCTGTGCTGGATCGGCGCATCGATCGGCGCGACCCCGATCAGCCCTGCGCGCTCGCAGCGGCGCTTCAGGTCGTTGAATATCTCGTCGCGATGGGGAAAAAAGACATCGGGGCCGGCGAGGTAGATGCGCGGCCGGGAGGCGGGATTCTCTGGCGTCATCCGACCGATGGTATCGGCCGCAACCGGCAAATCGCAGCTAGCGCGCGTGGGCTTCGACCCAGCGCACGATGTCGGCGGGGCCCATCGCACCCGCCTGCCGCGCGATCTCGCGGCCGCCCTTGAAGAGCGCGAGCGTCGGGATGCTGCGGATGCCGAATCGCGCGCCCAGCGACGGCACTGCTTCGGTGTCGACCTTGGCGAAGCGCACGTTCGGTTCCAGTCGTGCGGCGGCCTGCTCGAAGCCGGGCGCCATCTGGCGGCACGGCCCGCACCACGGTGCCCAGAAATCGACCAGAACCGGAATCTCGTTGCGGGCGACGTGCCGGTCGAAGGCCGCTTCGTCGAGTGCGGTCGAGTGGCCGGTAAACAACGGTTGATGGCACTTTCCGCAGTCCGGCGCGCTGCCGAGCTGGTCGCTCTTCACGCGGTTCGTGGTGTGGCAGTGCGGGCAGACGATGTGCAGCGATTCGGTCATTCCCCCGAACTGGGGTCTGCGCCGGCTATTGCAAGGTTCCAAGGCCTTGCATCTCCCTGGCGAGATCGACGAAGGCCCGCAGCTTCGGCGCCTGCGCGGCCCGACGCGGAAAGTAGAGAAAAAGCCCCGGCTCCTCGAACGCCGACGAAGGCAGGATCTGCCGCAGTCGCCCATCGGCGAGTTCGGCGCGCACCAGCGGTTCGAAGATGTAGGCGATGCCGACGCCGGCCAGCGCGAGATCCCTTGCATAGAGCGCATTGGTGACGCGGACCGTGCCTCTTACTTCCACGGAAACATGGGCCTTGCGGTCGAGCAGGTCCCACGCATAGGCGCCGCCCGAAGTCACGAAGCGAAATCCAATGCAGTTGTGCCCGGCGAGCGCAGCGATGCTGCGCGGCATGCCCGCCGACGCCAGATACGCCGGCGAAGCCACCATGATCGCCTTGAAGGGCGGTGTGAGCCGGACCGCAACCATGTCCTGCGCGACCGTATGGCCCAGCCGCACGCCGGCGTCGTAGCCGCCGGCCACGATGTCGGCCAACCCGTCTTCGGAAGTTACCTCGACCTCCACATCCGGATGGCGCCGCGACATCTCCACCACCAGCGGCGTGATGGCCATCGGCAGTGCCACGTGCGGCGCGTTGATGCGCAAGACCCCGCCGACGCGCCCGAAGCTCGCCCCGAAACCATCGACGGCATCGGCAATCTCCGACATCGCCGGCGCAAGCACGCCCAGGAAGGACTCCCCTGCCTCGGTGAGACGCACGCTGCGCGTGGTGCGCGCGAAGAGCGGCTGGCCGAGTTGTTCCTCGACCGCCCGTACCGCATGGCTGACGGCCGATGCGCTCATGCCGAGTTCGCCCGCGGCGGCTGCGAATCCGCCGCGACGATGCACGGCGAGGACGATCGCGAGATGAGGAAGGAGTTGTCGGTCCATTCATGCATCGTATCGCGCAGTGCTTTCGATTTATACGGTCTAGTCGATGAATGCGGATTGCGGAACAGTCACGTCCATGCCCTGCCGGGCCCCACTCGCAAGAAAGGACTTCACCATGACCACCCCCGCACCGACCAGCACCTGGTTCATCACCGGCGCGTCGTCCGGCTTCGGGCGCGCGTTTGCCGAACACGCCCTCGCCCAGGGGCACAACGTGGTCGCCACGGCGCGCGATCCCGGCAAGCTTGCCGATCTCGTCGCGCTTGCGCCTGAACGCGTACTGGCCTGCGCCCTGGACGTCGACGCCCTAGGCGCGGCCGAACATGCCGTGAAGGCCGCCATCGAGCGCTTCGGCCGCATCGACGTGCTGATCAACAACGCGGGCTATGGCGTGGTGGGCGCGCTGGAGGAAACGCCGGATGCCGAACTGCGCGCGCTGATGAACACCAACTTTTTCGGCGCGATGGCGGTGACGCGTGCGGCGCTGCCCTTCCTGCGTGCGCAGCGCTCGGGCGCAATCGTCAACATCTCCAGCCTCGGCGGCCAGCTTTCATTCGCCGGGTTCAGCGCGTATTCCGCGTCCAAGTTCGCGATCGAAGGTGCATCCGAGGCGCTGGCGCAGGAGGTCGCGCCATTCGGCATCAAGGTGCTGATCGTCGAGCCGGGCCAGTTCCGCACGCAGCTTGCGGGCAGCGGCATGCGTCACATGCCCGTCATCGAGGACTATCAACCGGCGGTCGGCGGCACGCGTGAGTTCGCACGCACGATGCACAACACGCAGGCGGGTGATCCGCGCAAGGCGGCGGCAGCGATCGAACGCGCGCTGAAGGCAGAACACACCCCGCTGCGTCTGCAGCTCGGCGGCGATGCCGTCGACGCGGTGCGCGCGCATGCACAGGCGCTGCTGAAGGAAATGGGGGAATGGGAATCCGCCGCGCGCGGGACGGATTTCGATAGCGAAACGCCGAAAGCGTGATCGCGGGGCCGTCAGTCCTTGTCGGGCCCCGTCCACTCGGCCGGAAGCGTCGCGACCACATGCGGGTCGGAGAGCGCGTAGTGGCGCACGCTGGGCTCGCGATCGAACAGCTTGCGCACGTCTCCCGGATCGATGGTCGGGGCCGTGTGCGGGTCGCCTGCATAGAGACGGATGCTTTCCATCGAATCCCACACCGAAACGACCACGACTTCGGTCGTCCCGTCATTCAGGTCACGGAACAGCGCCGCCGCGCGCTGATTGCCCTGGGCCGCCCTGAGCCGCAGGAGTACGGTGGCATCCAGGTGGTCGCTGCACTCCTCGCGCAGTTCCGCTCGAATCCAGAATGTCCACGCACGCAAGATCTTGCCCATCTCGGCTCACTGATTGATATTTTGTTGGTGTGGGGCGGCTTCTCGGCCGACGAAGCCTTTTATCGTACCTCGTCAGCCTCGGCGACTCGCCGTCGGACGGGTCGCGCTGGCGACCGTGTGACGCCGTGCGCACCGAAAAAGGCGAGCGCGCACTTTGCGCCCGCGAGTGTCCGTCAGAAAGGACACTCCCAAGAAATTTGTCTTGAGCGAGGCGTGAGAAAGTTCTCTTTAAGCAAAGAGTGATTTCATGGCGCGCAGATCCGCCTCGCGCGCCTGCAAGTCCGACTACTGGATCACCGCCGCTTCACGCAACGCCACGATCTCTGCGTCCCCATACCCGAACTCGCGCAGCACCTCTTGCGAATGCTGTCCCACCGTCGGCGCCGCAGAAGCAGCAACCGGCGACACACCGTCGAAGTGAATCGGCAACCCGAGCGATCGCGTCTTCCCGCCCAGTCCGTGATCGACCTCGACCACCATGCCGATGGCTTTCGACTGCTCGTGTTCCATCGCCTGTTGCACGTTGTTCACCGGTCCGACCGGCACACCCGCATGGTCGAAACGCTCGACCCAGTAAGAAGCGGGATGGCTGCCCAGCGCCTCGGTGATCATTGCCGTCAGCGCCGCCTGATTGCCGAGGCGATCGCGTCCCGTGGTGAACCTGGGGTCCTGCACCCACTCCGGATGACCGAGCACTTCAGCGATGCGCATCCAGTTGGCCTGATTGCCGCCACCGAGCGCGATGGCGCCCTCCCCGCACTTGAAGGTCTGATAGGGCGCGATCAACGGATGCGCGGTGCCCATCGGTTTCGCGATCGATCCATCGTGGAAGTAGGCCGCGGCAAACCAGTACATCTGCTGCAGCGAGGCCTGCAGCAATGAAGTCTCGACCTTGCTGCCCACGCCCGTGCGCAGCCGCTTCACGTACGCAGCGAGAATGCCCACCGCCGCGAGGATGCCGGCGTTGATATCCGCCACCGAGTTGCCCGGTTTCGCATGCTCGCCCTCGGGGCTGCCGGTGACGCTGATCAAGCCCGAGAAGGCCTGCAGCACGAGATCGAACCCGCCCTTGTCACTCAACGGCCCGTTGGGGCCGTAGCCGCTGATCGAGCAATAGACCAGTTGCGGATTGATCGCGCTCAGATGCTCGTAGCCCAGGCCCAGCGCATCCATCTTTCCGCGACGGAAGTTCTCGGTCACGACATCGCAGCGCTCCGCCATGCGCTTGATGATGGCCTGCCCCGCATCCTTGCGGATGTCGATGGCGACCGAGCGTTTGCCGCGGTTGAGCATCAGGAAGCCCGGCGCGAGACCCGGATCGCCGGGGCGCGCATAGCCGCGAGCGTCATCACCCGCCGGGAATTTCTCCACCTTGATGACCTCGGCGCCCATGTCGGCAAGCATCAATCCGCAGGTGGGCCCGGCCATGATCTGCGACATCTCGAGGACGCGAACGCCCGCGAGTGGACGATCGGCTGCTTGTTCGTTCATCCGCCGCACCTCAGGTCCCGGTGAACTTCGGGGCGCGTTTCTCCGCGAAAGCAGCGAGCGCTTCGCCAATGTCGCGGCTCTTCACGCTCGCGAGATAGGCGGCGCGGGCAGCATCCTCGTCGTACTCGTTCCGCGCGACTTCGTTGAGCGTCGCCTTCATCGAGGCCAGCGGGATCGGTGCCTGTGCGAGCAAGTCGTCGATCCACGACTGCACTTCGGCATCGAGCTGTTCGCGATCGACCAGCACATCGAGGTAGCCGACACGCAGCATTTCTTCCGCATCGATCGGGCGCGATGTCAGGAAAAGCTTCTTCGCCGCGCCCAGACCGAGCCGCGAGACCCAGCGGCGGATGCCGTGTGCGTAGTAGTGCAGGCCCAGGCGGCACGCCGGCATGAACATCCGCATGCCGCGCACGCCGATGCGGAAGTCGCACGACAGCGCGAGATCCGTCGAGCCGCCATACACCGGCGCATGCAGCTTGGCGATGGTGACGGCGCGAGCGTTCTCGATCTCGTCGGTGAAGCGCTCGAAAAGGTTCTCGCCGGAGCCCGCGGCCGAGCCGAGACGGCCGAGGTCGAAACCCGAGCTGAAGCTCTTGCCCGTGCTCGCGAAGACGATGACGCGCACGCTCTTGTCGGCATTCAGTTGGGCGAGGTAGCCGCGCAGCACGACCAGGTCCTCGGGTTCGATCTTGTTGTGCGTGGCCGGCCGACGCAGCGTGATGGTGGCGACAGCGCCCTTTACTTCGAGCAAGGGTGCGGCGGGCGCGGCGTTGAGTTCAGACTCCAGAACGGTGGACATGGGTGCTTTCTGAGGAGGATGGAAATTCGAAAAGAGTTGCGCGCCGGATCAGTCGAAGCTCAGTCGCTGCGAGCGGATGACCTCGCCCCACTTGCGGTAGTCGACCCTGACCAGTTCGGTGGCGGCGGCCGGCGTCGACGGACTCACGTCGTTGCCCTGCTCGGCCATCTTCTGCTTGATCGCCGGGTTGCTGAGTGCGGCGTTCAGCGCCTGGTTGAGCTTGGCGACGATCGGCGCCGGCAGGCCCTTCGGCCCGGCCATGACGAACCACCCTTCGGCGTCGTAGCCCGGCACGCCCTGCGCCGCGACCGTCTTCACGCCGGGGAGCGCAGCCACCTCGCGGTCGGCCGTGACCGCGATCGCCCGCACCCGGCCGGTCTGCACCAGCGGCACGGCGGGTGCGATGGTCGAGAACGAAATCTTGACTGCGCCGGCCATCAGATCCGTCAACGCGGGTGCCGCGCCTTTGTAGGGCACGTGCAGCATCGACGTCTTGGTGCTGGCCCCGAGAAGCTCCGCGGACATCTGGTGGATGGTTGCGACGCCCGATGTGGCGTACGAGATCTCGCCCGGCTTGGCGCGTGCGAGCGCGAGCAGCTCTGGCAGCGTCTTCGCCGGAAAGTCAGGATTCGCCAGGATCACCAATGGCGATCTCGACACGACGCCGAAGTAGCTCAGGGAAGTGACCGGGTCGTAGTTCACCTTGCGCGCGTTCGGGACGATGGTGAGCGGCGCACCATCGATGAGGCCGATCGTCAAACCATCCGGCGCCGCATTGGCCACCGCCTCTACTGCGATCGCACCACCCGCACCGGGCCGGTAGTCGACCACCACCGGCTGGCCGAGCACCTTTTCCATCAAGGGCCCCAGATCGCGCGCAACTCCGTCGGCCGCACCGCCCGGTGTGTACCCGAGCACCATCCGGATTGGTCGTTGAGGCTGCCACTCGTCCGCAGCACGGGCATGAGAAGGCAGCAGCGCCAGGACGGCCGTAGAAAATGCAGCGCTCGCTAGAATCCGCTGGAACCGGATGTTGAAATACACACAAGTCTCCTATAAACATATTTATGCTGGCTTTGAATATATTTTAAGGACGGATGAGCATGCAGGTGCAAGTAGGTAAGAACCCTGAAGCCCCGGGGGCGGCCACGCTCGCCGAGAGCGTGCGCATGTCGTTGATCAAGGACCTGTCGAGCGGCGCCATGCGCCCCGGCCAGCCGATCGACGAGAAGCTGTTGTGCGACCGCTTCCAGGTCTCACGCACGCCGATCCGCGAGGCGATCCTTCATCTCGCCGCGCAGGGTTTCGTGGTGATCAATCCGCGCAGCGGCGCGACGGTGCCCAAGCTGTCGCTGCAGATGCTGCGTGAGCTTCTCGAGCTCCTGGGCGAACTCGAGGGAACGGCAGCGTCCTTTGCCGCGAGGCGGTCGCGCCCGTCGGAACGCGCGGAGCTTCAGTCCAGCGTCGACGAATGCATGAAGGCCGCGGAGCGCGGTGATTCAGCGGCCTACGCTGCGGCCAACGACCGCTTCCACGAGCTGGTCTACGACGCCTGCCGCAACGGCTCGCTCGTCGAACAGATCCGGGCGCTGCGCACGCGTTGTGCGAGCTACACCGCCAACCGATTCGACTTCCCGGGGCGCATGGAACGCTCGTCGCGCGAGCACGAAGCGGTGTGCAAGGCCATCCTCGCGATGGACCCGCAAGCGGCGCGCGACGCGATGCTTGAGCACATCTCGATCGGCGGAAAGGACTTCGCCGAGTTCGTCAGCGGACTGCCGCCCGATTTCGTGGGACTGTGACCTTCACGCCGTCGGCAGCTTGTAGTCGCGGTACTGCTCGCGCAACTTCGTCTTCAGCAGCTTGCCGGTCGCCGTGTGCGGCAGTTCATCGACGAACACCACGTCGTCCGGCAACCACCACTTGACGATGCGGCCCGACAAATAGTCGAGCACCGAGCCCCTGTCCACCTCTGCCCCAGGCCGCTTGACCGCAATCAGCAGCGGCCGTTCGCCCCACTTGGGATGCGCCACGCCGATGATCGCGGCCTCGGCGATGCCGGGGCAGCCGACGGCAGCGTTCTCGACATCGATCGACGAAATCCATTCGCCGCCGGACTTGATGACATCCTTCGCGCGATCCACCAGTTGCAGGAAACCATCGGGGTCGATGGTCGCGACGTCGCCGGTGCTGAAGTAGCCCTCTTCGTCCGTCACAGCGCCGCCTTCGGCCTTGTAGTAGCCGCTCGCGATCCATGGGCCGCGCACGCGCAGATGACCGAATGCCTTGCCATCCCAAGGCAGCGGCTTGCCGTCGTCATCGACGATCTTCAGGTCCACGCCCCAAACGCCGCGGCCCTGCTTGAGCTTGATCTTGACCAGCTCTTCAGTCGGCAGCGATGCATGCTTGGGCAGCAGCTTGCTGATCACGCCGATGGGGCTGGTCTCGGTCATGCCCCAGCCCTGCACGACCTCCGCGCCGAACTGCTTCTCGAAGCGCTCCAGCATTGCACGCGGCACCGCAGCGCCACCGATGCCCACGCGCTTGAGCGTCAATGCGCCGACGTCCACGTCGGGGTTGGCATCGAGGTACTGGAAGAGCATCAGCCACACGGTCGGCACGCCTTGCGAGAAGCTGACCTTCTCGTCGCGCATCATTTCGTAGACGCTCTTGCCATCGAGGAACTGGCCCGGCAACACGAGCCTCGCGCCAACCATCGCGGCGCCGTAGGGCGCGCCCCAACCGTTGGCATGGAACATCGGGACGATCAGCATCAACGTCTCGCCGGAGTTGAGGCCGAAGGTGTCAGGCGCGAGTTCCATCAGCGCATGCAGCACGGTGGAGCGATGCGAATACAGCACGCCCTTCGGATTGCCCGTTGTGCCCGACGTGTAGCAAAGCGATGACGCGGTGCGCTCGTCGAACTCGGGCCATGTGTAGTCGGTACTCTGCGCCGCAACCAGTTCGTCGAAGCACTGCAGATTGGGCACGTCGATCGCGGGCATGTGTTCCCGCCCGCACATCGCGATGAAGTGGCGCACTGTCTTCAGCCTGGGCGCGAGCTTTTCGACCAGCGGTGCGAAGGTCACGTCGAAGCACAGCACCGAGTCCTCGGCGTGATTGACGATGTAGTCGATCTGGTCCGGAAAGAGCCGCGGGTTCACCGTGTGCAGCACCGCGCCCGAGCCCGATGCGCCGTAGTAAAGCGCGAGGTGCCGGTCCGAGTTCCATGCCAGCGTGCCCACGCGGTCGCCCTGGCGCACGCCGAGGTCGCGCAGCATGCCCGCCACCTGCCGCGAATGGTCGCGGATGCCTCGCCAGTGGGTGCGATGGGTGCCGCCTTCGGGCCGGCGCGAGATAACCTCCGTTTCGGGATGGAAAGTGGCCGCATGCTCCACCAGCGATGAAATGAGAAGCGGTCGGTCCTGCATGAGTCCCACCATGAATGTCTCCTTATATCTTTCGATTGATTCAAACTTCAGCGTGCAGGCGGGTTGGTGAACTGCATGCCGATCCGGTTGGCTGGCCGCGGGGCAGCTTGCGTCTCCTTCGAGTGAACAAGCT
>JAGIAI010000080.1 GCA_017744935.1 Variovorax sp.
GGTTCTACCTATCGATGCACGACCTGGAGATTCGAGGCGCAGGCGAAGTGCTCGGCGAGAACCAGAGCGGCAACATGATGGAGATCGGCTTCCAGCTCTACAACGAGATGCTGGCCGAAGCGGTCCGCTCGCTGAAGGCGGGCAAGGAGCCCGACCTGCTGTCGCCGCTGTCGGTGACCACCGAGATCAACCTGCATGCGCCCGCCCTGCTGCCCGACGACTACTGCGGCGACGTGCACCTGCGCCTGTCGTTCTACAAGAAGCTCGCCACCGCGAAGACCTCCGACCAGATCGACATGCTGCTCGAAGAGATCGTCGACCGTTTCGGCAAACTGCCGCCCCAGGCGCAGACGCTGATCGACATGCACCGCCTGCGCGTGCTCGCGCTGCCCTACGGCGTGACCAAGGTCGATGCTGCCCCGGGCGTCATCAACATCACGTTCAAGAAAGACCCGCCGGTCGATTCGATGAACATCATCAACCTCATCCAGAAGAACAGGCACATCAAGCTCGCCGGCAACGAAAAGCTGCGCATCGAGCGCGAGTTGAAGGAGCCCAAGGACCGCGCGCAGATGGTGCGCGACGTGCTCCGCAGCCTGGGCCAGCCCAAAGTACAGGAACCCGCATCGGTATGACCCCCAAGGAAATCTCCCCCGGCCTCGTCGTGCAGCGCTTCACGCCGCCGCTCGCACTGGCCGATTTCAAGCTGATCGCTTTCGACATGGACTCGACGCTGATCAACATCGAATGCATCGACGAGATCGCCGACGCGGTCGGCAAGAAAGCCGAGGTCGCTGCGATCACCGAAGCCACGATGCGCGGCGAGATCAAGGACTTCAAGGAAAGCCTGCGCCGCCGTGTCGCGCTGCTGAAGGGGGTGCCGGTCGATGCACTGCAGAAGGTCTACGACGAGCGACTGAAGCTCAATCCCGGTGCGGAACGACTTGTGGGCGCCTGCAAGGCTGCGGGGCTCAAGGTGCTGCTGGTCTCAGGTGGCTTCACCTTCTTCGCCAACCGCGTGAAAGACCGGCTCGGCATCGACTTCGCACGCTCCAACCTGCTCGACGAAGCCGAGGGCAAGCTCACCGGCGAGGTGGTGCAGCAATCGTGGGGCGATATCTGCGACGGCGCGGAAAAGCGGCGCACCATGCTCGAAGTCGCATCGCTGCTTGGTGTCTCGCCGCAGGAAGCCATCGCCGTCGGCGACGGCGCGAACGACCTGCCGATGATGGGCGAAGCCGGCCTGTCCGTGGCCTTCCACGCCAAGCCGAAGGTGCGCGAGCAGGCCATGGTCGCGATCAATGAAGGCGGGCTGGACCGCCTGCTCGAAGTGCTGAGGTGAGATATGAGCAACGCTGACAACGACAAGGGCCCGCTGCCCCCATCCGCCACCGTGCATGCCGATCGCCGTTTCGGCGTCGAGCACGGGGCCATCCACAAACCGATCCACACCTCGGTGCAATACGGCTTCGACCGTGTCGAGGATCTGATCGGTGTGTTCCAGGGCACGCTCAAGGGCGGCTTCAACTATGCGCGCCAGGGCACGCCGACCAGCGCCGCACTGGAAAACAAGATCACGCTGCTGGAAGGCGGCATCGGCACCGTGTCGTTCTCGACCGGCATGGCCGCGTTGACCGCGATCTTCCTCACGTTGCTGCGTGCGGGTGATCACCTGGTGTCGAGCCAGTTCGTATTCGGCAACACCAACAGCCTGTTCGGCACGATGGGCGATCTGGGCATCGAGGTGTCGAAGGTCGATGCGTGCGCCGTCGAGAACGTGCGCGCCGCATTGAAGCCCAACACGCGGATGGTGTTCGTCGAGACGGTGGCGAATCCGGGTACGCAGGTGCCTGATCTCGACGCCATCGGTGCCCTGTGCCGCGAGCGCGGAATTCTCTACGTGGTGGACAACACCATCACCTCGCCGGCCATCTTCCGCCCGAAGACCGTCGGTGCCGGGCTGGTGATCAATTCGCTGACCAAGACGATCGCAGGCCACGGCGCGGCTCTTGGCGGTGCGGTCACCGACACCGGCCTCTTCGACTGGGCGGCCTATCCCAACATCTCCCCGAGCTATCGCAACGTCGATCCGCGCCAGCAGGGGTTGCAGCAGTTGCGCAAGAAGGCGCTGCGCGACATGGGCGCGACGCTCTCGCCGGAACAGGCACACCGCATCAGCCTCGGCGCGGAGACGCTCGGGTTGCGCGTCGCGCAGACCAGCGCCACCGCGCTTTCGCTTGCGCGATTTCTGCAGAGCCACCCGTCCATCGCGGCTGTGCACTACCCGATGCTCGAAAGCCATCCGCAGCACGCGCTTGCAGTCCGGCACTTCAAGGCGGGCTCATGGCTGATGGCGTTCGAACTGCGCGAGGGTCTCGACATGCAGGCGACGCTCAATCGCCTGCAACTGCCGATCAAGGCTACCGGGCTCGGCGACAACCGCACACTGATCATCCCTGTCGCGCCGACGATCTTCTGGGAAGCCGGCGCCACAGTGCGTGCGCAGATGGGCATCGCGGACGGGCTGGTCCGCGTCTCCGTCGGGCTGGAAGATGCAGACGAACTGATCGCGGACTTCGATCGCGCCCTCCGCGGGGAGTAGCGCCCCGGACAGGGTTTCCTAGGGTCTGATTCATGGATCGCCGGTGCTACGCTGCACCGCGATCCCACCACAAAGAATCAGAGACAACATGCGCATCCCCAGGATCCCGTCGCACGCTCGCCAGACTTTGATCGGACTCGCCGCCCTCGCGGCATTGGCCGGCGCCGCGCGTGCCGACGTACTCGATGACGTGAAGGCCCGCGGTGTCGTCAAGTGCGGCGTGACGCTCGCAGCGCCCGGCTTCTCGGCCGAGGACAACGCCGGCAAGCGCGAAGGCTTCGACATCGACTTGTGCCGGGCCATCGCCGCCGCAACGCTCGGCGATGCCAGCAAGATCGAACTCACGCCGATGGACCTGAAGACCGCGTTCGCGGGCCTGCCCACCGGCGCGGTCGACGTGCTCACACACCGCTTTACCTGGACGCAGAGCCGCGACGTGAGCGGACTCAAGTTCCCGAAGGTGATGTTCTTCGACGGCCAGGGCTTCGCGGTGACCACCAAGTCGAAGGCCGGCAAGATCGCCGACCTGAACAACGCGACCATCTGCACCGCGCAGGGCAGCACGTCGGAACTGATCGTGGCGGACTACTTCCGCGCGCACAACCTCAAGTACAAGATCGTGACCTTCGCATCGCAGGAGCAGGCGTGGGATGCGTTCGTCGGCAAGCGCTGCGATGCAGCCATCAACGACCGCTCGGGCCTCGCCGCGCGCCTCGCCAAGCTGCCGAACCGTGACGAGTACAAGGTGCTGGCGGAGACGGTGTCGAACGAGCCCATTGGTCCGATCGTGGCGCAAGGCCAGCCGCGCTGGGAAGCCGTGGTGCGCTTCACGATGAACGCGCTGGTGGCGGCCGAGGAACTCGGTGTCACGCAGGCCAATGTCGACGAACAGCGCAATTCTCAAAGCCCTGACGTGCAGCGCCTGCTGGGCGTCAACGGCGATCTCGGCGTCAAGCTGGGCGTGAACGCCGACTGGGCCTACAAGGCCATCAAGGCGGTGGGCAACTACGGCGATGTGTGGGATCGCAATGTCGGCCCGAAAACGCCGCTGCGGCTCGATCGCGGTCGCAATGCGCTGGTCGCCAATGGCGGCCTGATGATGGCGATCCCCGTTCGCTGACAGTGACGCGGCGCCTCGCGCGCCCGGTTCGTGCATGACGGCCCCTCGCCGCTCGAAGATGTCTCGCACCGTTTTCATCGAACGGTTGCCGGGCTATGTCGGGCAGGTCCTGCTGCTGGCCGTGATCGGATGGCTGGCGTGGCGCGGCATCGCCAACTTCGTGGTCAATGCCCGCACGCTCGGGGTGTCGATCGGCTGGGGATTCCTGCGGACCAACGCGGGCTTCGAGATCGCGCAGACGCCGGTGCCGTTCGGCCCGTCATCCACCTATGGCGACGCGATCGTCATCGCCACACTGAACACGCTGCTCGTGGTCGCGCTGGCGATCGTGCTGAGCACGGCCATTGCACTCCTGATTGCCTTCGGCCGGCTCAGCATGCATCCGCTGGTCCGGGGCGCATCGACCGCCTACGTGGAGGTGTTCCGCAACATCCCCATGCTGCTGCAAATCTTCTTCTGGTACTTCTCTGCGATCGCGCTGCTACCGGATGTCGGTGACAGCCTGCACATCGGCCCTGCGCTGTTGAACAACCGGGGGCTGTTCCTTCCACACCTGGCATCGAGTGGATGGGACCTGCCGATCGCCGAAGGCTTCAACGTCAGCGGCGGCATCGCGCTGCTGCCGGAGCTCATTGCGCTGACGCTCGGCCTCTCGATCTACAACAGCGCCTTCCTCGCGGAGATCTTTCGGGCGGGCATCCTCTCGGTCCCGCGCGGCCAGTCGGAAGCGGCGGCCACGGTGGGCTTGAGCGGTGTGCGCGCAGCGTTCCTCATCGTGTTGCCGCAAGCCCTGCGCGTCGCGTTGCCAGCTTCCGGCGGGCAGTACCAGACGCTCGCCAAGGCCTCATCGCTCGCCGCAGCCATCGGCTATCCCGACGTCATGCAGATCGTCGGCGGCACGGTGCTGAGCCAGACCGGGCAGGCGCTCGAGGCGATGGCACTCGTCGTGGTGCTCTACGCGGCCATCAACCTCGTCATCGCGTTCGTCGTGAATCTCGCGAATCGCCGACTCATGAAGCGCCATGGCCGCTGAGATGGACCGCTTCGTGCGCGAGGCACTCGTCGCTCCACGCGCTGCGCCGCGCACCAGAATCCCGGCGCTCGCCCGTTGGCAACGGACGTTGTTTCCGGGCCCGGTCATGGGAGCGATCTCGCTGGTGATCCTGGCAGTGCTCGTGCTTGCAGTCTGGCGCTTCTTCGACTGGGCGTTCGTCCATGCGCACTGGACCGGCCCATCGAGCGAGTCATGCGCCGACAGCCGAGGCGCCTGCTGGGCTTTCGTTATTTCTCGATGGAAGCCCTGGCTGGTCGGCGACTACCCGTCGGACCAGTTGTGGCGCGCCTGGACCTGCTTCGCGGCCTTCGCGCTGTTCTGGACCTGGGTGGTTCGTCGCGCGCACGGTGCGAGCCTGCAGCGCGTGCTGGTGGGCTTCGTCTGCATGCCGGTGCTGTTCTTCCTGCTGTTGCTGGGCGGTGGCTTGCTGCCCTTCGTTCCGCCAACGCGCTGGGGCGGCCTGCTGCTCACGCTCGTCGTCACCCTGGCCACGTTCGCGACCGCGCTCCCATTGGGCCTCCTGCTTGCACTCGGCCGCCGCTCGCGCCGGCTGCCGGTGGTGCGCTGGCTCTGCACTGCGTTTGTCGAAGCCATGCGCTCGGTGCCGTTGCTGGTCATCTTGTTCATCGCTGCCACGCTGGTGCCGATGTTCTTGCCCAGAGGCTCGAACGTCGACCTCTTCTCGCGCGCGCTCGCCGCGTTTGCGCTGTTCAATGCGGCGATGGCGGCGGAGGTCTTCCGCGGCGGGCTGCAATCGATCGGAAGGGGCCAGCTCGAAGCGGCCACCACCGTCGGCCTGAGCGACTTCAATGCCCTGCGCCTCATCGTGCTGCCGCAGGCCGTCACCGCCGTGGTGCCGGCGCTCGTCAACATCATGATCGCGGTGATCAAGGAAACGACGCTGCTGTCGGTGATCGGCGTCAACGACCTGCTCGGCGCGGTCGAGACCGGCGCCAAATCGCCCGGCTGGGTCGGAGACGCGAACATCCTGACCTCCGGCCATGTCTTCCTGGCGCTGGTGTACCTGGCCATCTGCTGGGGCCTCTCGCGCTACAGCCGGCGGCTCGAAACAGCGCGCTGATCCGAATGAATCGCTGATGACGAACACGCCTTCCAACGAAGCCAACGCCGCGCCCGTAGTGCGCATGACCGGCATCAACAAGTGGTACGGCGACTACCACGCGCTGCGCGACATCGAGCTTCAGGTGGCGCCCGGTGAACGCATCGTGATCTGCGGCCCATCGGGCTCCGGCAAGTCGACACTGGTTCGCACGGTGAACCTCCTGGAGCCCTTCCAGCAAGGGCACCTGCATGTCTGCGGCGTCGACGTCGATGCCGACGAGATCACACGCGCAGCGCGGCTGGCAGTGAACCGGCGCGTGGGCATGGTGTTCCAGCAGTTCAACCTCTTTCCGCACATGACAGCGCTTCAGAACCTCACCGTCGGGCCCGTGTGGGGCAGCGGCGTGGGTCGCAAGGAGGCGCACGAGCGCGCCATGCACTACCTGGAGCGCGTCGGCCTGCGTGAGCACGCGCACAAACATCCATCTCAGCTCTCAGGTGGACAGCAGCAGCGCGTGGCGATCGCGCGCACGGTGTGCACGCGGCCGCAGGTGGTGCTGTTCGACGAGCCGACCGCTTCGCTCGATCCCGAGATGGTCAACGAAGTGCTGCAGACCATGGAAGCGCTGGCCGGCGAAGGCATGACGATGATGATCGTCACGCACGAGATGGGCTTTGCGCGCCGCGTCGCCGACCGTGTGATCTTCATGGACCAGGGCCAGGTCATCGAGACCGCGGCGCCCAACGATTTCTTCGACCGACCGCAAAGCGCGCGGCTGCGAACCTTCCTCGGCCAGTTGCTCACGCACTGAGCCTGCCCTCACCAGGTCACATCACATCAAGGAGACAGGAACCATGACCGTCATCGACGTCCACACGCACATGTTCACCAGCCGCTGGCTCGAACTGCTCAAGAAGGAAGGCGGCATCTACAACATCAAGACACGGCCGGATGGCCAGCAGGAGATCTTCCGAGGTGATACGCCAGTCGTGATCCCGCAGCGCGGCCACTTCGACTACGACCTGCGCATCAAGCACATGGACGCCGCGGGCATCGATGTGTCGGTCGTCTCGCTCACCTGTCCGAACGTGTACTGGGGCAACGAGGACATCAGCTGCCGCGCCGCGCAGGAGTCGAACGACACCATGGCCGAGGCGCGGACGACCTACCCCGACCGCATCCGCTGGTTCACTTCGCTGCCGTGGGAGTATCCCCAGCGCGCCATCGAGGAACTGCAGCGCACCTGCGACAACGGTGCCGTCGGCGTGATGGTGCTGGCCAACATCGCCGGGCGCAGCCTGACCGATCCGCTCTTCGCGCCGATCTGGGCCGA
Organism: Variovorax sp.; assembly: GCA_017744935.1. Lineage (GTDB taxonomy): Bacteria > Pseudomonadota > Gammaproteobacteria > Burkholderiales > Burkholderiaceae_C > Variovorax. The sequence continues at coordinate 7,173 of JAGIAI010000080.1, forward strand.
GATCGACAAGCGTGGGCTGCCGGTGCTCGTGCACCCGACCGACCCGCCGGGCGTCGACATGATGGACATGACGAAGTTCGACCTGAGCTGGTCCGTCGGTTTCATGTTCGACACCACGCTGGCGATCACGCGGATGATCTTCGAGGGCTTCTTCGACCAGTACTCCAACCTGAAGATCATCGCCTCGCACGGCGGCGGCACCCTGCCCTATCTGGTCGGCCGCTTCGAGAAAGGCGACGAAGTCGAAATCCCGAGCCGGCGCAAGATGAAGCGCAAGCCCACCGACTACCTGCGCCACATCTACTACGACAGCATCACCTACAACCTGGGTGCACTGCAGTACCTGATCTCGGTGGTCGGTGCGGAGCATGTGATGTTCGGCACCGACTGGCCGCACCAGGTGCATGACACCAAGGGCGCCTTCGCCAACACCGGGAAGCTGCCGGTGGAGCAGATGGTTGCGGTGCGCTCGCGCAACGCGCAGCGCATCTTCAAGCTCTAAGGCGCGGCGGCGCGCGATCTCAAAGGGCCGAGCCCAGGCGCGCGATGCCTTCCTTGATCTTCTCGACGTTCGCCGTGGCAAAGCTCAGGCGCAGCGTCGAGACATCGGGCTTCTCGGCATAGAACGGCGCGCCGGGCACGAAGGCCACGAGCTTCTCGATCGCGCGCTTGGCGAACACGTTGGCATCCGCGACCTTGCCGTTCGCGCCCGTGAGGCGGGCCCAGAAGAACAGACCCCCGCCCGGCTGCGCGAAGGTGATCGCATCGCCGAGCTCCTTGCGCAGCGCCGCGCCCATGGCCTGGGCGCGTTCGGCGTAGACCTTGCGCACATTGGCCAGCGTCGCAGGCATGCGGCCGCTCTTGAGGTATTGCGCCGCGGTCGCCTGCGCGAAAGTGCTGGTGTGTGCATCGCTGAACTGCTTGCACATCGTCGCCTTGGCGAGCAGTTCGGCGGGGCCGATCATCCAGCCGATGCGCAGGCCCGGGCTCAGCACCTTGCTGAGGCTGCCACAGTGCACCACCAGTTCGCGGCTACCCGGCACTTCGTTCGTGAGAGACATCAGCGACGGCGGCGGTGCCTTGTCGAAATACAGATCGCCGTACGGGTCGTCCTCGATGATCACCGTACCGTGCTTCACCGCCATCTCCAACACCTTCTTGCGGCGCTCCAGGCTCAGCATCGCGCCGCTCGGGTTGCCGAAGGTTGGGATCAGGTAGACGAACTTCGGCTTGTGTTCCGCAATGAGTGCTTCGAGCTCGTCCGTCTTCACGCCGTTTGCGTCGACCGGCGCGCTGATGAGCTGCGCGCCATAGAGGCGGAAGCACTGGATGGTCGCAAGGAAGGTCGGCCCTTCGACGATCACCTTGTCGCCGGGTGAAATGAGCGTTTTGCCGATCAGGTCCAGCGCCTGCTGGCTGCCGGTGGTGACGATCAGGCCGCTGGGGTCGACGTCGACGCCCTTGGTCTTCATGAAGGCGCTGAGCTGCGAGCGCAGCGGCTCATAGCCTTCGGTCGCGCCGTACTGCAGCGCGCCGCCCGCTTCTTCCGCGAGGGCCTTGGCACTGGCTTCCTTCAGCCCTTCGACGTCGAACATCGCGCTGTCCGGAAAACCACCCGCAAAGCTGATGATGCCGGGCGTGCCGAGCAGCTTGAAGAGTTCGCGGATGGCGGAGGTTTCGACGTTGTCGAGGCGGGAAGCGAATTGCATGGGAACCTTCTGTCGGAGATTGGCGGAGACCGCCGATTGTCGCAGCCGTGCGCGCCCCGACCTAAACTCGCGCCCACGATGAAAAAAGCCGACATAGAACCCTTCTTCGCAACGCTGGAGGCGGTGAATCCCACGCCCGAGACCGAACTCGAATACGGCACGCCCTTCGAGTTGCTCGCCGCGGTGCTGCTCTCTGCGCAGGCGACCGACGTGGGCGTGAACAAGGCGACGCGCAAGCTCTTCCCGACCGCCAACACGCCACAGGCGATCGTCGATCTGGGTGTCGAAGGGCTGGAGGAATACATCAAGACCATCGGCTTGTACCGCAGCAAGGCAAAGCATCTCGTCGAGGCCGCTCGCATGCTGGTCGAACATCACGGCGGCGAAGTGCCGAAGACGCGCGCCGAGCTCGAGGCCCTTCCAGGCGTGGGCCGCAAGACGGCCAACGTGGTGCTCAATGTCGCCTTCGGCGAGCCGACGATGGCGGTCGACACGCACATCTTCCGGGTCAGCAATCGCACTGGTCTCGCGCCGGGCAAGACGCCGCTGGAGGTCGAACTGAAGCTCGAGAAGCGCGTGCCCGAGAAATACCGGCTGCATGCGCACCACTGGCTGATCCTGCATGGCCGCTACACCTGCATCGCGCGCAAGCCGCAATGCTGGCAGTGCGCAGTGTCACCTTACTGTGACTACAAGCCGAAGACGCCGGCACCCTGAAGACCGAACGCGGGGCCGCCCCTCTTGCGGCTTCGGATTGCGCAACGGATGATGTTTGACCATGCGGTCCATCGTCCGGCTCCTGCTGCTTTGCGCACTCGCGTCGCATGTCGCGGGATGGGCACGCGAGAGACTCAACGTCGACACCCTCACGCAATTCGGCGGCACCTATTCGATGGCCTGCGGCACGCCGACCTCCGCCAGGCTCCGCGTGACCGCCGACACGCTGATCGTCGAATCGGGCAACCAGCGCATGACCGGGACCGATCCCCAGGCCTCCTACAGCTTCTTCGGACAGTCGCCGCCGAGAGGCTTCCAGGTCGCGCTTCTGAGCCAGGTACGCGGCATGGCGGAACTGACGTTCATGGTGTATCGCGATCGGGTCGGCAACTATGTCGAACTCGATGGCGCGCCGAACGTGCGCGCGGCGCTCGGGCCTTCGTTGACGGGAAGGCGATACAGGCAATGCGACGGCGCGGCGATGGCTGGTGGCGGTGCACAGCCACCGCCACCTGTGTCCGCCGGCCGGCCGAACACCCCGCCGCCGCCTCCTCCGCAGGCCGCGCCAGCGGGAGGCAATCCTGCCGTCCTCATTGCCGATCCGCGCTTCGGCAAGACCTGGCGCGCGATGCTCGGCAGCGCCGGACGCGAACCCTGGCTCGCCGACATGGATGGCCCGGCGCCCGAGCCCCGCTGGGTCACGGTCGGCGGAACGCGCTATGTGCTGCACTCGTTCTGCAAGCCGCACGACTGCTACGACAACAACGTGGTGCAGCTCTACAGCCCGTCCGACTCACGGATCTACGCACTGATCCACCGCACGAACCGCGACACGCTGGTCGGCAATCCACCGCCGCAGATGGTCGGCGACCTGCGAAAGCTCTGGCAAGGCGAGTTCCGCCAGTCAAGGTAGCGATCCGGCTAGGCAAGCCCGACGATCAAAGCGAGCTGGTACAGCTCGGCGTCGTTCTTCACGCCGAGCTTTTGCATGGCGCTCCCCTTCTGCGTACTGACGGTATTGACCGTCCGGTTCAGGGTCCTGGAAATCTCTGTAATGGACTTTCCTCCCGCATACAGCCGCACGATCTCGAGTTCCTTCGGGCTCAGCGACTGTGAGGCGCCGCTGTGCGTGCCAACGTCGGTTTCCAGCATCCGCTGCCGCAGCGACCTCCCCAGGAAGGGTCGATTGCGAAAGACGGTCACCACCGCATCGGCCAGTTCGCCCAGATCACCGCCCTTGCTCAGCACGCCAAGAGCGCCCGCCTTGCGCATGCGCTGCAGCAGACCGACGTTCTCGATCATCGTCAGGACAATGACCCGCACCCGAGGGAAACGCAAGCGAATCGCGTTGAGCATGGCCAAGCCGTCGGCGCCCGGTTTGTTGGGCATCGAAAAGTCCGTCACCAATACATCGCACTCGCCTTGCGCGAGTACTTCCATCAGCATCTCAGGACTGGCTGCCGTCGCTACCGCCTGCACGTTCAGCGTTGATTTGAGGAGGTGGTTTGCACCAACCATGATCAAGGGATGATCATCGGCCAGCACCACACGAATGTTCGCTCCCGCATCCTTCATCGTTCGAGGGCCCCGCACTCGATTCGAGCGGCTTTCCCAGCCTGCGGGCGCCGTGCGCCGTCAGCGGCCTCGTTCGATTCCAGCACCTCATCGATCCAGTCCTGAAGCACGGTGAACATGATCAGCACCTCTCTTCCGGCAAGGCGGACAGCCGCCTCGTCTCCTCGCGTCAAGGTCTGCAGGAAAGCATTCATCATCTGCTCGACACGTCGCTGCCCGAGGAGCGACAGTGCACCGCTGGCGCGATGCCACCACGGTCCGACACCGTCGAGCGAAGAGCAGTCCAGGTGACGAACGAGAGCGGCGCGGTCCTGCGCCAGTGTCTGCTGACACATCAGAAGCACCTCTCCGGCCTCAAGCATGCCTGCGAATGCGCTCCCCAGAGCTTCGCGATCGATGTCGGACGCATTGAACGACCTGCCCTCCTCCGCCAAAGGTTCCCTGCGGTCACATGCCTGTTTCAGCGCCGCGCGCACGCCACCCAATGTCCAGGGCTTCAGGACGATCGCATTCATGCCGACCGCGAAGCAGCGCAGATGCTCTTCACGAATCGTGGTCGCGGTGACTCCGACAATCGGAATGCCGCGCAGGCGCTCTTGGTCGCTCGATCGCAGTCGCCGGGTCAGCTCGAATCCATCAATGATCGGCATGTGGCAATCGGTCAGCACCACGTCGAAATGAGTGTTCTCGACGGCGAGCAATGCCTGTTCGCCGTTCTCACAGACGACGCATCGATGACCGAGCGCCTGCAGTTGCCGCTTCGCCACTTCGCGATTGATCGGTTGGTCCTCGACCACGAGGACGCGATAGCGCTGTGATGGATCAAGCTCGTCGTCCTCGGCCGGCAGCATTCCCTGCCGCGGAGGAAGCGCCTCGAGCGCCGGACCCAACCCGTCTTCCTTCGATCGAAACGGTTGCAGAGGCAGGCTCGCGGTGAAGCGGCTGCCCTGGCCCAGCTTGCTCTCGCAACTCACCGTGCCGCCCATTGCCTCGACGAGTTGGCGAACGATGCTCAGGCCGAGTCCGGCCCCCCCGTAGCGGCGACTCGTCGAGACGTCGCCCTGTTCAAAGGGCAGAAAGATGGACTCCAGTGCCTCCGCAGGAATCCCGATGCCCGTATCCTCAATCGTCAGCTGCAGCCAGCCGACCGGGTGCTCGCGAGTGACGACATGGACTCTGCCCCGCTCGGTGAACTTGATCGCATTGCCGATCAGATTCGTAAGAATCTGCTGCAGCCGGGTCGGGTCGCCGATGACCAATGACGGAAGCCGTGGATCCGATTGGGATTGCAGACCAACGGACTTACGCACCGCCAGCGGCCGCATGGTCTCGCACACATCGCGAACCAAGCGCTGTAACGACAGGGGCCGATTCTCCAGGGAGAGCTTGCCGGCCTTGAACTTCGAGAAGTCCAGGAGGTCATTGATGCTCGACAAGAGCATGGTCGAAGACTCGTGACCCAGTGAAACCATGCGCCATTGATCGTCCGAGAGCGTGGTGCCGAGAAGTAGTTCCAGCATTCCGACAATGCCATCCAAAGGCGTTCGCACCTCGTGACCGATGGTGGCAATGAAGCGATCCTTCGCCACATTGGCGTCTTCCAGGCGCTGCCGAAGGATCTTTTCATCGGTGACGTCGATCGAGACGCCGACGATGCCTCGAAGTCTTCCGTGGCGATCGTAGACGGGTTGCTTCCGCGACTGGAAACTGCGGACGGATCCGGAGACTGCGATCTTGTCGTCGAAAGTGCGTGCCTCTCGCATTGCAATCAGCTCGGCGTCCTGCGCGGCAAAGGTTGCTGCCAGCTCGGGCCCGAAGAGTTCACCATCACTCTTGCCGAGCGCGGCATTCACGTCGATCTGGAACACCCGGCCGAACTCTGCATTCAGGGCCTTGAAGCGAAAGGCCTTGCTCTTGAAGAACAAGACATGAGGCACCGCGTCGAGTACGGCGACGAGTTCATCGTGGCGGGATTGCATGCGGCGCCAACGGAAGTACTGCACTATCGAGAGAGCGACTATGCCCGACGACAGAACCTCCATTGCCGTTCTTGCCCACTCTGTAAAGGCCGCGCGGCCGATCCAATGACTCGCGACGGCCGAGCTCAGGCCAAGCGCGAGCATGACTGGACTGACATCCTTTCCGCGGGTGACAACGCCCACGCCACTACCAGCCAATCGGATCCACCCGTCTCGCATCAACGATGTAAACGGGGCGAATCGACACACCCGCAATGACTGCGATTCGTACCAGATGCGGACGATGCGCTCCTCCCCTGATCTCCTGCAGCCATGTCCCCTTGTACTCGCGAGGTAGATGACGCCACTCGGCCTTGGTCATGATGACGCAGCCCGACGCCGGATAGTTATGCAGTCGGGAACGAAGAGGTGGCACGTTGGCGCGACATTCGATGCGCATTTTCGAGACGACCGACTTACCAATGAAAACCGATGCCCGCGCTGACACCCGCATCGCCGCGCGTATTGGCCGTTCCGGCCACTCTGGTCACCCAGCGGCTGTTCTCCGATACCTTGGAAATTCCGATAGCCATCGCCGACTCACCCGCGATCGTGCTTACTGAGGCCGACACCATTCCTCGCCCCGGAAGAATCGACTGAGGCAGCGTTGCCACCGCCATGGCGGCAGCAGCGGCAGCGTTGGCGTCGCGGCGAACGCGGGCAATGTCTTTCTGAACCTGCTGCACGCTTGCATCGGTATAGGCCTTGCTGCTTTCGGCGACCGAGTCAAGCTGCCGCTTGTTCACCGCATCGGTCGCAGTCACGCCGTCGGCCACGTTCGCAATCGCTCGCTCGTTGCCCGCCGACCCGACGGACACGACGTTCTCGCGGTCACCAGTGGTCGAACCCGCACCCAGGGCCACGCTATTGTTGGCCAACGCACTCGCGCCTGAGCCGATCGCGACAGCATGTTCACCAGAGGCCACCGCGGCCTGCCCCGTGTCGCCGGATGTTGCAAGGTGGGAACTTTCCTGCGTGGTGCTGACGATGCTCTCCACTACCGTCAGGCGCGAGCCCGCATTCTGGACGTCACCGGCCAGGCCTTGCAGCGCGTCGTTGAGGTTGGTGTAGATGTTGTCGTTGACCTTGTAGCTCGCAGAGACCGTGCCATTGGGATTCACTGTCGAGCCACCCCCGAGCGCGCTCGCGACCGATTGGCTCACGCCGTACAACTGGCTTCCGTTGACCGCATCGAGGCTGCCCGCATTGATCGCGCCCGCAGCCACCCCGGTGAGCGTGCGCGCACCGGCCGTGCCCGTGAAGTCCACCGAGCTGCCGTCCGCACTCTTGGCGACCGTGATGCTGCGGGTGCTCGCATCCTGCTGCACGAGTCCCACTGACCCGTTGTCGACCATGCTCGTGAGACTCTGGATATCCGCCGTGTTGGCCGTCGTGCGCGTGTCGAGGTTGGTGACAGCATCACCCACGTTGTTGACCGTCGTGCCGCCCACCGTATAGGTCGGTGCAGAGACTGTGCCGTTGGGGTTCACCGTCGAACCACCGCCCAGAGCACTCGCGACCGAGTTGCTCACGCCGTACAACTGGCTGCCGTTGACCGCATCGAGGCTGCCCGCATTGATCGCGCCCGCAGCCACCCCGGTGAGCGTGCGCGCACCGGCTGTGCCCGTGAAGTCCACCGAGCTGCCGTCCGCACTCTTGGCGACCGTGATGCTGCGGGTGCTCGCATCCTGCTGCACGA
>JAGIAI010000081.1 GCA_017744935.1 Variovorax sp.
CGCGTCACCCGTCGTGACATCGCGCGTGCGAAGACCATTCTTGCTCAGAAGCAGCAAGAAGCCGCCAAGTAAGGAGTGACCATGACGGAAGCTAAAAAGTCCCTCAAGCGCACCTTGATCGGCAAGGTGGTCAGCGACAAGCGCGCGAAGACCGTGACCGTTCTGGTCGAGCGTCGCGTGAAGCACGAGCTCTACGGCAAGATCGTCGCCAAGACCAGCAAGTACCACGCCCATGACGAAAAGGGCGAGTACAAGCTCGGCGACATCATCGAGATCACGGAAAGCCGTCCGATCTCGAAGTCGAAGAACTGGGTTGTGACTCGTCTGGTTGAAAAGGCCGCTCTGGTCTGATCTCCGGCGAAGCAGCCAACGCAAAAGCGGCCCACAATGTGGGCCGTTTTTCTTTTTCAGGAGCACTTCAAATGATCAAAGTTGGCGACACGCTTCCTTCCGCAACGCTGCAAGAGTACTCGGAGGTGGAAGGCGAGGGCTGCAGCATCGGCCCGAACGCCGTCGACGTGACCAAGGCTACGGCTGGGAAGACCATCGCGCTGTTCGCGCTACCAGGCGCCTTTACGCCAACCTGCTCCGCTAAGCACGTCCCGGGTTACGTGCAGCATTTCGATGATTTCAAGGCCGCGGGCGTCGACGAAATCTGGTGCGTGAGCGTGAACGATGCGTTCGTGATGGGTGCCTGGGCACGCGATCAGAAGACCGCCGGCAAGGTGCGCATGCTGGCCGACGGCAGCGCGGCGTTCGCAAACGCCACTGGCCTGACGCTCGACCTGACTGCGCGAGGCATGGGTGTGCGCAGCAATCGCTATTCGATGCTGGTGAAGGATGGCAAGGTCGCTTCGCTCAATGTCGAGGCGCCCGGCAAATTCGAAGTGAGCGACGCGGATACGCTGCTCGCTCAAGCAAAGGGCTAGGGGTCTTATCCTGCGCTCGCCGGAAACGCCGCGGAACCGGCTTCGCCGGGCCGCTGACGTTGCCCCCGGAAGGAGGTGTCCGAGCACACGAAGTGAGCGAGGCTGGCGGAGGCCTACAGCTCGACCTTGAGGTAGTGTGACCCGGGAATCGGGTTGTGATAGTACGGGGGCACTTCGACGAAGCCCAGGTCTTCGTAGAGTGCCCTTGCCGATTCCATGTCGTCGAGCGTATCAAGCAGAACGCACGCATATCCGGCACCGCGTGCGGCATCGAGGATGGCTTCGGCCAATTGCCGTCCCAGTCCCACGCCACGAAACTCGGGCCGCACATAGAGGCGTTTCATTTCCGCGGCGTTGGGGTAGTCGGCAGAGTCCAGCGGGCGCAGCGCGCAGCAGCCCGCGACATGCGCAAGCCCGCCATTGGCTCGCTGCAACGGTTGAGCCTGCACCGGCACGGCAGTATCCGAAGTGCTGACGAGCGCCAGGAGCAACGCACCACGGGGTTCGGCGTACTCGCCCGGGAGGGCGGCCAGTTCCTCCTCGAAGTGCTGAAACCCGAGATCGATGCCCAGCGAGGCCGCGTAATCGCGGAAGATGGCGCGGGTTGCTTCGAACTCGTGCGCTTCGTCTGGCGTGAGGAGCAGGATCTCCGGCATGTCTGCCAGCGGAAGCGGACGCGACGTTGAGTGGCTCATACGCGAAGCGACGCAATCCACGCGGCAAAGCCACCGCAGATGATGAACACGACAAGCGCGAGCGCCCGCGAGCCAGCATCGTCGCGACTCGGTGCCGCGGGCTGCGCGTACACCTGCTTGTCGCCGTCGATCATGGGGCGCAGAAGCTGCAGCCGCTTCACCCGCACGTAGAAGAGGACCGCCAGGATGTGCACGACCACCAGGGTGATGACGGTCCACAACCCGAAGGTCACGTGCCAGCTGCTTGCAAGACTCACGACAGCTCCCGAAACGAATCGCGTCAGCGGTCCCGATGCCGAGATCTCGTCGTCGGCGACCAGGCCGGTCGACACCTGGGCGATCAGGATGGCGAGCAGTGCGAAGACCGACAGTGCACCCAGTGGCGTGTGTCCGACGAGGTGGTCCGGATGATGAGGCTGGCCCCGCAGATAGGCGATGAGAGCGCGCGGTGCGTAGACGAAGGATGAAAAGCGCGACCAACGCCCGCCGATGAAACCCCAGATCACTCGGAACAGCAGCAGCGACAGGGCGGTGTAGCCGAATCGAAAATGCCACTCCATCACCCCGCCGAACCCGGTTGCGAACAGGCAGATCACGGTGAGTGTCAGCGCCCAGTGGAACAACCGCGTCGGCAGGTCCCAGACACGCACTGAACGCGCGCTGGCGTTGTCCGGCCCCGGGTGGCGTCTCGCGGGCTCGAGGGAAGCGGTCATGGATGGCGGTGGGCGCATTGCTGCGGGAAGCGGAGATTAGCAAACTTCGGCAGTGGCCCGCCCTGCGGGTTCTCTCTAATCTCGCCCGCCAGCAAATCCCTTAATTTGCCCGCGGCACCTACCCCCCCGATGCATCAACAAGAAGGGTATACATGAAACGTCTTGTCACGCCTGCGCTTGCGATTCTCTGCGCTGCCTTCTTCTCTATGTCGTCCCATGCCCAGTTTGCAAAGACCGAGGACGCCATCAAGTACCGCCAGAGTGCCATGTTCACCCAGAGCCAGCATGTGGCCCGACTCGGCGCGATGGCCAGCGGCCGGGTACCCTACGACGCCGCAGCCGCGGTGGCGAATGCCGAGGTGGTCACCCAGATATCCAGACTTCCGTGGGCCGGGTTCGCGGCGGGCACCGAAGGTGGCAAGGCGAAGCCCGAAATCTGGAAGGAGCAGGCCAAGTTCAAGGAACTGAGCGAACGCCTCATGGCTGACACGGACAAGCTGCTCGTCGCCGCAAAAGCCGGCAATCTCGATGCGCTGAAAGCCGCCATGGGCCCATTGGGCGAGACCTGCAAGGCCTGCCACGACAGCTTCAGGAACCGCTGAAAAAACAAAGGCGCTGTCTGGAACAGCGCCTTTTGTCTTCCGGAACCACGAAGCCTGGTCTACGCCTCGGCGAGCAGCTTCTCGATCAGCTTGTGAAGCTCGGCGAAATCCGGTTCGCCAACATACCGCTTCACGATCTCACCACGCTTGTTGACCACGTAGGTGGTCGGCGTGAGCTTCACATCGCCCCAGGCTTGCGCCACGGCACCCGTGTTGTCGATCGCTACCTTGAACGGGAGCTTGCGGGTCTCGGCGAAGTTGACGACATAGGCCGGTGGGTCGTAGCTCATCGCCACCGCCAGGGTGTCGTAGCCCTGGTTCTTGTACTTGTCGTAGGTGGCGATCACCTTGGGCATCTCTGCCACACAGGTGACGCAGCTCGTCGCCCAGAAATTGACCAGCGTTACCTTGCCCTTGAGGTCATCGGTGCTCTTCTTGCTGCCATCGAGCAGGACGAAGGTCGATGCCGGCGCGGCAGAACTGCCAGTGTTCAGGTAAACGCCCGCCCCGGTAGCCAAGGCAACTGCCACAAGGGCGACGGGAATGAGCTTCTTCATCATGGGCGTTCAGGTCGGTGCCAGCGATTTTAGTTCCGCCGCGCGGATTGCGTGTGACGGTGGATTCCTGAGATCGGGCCAGTTCGATAATGACCGTTCCATGTCAATCCCCTTCCGATCGGGCCGGCCCGCGCTCATCGCCGTGGCAGTCCTTCTCGCCGCCTGCAGCCCCACCTTCAATTGGCGTGAAGTCCCTATCGGCGACGCAGGCGTGATCGCGCTGCTGCCCTGCAAGCCGGAGCGAGCGACACGGGACCTCCCGCTCGGGACCGGAACGATCCCGGTCGACATGGCCGGCTGCAAGGCCGGCGGCGCGACTTTTGCCGTCGCGCACGCCCGGGCAGAGAGCGCAGAGCAGGCCGAACTCTGGTTGCGCGCCTGGCACACGGCCGCTCGCAACCAGCTGGCCGACGCGCCGGTCGTCGAGTCGTCGCCAGTCCTCGCCCGGGCCGCATCGTCGCCCGCGCCGGCCCGTCTCGATACCCAGGGCGCAGCCGCCGCGCATGTGCTCTGGTTCGCCCACTACCGGCCCGACGGCAAGGCATCCGTCTATCAGGCCACCGTCTCGGGTGTGCCGTCATCGGGGGACGCCGTGGCGACGTTCTTTGAGGGATTCCGCATTCCGTGACCGCCAAAAATCAAGCCCTGCGAACGAAGCCGCTTTCGTGGATGCCCCCGCATAATCGGCAAGCACCAGATCGACCCGCATGAACAGCATCTTCATCATCGCCCACGTGCCGCTCGCAAATGCGCTGCGGCAGTGCGCGCTGCATGTGTTTCCCGATTGCGAGTCGTCGATTGCAGCGCTCGATGTGCTGCCCAATGTTTCGCCGGACGAGACCCTTGCGGCGGCGCGCATCACCCTGGCGCAGCTCCAGCGGTCGCCGCGCTCGCAGGTGCTCGTGCTGGCCGACGTGTTCGGCGCGACGCCTTGCAACGTCGCGCAGAAGCTCGTCGACGGCGTCCGCTCGCGTCTCGTGGCGGGGGTCAACCTGCCCATGCTGCTACGCGCAGTGAGCTACCGCAACGAGCCGCTCGAAACCCTGGTGCAGCGCGCGCTCACCGGCGGCACCGCGGGCGTCATGCAAGTCGCAGTCACCGCTCCCCAGAACCAGGCAAGAAGAAAGCACAGTGATCAAGACATCCGTGACCATCAGCAATAAGCTGGGCCTGCACGCACGCGCCTCGGCCAAACTCACCAAGCTCGCGGGAAGCTATCCGTGCGAGGTCTGGCTGGCGCGTGGTGATCGCCGCGTCAATGCCAAGAGCATCATGGGCGTGATGATGCTGGCTGCCGGCCTCGGCGTGACGGTGGACGTCGAGACGAACGGCGAGCGCGAGCAGGAGGCGCTCGACGCGATCGTCGCGCTCATGAACGACAAGTTCGGTGAAGGCGAGTGATGGAGACCACCCCCGTTGCTTGCTCACTTCGTGTAGCCGCCTCCCCCCCTCAAGGGGGCGCACCTGGCGGCCCGGCGGAGCCGGTTCCGCGGGTGCCTGCGAAGGGGCCTGCTGCGCGGCCACGATGGCGTTTGCGGGGGCGCTTGACGTCTTGAGACCATGACTTTCTCGATCCACGGTCTTCCTGTTGCGCGGGGCATTGCCATCGGGCGGGCGGTGCTCGTGGTGTCGAGCCGGATCGATGTCGCGCACTATTTCATCAAGCCGGAGGAAGTGGAAGCGGAGATCGACCGTGTGCGCGTCGCGCGCAACGGCGTGGCGGAGGAACTGCAGAAACTGCAGGCCAGCGTCGCGCTGATGGGACCGAACGATGCGCCGCATGAGCTTTCCGCGCTGCTCGACGTGCATCAGATGCTCTTGCAGGACGAGGTGCTGACCACCGGCGTCAAGCATTGGATCGTCGAGCGTCTCTACAACGCCGAGTGGGCGCTGACGACCCAGCTCGAAATCGTGGCGCGGCAGTTCGACGAGATGGAGGACGAGTACCTGCGCGAGCGCAAGGCCGACCTCGAACAGGTCGTCGAACGCCTGTTGCACCGGATGAAAGGCACGGCGGCGGTTCTTGCGCCTCCGCCTCCCAAGCGCAAGCGGGCCGCCGAGCACCATGACGAGGATCACGCCGATCCGACCGCCAGCGAAGCGTTTGATGCGCCGCTGGTGCTGATCGCGCACGACTTGTCGCCGGCCGACATGCTGCAGTTCAAGAAGAGCGTCTTCGCCGGATTCGTCACCGATGTGGGCGGGCGCACATCGCACACCGCGATCGTCGCGCGCAGCATGGACATCCCGGCGGTGGTCGGCGCGCGCAGCGTGAGCCAGCTTGTGCGACAGGACGACTGGGTCATCATCGATGGCGATGCCGGCGTCGTGATCGTCGACCCGTCGCCGATCATCCTGGCCGAATACGGCTTCAAGCAGCGGCAGGGCGATCTCGAACGCGGGCGGCTCTCGCGGCTGCGGCACAAGCCGGCCGTCACCCTCGATGGCCAGCGCGTCGAGTTGCTCGCCAACATCGAGATGCCCGAAGACACGCTCGGCGCCGTCAAGGCAGGCGCGGTCGGCGTGGGGCTCTTCCGAAGCGAATTCCTCTTCATGGGCCGCGAGTCGCAGAGCAAGACACGCCTGCCGGACGAGGAAGAGCAATACGAGGCGTACAGGCGCGCGGTCGATGGCATGCAGGGCATGCCGGTGACGATCCGTACCGTCGACGTGGGTGCGGACAAGCCACTTGATGGCAAGGCCGTGCGCGACGACGCCCACCTCAACCCCGCACTCGGCCTGCGCGCGATCCGCTGGAGCCTCGCCGATCCGGCGATGTTCCTCACGCAACTGCGCGCGATCCTTCGGGCCGCCGCGCACGGCGAGATCCACCTGCTGATCCCGATGCTCGCGCACGTGAGCGAGATCCGGCAGACGTTGTCCCTCATCGACTTCGCACGTGCCGAACTGGACAACCGCGGCGTCGCCTACGGCCATGTGAAGGTCGGCGCGATGATCGAGATCCCCGCGGCGGCGCTCACCTTGCGCACCTTCCTCAAGTACTTCGATTTCCTCTCGATCGGTACGAACGACCTGATCCAGTACACGCTCGCGATCGACCGCGCCGACGAGTCGGTGGCGCACCTCTACGACCCCACGCACCCCGCGGTGCTGCGGCTGGTGGCCGACACCATTGCCGAGTGCCGCCGCCAGGGCAAGGGCGTGAGCGTCTGCGGCGAAATGGCCGGCGATGTGGTGTTCACGCGCCTGCTGCTCGGACTGGGCCTGCGCAGTTTCTCGATGCATCCATCGCAGATCCTCGCGGTCAAGCAGGAGGTGCTGCGCGCGGACGTCAGCAAGCTCGAAGCGTGGGCGCGCGAGGTCGTCGACGCCGAGGACCCTGCGGCTGCTTTGGCGCGCTAGTTCGGTGCGGATCGCCGCGCCGCAATAAAACGAAACACAGCGAAACCGCCACGAAAGGACTTGGGGGCCCCTCGCCGCGAGCATTCAGTCTTCCGATCGATTCCCGATCGCAACGCAAGGAAGACGCTCATGAAACCCTGGTTCAAACGATCCCTCTTCGGCCTCGCTGGCGCGGCGCTGGTCGCCGGCAGCCTTACCGGGTGCGGCTATCGCCATGGCGGATGGCACAACGCCACCGAGCAGGATCGCGCCGAGTTCCGCGCACGCATGGTCGAGCGCGTCAGCAGCAAGCTTGACCTCGACGCCACGCAGAAGGCAAAGCTCGCGACGCTGAGCGAGAAGATCCAGGCCCAGCGCGCGGCGCTGCGCGGCGGTGGTGATCCGCGTGCCGAGTTCCGTTCCCTGTTCGCCGGCGCCAAGCTCGACCAGGAGCGCGCGAAGAAGCTCGTCGAGGACAAGACTGCCGCCATCCAGGCCGGCAGCCCCGATGTGATCGCCGCTGCCGCCGACTTCTTCGACAGCCTCGATCCTGATCAGCAGCAGAAGGTCCGCGACTTCATGGACCGTGGACGCCGCTGGGGCCGGGGATGAGCTACGTCCCGCCTTCGTCCGGCGTCTCGCGCGCCGGGAGCTGGCAGGCGGCGTGGACGGCTCGCCGGCATGCTACCGATGTCGTCCCCGAGGGCGCCGTCTCCGGCGGCGTCCGCACGACGCTGCGCCTCGAAGGCCTCGCCGTGCTCCTTGCGTCCGTTGTCGGCTATTCGCAGCTCGGCGCCGGCTGGGGCGCCTTCGCGATGCTGTTCCTGGTGCCCGACCTGTCGTTACTCGGCTACCTGGGCGGCGCGCGCACCGGCGCGGCGATCTACAACCTTGCGCACTCGTATGTCGGTCCGGTTGCGCTCATCGCGCTCGGCTTCCTGGTCGATATGCCGGTCGCGCTCGCAGTCGGCCTGATCTGGAGCGCGCACATCGGCTTCGATCGCATGCTCGGCTATGGGCTGAAGTACGCCTCGGGCTTCGCCGCCACGCACCTGGGGCGCGTCGGGCCTGTCGATCCCTGGTGAAGCCTTGACCGGCGTATGCACAATGCCCGAATGCCACGCATCCTGCTGATCGACGACGACGAGCACCTGGGCGCGCCGCTCGCGAACTACTTCGCGCGTTTCGACTACGTGCTGGAAAGCGCCACACGCCCGAGCGATGGCCTCGCGAAGCTGCGTGCCGGGGGCTACGACGCCGCGATCCTCGACGTGATGCTGCCCGAGATGGATGGCTTCGCTCTCTGCCGCGAGATCCGCAAGGAAAGTGACATTCCCATCGTGATGCTGACTGCGCGCGGCGAGGTGATGGATCGCGTGGTCGGTCTCGAACTCGGCGCCGACGACTACCTGCCCAAGCCATTCGAGCCGCGTGAGCTCGTGGCGCGCGTGCAGACCATCCTGCGACGGCAGCGCACCGCGCCGCCCGCACCGCCGGCGCAGCGCAGGGATTTCGACGGACTGTCGATCGACCTCGACAAACGCGAGGTGCTGCGCCAAGGCGAGCGCGTCGAGCTGACCGGCACCGAGTTCGAACTGCTCGCATTGCTCGCCGACCAGCCCGGCAAGGTCTGGAGCCGCGACGACATCCTCAACCGCCTTCGCGGCCACGAGGCCGAGCTCTACACCCGCGCGGTCGACATCGTCATCAGCCGCCTGCGCAAGAAGCTCGAACCGCTGGACTGCATCAAGACGCTGCGCAATGCGGGCTACACGCTCGCGATCGGCAAGAGCGCGCCATGAGACGGCGCTACGGCCGGCCCTCGCAATGGCGTCATCGCTGGGGCCATTCCCTGCGAGTGCGGCTCATCACGGTGTTCGTGCTGCTCGCGCTGGCGATGACCGCGGTGTTCCTCGGCGGCATGCAGCACGCGTTCTCCAGCGGCTGGCGCGATGCGGCGCGGCCCATCGTGACCGACTACATGGACCGCCTCGCTGCCGACCTTGGCACACCGCCGGACGTCGAGCGCGCAAAGGCTCTGGTCACGCGACTGCCAATTTCCATCCGCATCGAAGGACCGGTGGTGAACTGGGATTCGCATCCGGACCGCCGCCGCTACGGCTTCGGACCGCGCGGCGACTGGCTCAGCCGAACCACCGCCGACGGCCACCGCATCACTTTCGGACTCGGCACGCTGCCCTGGCAGCGCGAACCACAGGGCATCGGCTGGATGACGCTGGCGCTCCTGCTGGGACTGATCGTGCTGGCCTATGCCTACGTGCGCCGGCTGCTGAAGCCGCTGGACGACATTCGCGCCGGCGCCGAGCGCTTCGGCCGTGGTGCGTTCGATGCGCCGATTCCGCTGCGGCGGCGCGATGAGCTGGGCGACCTCGCGGCGCGCATCAACACCATGGCGCGTGACATCCAGGGCATGCTCGATGCGAAGCGCGCCTTGCTGCTGGCGCTCAGCCACGAGTTGCGCTCGCCGCTCACTCGGGCGCGGCTCAACGCCGAATTGCTGCCCGCAACGCCCGAAGGCGCCACCGAGCGTGCCGCGCTGCTTCGCGATCTGGCGGAAATGCGAGACCTGATCAGCGACCTGCTCGAAAGCGAGCGGCTCGCGAGCCCGCACGCCGCGCTGCACCGAGAGCCGGTCGATCTGGCGGTGCTGGTGCGCGAAGTGGCCGGGGAGCTGGATGGTGGCGAACGCGTCGTCATCGACCTGCCGGACGATCTGCCGACGCTGTCGCTGGACCGATCGCGAATCCGGCTCCTGGTGCGCAATCTGCTCGACAACGCCATGCGTCACGGCACCGAAGGCCCGCAGCCACCGCATCTGACGCTGCGCCGATCAGGGCAAGGTGTCGAACTCGAGGTAAGGGATTTCGGTCCGGGCGTCGATGCGGCGCAGCTCGATCGGCTCACCGAGCCTTTCTACCGCACCGACAGCGCACGCCAGCGCGCGACAGGGGGTGTCGGCCTTGGGATGTACCTTTGCCGCCTGGTCGCCGAAGCGCACGGAGGCCGGCTTTCAGTGCGCAACGCCTCGCCGGGGCTGGCGGTCACAGCAGTACTGGCGTGACAAGGTCTTCTTTCGCCGCGGCTGCGCGCTGGGCCTGCTGCACCGCGTCGTCCACGCTCCAGGCCGCGTAGGCGATCGGCGGTAGATCGCCGGATCGCACTTGGTCGAGCAGGTCGCGCAGCCTGTCCTTCACCCGGGCAAGCGTCAGTTGGGCGCCGCGCTGGCGGACATGGGCCGCGAAGTCGCACAGGGCCTCGATGCTGGTGCCGTCCAGATCGGCCGATTCCTCGAGAACCAACACCACATGATCGAGATCCCGCACCTGTTCCAGCTTCGCCTGGATCGCTGAGAACACCGCCTCGACGTTGCCGAAGAAGAGCGGCGTGTCGGGCCGTGCGATCAGCATGCCGGCCGGCACGCGAGCTTCGGGGTGCCGTGCGACGTCGACGAAATCGTGACCCTCGCCGAGTCGGCCGAGCCAACTCACATGGGCCGTCGACAACCCTCGCAGCAACAGGAGAAGGCTGACGCCGATTGCGGCGAGCAGGCCGTCCAGCACACCCAGCAGCAGTACCGCGACAAAGGCCACGAGCGCCACCAGCCGGTCGCGTCGCCACGAGAAATAGGGTCTCAGGCTGCCGGGGTTCAGCGTGTGGCCGACCGCGTGGATCACGATGGCCGCGAGCAGTGGCTCGGGTGTGTGGGCGATCCACGGCAGCAGCGCGATGGCCGCCAGCAGGACCACGCCGCCCGCGATCAATCCGGCCGTGCGGGTCTGGGCGCCGGCAGCTTCGTTGGCGGAGGTCGCCGAAAAGCCCGCGCCGACTGGCATCCCCTGGAACAGCCCCGACGCGAGATTGGCGGCGCCGAGTGCCATCAGATCACGGTTGGCAGAGACGAGGTCGCCGTGCCGCAGCGCGAAAGTGCGGATCGATCCGTATGACTCCGCGTAGAGGATCAACGCCATCGCGAAGGCCAGTTCGCCCATGCGCAACCACAACTCGCGCGAAAGCTCCGGCAGGCTCGGTGCCATCAGTTTGAAATCGATAGGCCCCACCGCGGCGATGCCCCACTGCCGGCACACGCCGGCCAGGTCGAGCGCAATGCCTGCCGCGATCACCAGCAGCGCCGCGGGCACGGCGCGGGTCGCCCGCCAATGGCCCAGCCCCTGCAGCAATGCCACGCCGATCGCGGCCATCGCGAGACCCGCGAAATTCCAGTGTCCGACGCTCGCCACCAGCTCCCATGACAGCCGCAGGAAGTCGCTGTGTGCCGTGTGCACATCGACCACCTTGGGCATCTGCTTGATCACGATGGTCAGTGCCAAGCCCAGCGCGAAGCCGCGCAGCACCGGCTTGGCGATCAGGTTGGACACGGCGCCGAGCCGCGCCGCTGCGGCGATCAGGAAGAACACGCCTGTGAGTACGACGATGCCGGCGCCGAATGCGAGTCGCACCGCCGGCTCGCCCGACACCGCCGAGTTGGTGGCCGCCAGCAGCACGGCCGCGGATGACGAGGTGGCCGAGACGATCGCGAAGCGGCTGGTGCCGAGCAGGCCGTAGACGAACAGGCCCACGAGCAGCGCGACCACACCGGCCTGCGGCGGCAGCCCCGCAATACCCGAATAGGCCACGGCCTCGGGCAGCAGCAGCCCGGCGATCGACAGGCCGGCCACCCAGTCGGCCGCGCGAAAGGGACGAGGCGTGGACGACGCGTCCACGCTCAGGCCTCGCGTCTCGCCTGTTGCCTGAACTCGCTCGGACTGCCGCCGGTGTGCTCCCGGAACACCCGACTGAAGTGCGAGAGATTGCTGAATCCCGAAGCCAGCGCGATGTCGGTGATCGAGCGCGTCGCGTTCGCCGGGTCCTGGAGGTCGCGGATGCAGGCGGCGAGCCGCTGCTGGAGGATGTAGCCGGTCAGCGTGTCGTCGTCGCCCGCGAAGGCGTTGTGAAGCAGCCGCTTGCTGCACCGCAACGACTGCGCAATCGCCTCGATCGACAGGGCCGGCTCATGCAGGTGCTGCGCGACGTGGCGCCGGATGCGGTCCTTCAGGGCCTCGCGCTGGGTGCGCGGCGTGTCCTGCCCGGCCAGCTCCATCAGCGAAAGCCGAACGAGCTGGATGATGAGATCGCCCGCTCCGCGCGCCGCTGCTTCGCTCATGCAGGGCAGCTCCTGGTACGTGTTGCGCATGGTTTCCAGCGCCACGCGCGAGATGCCGCTCCCACCGCCGATGCGCCGTGCCACGAGGTCGCCGAGCGGCAAGCCCGGCGCGGCGATCTGGTCCTTGGGCAGCATCACGATCAGGTGATCGCTGCGCTCCGGATTGGCGACCGTGTAGTCGGTGGTGGTGTCGTAGAGCGTCCAGCCGCCAGCGCGCACGGCGGCTGCGCGGCCGCATTGCGCGACTTCCGCCGAGCCCTGCCATGGCGCGACGATCTTCAGGTAGGGCGCTTCGCTGGTCCGCGCCATCTGCCGGGTGCGCAGCACGCGGTGGCGGTTGGCTTCGAGTCGCGTGAGGATCACGTCGCCCGCATTCGAGGCCGCGAGATGCCCCTCGAACTCGGTGTCGCCGTACAGGTCGGATTCGAGCCCGCCGAAATGGCGCCACACCCAGTCGCGCCACACCGGCGCGCGTTCGCGCGAGGGCACTTCATCGGTCGACAGGAGTGAAGAGGCGGCCATGGATCGGTGTTTGAAAGCCCGCCTATTTTGGAGCGCGCCGATCGTCGCAAGGCTTGCGGGTTAACCACTAGCGGCGTGCACGCTGCGACAAGCGCTTTGTGCGCAGAAGGCACAGCACGCGACAGGCGTCCTTCCTACGATGCCCGCACCGGGCGCATCTCGACGCCGGGGAAGGAGACCGCATGCTTCACAACGCCAATCGCCGCCGCTGGATCCAGGGCACCGCCACCGCGCTCGGCGCCGCCGTCGCGCCGAAGCTCTTCGCTCAGGGCGCGCCGGTGCGCGTCGGCTACGCCATCGCCCGCACCGGCCCGTGGGCGGCCGGTGCTCAGGTCAGCCAGGAGCCCAACTACCTCTTGTGGGCCGAGCAGGTCAACGCCGCCGGCGGGCTTTCGGTGAAGGGCACGAAGCGGCCGATGGAGCTGATCGGCTACGACGATCGCAGCGAGACCGAAACCTGCGTTCGCACGTTCGAGAAGCTCATGGGCAGCGACAAGGTCGACCTGATCCTGCCCCCTTGGGGCTCGGGCGCGAACTTTGCCGTCGCGCCGCTCGCCAACCGTTTCGGCTATCCGCTGCTCGCACCCACCGCGCTGTCGCGCAAGCTGATCGACATGCACCTGCCGTACTTCTTCTCGCTGCTGCAGCAGCCCGACAAGATGATGGGCGCGCTGGTCGACATGCTCGTCGCCAACAACGTGAAGTCCATCGCGATCGTCTACATGGACGACCTCTTCGGGCTCGAGAACTTCGCCGCGCTCAATGCCGCGCTCAAGAAGACCAGTATCCAGGTGCTCGACCGCAAGAGCTATCCGCTTGGCGTGAAGGACCTCGCCCCGGTGCTGCGCACCATCAAGGACCTGAACCCCGACGCCTTCATCGGCATCACCTATCCGCCAGACACGATCCTCGTGAGCAAGCAGTCGCGCGAGATCGGCTTCAATCCGAAGTTCTTCTACGCGTCGGTCGGCACCGCCTTCCAGCTCTATCCGACCGTCATGCAGGCGAACGCCGAGGGCGTGATCGGCATGGGCTCCTGGAACGCCAAGACCAGCCCGGAGGCCAAGGCCTATTTCGACGCGCACACCAAGAAATTTGGCAAGGAACCCGATCGCTGGGCCAGCGGCCATGCATGGGCGGGCCTGGAGATCCTGCAGCAGGCCGTGGGCAAGGTCGGGCTCGACCGCAAGGCGCTGCGCGACCAGATCGCGAAGAACGAGTTCAAGACGATCCTCGGCCCGATCCGCTTCGAGGGCAGCGAGAACGCCTCGATCCCCGGCACCGTCGCGCAGTGGCAGAACGGCGAGTTCGAAGTCGTGTGGCCGAAGGACCGCGCCACCGCGCAACTCCAGGCCCCGAAGTCAGCCTGGAAATAGCGTGTCGTGGAGTGGATGGGCCGAGCTGCTCGCCGGCGGATTGATTGCGGGCGGCATTTACGCGCTCGTGGCGATCGGGCTGAACCTGCAGTACGGCCTGATGCGCATCATGAACATCTCGCACGGCGAGTTCCTGATGCTCGGCGCCTTCCTGACCTGGTGGGCGCACACCATGTGGGGCATCTCGCCGCTGGTGTTCTTGCCGGTGGCCTTCGCGGTGCTCATGGTGATCGGCATGGCGGTGCACTGGCTGTGCTTCAGGCAGGTCGCTGCACGTGCGCCTAATGTGGAAGTGTTCGAGGCGCGCAGCCTGATGGTCGGCTTCGGCCTCATGTTCTTCGTGCAGAACACCGCGCTGCTGATCTGGGGTGGCGACCTGCGTGGCTACGACTACCTGGCCGAGCCGGTGCAGTTCGCCGACATGCGCTTCACCGCGAACAAGCTGGTGCTCTTCGGTGTCGCGCTGGCGTTGAGCCTTGCGCTCATTGCGCTGCTCAAGCTCACGCTGCTGGGCAAGGCGGTGCGCGCGCTCATGCAATCGCCGGTGGGTGCCCAGCTCGTGGGCATCAACACCAAGCGGCTGCATCCGCTGATGTTCGGCATCGGGCTCGGGCTCTCGGGCGTGGCGGGCGCGCTGCTGTCGATGACCTATGAAATCTCCCCTTCGATGGGCGAGCCCTACACCGTCACCGCGCTGATCGTGATCACGCTCGGCGGCTTCGGCAGCATCGCTGGGAGCCTCGTCGGCGGGTTGCTGCTCGGCGTGGTCGAGGCGCTCGGGATGCATTTCACCAGCCCCTCTCTCAAGATGCTGCTGTCGTATGCCGTCTTCATCGGCGTGCTGATCTGGCGGCCCAACGGATTGTTCTCCCGATGAAAGCGCAGTTCGCCAACAGGCCCTGGCTGATGCTGGGCATCGGCGTCGCACTTGCCGCGTGCATACCGTGGCTGGCTTCGGATTTCGTGGCCTCGGTGGCGCTGAGCTGCCTGATGTACATCGCACTCGCCACGAGCTGGTCGCTGTTCTGCGGCGCGACACGCTACCTGTCGCTTGCCACCTCCGCTTTCTTTGGCCTTGGGGCGTATTCGAGCGCGATCCTGCTCGAAGTGCTGCCTTGGCCGCTCGTCATCCTGAGTGGGGCCTTGGTGGCGAGCGTGATCGCGGTGCTGATGGGGTCCGCCGTGCTGCATCTGCGCGGAACCTACTTCGCAGTGCTGACCTTCGGCATGACAGAGCTGATTCGTCATGCGGTGACCTTCGTCGAGAAGCAGGTCTCGGGCACTGTAGGCCGCGTGCTGGCGGTGGTGCCATCGAACGAGACCGTCTATCTCACCGTGCTCGTGATCGCGGCTGGCGCCATCGCTGCCGCCATCGTCGTCAGGCGCAGCCGCTTCGGACTGGCGCTCGCCGGCATCGGCGCGGACGAGCAGCGCGCACAGACGCTTGGCGTGGACACGCGGCGCATCAAGATCGCGGGCTTTGCGCTCACGGCTGCATTTGCCGGTGCAGTCGGTGCAGCGATGGCGGTGCGTTGGACCTACATCGAACCGCCCGCGGTGTTCAGCCCGTTCATCGGCTTTCAGACCGTGCTGATCGCGCTGATCGGCGGCGCGGCAAGCATCGGCGGCCCGGTGGTCGCGGCGATCGTCTTCAGCCTGCTGGCGGAAACGCTGCGGCTGCAACTGCCTTACGGCTACATGATGGTGCTGGGCCTGCTGCTGATCCTCTGCGTGATGTATCTGCCCAATGGGCTCGCGTCGCTCTGGCAGCGCAATGGCGCCCGAAGGAGCGGGAATGGCTGACGCATCGATCCTGCTCGAAGCCCGCGATGTCACCGTGCGATTCGGTGGGCTCACTGCCGTCGATGCGGTCAACATGCAACTGCGCGCGGGGGAGCTGGTCGGCATCATCGGACCGAACGGGGCGGGCAAGACCACCTTCTTCAACGCGGTCTCGGGCGTGGTCGCGCCGACCAGCGGGCATCTCTTCGCGGAAGGTATCGAACTCACTGGCCGCGGCCCGCATCTCCATGCGGCGCATGGCATCGCGCGGACCTTCCAGACGCCGCGCGTGATGAGCGACATGACGCTCACCGACAACGTGCGCTTCGGCATGGAGTTCGCGGGACGTCGTCGCGAACCCATCGCCGGTTTGCGCAGCGAACACGACATCCTCGACATGCTCGGACTCGCATCGCTTGCCGATCGCCCAGCGTCGGAGGTGACGCCGTCGCAGCAACGCTTGCTGGAGATTGGCATGGCGCTCGGCACCCGGCCGCGTGTGCTGCTGCTCGATGAAGTCGCTGCAGGCTTGACGGAAGCCGAAGTGGATGCGATGGCGCGCCGCATCCGCAAACTGCGCGACGAGCACGGCCTGACTGTCGTGTGGATCGAGCACGCTGTGACAACGCTGCTGAAGTACGTCGAGCGCGTGCTGGTGCTGCATCAGGGCCGCAAGATCGCCGACGGCACACCGGCAGAAGTCGTGCGCAATGCCGAGGTGGTCGAGGCCTACCTCGGAGATGAGATGGTGGAGGTTGCGCCATGAGCGCCAGCCAGATGAGCGTTCGGGGGCTCGTGGCGGGCTACCACGGCTTCCAGGTGCTGCAGGGCATCGACATCGATGTGCTGCCAGGCATCACCGTGGTTCTCGGCCCGAACGGTGCAGGAAAAACCACCTTGCTCAAGGCGCTCGCTGGATTGCTGCCGCGCGCCGGTGATGTGAAGCTCGACGGTGCACCGTTGCCGGCGGAGGATGCGACCGCCTGCGTGCGCCAGGGGCTCGCGCTGGTTGCAGAGGGACGGCAACTGTTTCCACAGATGACCGTCACCGAAAACCTGGAACTCGGCGGCTGGTTGGTGCCAGCCAATGTGCGCGCCGAGCGGCTTGCACATGCGTTCGACGACTTTCCGCGTCTCAAGGAACGCGCCACGCAACTCGCCGGCACCATGAGCGGCGGCGAGCAGCAGATGGTCGCGGTTGCGCGCGCCATGATGAGCGGGCCGCGTCTCCTGATGCTCGACGAGCCGTCGCTCGGACTTGCCCCGCGCATGGTCGATGAACTGCTCACGATCGTGCGGCGCATCGCGGTGCAGGGCGTCACCGTGCTGATGGTCGAGCAGAACGTGCGCAAGGCACTGCAGGCCGCTGACCGGGGCTATGTGCTCGAACGCGGACGCGTCGTTGCTTCCGGCGATGCAGGGACGTTGCTTCATTCGGACGTGATTCGCCATGCCTACCTGGGCAAGGCCTGACCTCACCACTTTCCTTCGAGGAGTTTTCGAAATGACCACCATCTCCATGCTCATCAACGGCGAGCGCCGTCAGGCCGAAGGCGGCGCGACGTTCGAGCGCCGCAACCCGCTCGACGGCGGGGTGGCAACGCAGGCACCAGCCGCCACGGCACGCGACGCGATTGCAGCCGTCGAGGCCGCGCAGGCTGCTTTCGCGACCTGGTCGCAGACCGGCCCCGGCGAACGCCGCGCCCTGCTGCAGAAGGCCGCGCATGCACTCGAAGCGCGCACCGATGATTTCGTGAAAGCCATGGCGCGCGAGACCGGCGCATCGGCGATGTGGGCCGGCTTCAACGTGCATCTGGCCGCCGGGTTGCTCACCGAGGCTGCCGCGCTCACCACGCAGATCGGCGGCGAGGTGATCCCTTCGGACGTGCCCGGCAGCCTCGCGATGGGCATGCGCCAGCCTGCCGGCGTGGTGCTCGGCATCGCGCCGTGGAATGCGCCCGTAATCCTCGCCACACGCGCGATCGCTACGCCGCTCGCGTGCGGCAACACCGTGGTGCTCAAGGGCTCCGAGCTGTGCCCCGAAACGCATGCGCTGATCGTCGATGCGATGAACGAAGCCGGCCTGCCGCCGGGCGTCGTCAACTTCATCACCAACGCGCCGGCCGATGCGGGTGCGGTGGTCGAGGCGATGGTGGCGCACCCGGCAGTGCGCCGTGTGAACTTCACCGGCTCTACGCGCGTGGGCCGCATCATTGCGCAGAGCTGCGCGAAATACCTCAAGCCCGTGGTGCTCGAACTCGGCGGCAAAGCGCCGTTGATCGTGCTGGACGATGCCGACATCGACGCGGCGGTCAATGCGGCGGCCTTCGGGGCCTTTGCAAATTCGGGGCAGATCTGCATGTCGACCGAGCGCATCGTGGTCGACGCGTCTATCGCCGATGAATTCGTCGCGAAATTCGCCGCGAAGGCGAAGAGCCTGCCGGTCGGCGATCCGCGCGAAGGCCCAGTGGTGCTCGGCTCGGTGGTCGACGCAAGTACCGTCGCGCGCTGCAATGCGCTCATCGACGATGCGCTCGCCAACGGCGCGAAGCTGGTGTGCGGTGGGCGCGCCGAGAACACCTTGATGCCGGCCACCGTCATCGACCAGGTCACGCCGCAGATGCTGATCTACCGCGAGGAATCGTTTGGACCGGTCAAGGCCGTCGTGCGCGTGAACGGCGTCGAGGAAGCAATCGCGACGGCCAACGACAACGAATTCGGCCTCTCGTCGGCGGTGTTCGGGCGCGACATCGCACGCGCCTTCAATGTGGCGCGTCGCATCGAATCCGGCATCTGCCATGTGAACGGCCCTACGGTGCACGACGAAGCGCAGATGCCGTTCGGCGGGATCAAGGATTCGGGCTACGGCCGCTTCGGCGGCAAGGCCGGGATCGAGGCTTTTACCGAGCTGCGCTGGATCACGGTGCAGACCACGCCGCGCCACTACCCGTTCTGACCCTGCGCGGTTGTCGCCTTCGCTACCCACGGTAACGCCGGCCGGGACTACGATCCGCAGCCCCAGCCCTGAAGGAGACACGCGCATGACCACCACCCTGAGCAACCGGCAGATCCGCCTCGCCAAGCGCCCGCAAGGCGCGGCCACCCGCGACGACTGGCAATTCACGACCGAGCCGGTCGCCGATCCGGCTGAAGGCGGCGTGCTGGTCAAGACGCTGTCGCTGTCGCTCGACCCCGCGATGCGCGGCTGGATGAACGAAGGCAAGAGCTACATCGCGCCGGTCGAACTGGGCGCCGTGATGCGCGCCGGCGGCGTGGGCCGTGTGGTCGCATCGCGCAACCCGGCGTTCGCGGTCGGCGACATCGTCTACGGCACGCTGGGCGTGCAGGAATACGCGCTGGTCCCGCAAGAGGAGATCAAGCGCTCGGGCCTCGTGAAGATCGACCTGTCGCTGGGCACGATCGGCCAATGGCTCAATGTGCTCGGCATGCCGGGCATGACCGGCTACTTCGGCCTGATGGACATCGGCGAGCCCAAGCCGGGCGAGACCGTGGTGGTGTCCGGCGCGGCCGGTGCAGTGGGGCAGACTGTCGGCCAGCTCGCGAAGATCAAGGGCTGCCGCGCGGTCGGCATCGCCGGCGGGCAGGCCAAGTGCGACTTCGTGGTCAAGGAGCTGGGCTTCGACGCCTGCATCGACTACAAGGCCGGCCCGGCGGCGGTTCGCGAGGGCCTGAAGGTGCACTGCCCGAAGGGCATCGACATCTACTTCGACAACGTGGGCGGCGACATCCTCGATGCGGCGCTCGCGAAGATCACGCGCGGCGCGCGGATCATCATCTGCGGCGCGATCAGCCAGTACAACAACACCACCCCGATCCAGGGGCCGAAGAACTACCTGAGCCTGCTCATGAACCGCGCGCGCATGCAGGGCATGGTGGTGTTCGACTACGCCGACCGCTACCACCTCGCGATCGCGGAGATGTCGGCCTACCTGAAGGACGGCCGCATGAAGAGCCGCGAAGACGTGGTCGAAGGCCTGGAGACTTTCCCCGAGGCGCTGACGAAGCTCTTCACCGGCGAGAACTTCGGCAAGCTGGTGCTCAAGGTCGCCGACTGAAATTCAACGTGCCCGCGTGCCCATGACCGCGGCCGAGATGATGAGGGCAGCCGCGAGCGCGATGGTCCAGCTCAGCGGCCGCTGTGTCACCAGCATCAGCAATGCGGTCGAGGCCAGTGGCGTGATGTAGCTCAGGATGCCGATCTGGCGCGCATCGCCGCGCTTGAGCGCCATGTCCCAGAAGAAGAACGCCGCGCCGAGCGGGCCCAGCCCGCAGAGCGCGACCAGCAGCCAGTCGCGTGCGGAGAGGGCGACTGAAGGCTCCAGCAGCGCGTGGCAGACGAGCGAAAGCGCACCCGAGACCAGCCCGAACAGGCCGATTGCCGTCGTCGGAAATGCGGCGACGCGCTGCGTCCACAGCGAATAGCTCGCCCAGATGAAGGCCGAGCCGAGCGCAGGCAGGAAACCCCAGTAGCTTCCACCGCCCGAAGCCGCGCTGCGCGCACCGAGGATCGCGATCGCCGCGCCCGTGAATCCCAGCAGCGCGGCGACCACGTGCAAGGTCCGGAGCGACATGCCGGGCAACAACACCGGCGCAAGCACCACCATGAAGAGCGGCCAGAGGTAGTTGACCAGATTGGCCTCCACCGGCGGCGCCAGCCGCAGCGCGATGAAAAGCAGGAAGTGAAAGCCGAACAGCCCATAGACGCCCAGCGCCAGCGTGCGTGCCGGCACGGCCCATGCGCGCGGATTGCGCAGCACCAGCGGCCAGCTCATGGCGCTGCCGATCATCAGCGCGAGGCCGGTGAGCAGGAATGGCGGCAGGTGCGAGAGCGAAGTGCCCAGCGAAGCCAGCGTGGCCCAGAGGGCGATGGCGGCGAGGGCGTACAGGGTCGAAGACATGGCCGCGGAGCTTAAGCGCTGCGATCGTCGCGAAACGACGGCGCGTCGTCGCGCGACGACGGTTGGGGCTTCAGCCTGCGTTGCCCGAGCGCCGCATCGCCGCCGTCAGTGCAGAAGGCGATCGGTAGCCCGTTCGTCTTGCGGTTTCGGCGACACCGATGCCACGGGCGCGCAACTGACGCGCGTGCAGCAGGCGTTGTGCACGCAGCCAGTGCATGGCGCTCATGCCTTGCTCGTCGCGGCAGCGTTGTGCGAACTGGCTAGGGCTCAGGCAGACGACAGCCGCGAGATCCGCGACGCCGAGGGGGCGATGCCAGCGGGTTCGTGCCCAGTCGGAGAGCCCTTGCCAGTCGATCGCGCGGCGGCGGCCATTCGGCAGCAACGGGCCCCACGCTTCGAGCAGCAAGGCAGGCGCCTCGTGCAGCGCGGTCGGCGATGTCATGGGCTCCGACACGCACAGCGCCAGATAGCGCGCAAGTGCCAGAAGCTGCGGCGAGAGCGGGGTACGGCCCGCGCACTGCGCCCAGAGATCTTGCGTGGTGTCGAGGATGAGGCAGCGGCTGCCGTTTCTCGACTCGAAGTCGTGCCGGTCGCCGGGCGTTACCACCCAGCCATCGCCTGCACCGACGCGGCGGCCGCGCCCTTCGACTTCCAGGTCCAGCACGCCATCGAGGCCGATCAGCACCTGGAAATGGTCGTGCGCATGGCTGCCGCGCGATGCGCCGTAGCGTCGCAGCGAAAGCCCGTTGGAGGAAGGAAGTGCAGCGGCCATGGAAGTCGATTGATTCTCCATGCCTCGCGCGACCCTGTCACCCGAGCCGCAGCAGCAGAGCACTTGCGCCGCACAGCAGCAGGAACGGAATGCTGATGCGATGGAACTCGCGCAGTCCGTTCGGCAGCTTTGCAAGGCGCAGTGCGATCAGGTTGGCCAGCGAGCCCAGCACGCAGCCGAATCCGCCGACGCTCACGCCCGCCGCCAGCGCGGGCAGGTCATGCACGAAGCCGTCGAGCAGGATGGTCGCAGGCACGTTGCTGATGACTTGCGAAGTCACGATGGCCGCAAGGTACGCACGCCAGCCTTCACGGATCGGCAAGTCCGCAAACACCGCGGTCACCGCGGGCAGTTCCGCGAGCTGGCGCAGGTCGATGAACATCAGGGCGATGATCAACAGCAGCGTCCAGTCCACGCCGAGCAGCACGCGCGGGCGCAGCAGCAGGAAAGCACCGAACACCAGCACGAGCCCCGGCAGCATCCAGTGCCGGTCGAGCGCGATCACGAAGGCGACGAACAGAATGCCCGAAAGGGTCAGCAGGCGCGGCTCGACGGGCACTTCATCGCCCGAGGGCTTGAGCAGGATCGGTGCGCGCGGCACCAGGAAGCGGATCGCGACGAAGAGCCAGAACAGCATGACCGCGACGGTCGGTGCCATCATGGTCATGAAGCCAATAAAGCTGTCGCCCGAGCGGTGCCAGAGAAAGAGGTTCTGCGGATTGCCGATCGGCGTCAGCGCCGACCCGGCGTTGACTGCGAGCGCCTGAAGCACCACCAGGCGCCCGAGCGGCAAGTGTGCCTGCTCGGCCAGCACGCGGGTGAGCGGCACAAGGAGGAAGAGACTCACGTCATTGGTGACCAGCGCCGAAAGCAGCGCCGCGCTCGCGGTCAGCAGGTAGACGAGATGACGAAGCTCGGTGGTGCGAGAAAGCAATTGCGTCGCGAGCTTCTGCAGCATGCCGCTGCGCTCTACGCCCTGTGTGATCGCAAGCAGGCCGGCCAGCGCGCCGATGGTCTGCCAGTCCACGAGCCGCACATAGTCGACGGGCGCGCGCGGCCGCACGAAGGCAAAGACGGCAGCCGCCGCGAGCAGCACCCACAGCAGGCCGTTGCCGCCGCCTTCCTTGTGGGCGCCGGCTGCGCCTTCAGCGGATTTCGCGTTCACGCAATTCGCGCTTGAGCACTTTGCCGATCGCGCTGCGCGGAAGCTCGTCGATGAAGACCAACCGCGCGAGGCGCTGCGTCTTGCCCAACTGCGCGTTGGTCCATTGCAGCAAGGCGTCGGCATCTGTGGCGTCGCCTTCACGTCGCACCACGAAGGCCACCGGCGTCTCGCCCCATTGTTCAGAGGGGACGCCGACCACCGCGACGTCCGCTACCGCTGCATGGCCGCGCACGATGGTTTCGAGATCGCTCGGATAGATGTTGAAGCCGCCGCTGATGATCATGTCCTTCTTGCGATCGAACAGCGTGAGGAAGCCATCCGCATCGAAACGACCGACATCGCCAGTGCGGATGAAGCGCTTGCCGCTGGCATCGAACCACTCGACCTCGCGCGTTTTCGCTGGCTGGCGGTGGTAGCCGACCATCATGCCGGCCGAGTGGCCGACTACCTCGCCGGCTTCTCCGACAGGGACTTCGCGGCCCGATTCGTCGATCAACCGGATGTCGCTGCCTTCGGCCGGCGTGCCGACGGTGTGCAGCTTGTCAGGGTGCAGATGCGCTTCGAGGATGCAGGTGCCGCCGCCTTCGGTCATTCCGTAGAACTCGATCAGCCCGCCCGGCCAGCGCGCGAGCACGTCGGCCTTGAGCGCAGCATTGAATGGCGCGCTGGTGCTGAACTTGAAGCGGAAGCTCGACAGGTCGTGCGCATCGAAATCGGCCCGCGCCATCAGCCGTTGGTATTGCACCGGCACCAGCATCGTGTGGGTGACGCGAAGGCGCTCGGCGAGTTTGAGATAGGTCGCTGCGTCGAACTTGGGCATGAGTACGACGCAGCCGCCGAAGGCGATGGTCGGGAAGAACACGACCAGCGTGGTGTTCGAGTAGAGCGGGGTCGACAGCAGCGTGACGGTCTCGGGGCCGTACTCGTACTTCGCGCCGCGACGCACATGGGCCCAGCGCATACCGTGGCCCTGCACGATGCCCTTCGGCTCGCCGGTGGTGCCGGAGGAATAGATGATGTTGAAGGGCCAGGACGGCTGTGGCTCAACGGGGATAGGCGTCCTACCGGCCGGTGCGAGCCATGCGTCGAAGCTGCCGCCCGCCGCGGAGCCATCGATCGCGACACGCGGAACGGAAGGCGCTGCGGCGCCACCGATGGTCTCTGCGGCCGCCGCATCGACGAAGAGGATGCGCGCTTCGGCGTCCTCGATCATGCGCGCGAGGCTTGCCGGCGTGGAGCCCGGTGCGAGCGGCGCCACGGCCATTCCGGCGCGAAGCGCGCCGAGGAAGATGGCGGCGTAGTTCACGCTCGATGCGGCGCAGATGGCGATGGCGTCGCCCGTTCGCAGCCCGTCGCGCTGAAGGCTGGCCGCGATGCGATCCATCAGTGCATCGAGCTCGCCGTAGGCCAGCGAACGCTCTGAATCCGCGAGCGCGGGGCGTTCCGGCGATTGCTGTGCGTGGAGATGAACGAGTTCGGCAATCACGCCGAAGTCGCGCTCGATGGCTCGTTCGAAGTCGTTCATTGTTCTTCTGCCTGGGACGTGCGCCCGTCTCCCGGGCGAGGCGTGGCTAGACGCCGGCTGCGTGCGCCTGCTGGTCCGCGTGGTAGCTGCTGCGCACCATCGCGCCCACTGCAGCGTGGCTGAAGCCCATCTTGTAGGCCTCGCCCTCGAACATCTTGAAGGTGTCGGGATGCACGTAGCGGCGCACCGGCAGGTGGCTGTTGCTCGGCGCGAGGTACTGGCCGATGGTCAGCATGTCGATGTTGTGCGCGCGCATGTCGCGCATGACCTGCAGGATCTCTTCGTCGGTCTCGCCCAGGCCGACCATGATGCCGCTCTTGGTGGGCACGTTCGGGTGAAGCGCCTTGAACTTCTTGAGAAGGCTCAGGCTGAACTGGTAGTCGCTGCCGGGGCGCGCTTCCTTGTAGAGGCGCGGCACGGTCTCGAGGTTGTGGTTCATCACGTCTGGCGGCGCGGCCTTGAGGATTTCGAGTGCGCGGTCGTCGCGGCCACGGAAGTCGGGCACGAGGATCTCGATCTGCGTCTCCGGCGACAACTCGCGTGTGCTGCGGATGCAATCGACGAAGTGCTGGCTGCCGCCGTCGCGCAGGTCGTCGCGGTCGACGCTCGTGATCACGACGTACTTGAGGCGCAGCTTCGCGATGGTCTTTGCGAGATTGAGCGGCTCGTCCTTGTCGAGCGGATCGGGGCGTCCGTGGCCCACATCGCAGAACGGGCAGCGCCGCGTGCACTTGTCGCCCATGATCATGAACGTTGCCGTTCCCTTGCCGAAACATTCGCCGATGTTCGGGCACGAGGCTTCTTCGCAGACGGTGTGCAGGTTGCTTTCGCGCAGGATCTGCTTGATCTCGTAGAAGCGGGTGGTGGGCGATCCGGCCTTGACGCGGATCCACTCGGGCTTCTTGAGCACCTCGCCTTGGACCACCTTGACGGGGATCCGGGACAGCTTGGCGGCGGCCTTCTGCTTGGCCGAGGGGTTGTAGTCGGCGGCGCTTTGGGCCTCTCTGACCACGGTGGGTTCAGCGTGCGGGGTGCTCATGCGTTCTCTCTGGCGGGCTCAAGGTGCGAGGTAGACGTTGAGCTTGCTGCCCAGCACCTGCGCCGCTTCGTCCCAGGTTGTTCGGACGCCGATTGTAAAAAGATCGACGGTTTTCAGCCCTGCATAGCCGCAAGGGTTGATGCGGTTGAAGGGTTCGAGGTCCATTGCCACGTTGAGGGCGACGCCGTGGTAAGTGCAGTGCCGGCTCACTTTGATGCCCAGCGCGGCAATCTTGCCTAGGCCGTGAAAGGGGTCGTCCGGGTGTGTCGGGCCGGTGAGCGCGGCATGCGAGAAAGGGTCATCGAGCCGCACATAAATGCCGGGAGCGCCACTTACGCGGTGCCCGGTCACGCCGAAGTGGGCGAGGGTGCGGATCACCGATTCCTCGATGCGGTAGACGTATTCCTTGACGTAGTAGCCGGCGCGGCGCAGGTCGATCAGCGGATAGGCCACCACCTGGCCGGGGCCGTGGTAGGTCACCTGCCCGCCGCGATTCGTCTGCACGACCGGGATTTCGCCGGGGTTCAGTACATGGTCAGCTTTGCCGGCCAGGCCTTGCGTGTAGACCGGCGGGTGTTCGCAGATCCAGAGCTGGTCGGGGGAATCCGCCGACCGCTCTTCCGTCGCCTTCTGCATCGCCGCATAGGTCCCGGCGTAGTCGACGCGGCCCAGCAGCGAGATTTGCAGGGCGCTCAGAGCACCACCTTGACCATCGGATGGCTGGACAGCGCGCGATACAGGTCGTCGAGTTGCTCGCGACTCGTCGCAGTCACGGTGATCGTGACGCCGAGATAGTTTCCGGCCTTGCTGGGGCGCAATTCCACGGTGCTGGCGTCAAAGGTCGGATCGAAGCGCTCGGCGATCTGGGTGACCGCATGCACAAAGCCGTCGACCTTGGCGCCCATGACCTTGATCGGGAACTTCGAGGGGTACTCGATCAGCGAATCCTTGCGGGCATCCACCGGGGTGTCGGGCGTTTCGCCGGTGGGCGGGGTGGTGGGGGTGCTCATGCTGTGACTCCGTTGTCCTGGGTGCCGCGCGCCTTCGCGTCTTCCTTCGCTTGCTGGTAGGCGGCGAAAAGCGTCTGATAGATGGGGCCAGGTAGGCCGTTGCCGATCGTGCGGCCGTCGAGCGTCGCGACGGGCAGGACTTCCTTGCTGGCCGAGGACAGCAGAAGCTCGTCCGCGGCGAAGACCTCCTCGCGAGCAACACGACGGAGCGTGAAGGGAATGCCTGCTTCAGCACAGAGGCGCTCGATGAGGCCATAGCGGATACCGGCAAGCACCAGTTCATCCTTCGGTGGCCCGATGACTTCGCCTTGCTTGACGATCCAGACGTTGCTCGACGACGCTTCGCTGAGCCAGTCACCGCGGAACATGATGGTTTCCGCCGCGCCTGCTTCGACGCTGATCTGCCGCGCGAGCACTGCGCCCAGCAGGCTGGTGCTCTTGATGTGCGCCTTCTGCCAGCGGAAATCATGGGCGCTGACGCAGGCGACGCCTTTGGCGCGCACAGCGTCCGGAACGGGTTTCATGGGGTTCACCATCACGAAGACGGTTGGCTTCAGTCCTTGCGGCATGGCGTGTTCTCGAGGTGCGACGCCGCGTGTGACTTGTATGTAGAGGCCTTGCATGCCGGCGCGCGCCGCGGCCGACGAGGCTTCTATGAGTTGCATGGCGACCGCCCGCCATTGCGCAGTCTTCAGTGGATTGGTGATCTGCAGTTCGCTCAGCGAGCGGTCCAGCCGCGCCATGTGTTCTTCGAAGCAGAAAAGATGTCCCTCATAGACCGGCACGACCTCGTAGACGCCATCTCCGAAGATGAAGCCTCGATCGAGCACGCTCACCTTCGCGTCGCGAAGCTGCGTATAGGTGCCGTCGAGGTAACAGAGTGAATCCGGCAGAGCGTCGATGATGGGGTGCATGGGGAATTATGGTGGGGGCGCGTGAGAGGTTTCCAAGCTGCCCAATGCCGATTTGGCATCCAACGCAAGGACCAAATCCCGCCATATGTCGCCAACTTGGTCGAAGCGCGTGGCTTTCTACCTATAATCAATGGCTTTGTAGAAATTCTGGGTCGTCATCCGGGCTTCATTCGACATGAAAACAATCGCCCGCGATGTCTCAAAGGGAATCCATGAGGACACTCCCGACCTGGACGGAGAATTCAAGCCGCTGACCGCCGAGGAGGCGCAGCAGCTTCGTGACAGGAAGCCGTTGGTCTCGCCGTGGCGCGTGATCGCGATTCAGGTTGCGGCGGGACTCCTGGTGGCATTGGCCGCCTGGGGGCTCACAGGGAGGCAAAATCTGGGATGGTCCGCCGGATACGGCGCGCTCGCGGTCGTTCTGCCCGCGGCGGTGTTCGCACGGGGGCTGACCGGCAGGTTTGCTTCACTGAATCCGGGTACTGCGGTATTCGGATTCTTTTTGTGGGAAATGGTCAAGTTGGCCTTGACGATGGCGATGCTGATCGCCGCGCCAAGGCTCGTAATGGCGCTGAGCTGGCCAGCAATGCTGATCGGTTTGGTGGTGACAATGAAGGCGGCTTGGGTGGCTGTGATGCTGGCTCCCAGGCGCCCGAAACTTTGAGACGAGTAACGGATGGCTGCTGAAAACGCTGCGGAACATGGTCAAACCGCTGGTGAATACATCGTTCACCATTTGACCCATCTTCAGAGCTCCAAGCCTGGAGGTGTGGCCGATCTCTCCGTTCTCAACTTCGACTCGCTTTTCTTCTCCATCGTGCTCGGCGTGGTGGGTTGCTGGCTCATGTGGCTTGCCGCTCGCAAAGCGACCTCGGGCGTGCCGGGCCGCTTCCAGGCCGCGGTCGAAATCCTCGTCGAAATGGTCGACCAGCAGGCCAAGGGCATCGTCCACAACGCGCAAAGCCGCAAGTTCGTCGGCCCGCTCGCGCTGACGATCTTCATCTGGATCCTGCTGCTGAATGCAATGGACCTGCTGCCTGTCGACCTGCTCCCGTACCTCTGGGGTCAAGCCTACAGCGCCACTGGCGGCGACCCGCATCACGCTTACCTGCGCGTCGTGCCAACTGCCGACCTGTCAGTGGCCATGGGCTTCTCGGTCTCCGTGCTGCTGATCTGCCTGTACTACAACATCAAGATCAAGGGTCTGGGCGGCTGGGTGCATGAGCTCTTCACCGCGCCATTCGGCAACCATTGGGCGCTCTATCCGTTCAACTTCGCGATGCAGATCATCGAGTTCGTTGCCAAGACCGTGTCGCACGGCATGCGGTTGTTCGGCAACATGTACGCCGGTGAGCTGATCTTCCTGCTCATCGCGCTGATGGGCGGTGCGTGGACGCTCTCCGCCACTGGCATCCTCCTCGCGCTGGGTCACATCATTGCAGGCACCGCCTGGGCCATCTTCCACATCCTGATCATCACGCTGCAGGCATTCGTGTTCATGATGCTGACCCTTGTCTACGTGGGTCAGGCACACGATCACCACTGATCGTCCCTTTCAGTTTCGTTTTTCTTTTCTCTTCAACCAAAGTCCTCTAGGAGTCATCATGGAAGTTATTAGCTTTGTCGCTCTGGCCGCTGGCCTGATCATCGGTCTGGGCGCTGTTGGCGCTTGTATCGGCATCG
>JAGIAI010000082.1 GCA_017744935.1 Variovorax sp.
CCCAACGACTGGCAGGTCGGCCAGACCGGCAAGATCGTCGCCCCGCAGCTCTACATCGCAGCAGGCATCTCCGGCGCGATCCAGCACTTGGCAGGCATGAAGGACTCCAAGGTCATCGTGGCGATCAACAAGGATGAAGAAGCGCCGATCTTCTCGGTGGCCGACTACGGCCTTGTGGCAGACCTGTTCTCGGTGGTCCCCTCTTTGACCGCCGCCGCTTGACCGAGCCGCACCATGGCCCTACTTCGTCAACGACTGTACGAGTTGCGCGTGAAGCGCCGAGAGTGGGAGCCTGGCCATGGATTGGATGTGGACGGCGCGTGGCGCCCCCTGGACACTGCCGTCCAGTCGCAACGGCGCGAGCCAAAGGCTTCCGAACGCCGCGTTGCCGAAGAGCAACCTCTCGACTCGGCAAGGAGATTCAACTCTTGGAACTGCCTCAGCCGGCGATAGATGGGGCATTACGCTTCGGTCCGAGCGCGTATGGGGCCTGTCGCACGAGAGGAAATTCGACGGCGCCGGAATAAGCACCTGAGGACCAACGTGCCCACATGTGCCAGCGCATCGGTCAACCTCGCAGGCGAGCCGGACGGAACTTCGGCAATGGGCACCAAGGGGCAGTTCCGCCCTGCCCTGCTCTTCGTCCGCAATCGCTGCGTGACGGAAGTTGCGAAACTAGCGGCAGGCAGTTGCGCCGATGAT
Organism: Variovorax sp.; assembly: GCA_017744935.1. Taxonomy (GTDB): domain Bacteria; phylum Pseudomonadota; class Gammaproteobacteria; order Burkholderiales; family Burkholderiaceae_C; genus Variovorax. The sequence continues at coordinate 703 of JAGIAI010000082.1, forward strand.
GGATCGTTGCGATTGATCAACATCCATGCGGTTTTGGGGCGCTCGTGTGCACGGAGTGTGTAACGGGGGCCGGACGCTGCTCCCGGGCGCCGATTGTGTAGATAGGATGCGCGGCCATGCGCGTCTACTACATGACTTCACATCGGCAGTCTTGTGGATGAGTATCAGGCCATGAGCTTGCAGTCGGTTGAGCTGGGTCAGCGTCCGACGGCAGGCATCGGATCCGCCGCGGCAATGATGGACTCAGCGGCCGTGCGTGGGCGCCAGTCGAGTAGCTGTTCAGCCTTGGCAGCGCTGAAGCGCCGTTGCAGACCCAGCTCCGGCAGCATTTCGCGCAGGAAGCTGTTCGAAGCGGCCGCTTGCCGCACGACCGTGTCCGGCAGTTCGGTGGCAGGGGCCCGGGCCGCGCGTTCTCCCAGGTGGTCCTTGAGGATCGTGGCCATGCCGAGCATGGACAGGGTTTCACCCGCACCGATGAAGCGCTCGCCGCGCGCCGCTGGAGCCAGCATGGCGCGGATGTGAAGCTCGGCGACGTCGCGGACATCGACGACGGGAAAGGACAGCCTGGGCAGAGCCGGGAACGCACCGGAGATCATCTGCCGGATCAGTGCGACCGAGGGGAAAGGGCCGTCGCGCAGCACCGGCCCCAGCATGAAGCCGGGCAGGATGGTCGTGAGCGCGAGTTCCGGATGCCGCTCGCCAACGTCCCAGGCGTCGCGCTCGGCCTGCGTCTTGGCCAAGACGTAAGGCCTCGTATCGCCCAAGGTCGTGTCAGTCCAGATGGCTTCGTCGCAGGTGACATGCGCGGCAGCCGCCTTGGCCGCCTCCGCCGAGGAGGTGAGCAAGAGGTGCGGCACGCGCGCACGCAATGCGGCGTGCAGCACCCGTTGCGTGCCTTCGCGCGCCGGCGTCACGACATCCTCGCCACTCATCGGCGAGGCGACGTGGAAGACGCAGTCCGCTCCTTCCGCGGCCTCGGCCCAGCCATCGTCCGCCAGCAGGTCCGCGCGGACCACACGGAGCTCGTGCGCGGGCGCGACCCGGGCGACCGCGGCCCGCAAGGAGGCTTCGCTGCTCAGATCCCTGACCGTCGTGCGAACCGCGATGCCGCGTTGAAGAAGTCCGACGATCAGCCAACCTGCCAGAAAGCCGGTTCCGCCTGTCACGAGTGCCGTTTTGCGCATGGAAATCCTTTGGTAGTATCTATTGGATACCACATGCTAATGATCCTCGCCGCGGACGAAAAGAAGGCACTTGAAAGATACTGCCCCTCATCGCCGCGCGCGGCCGCAGGATCTCATCCCGAGGAAGACACATATGAAACTGGGCGGAAAGAACCTGCCTTCAGAGACCTGCCGCCAGGTGGGGAGTGTGCTGGAGCAGATCGGCAACAAATGGGCCATCCTGATCATGGTGATCCTGTCGCAGCGGCCCCGCTACTTCAACGAGTTGCGCCGCGAAATCGCAGTGATCACGCAGAAAGTCCTGACCTCGACACTCCGCGGACTGGAACGCGACGGCTATGTCTCACGCACGATCCTCGATGGCAATGTGGTGCAGGTGGAGTACGCGCTGACCAGGCTGGGTCATGAGGTGCTCGAACCCATGAACGGCCTCGCGACTTGGGCATTGAAGCGGCGAGAACAGATCGAGGACGCCCGACGCCGATACGACATGGCGATCGGCTGAGGCCTTCCACAGGGCTCGTCCTCCAATTCAGCCTGGCGTCTGGCGAGCCATGTATCCGGAAGCCACCAATGACCGGATTGGCTCGAACAGGGGTTCCGGCAGTTCGTCCCACGGGAACCATGCCCATCCGTCGCACTTGAGCGGCTCCAGGTTTTCCGGTTCGCCCGTGGCGTGCCGCGCGATGACGAAGGCGGTGACGTATTGCTCCTGCACGTCCGCAAAAACATCGTTGGTATAGGGACCCACTTCGACCGGCCCGAGGCTCAGCCCGGTCTCCTCGCGAAGCTCGCGCAGCGCGCAGTCTTCCACAGACTCGCCAAACTCCAGTCGTCCACCCGGTGCGGACCATGTTCCGGCACCGTGCGATCCCTTGCGCCGGCCCAGCAGGACCTTCCCGTCCCGAACGACGATGACGCCGACACCGACACCAATGGTTCCTCGGGCTTCCATGTGACCCACCTGTCCTGGCCTAGATGCGAGGCCCAGATGCACCCGCGAGCACCTGGTCGACGAGTGCTTCGATGTAGGGCCCCGAGACTTCGGCGTACGGAATCATCAACCTGTAGTACACGGCACCGAAGAGCGTGTCGATCAGCACGTCTTCGTCGAGATCTGCGCGCAATTGACCCAGCGTCTTGGCTTCGGCGATCACCTCCTTCGCCTGCACGCGACGCGGCGAGATCCATTGATCCCAGAACGCCTTCTGCAACTCGAGGTCGGTCTGTGCGACGCCGAGCAGGTGACGAAGCAGATCGCCGCGGGGGCCTCGAAGCGCCCGCGCCAGTTCCTTGATGGCAGCAATGAACGTTGCGCGCACATCGGCCCTGCGTCGGTAGCGGATCAGGGGAGTGATCTCGTCCAGAAAGGCGTCCATCACGACGGCTGCCGCATTGGGCCAGCGCCGGTAGATGGTGGTCTTTGCCACGCCGCTGCGCTCGGAAATGCGCGCTGCGGTGGCGTGGTGCACCCCACCCTCATACGCCAGCGCGAGCGCTGCCGCCAGGACGGCCTCGGTGGCGTCGGCGCTGCGCGGCCGTCCCAGCGCCGGTTCGAGGCGAACGCCTGCATCCTGATGATCTGACATCGCGATATTGTCGCTTGCCCACAAGACTTTACGCAACACGGTGTAGCGATTATAGTTACGCTACACACAATATCGTAATTTCCATCGAGAGGTTCGGCCCATGCGTTCCGACAGCGTCATCTACGGCCACGACGGACAGGTCGTCAACGCCGCGTGGAAAGGCAACGCACATACGTTGCTGCAGCATCTCCGCGAAGAGCGGCGCCTGACTGGCACCAAGGAAGGCTGCGCCGAGGGCGATTGCGGCGCCTGCATGGTCCTGCTGGGGGAACTCACGCCGACCCACGACAGCGTTAGCTGGCGCAGCGTCAACGCATGCTTCCTCCCGCTCAGTGCCGTTCACGGAAAGCTGCTGGCGACGGTGGAGAGCATCGGCCGGCCTTCCGCCCTGCACCCCGTGCAGACCGCGATGGTCGAGGAACACGCTTCGCAATGCGGCTTCTGCACACCCGGCTTCGTGGTCAGCCTCTATGAGCACTACCTGCGACACCGTGCACCCACGTCGGTCGAACAGGTGCACGGCCAGCTCAGCGGCAACCTGTGCCGGTGTACGGGCTATGCGCCCATCCTGCGCGCCGCGGAATCCATGTACCGCCTGCCGCGGGTCGCACGGGATGCCGTCGCCGATGTCTCGCTGCTGCTTCGGGTGAGATCGCTCGTGGACGACGCGCCCTCGAAGCTCGAGAGCGATGGGGAGTGCGTGATGTTCCCGCGAAGCAGCGACGAGTTGGCCGCCCAGTGCCAGGATCATCCAGACGCCCGGCTGCTTGGAGGCAGCACGGACGTCGGGCTCTGGGTCACAAAGCAGTTGCGCACCCTGCCGAAGGTGATTCACATATCGAGAGCCGACGACCTGCGAGCGGTCTCGCGCACCGGAAGTGGTCTGCGCATCGGTGCAGCAGTCTGCCTGGCGGATGCCGCGATTGAACTGGGCCGCGACCATCCGGAACTGTCCGAGCTGTGGCAGCGTTTTGCTTCCCCCGCGGTGCGCCATGTCGCCACGCTAGCCGGCAACATCGCCAATGGCTCGCCGATCGGAGACTCCATGCCGGCGCTGATGGTGCTCGGTGCGAGAGTCATGCTGCGCGCAGGCGGGCAACGCCGAGTGCTGTCCCTCGAGGACTTCTACCTCGGCTACCAGCGTAACGCGCTGAGACCGGGTGAATTCATCGAGGCGATCGATGTGCCGGCCCGGCCGGATGGGCTTTTCCTGCGCGCCTACAAAATCTCCAAGCGGCACGACGACGACATCTCGGCCGTGAGCCTCGCTCTCGCTCTCCAGCTCGATCAGCAAGGGCGCATCGCCTTCGCCCGCATCGCGCTCGGCGGCATGGCGGCCACGGTGAAACGGGCACCGGCTACGGAGGCTGCCATGCTCGGCAAGTTGCTCGACCAGGCCACGATGAGGGTCGCCAGCCGGGCTTTGTCCGAGGAGTTCCAGCCCATCTCCGATCACCGCGCCAGTGCCGCCTACCGCATGCGAGTGGCAGGCAACCTCCTGCTGCGCGCCGCCCTGGAACACGCAGGCGAGACACCAACGCGTGTCCATTGCACCGAAGGGGCTGGGGCATGAACGCCCCTGCTGTCGGCGCCGGGGTCGGGGCGCTGCGCGCCCACGAGAGCGCCCGCTTGCATGTCAGCGGCCGCGCACCCTATACCGATGATCTGCCGGAGACGGAGCACACGGCGCATGCCGCGATCGGCTTCTCACCTGCGGCCAGCGGCCGCATCGCGAAGCTCGATCTGTCGGCGGTGCTTACGTGCCCGGGTGTGCTTCGCGTGTTCACCGCCCGCGACATTCCGGGGTCGAACCTGCACGGAATCATGACGCGCGACGAGCCGCTTCTGGCCGGTGAAACGGTGGCCTATTGGGGGCAACCGCTGTTCCTCGTCGTGGCCCGTTCACACGATGCAGCACGCCGGGCCGCACGCATGGCGAACATCGAGATCGCCCCGCTGCCGGCCATCTTTAGTGCGTCGGCGGCGCGTGAACAGGGGCTCGAAGTGGCGCCCGCGCGCACCGCTCGCAGCGGCGACGCCGAGGCTGCCCTGGCGCTGGTACAGGTGATGTCGGAGGGACACATCGACATCGGCGGCCAGGAGCACTTCTACCTCGAAGGGCAGATCGCCTACGCATGTCCGCTGGAAGACGAGCGCGTGCTGGTGCATTGCGCCACGCAGCATCCCAGCGAAGTCCAGCAGATCGTTGCCCGGACCCTGGGATGGCCGATGAGCCGCGTGAACGTTCAGTGCCGGCGCATGGGCGGGGCCTTTGGCGGCAAGGAGTCGCAGTGCTATGTGTTCGCCGCGCTGGCGGCGTTGGCAGCGGCCTCACTGGGCCGCCCCGTCAAGCTGCGGCCGGATCGCGACGACGATTTCATGATCACGGGCAAGCGCCACGAATTCCATATCGGCTGGCGCGTCGCGGCGGACCGCGACGGATTTCTCACGGCGGCTTCGTTCGACCACCTCGTGCGCTGCGGTTGGTCGGCCGATTATTCCGCCGCTGTGGCGGACCGCGCGGTCTTCCATGCCACGAACGCGTACTTCGTCCCCCACTTTCACTGCACGTCGTTCCGCGCCCGCACGAACACGCAGTCCGCCACGGCTTTCCGTGGCTTCGGCGGGCCGCAGGGTGTGCTCGGCATGGAAGTCGCGATGCAGGATCTGGCGCTGCGACTTGCCGTCGACCCGCTCGACCTGCGCAAGCGCAACCTGCTGACCCACGGCGAACGGGCACGGCTGCACTATGGCTTTGTCCTGGAGGACAACGTTCTCCCGGAGATGGTGGAACGTCTCGAGGCGAGTTGCGACTATCGCGTACGCCGTCTTGCCGTCGCGGATTTCAACCGCCGCCACCGTTGGATACGACGTGGCCTGGCTCTGATGCCGGCGGTCTTCGGCGTCGGCTTTGGCGCCACGTTTCTCAACCAGGCGGGCGCGTTGATCCAGATCTACGTCGACGGGACCGTCAGCGTGAACCATGGAGGCACGGAAATGGGCCAGGGCCTCAACACCAAGATCGCCCAGATCGTGGCGCACGAGCTGGGGCTTGGCACCGCCGACGTTTTCGTGACTGCCACCGACACGGCCAAGGTCCCCAACACTGTGTCGACCGCCGCGAGCAGCGGCGCCGACCTGAACGGCATGGCCGCCTGCAACGCGGCCCGCGAACTGAGAAGGCGCCTCGCGGAAGTTGCCGCCGCTCGCTGGCACTGCATGCCGTCGAATGTGCCGTTCTCCAACGGCTTCGTGCGATCTGGCGACAAGGCCGTGACGTTCGCGGACCTCTGCACGCACGCCTTCACCATGCAGGTCTCGCTCTCGGCCACGGACTACTACCGCGTGCCGAAGGTCGAGTACGACTACGATGCCTTCAAAGGTCGGCCCTTCTACTACTACACCTACGGCGTCGCCTGCAGCGAGGTGAGCATCGACACGCTCACCGGCGAATTGAAGATCGAGCGCGTGGACATCCTGCAGGACGCGGGCCGATCGCTCAACCCCGCGCTCGACCGAGGCCAGGTCGAAGGCGGCTTCATTCAGGGCATGGGCTGGCTGACCAGTGAAGAGCTGGTCTGGCGTGATGACGGCTACCTGCTGACGCATGCGCCGCAGACCTACAAGATTCCAACCTCGCGCGATATTCCTGAAGACTTCCGGGTCTCGTTTTTCGAGAACGAGAACGCAGAAGACACGGTGCATCGCTCCAAGGCCATCGGCGAGCCGCCACTTCAGCTTGCGGTTTCCGTGTGGCTGGCCATCTGGGATGCCGTGGCCGCCGCGGGCGGTTACGCCAAGGCGCCGGCGTTGCGCGCACCCGCCACGCCGGAAGCCATCCTCAACGCGCTCGACAGTGTCCGGTGAGCACTCTATCGCAGCGAGACATACTTCTTGCGGTGCGAGGGCTGCGGAGCAGCAGCGACAACATGCCGTCGCAGATGGGCATGATTGTCTCGGGTTTAGGCATCACCTACTTGCCGCAATGCCTCAAACCGATGATCGAAAGCGGCATGCTTGCCCGGACCGTTCAGAGCAGCGAAACTCGCGCGTCGAATCGAAAGCATTGCTGGCGCAGGAATACTGTGACTTCTCCGGCATGTTTAAAACAGAGGAAGCAGTTTACCGAGGGACGTAGTCGCTTCTTGACGAAGCTGTGAAGGCAACGGGTCGACTGTCGGCTAATGTGCGATTGAACCTCCTCCACGAAACACGTCGGCTTACCTCGACACGGCGCCCGCACGGTAAGACCGCAATGGGCACGTACCAGCAACACGTGATGGCGTATTCCGATGACTGCTCGGCGCCAATCCTCAGACATCGGACCCTTTGCGCTTTCCGACCACCTCTGGCGCACTGCGCCCAGTGCGTCTGACGCCTGTCAGCTGGTCCTCGGCTCTTTGCCCACCAGCTGTTTGCGCTTTTATTGAGTTGTTTGCGCATTTAATAGGTTGTTTGCGCATTTATTTGGCTAGAACAAAAAGACGTGCGGCCGCCGCGCATCGGCCAACTTGACGCCTCATTCCATCATCATGGACAATATTTCCATGATGATGGAGAAAGCAGATTCAGTCGCACCGGATGCCGACGCGGGCGTCAACGAACGAATCGCGCGCCGCGTCCGCGAGCTTCGCACCGCACGTGGCTACTCCCTGGACGTGCTCGCCACGCGCAGCGGCGTCAGCCGTTCGATGATCTCGCTCATCGAGCGCGCCGCGGCCAGCCCCACAGCCGTCGTGCTCGAAAAACTGGCGACCGGCCTCGACATTCCGCTCGCGGGCCTCTTCGGCGGCGGCCGTGAAGATGCGCCGGTGGATCCGCTGGTGCGCCGCGCGCGGCAGCCGATCTGGCGCGATCCGGAATCCGGCTACATGCGGCGCAACATCTCGCCGCCGGGATGGCCATCGCCGCTGCATCTGGTCGAGGTGGAATTTCCGCCTGGTGCGCGCATCGCGTACGAGGTGGGGCCGAGAGAGAACGTCGTCCATCAGCAGATCTGGATGCTCAAGGGCCGCATCGATCTGATGCTCGGCGAGCAGCTCCACGAATTGCGCGAAGGCGACTGCCTTGCGATGCAGCTGGACCAGCCGCTGATCTATAGCAACCCCACGCGGCAATCGGCGCGCTACATCGTGGCCATCTGCAGCGAGCCCGCGCCGCCGGGCGGCCGCAGTGCCCAACTATCCGCAGGAGTTTGAATGAGCACCTTGAAATCACAGGACGAAGTCCGCCTGATCGAATGCACCGAGGCAGAGCATGCAGAGGCCATTCTGGAAATCCTCAATGACGCCATCGTCAATTCGACGGCGCTCTACGACTACGTGCCCCGGCCGCGCGAAGCAATGACGACCTGGTTCGCAGCGAAGCGGGCGGGCGGCTTTCCGGTCGTGGGTGCAGTGGACGCTTCGGGTCGCCTGGTCGGCTTCGCAAGCTGGGGCACATTTCGCGCCTTTCCGGCTTACAAGTACTCGGTCGAGCACAGCGTCTACGTGCATCGCGACCATCGTGGGCGCGGACTCGGCGAAACGCTGTTGCGCGAGTTGATCCGGCGCGCGCGCGAGGCGCAGCTCCACGTTCTCGTCGGATGCATCGACGCGGCCAACGCGGGCAGCATCGCCCTGCACACGCGGCTGGGCTTTGTTCATTCGGGCACGATGCCTCAGATCGGATTCAAGTTCGGCCGCTGGCTGGATGCGGCGTTCTATCAACTCAACCTCGAGACCCCGCTCGAACCGCGAGACGGCTGACGTCCGGTTGCTTTCGGTGACGAGCGATACCGCGATGCCCGACGAATGGATCGCGGCGCGGCGGTATGGTGGGCGGGATGTTCATCCACCCCGAAGTCATCGCGACGCTCAAGCGCCGCATCGCGCAGGAAGGCTGGGCCATGGCCGGCGTCGGCACGGGCCACGCGGCGGTCACGTTCGTCTACACGGTCGGCCTGCAAAAGAACTTCGCGCACCCGGACTTGATCATGTTCGGCGTCGCGCCAGCACAGGCCGAGGGCGTGATCGAAGTCATCGCACAGCGCGTGAAGGCCGGCGAACCGGCCCATGAAGGCGTCATGATCGTCGGCGCTGCGGAGATGCCCTTGATGCCCCGCTGGGCCGATGAGGAGCGTGTCAGGCTGCTGGTCCCGGCCCAGCTTGCACGTGGAAGGTATCGCTACCTGCAGGTCGTCTGGCCCGACGGGAAGGGACGGTTCCCTTGGGAGTCCCACTTCGATAAGAGGAGGCTCCGGTCGCAGTCGTTTCTTTTCGACCTCATCGGCGGCGAATCGGACTCACAGGTCGAAGGCAAGAAAAAAGCCGCGGGCATTGCTGCACGCGGCTAAAACCTATCCAACAGGGACAGGAGGAGACAAGCGGTGAACAGGTGCCGGTATCAGTGACCGGACAGTCCCGAGGCCGTGAGACCAGCCATTTCGTCCATTGCACCGGCATACATCGCGCCATTGGCGATGACCAGAAGAAGAAGTGCGATAGAGGTCAAGGCAGTCATCGGAAGCTCCTGTTCGATGGGTGCAATCATAGGGAAAACCCTAATTCCCCGAAATTTCGTCGGATTCTCCCAGAACTGACGCCTCGTCTCCTCAGAGGAATCCGCCAGCCAAATCGGTGACGTCTGACGCCCGGCTCACGGCAAAGCGCCAAAGCTCTCTTCACCGCATGTCTTGAACGAAGTGAGGCCACCATGATCCGCAAGCTGGCATCGGGCCAATTCCGCCTGTATTCACGCAAGGTCGATCCCAAGACCGGCCGTCGCCGCAACCTCGGCACTTTCGACACCCGTGCACAGGCCGAGCAGCATGAGCGCGAGGTGCAGTATTTCAAACGGCACGGCTGACCGCGAAGAGCGCTGAGTAATGGGCACGCTACGGTTCTTCCGGCTCACGACCGCGATGGCGATTGGCATTGCCTGCCTGCTTTCCGGCTGCGCGGTGACATCAGGGCCGGAGGGCCAAGCCGCCCGAAGCTCAGCATTGCCGAGCCCGACTGCGCCGAAGCCCAGCAGCGCAGCCAAGCCCGTACCGGATCGCAGCGGCGCCCGGCAGGTCGGAAAGGCATCGTTCTACGCTGACAAGTTCGCGGGACGAAAGATGGCGGACGGCACCCGCATGGACCCGAACGACGACAACGCTGCGAGCAAGACGCTGCCGCTTGGAAGCGCCGCCAGGGTGACCAACCTGGACAACGGTCGCAGCGTGGTCGTCACCATTCAGGACCGCGGCCCTTATGTGAAGGGCCGCATCGTGGATCTCTCGCCGGCCTCGGCGCGCGAACTCGGCATCTCGCGAGCGGACGGCGTGGCCCGCGTCGAAGTCGTGCCGCTTTCTACACCGACCGCTGGACCCGGCGAGGCAGCTCGATAGCTGCGTTGCCGCAGCGCGACTCATCGCGTCTCGGATTCTGAAAGATTTGAAACCACAAGTGGCCGGTTCCGGGAGCCGGGCACATTCGGTTGCGTAAGCGCGAACTGGCGCGGTGTGACCCATCTATTTTTGCCTTCCCAGGGGGCTTCGGCTGGGGCTCTCGTCAACTCTGAGAGGTGAGGCTTTCATGATCGATCGACGCACCTTAGCGGCCTGCTGCCTGCTCGCCGTTCCCACCGCGGCCTGCCTTGCGCAGTCCTATACCTCGGACCAGTACTTCGACAACCGCTGGTACGTGACGCCCTTCGGGACGTACATCAATGCGGACAGCAACCGCCACGCCGACAACGGCTGGGGCGGCGGCCTCGCCATCGGAAAGCCGATCAGCCCGGCATGGAACATCGAACTACGCACCCAATACGAGGAACTGGACGGCAAGTCCAATGGCCCGCTCAGCGGGGACAAGTGGAAGATCTGGAGCGCCTCGCTCGACGCACAGTGGTTCTTCCTGGGCCGCCAGGGATTCCGTGTCTGGCAGTCAAACAGTGTCCAGCCGTATCTGGTGGGGGGCATCGGCGCGATCAACGACAAGATGAACGGGCTGTTCCTCAATGAGAGCAAGACGGGCTTCATGGCCAACGTGGGCGCCGGCATCGTGTGGCCGTTCTCCAGCTGGGGACGCCTGGTGGGCGACATCCGCTACCGCTACGACGACAACAACAGGAACGGCGTCTTCTTCGACCAGGGCCACAACAAGGACTGGCTGTTCACGGTGGGCCTGCAGATTCCGTTCGGACCACCGCCGGTGGTGGCTCAAGCCGCTGCGCCCGCGGCACCCGTGGCCATGCCGCCGCCACCTCCACCGCCGCCACCGCCGGTGCGCAAGTTCGAGCTGGCGTCCGGCGGCACGTTCTTCTTCGACAAGGCCGAGCTGACACCGAGCGGCCGCACCCGTGTCGACGGCATGGTCGACGAACTCAAGGCCGCGAACGTGCGGCCGAGTTCGATCGTCATCGTTGGCTATACCGACCCGCTCGGCAGTGCCGAACACAACCAACGCCTCTCCGTGGCGCGGGCGAATGCAGTGCGTGACGAGATGGTGAGGATGGGCGTGCCGCCCAACGTGATCCAGACCGAGGGGCGCGGTGCATCGAACTTCAAGATCACCGAAGCCGACTGCAGGGCCCAGGGGAAGGCACGCAATCGCACCGCCCTCATCGCCTGCCTGGAGCCGAACCGGCGCGTTGAAATCAACGTGACCGGCCAGCAGGCAGCGCCTTAGCGCACGTCGGGCGCGTACGCCTTGCGCTGGCGCTCGCGGCTGTTGACCAGATGAATGCGCATCGCGGCGCGCGCGGCCTCCGGGTCGCGCCGCTCGATCGCGGCATAGATATCCTGGTGTTCCTGGTTCACCTTCTGCAGATGCTCGGTGCGTCGCTCGATGTCGAGCCAGGATGAAGAGACCCGGGTTCGCGGAATGACGGCCAGCCCGAGTTGGCCCATCAGTTCGCCGTAGTAGCGGTTGCCGGCTGCCTGGGAAATCGCCATGTGGAAGCGGAAGTCCGGCGCGACGGTATCGCCGACCGTCGTCAGGTGACGCCCGAAATCCTCCAGCGCATTGCGCATCTCGCGCAGCTGCTCATCGGTGCGACGCATGGCGGCGAGCCCCGCGGCATCGGACTCGAGGCTCGCGCGCAGCTCAAGCACGTCGAGCATGTCGGCAAGTCCGTCGAGCGAAGGCGATTCGACCTGGAAGCGGCTCTGAGGGCTGGACTCCAGCGCAAAGGTCCCGATGCCGTGGAGCGTCTGGACGAGCCCTGCTGCGCCCAGCCGGGAAAGCGCCTCGCGAACCACGCCGCGGCTGACGCCGAAGGCCTGCATGATTTCCGATTCGGTGGGAAGCCGCTCGCCAGGCTTGATGGCCCCGCTGCGCAGCTTGCCTGTGAAGGCAGAGACGAGTTCGTGCGCGAGGCCTCTGCCGTTTCGGCCTACCCGGGTGATTTGCGAATTTGCCGCCGACTGCGGCTGGGCGCGCGGTTCCGGCGGAGAGTGTGGGATGTCCGACATCTGCGGATGATAGTTCGCCACATTCGGTCCGTGGAGACCACCCCTGCCGGGGCCATCTACACGTTTTCCCGACCTCAGTCATCGGACATCTAACTGTGATTGAGCATTTACTTTCGCTGCTCGTCAGCCTGATTCGCTGTTTTCTCCGGGTAATCCCTATTTATTGGGCAAACGTGATCACGGATAGTTCGACCTAGTTGTCGGACAACCTACAACTAACGCCCATGCAAGAGATCGACCAGCACCTGGCCAACTTTGATTCGGCACGGAGACAGCACAGGTCAGACATCTTGACCCACATACTTGGAGATAACGCGACATGAAGATCAAAGGCATCCGCTGGTGGATGGTCGGCCTGGTGACCGCCGGCCTGATCGTGAACTACCTCGCCCGCAACACGCTGTCGGTGGCCGCGCCGACGCTGATGAAGGACCTCGGCATCACCACCGAGCAATACGCCTGGGTCGTGGTGTCCTGGCAGCTCTGCTATGCGTTCATGCAGCCGCTCGCCGGCTACCTGCTCGACACAATCGGCACCAAGGTCGGCTTCTTCGCCTTCGCGCTCGCATGGTCGCTGGCCTGTGCCGCGGCCGCATGGTCCACGGGCTGGCAGAGCCTCGCGTTCTTCCGCGGCCTGCTGGGGCTGACCGAAGCCGCCGGCATTCCGGCCGGGGTCAAGGCCACCTCCGAGTGGTTCCCCGCAAAGGAGCGCTCGGTCGCCATCGGGTGGTTCAACATCGGTTCGTCCATCGGCGCGCTGCTCGCGCCGCCACTGGTCGTGTGGGCGCTGCTGCACGGACAGTGGCAATGGGCCTTCGTGATCGTCGGCGTGCTGGGGATCGTCTGGAGCGTGATCTGGATGGCGCTGTACCGCCATCCGCGCGACCAGAAGCTGCTGTCCGATGCCGAGCGCGACTACATCGTCTCGGGTCAGGAAGCCAAGCACAGCGACGCCGGGGCCACCAAGCGCCGCTGGACCGAGATCATCAAGAGCCGCAACTTCTGGGCGATCGGCCTGCCGCGCATCCTGTCGGAGCCGGCCTGGCAGACCTTCAATGCATGGATCCCGCTCTACATGATGACCGAGCGGCACATGAACCTGAAAGAGATCGCGATGTTCGCGTGGATGCCCTTCCTCGCCGCGGACATCGGCTGCATCCTCGGCGGCTATCTCAGCCCGTTCTTCCACAAGCACTTCAAGGTGTCGCTGTTCACCTCGCGCAAGATGGTCTTCGTCTTCGGTGCGCTTTGCATGATCGGCCCGGCCAGCGTCGGCTTCGTGGCAAGCCCCTACGTGGCGATCGCGCTGCTGTGCGTCGGCGGCTTCGCGCACCAGACGCTCTCCGGTGCGCTCTATTCGCTCACCTCCGACATGTTCGGCAAGAACGAAGTGGCAACCGCGACCGGCATGGGCGGCATGGCCGGCTACCTCGGCGCAGCGGCATTCACCGCGCTCTTTGGCGTGCTGGTCACGCAGGTCGGCTACAGCCCGTTGTTCGTGGTGCTGGCGGTGCTCGATCTGGTCGCTGCCGGTGTCGTGTGGATGCTGGCCACCAGCGGCGACAAGGCGCCTGCACGCACGCTGCAACAGCCTCTGGTCCCCGCGGTCCCCGCTGCCGCGAAGTAACGCGATGGACATGCGCCTCGATGCGGTCGCAAGGCCTCCTCTCCACATCACCATGCACGAGCGCGACAACGTCGCGATCGTGGCCAACGACGGCGGCCTGCCCGCGGGCACCATCTTTCCCTCGGGCCTGACCCTGCGCGAGAAGGTGCCCCA
>JAGIAI010000083.1 GCA_017744935.1 Variovorax sp.
GAAGTTCAGAAAAAATTTTTGAAGATTTTTTCTTTTCTTCCCTCCGCTCAACTCGTTACGCCCCGAAGGATCTAACCTGTCGCTGTGTTTTGCGGAGCCCTCGATTATGACAGGTTTTTTAAACCCCTGTCAAGCCTAGGGCCTTTGCCTCTTCGACGTCTCTTGCGATCTTTCGTTTCAGCGGAGCCTGCAATTATGACCTGTTTTTGAGCACATCGTCAACACCTCAGCTCTTTTTTCTCTACTGAACTGCTTGCGCGATCTCAGTCGAGCCAGCGAGTATATGCCATCCCTGGAGCCAATCGATCGCTATCCGCGCCGCCCCTCCAAGCCCGATCCGATAATGCGGGACACATGGCACTCATCACCCTTCTCGACGCGCAGCTGGCGTTCGGTCACGTTCCCCTGCTCGACCACGCAGACTTCTCCCTTATTGAGTCTGAACGCATTGGCCTGATAGGAAGGAATGGCGCTGGCAAGTCGTCACTCCTGAAGATCATCGGGGGCCTAGAAAAGGCTGACGACGGAACGCTGCAGGTGCAACAGGGGCTACGGATCACCTATGTAGCCCAGGAGCCCGCGCTCGATATGGACGCAGACGTGTTCACCGCAGCAAGCGCCGGCCTCGCGCACGTGATCGCGCTCCGCGATCAATATCTGTCCGCCGCACCCGGCACCGACCTGGATGCGCTTCAGTCCCAAATCGAAGCATTCGATGCTTGGAACTGGGAGCAGCGCGTCGAAGAGACCCTCCATCGCCTGCATCTGGACGGCACCGCACGCGTCGGCGCACTGTCGGGCGGCACCCGCAAGCGGGTGGCACTCGCTCAGGCGCTCGTTGCTGCGCCAGACGTCCTCCTTCTCGACGAGCCGACCAACCATCTCGACCTCGATTCCATTGAATGGCTCGAGCAATTGCTCATCGACTTCAAGGGCAGCGTGGTCACGATCACGCACGACCGGAGCTTTCTCAATCGTGTCGCGACTCGAATCGTGGAGCTGGATCGCGGCAAGCTCACCTCGTACCCCGGTAACTTCGAGCAATACCTCGTGCAGAAACAGGAGCAGCTCGCGCAGGAAGCGATCATCAACGCCAAGGCCGACAAGCTGCTCGCACAGGAAGAGATCTGGATACGCAAGGGCGTTGAAGCCCGCCGCACCCGGAGCCAGAGTCGGATCAACCGCCTCATGGAGTTGCGTGCCAGCCGGGCCGCGCGCCGCGAAGCGCTGGGCAGCGTGAACATGGACGTCTCTTCCGGCCAGGCCAGCGGCAAGATCGTCGCCGAATTGACCGATGCATCGAAGTCCTTTGGCGACAAGACCATTGTGCGCAACTTCACAAGCACGATCCTGCGCGGTGACAAGGTGGGACTTGTCGGGCCCAACGGCGCAGGCAAGACGACCTTGTTGAAGTTGATCCTCGGCGAACTCGAGCCCGACACCGGCACGATCCGCCGCGGTACCAACCTGCAGGTGGCGTACTTCGACCAGATGCGCAATGCGCTCAACCTGGACGCGACGCTCGAGGACTTCATCAGCCCTGGCAGCGAATGGATCGAGATCGGAACACAGCGCAAGCACGTCAAGAGCTACCTCGGCGACTTCCTGTTTTCTCCTGCGCGTGCACATTCGCCCGTGCGATCTCTCAGTGGCGGCGAGCGCAACCGACTGCTTCTGGCGCGACTGTTCGCACGACCGGCCAACGTGCTGGTGCTGGACGAACCCACCAACGACCTCGACATCGACACACTCGAACTGCTCGAAGACCTGCTGCAGAACTACGACGGGACGGTCTTCCTGGTCAGCCACGACCGCACGTTCCTCGACAACGTGGTGACGAGCACGATCGCGTACGAAGGCGATGGCCGCTGGCGCGAATACGAAGGCGGCGTTCAGGATTGGCTCACCCAATCCAAGCGCGCCCGCGAGATTGCAGAACAGCGAGTAGCCACATCCGCGCCCGCTCCAGCCGCGCTGCCTCCGCCCGCGCCCCAGCGAAGCAGCCCCAAGCGAAAGCTTGGCTATAAGGAACAGCGCGAACTCGAGATGCTTCCATCCCGGATTGCCGACTTGGAAGACGAGCAGAAGCAGATCGCAGAGACCCTCGAGAAGGACGGCGGCGCAATCTACGGAACGGACGCGTCCCGCGCGGCGGAATTGGGTGAGCGCCACGCCCAGATCGAAGAGGAACTGCTTGCCGCGCTCGAACGCTGGGAAGAACTCGGCTCGGTCGGCCAGGCATAGCAGCGTCTTTGTCTGACGTGCGGCGCCCGAAGGCCGCGCTATACAAGCGGCGTCGAGGCTTTTCGAACGCCGCATGAGGTCACCCAACCCATTCAGACGACTGTCCGTTGCGCTGCTCCGCATGGGGGCGGCACTTGGCATGGTCCTGTGCCTGTCGGCGTGCGCCGAGTTGCCCAAGAATGTGGAGCGACCTGTTTCGACCGCATTGGAGTCGCCGGTCGACACGCCCCTGGCACTGCTGGTGAAGCAGCGCCGCGAAGCAGCCGCAACGCGCTTTGATTCCGGCTTTCTTCTGGTCGACGGCCCGCCGGCCGCTTACGGCAGCCGGCTCGCCCTGGCACAGGGCGCTCAGAAGACGCTGGACCTGCAGTACTACTCGATCCACGCCGACGCGAGCACCGCGCACCTGCTCCGCGCGGTGCGAGATGCGGCCCGGCGCGGCGTACGGGTGCGCATCCTCCTCGACGATTTCCACAGCACCGGACGAGACGCAGTCGTGATGTACCTCGCGTTCGAGCCCAACATCGAGATGCGGATGTTCAATCCGCTAGCCGGCGCGAGAACTTCGACGCTGTCGCGGCTCGTCAACTCGATCGACGACGCTTCACGCATTCAGCAGCGAATGCACAACAAGCTCTTCATCGCCGACAACATCCTTGGAGTGACCGGTGGCCGAAATCTTGGCGACGCGTACTTCGGCAAGGCGGCCAACGCCAATTTCGTCGATCTCGATGTACTGGTGGCCGGTCGGGTCGTGCAGGACCTGTCGCGCAGCTTCGATGCCTACTGGAACAACGAGCGTGCCTATCCGGTGGAATCGCTGGTCAAGCGCGAGGAGCTCGAAAAGATCCGCGCCGACGCCAAAGCTGCAGCCGAGCGCGAAAGGTCGACGCCAGAGGAACAGCAAGCCGACGAAGGCGACGGGACGAAAGCCGATCCGCACGGACCCCGCTGGGATCGACAACCTATGGACCTCCGGACTGCCTCCTTCATCTGGGCGCCAGCTGCGGTGATGGTCGACAAGCCCGCCAAGATCCCATCGGACCGATCGACTGCAACGGCTAGCGAACGCAAGGCGCCCGGTGTCGAGATCCCTAGCGGCAAGGGGCGCACGTCCGGCAAAGCCAGAAGCGGCGCGCTTCAGGTCGCAGTCAATGCGGCCGCCGACGGAGACACCGTGGTCGAGGGCTTGCTGCAGTTGATCGGCCTCGCGAAGAAGGACCTACTGATCATCTCCCCCTATTTCGTCCCCGGGCCGGACATGAAGCAGGCCTTTGCCGCCGCGCTTGCCCGGGGCGTCAGGATCCGCGTGTTGACGAACTCCCTGGCCTCAAACGATGCGCCCGTCGCCCACGTGGGTTACGCGCGACATCGCGAGGAGCTACTGAAGATGGGCGTCGAGCTCTACGAGCTTCGCAGCGAGCAGGCTGGCCTGGGGAGCGCCTTCGGGTCGACCGGCAGCAGCGGCGCACCGGGGGAGTCCCGCTCCATGCTGCATTCGAAAGGGCTGGTCATGGATGGGCAGTGGGTGGTGGTCGGCTCGATGAACCTCGATCTGCGCTCGCAGCTTCAGAACACCGAGATCGCAGTCCTGATCCGAAGTGACGAACTCGCGCGCGTCGCAACCGAAAAGATTGAAATCGTTATGCGCCAGGGTTCCTGGCACGTCGGAGAAAAGGATGACGGGCTCGTATGGCATGCGCCGGAAGGCAGCGGGTTGAAGGACGCCACGACCGAGCCCGACGCAAGCCCCAGTCTGCGGCTGATGCTGAAGCTCTTCGGACCGCTTGCGCCGGACACGCTTCTCTGAATCAGAGCTGATCGCGCACGCGCGCGAACACCTTCCAGAACGCGGCATCCTGCCCGGTCGCGAAATTGATTCGCATCAGTGTGGTGGGCGGACGACGAGCATGAAACAGGGAGCCCGGCGCGATGAGATAACCCTCGTCAAGCATGCGCTGTGTCAGGGCGTCCGTATCGACGCCGGTATCGACCCAACCGAACAGGCCGGCAGGTTCTGCAGCGAGGGTGCACCCCGCGTTCAGCGCCAGCTTGACCGTGCGCCCCCGCGCGCCATCGAGCCGCAGGCGAATGCGCTCGGCGTGGCGGCGCAGCTGGCCCTGGTCGATGCACCAAGCCAAGGCGCGCTCGAACAACGAAGGGGTGGTCAAGGTCGCGATCAGCTTGGTTTCGAGAAAGCGCCCCACCAATTCCGGCGAGGCCGCAAGAAAGCCGATGCGCCAGTTGGGCGCGAGGATCTTGGCGAAGCCGCTCACGTAGACGGTGCGCTGCAGGCCATCAAGCGACGATAGCCGCGTCGCGTGTTCGGGTGCGAGATGGCTGTAGGTGTCGTCCTCGACGATATGAAAGTCGTGCTTGTTCGCGAGCTGCAGCACGCGATGCGCGCTGCCCGGGCTGAGGCTGTATCCGGTCGGGTTGTGCAGCACGCTGACGCTCACAAACAGCTTCGGCCGATGACCTTCACCGGCGTTGCAGTAACGCTCCATCACCTCCAGATCCGGCCCGTCGGCATGCCGTGGCACTGGCAGGATACGCATGCCAAGCGCCTCGAGACGCGCGAATTCGAGTGCCCACCCGGGCTCCTCGACCATCACTGGGTCGCCGGGCCGCAATAGAGTCCGGCTGACGATGTCCAGCGCGTGTGTCGCGCCGACGGTTGTGACGATCTGGTCGGGCCCCGCAGGCACGTTGATGCGGGCGAGCTTTGTCGCGAGACTGCGGCGCAAGCCGCTGTCTCCAGCCGGTTCGCCGTACTGCAGCGAGAACTCCTGGAGGGACTTGGCGCCGGTGACGCGCCTCAGCGCGGCAGGCATGAAGGTCGACTCGAGCCAATCGGGCGGAAACACACCCATGCCCGGTTGCGGCTTGTCGCTGGGCCGGTGGAACATGCCGCGAATCAGTGTGCTGGCATCCGCGGCCACGACCGGTACAGGCGCAGGCTGGCTGACTAAGCTCATGCTCATCGACGCCGTGCCGTTCACGGCCGCCGCATCGCGCACATAGAAGCCCTTCTGTCGTCGGGCTTCGATGAGGCCCTGCGCAAGCAGCTGGTCATATGCGGCCACCACAGTATGCGGGCTCACGCCTTGCTGGCGCGCGCATTCACGCACCGAAGGCAGGCGCGCGCCAGGCGCGAGCAAACGGTTGCGAATCCGCTCCGAAAACCGGTCCGCAAGCTGGCCGGTCAGAGACTGCGACGAGGTTCGTGTCAGCATATGTGTTTGCTTCTGTGTCGATCGGTGAACCAATACAGACCGACCCCTTGTTTGACCAGCTGTATTGCTACTGTAATGGTCATCAGTTTAAAGTGTGTCCAATGAACTGGCAAGAATTCACCGCGCTGCTGGTGCTCGCCACGGCGATGAGCTTCTCGCCCGGTCCGAACACAACGCTTTCCACCGCATTGGCCGCAAACGGCGGTCTTCCGCGCGCCATGCGTTTCGTGATCGCGGTCCCCGTGGGTTGGACGTTGCTACTCCTGTTGTGCGCCGCCGGCGTCGGCGCCTTGGTCGTGGCGGTTCCGTCGCTGCGCTGGGCGATCAAGGCACTCGGCATCGTCTACCTGCTCTGGCTGGCCTGGAAATTGAGCCGTAGCGCATCGCTCGCGCAGGCGAACGACCAGCGCCTGAACGTCGGGTTCAAGCAGGGCGTGATGCTGCAGTTCCTCAATATCAAGGCGTGGTTGCTGGCGCTCACCCTGGTAGCAGGCTGGATCGCCGGACAGCCGGATGCGCTGCAGCGTCTTGCGATCGTGGCGCCCGTGATGCTGCTCTATGCGTTTGTCAGCAACCTGACCTACGCCGTCGCCGGAGCGCTGCTGCGCCACTGGCTCGCGCAGGGACAGCGACTGCTGTGGTTCAACCGCCTCATGGGCGCCGTGTTGGTTCTCACCGCCTGGTGGATGCTGAGCGTATGACAAAGACTCGGGACGAAACCCTCGGCATGTGGCTGGGCGTGCTCGGCGTGGCGTTTTTTGCGGTCACGCTGCCGATGACGCGCCTTGCCACCGGAACACAAGCCGATCCGCAGCTCTCACCCTGGTTCGTCACGCTTGGGCGCGCGGCGCTCGCTGGCGTGCTGTCGACGATCTTTCTCCTCGTCACGCGCGCACCCCGACCGAAGCCGAGCCATTGGCGGCCGTTGGGCATGGCGGTGTTGGGCAACGCGATCGGGTATCCGCTACTGCTGGCCTATGCGCTGCGTGTCGTCAGCGCGAGCCATGCGGCCGTCATCACTGCGCTTCTTCCGCTGGTCACGGCGGCGTGCGCCGCATGGGTGCTGCACCAGCGCGCGCGACTCGGCTTCTGGCTTTGTGCGGTGGCGGGCAGCGCCCTGGTGGTGGCTTTCTCGCTGCTCCGCGCCTCGGGCCACGGCACGGGCTTCGGCTTCGAATGGGCGGACCTGCTGCTGGTCGGTGCGGTCTTCGCCGCCTCGCTGGGATACATCTATGGCGCACAGGTCACGCCAGCGCTTGGGGCGGAGCGCGTGATCTGCTGGGTATGCGTCCTAGCGCTGCCGGTCACGCTCCCGGGCACGATCTTTCTCTGGCCGCAACAGCCGGTCGCCGCATCGGCCTGGGTCGGGTTCGTCTATGTCGGGGTGTTCTCGATGTGGGTCGGCTTCTTCGCGTGGTACCGCGGCCTGGCGATGGGCGGCGCACTGCGCGTGAGCCAGACGCAACTGCTGCAACCCTTTCTTTCCATCCTCGCCGCGATGCCATTGTTGGGCGAGCCTCTCGATATCGTTACGCTCGGCTTCGCGGCCGCTGTCGTCGCCACCGTGATCGCCGGCAAGCGGCTTTCACAGCCTGCCTCGCCCGCCGCGCTCGCCCCGGCTTCGCGATAGCGATCCACACACACCTCAAGGAGTCAAGACATGCAATGGAAACTCGCCGCACGGGCCGAAAAAATGAATCCTTCGGTGATCCGTGAAATCCTCAAGGTCACCGAACGCCCCGGCATCATCAGCCTGGCCGGCGGCCTGCCTTCGCCCAAGACCTTCCCGATCTCGGCATTCGCCGAGGCCTGCGCCAACGTGCTGCACAAAGATGGCCAGGCAGCGCTGCAGTACGCGGCCAGCGAAGGGTACGGCCCGCTGCGGGAAGCGGTGAGCCAGATGCTCCCCTGGAAGGTGGACCCGGCCCAGGTGCTCATCACGACCGGCTCGCAGCAGGGTCTCGACCTGATCGCCAAGGTGTTGCTCGATCCCGGCAGCCGCGTGCTGGTGGAAACGCCGACCTACCTCGGCGCGCTGCAGGCCTTCTCGCCGATGGAGCCCGAACCCGTGAGCGTCGCGAGCGACAACGAAGGTGTGGTGGTGGACGACATGGTCGCCAAGTCGAAGGACGCGCGCTTCATCTACCTGCTGCCGAACTTCCAGAACCCGACCGGCCGCACGATGACCGAAGAGCGCCGCGCTGCCGTGTCCGCCGCAGCGGCCGAAGCGGGCCTGCCGATCATCGAAGACAACCCCTACGGCGAACTCTGGTTTGATGAAGCGCCGCCGCTGCCGCTCACCGCGCGCAATCCGGAAGGCTGCATCTACCTCGGTTCGTTCTCGAAGGTGCTGGCGCCGGGCCTCCGGCTCGGCTTCCTCGTCGCGCCTAAGGCGATCTTCCCCAAGCTGCTGCAGGCCAAGCAGGCGGCAGACCTGCACACGCCGAGCTTCAACCAGCGGATGGTGTCCGAGGTCATGAAGGAAGGCTTCCTGGGCAAGCACGTGCCCACGATCCGCGCGCTCTACAAGCGCCAGCGCGACGTCATGCTCGCCGCACTCACCCGCGAAATGAATGGTCTGCAGGTCGAGTTCAACAAGCCGAACGGCGGCATGTTCCTCTGGATGCGACTGCCGGCGGGCGTGGACGCCGTCGCGCTGCTGCCCAAGGCGGTCGAGCGCGGCGTGGCCTTCGTGCCTGGCCTTCCGTTCTATGCGGGCGAAGGCGATTCGCGGACGCTGCGTCTGTCCTTCGTGACCGCCAGCGACGAAGAAATCAATACCGCGATCGCCGCGCTGGCCGATGCAATCCGCGAACAGCTCGCACACAGCGCCGCAGCCGAGGTGGAGCGGCAAATGGCGACCCACCCAAACTGAGGCTATTCGGAAAGACCTGAAATGCTCAACATCTGGGGACGCATCAGTTCGATCAACGTACGCAAGGTCGTCTGGTGTGCGCAGGAACTCGGTCTCGACTTCCAGCGCACCGAAGCCGGCGGCAAGTTCGGCGTGGTCCAGACGCCCGAATACCTCGGGATGAATCCGAATGCGCTCGTGCCGGTCATCGATGATGGCGAGGGCGAAGATCGGGTCGTGCTCTGGGAATCGAACGTCATCGTGCGCTACCTCTGCGCGAAGCATTCGATGGGCCGGCTCTATCCCGAGCCGCTGGCCGAGCGTTTCGATGCCGAGCGCTGGATGGACTGGCAGCAGACCGCCCTGAACCCGGTCAGCGGGGACGCCTTCAGGCAATGGGTCCGCACGCCTACCGCACAACGGCGGCCCGAAGTGATCGCCCATTCGGTGCACGCCACCGAGCCGCTTTTCGCCTTGCTCGATGCCCACCTCGCCACGCGAACCTTCATGCTCGGCGAGCGCTTCACGATGGCCGATATCCCCGTCGGCTGTGAAGCGCATCGCTGGTTCGGACTGCCGCAGACCGAATACACGCGGCCCTCGTGGCCGAACGTAGAGCGATGGTTCGCAGACCTGCGCAGCCGGGCCGGCGCGCGCGGCGTTCTCGATCTCCCACTGGAATGACTCCGATGAAAACCCGCCCATTCAAGCAAGTCGACGTTTTCACCTCGACACCGTATTTCGGCAATCCCCTTGCCGTGGTGCTGGATGGCACCGGGCTCGACGACGCAACGATGCAGCGCTTCGCAGCATGGACGCACCTTTCCGAAACCACCTTCCTGCTACCCCCGACCGATCCTTCGGCCGACTATCGCGTGCGCATCTTCACGCCGGGCGGTGAACTGCCCTTTGCCGGCCATCCGACATTGGGAAGTTGCCATGCCTGGTTGCAGGCGGGCGGCAAGCCGAAAGCCGGCAATCTGATCGTCCAGCAGTGCGCCAAGGGCCTCGTGCCGATCCGGCGCGAAGGCGAGCGGCTGACCTTCGCCGCGCCGACGCTGCGACGCAGCGCGCCGAGCCCGACCTTGCTGGCCAAAGTGGCGAGCGCGCTGGGTATCCGGGCGCAGCAGATCGTCTCGGCGCAATTGCTGGACAACGGCCCCGTGTGGCTCGGACTGCTGCTGAACGACGCGGACACTGTGCTCGCGCTCGAGCCCGATCACCATGTGCTGGCCGAGCTCGGGCAGAAGGTCGGCGTTGCCGGCCTCTATCCAGAGGGCGCCGCATCACCACTCATCACGCGATCGAACCGCGAGGCCCGCGCCTTCGTGCACGCCGAAGAGACGGCGCCCAGCGTCGAAGTGCGCGCGTTCGCAGCCGCGATCGGCGTGGATGAGGACCCCGTGACCGGCAGCTTCAACGCGAGCCTCGCCGAGTGGCTGATCGCCGAGGGACATCTCCCGAACCAATACGTCGCATCACAAGGCCAGGTGCTGGGTCGTGACGGGCGCGTCCACATCGAACGCGACAGCGACCGGCAAGTCTGGGTGGGTGGCGATTCGGTTACCTGCATCGACGGACACGTCACGCTATAGCACTCGCATGCCGGCGCGTGTCGACCATCTGGTGATCGCGGCCCGAAGCCTCGAAGAGGGCGTGGCTTGGTGCGAAGCCACGTTGGGCGTCACGCCGACTGCGGGCGGCGCGCATCCGCTGATGGGCACGCACAACCGGCTGATGAAGATTGCGAGCGCTGCATTTCCGCGCGCGTATCTGGAAATCATTGCCATCGATCCAGGCGCAAAGCCGATGCGGGGCTCGACAAAGCATCGGTGGTTCGATCTCGACGATGCTCACCTGCAAGCGGCGCTCGCGCGCAGCGGGCCGCGTCTCGTGCACTTCGTCGCCGAGGTACCGGATGCTCATGTCGCAGTGCAGGCACTGAGTCAGGCCCGCCTCGATCGCGGCCACGTGATCGAGGCCTCGCGCGACACGCCGGCCGGACGCCTGTCGTGGCAGATCACCGTGCGCGACGACGGCCAGCGACTGTTTTACGGGGTGCTGCCTACCCTGATCCAATGGGGTCCGGTCCATCCGAGCGACAGCATGGTCGATTCGGGTGTGGCGCTGCGCTCGCTGGATCTCGCGCATCCGCGTGCTGCGGATGTCGAAGTCGCGCTGCGCGCCATCGGGCTTTCCGGCGTGTCGCTCGCCAACGGCGCACCCAATCTTCATGCCGTGCTGGAAACGCCGCGTGGCACTGTCTCTTTGCATTCCCGAGGTATCTGACGTGCTGACGCCCATCGAACTCGCGTGGTTCACCCTGGCTGCCCTGGTGTTGGTCCTGACACCAGGCCCCAACATGATCTATTGCGTTTCCCGCGCGCTTTGCCAAGGCCGGGGCGCAGGCCTGATTTCGCTGGGCGGCGTCCTGCTCGGCTTCGTCGTGCACCTGATGGCGGCGGCTCTCGGCCTGACCGCATTGCTGATCGCAGTCCCCTTCGCATTCGACACGATTCGCCTCGCCGGCGCCGCCTACCTGCTCTGGCTCGCGTGGCAGGCACTCAAGCCCAACGGCAGCGCGCCGTTCGAAGCCCGACTGCTGCCGCATGACCGGCCAGCCAAGCTGTTCAGCATGGGGTTCCTGACGAATGTGTTGAACCCGAAGGTGGCGATGTTCTATCTGTCGTTCTTTCCGCAGTTCCTGCATCCCGATCGCGGATCGGTGCTGCTTCAAAGCCTGGCGCTGGGTGCCATCCAGATCCTGGTGAGCGGCGGGATCAACGCCCTGTTGGTATTGGGCGCCGCGGGCATCACGAGCTTTCTCTCGAAGAGCCGAGGCTGGCTTCTCGCACAGCGCTATGTGATGGGAAGTGTCCTCGCGGCGTTGGCAGTCCGCATTGCCCTGTCGGACCGCAAATGAAGTGAGCGGATGGCAAGTGCAGACGCACTCGCAATCAACACACTTCGACATTGGTGACATTGTTCACCAAATACACCATACTGAAACGACCCCGCGCCAGGCGCGGCTTTCGACCTTTTGGCGGCAAGTAGAATGCGTGCCCCCCCATTCCGAGGGGCACCATAGTCCTCAAGAACGGTTTGATTGCATGAACAAGCGCGTCATCATCGCTGACGACCACCCCATCATCCGGGCCGGCGTGCGCATGGTGCTTGAAAGCGCGATGAACATCTCGATCGTCGCCGAAGCCGATTCGCCGGATGCGCTTCTGTCGAGGTTGCGCGACACACCGGCGGATCTGCTCATCACAGATTTTTCAATGCCGGGTGGCAAGGAAGCCGATGGGCTTGGCCTGATCCAGCGCGTCCGTCGTCTATATCCCGATCTACCGGTCATCGTCCTGACGATGGTCGGCAACGTGGGCGTGATCGGCGCAATCCTGGGTACGGGCGTGCGCGGCCTGATTGACAAGTCCGCAGGCATGGCCGAGATTTCGCTCGCAATCCAGGCTGTTGGCCAGGGGCGGGACTACGTCAGCACTACTTTCAAGCAAAGCCTTCTCCAAAGCCAGTTCAATCCCGAGGCCGGTGCGGCCGCGCGTCTGTCGCCAAGGGAAGTCGAGGTGCTTCGGCTTTTCGCATCCGGGATGACCGTGTCGGCGATTGCCGATCGCCTGTCGCGCAGCGTCAAGACGGTCAGTCGCCAGAAGACGGACGCAATGAACAAGCTCGGCCTCAAGAGCGACCTGGAAATCTACGCCTTCGCGCGTGAAAACAATCTGATTTCTTGACCGGGCCGGGACTCATCCCGGGGCCTATGCGCGCATGCTGTTGAATGCCGTCGCGCGCTGCATGACGCTGGCGAGCTCCGCGCGAGCAGTCGGGTACAGCGCGAGCGCTGCCGGGTTGGAGTCGCAGTCCTCCACGGCCTTGAACGCACGC
>JAGIAI010000084.1 GCA_017744935.1 Variovorax sp.
ACTCCGATGCGCTGCAGGTGGGTGATCAGGTGCTGGCCATCGGCAACCCGTTCGGCGTCGGCCAGCTCCCGCATCTGGCCGACGGCATCCAGATCGGCGGCGCCGACGCCGTGCTGGCGGCCAGCATCTTCCACTATGGCGAATTCACTGTCGGCGAGGCCAAGGCGCAGATGGCGGCGCGCGGCATTCCCGTGCGTCAATAGGCGCAAAGCGATTCCACGACAATACCCCGATGAACTGGTTGGACGAAGTGAAATGGGACGCGAGCGGCCTCGTGCCTGTCATCGCGCAGGAGCAGGGCAGCAACGATGTGCTGATGTTCGCGTGGATGAACCGCGAGGCCCTGGCCAAGACCGCCGAGACCGGCCGCGCCGTGTATTTCAGCCGCTCCCGCTCGAAGCTCTGGTTCAAGGGCGAAGAGTCCGGACACGTGCAGACCGTGCACGAAATCCGCCTCGACTGCGACAACGACGTCGTGCTGCTCAAGGTGACGCAGCTCGGGCACGAACCGGGCATCGCGTGTCATACCGGCCGTCACAGCTGTTTCTTCAGCAAGTACGAGAATGGCCGCTGGATCGTGACCGAGCCGGTCTTGAAAGACCCTGAATCGATCTACAACTCGGCCCCAAGATGAGCACTGAACCCCAAGGACGGAACGACGAAGGCGCGCTGGCGCGCCTCGCGGCCGTCATCGAAAGCCGGCTGCCTGCACGCGGCGGCGACCCGGAGAAAAGCTATGTCGCGCGCCTGCTGCACCGCGGGCCGGACGCATTCCTGAAGAAGATCGGCGAGGAGGCCACCGAGGTCGTGATGGCCGCCAAGGACGCCGATCACGGCGGCGACCGCACCAAGCTCGTGAACGAGGTTGCCGACCTGTGGTTCCACAGCATGATCGCCCTCGCGCATTACGGCTTCGCGCCCGCCCACGTGATCGCGGAGCTGGAGCGGCGCGAAGGCACCAGCGGCATCGAGGAAAAGGCCCTGCGCAAGGCGCAGGCCCGCGAGGCTTCGAACGACTGAGAGGACGCCATGCCCAACGACATCGTCACCGTGGATCCCGACGACTCGCTCAAGACCTGGGGCTGGGTGAGTTACATCCTGCACCTGGTGGTGGCCGTGGGTGCCGTGCTGCCGGGCGCGCAGGCCTCGATCGGTTTGCTGCTGATCGCGCTCATCATCGACCTGGTCAAGCGCGACGATGCCGCGGGCACGTGGCAGGCGTCGCATTTCAGCTGGCGCATCCGCTCGGTCATCTGGGCCGGGGTGCTTTACGTGCTGACCTCCTGGCTGTGGCTCCTGTTTTTCGTGCCGGGCTGGGCGGCCTGGGCGCTGATTTCCCTCTGGTTCCTCTATCGCATCGTCAAGGGGATGGTGCGGATGAATGCGGGCCGACCCATGGAGCCATCGAATGTCCTCTGACCCCAGCTGCATCTTCTGCAAGATCATCGAGGGCCAGATCCCCTCTCGAAAGGTCTACGAGGACGAGGAGCTTTTCGCGTTCCACGACATCGCGCCCTGGGCGCCGGTGCATTTCATGATCGTGCCCAAGCGGCATGTGCCGTCGATGGCGCAGGTGACGCCGGATGACGCGGCGCTCCTGGGGAAGATCATGACCCTGGCGCCGAAGCTTGCCATCGAGCAGGGGTGCCGGCCGTATCCCGAGGGCGGTTTTCGCATCGTGGTCAATACCGGTGCGGAAGGCGGCCAGGAAGTGCACCATCTGCACGTGCACGTCATGGGCGGCCCGAGACCCTGGCTCCGAGGTTGATATCCGTTCCATCGAGCGGCGTTTGCGCGCCGACTAGAATTTCATTCATTCTTCAGGAGTAATCCATGGGTTCACTTTCCATCTGGCACTGGCTGATCGTGCTGCTGGTCGTCGTGATGATTTTCGGCACCAAGAAGCTTCGTAACATCGGCACCGACCTGGGCGGCGCCGTCAAGGGCTTCAAGGACGGCATGAAGGACGGTGCTGCGCCTGAAACACCGCCGGGGCCGAACGCGCAGGTCACGAACAACGCGGCTGCCGACAAGTCGACGATCGACGTCGAAGCGCGTCAGAAGTCCTGAGCCGCGTCCATCCGTGATCGATCTTGGCATCTCGAAACTCGCGCTGATCGGCGCGGTTGCGCTGATCGTCATCGGCCCGGAAAAGCTTCCGCGCGTGGCGCGCACCGTCGGCACCCTGCTCGGCAAGGCGCAGCGCTACGTGAACGACGTCAAGGCCGAGGTCAATCGCTCGATGGACCTCGACGAGCTGCGCAAGATGAAGGACACGGTGCAGGATGCCGCCCGCGAGGTCGAGCACAGCATTCATTCCGGAGCGAGCGAGCTGGAGAAGCAGTTTTCCGACGCCGCCTCGGGTGGCGCCGAACTCACGCCGCCCGCGCCGGTCTATCCCGAATACAAGCATCCACGCAAGAACTGGCGCCTGAAGCAGGGCGCCACACCCCAGTGGTACAAGGCCCGCAACGGCGTGCGCACCAAGGCCCTTTCGGGCGCGGCGCGCGTCGCGCGCTATCGCCCCCACAAGATCAACTAGCGCCGGCGGCGACCCCGTCGCGCCGAGCGCGCTCAGAGTCCCCGACCGGGCCCTCCCATGGCTGACCCCACTGACAAGAACAAGGAAGACGAGCTGGCCGGCACGGAACAGCCCTTCGTCCAGCACCTGATGGAGCTGCGCGATCGCCTGCTCTACTGCATCTACGGATTGGCGGTGGCGGGCGTGCTGCTGGCCATCTGGCCCGGCCCGAGCGGACTCATCGACCTGATCGCGGTGCCGATCCGAGCGCACATGCCGCCTGACGCGAAGCTGATCGCGGTCGGCGTTTTCACGCCTTTCTTCGTGCCGTTGAAGGTGCTGCTCATGACGGCCGTGCTGCTCGCGCTGCCGTGGCTCATGTACCAGATCTGGATGTTCGTGGCGCCGGGGCTCTACAGCCACGAGAAGCGATTTGCGCTGCCGCTGATCATCTTCGGCAGCCTGCTGGCCTACGCGGGCATCGCCTTCGTCCAGTTCTTCGTGCTCGACAAGATGTTCGGCTTCATCCAGCGGTTCACGCCGGCGGCCGTGGCTGCCACGCCCGACATCTCGTCGTATGTCGAGGCGATCCTGTCGCTCTACATCGCGTTCGGCGTGGCCTTCCAGGTGCCGATCGTCGTGATGCTGCTGGTGCGCTTCGAGATGGTCACCATCGAGAAGCTGCGCTCGTTCCGCGGCTATTTCATCGTCGTGGCATTCGTGGTCGCCGCGGTGCTCACGCCGCCGGACGTGGTCTCGCAGCTGGCGCTCGCGATTCCGATGTGCCTGTTGTACGAGGTCGGCATCATCGGTGCGCGCTACTTCACCAAGTACAGCAAGGCGCCGGAAGAAAGCGCCGATTCCGCCCAGCCTTGAGCGAGAAGGCGCCCTGCGGCTATTCGGTCTGAGCCGGCGCGCGCCGGATCGTCGAGTTCGGCCTCGAACCCGGCGTCACGTCCAGTTCGAGCCTGTCGCCGCCGCGCTGGAGCGCGAAACGTGCCGCGTCGCCCGGCGTGAGGCCAGCGACGGCCGTGAGCAGTTCCTGCACGTTGCCGATGCGCTTGCTGCCTACGCCGGTGATCACGTCGCCCGGGCGCAGCCCCGCCTTCGCCGCCGGGCCGTTCTGCAGGACGCCGGTGATGATCACCCCCGAATCGGCTTTCACGCCGAAGGTCTCTGCCAGCTCCGGCGACAGATCGTTGGGTTCCACGCCGATCCAGCCGCGCGTGACCCGACCGGTCTTCACGATGTCCGCGAGCACCTGCTTGGCGGTCGAGACCGGAATCGCGAACCCGATCCCCATGCTGCCGCCCGAGCGCGAGTAGATCGCGGTATTGATGCCCTCGAGATTGCCGTTGACGTCGATCAGGGCGCCGCCCGAATTGCCCGGGTTGATGGCCGCATCGGTCTGGATGAAGTTCTCGAAGGTATTGATGCCGAGCTTGTTGCGCCCGAGCGCCGACACGATGCCGCTGGTCACCGTCTGGCCGACGCCGAACGGGTTGCCGATGGCCAGCACCTGATCACCCACCTGCAGCGCATCGGAGTCGCCCAGCACGACCACCGGCAGCTTGTCGAGGTCGATCCGGAGCACGGCCAGGTCGGTTTCCGGGTCCGTGCCGATCACCTTGGCGCGCGCATGGCGACTGTCGTTGAGCGTCACGTCGATCTCGTCCGCGCCTTCGACGACGTGGTTGTTGGTCAGGATGTAGCCGTCGGCACTGACGATCACGCCGCTGCCGAGTCCGACCTGGGGCTGGTCCATGCCCTGGTCGCCGAAGAAGAACCGGAACCACGGATCGCTGTTGCGCGGATTGAGCTGGGCCGCCTTGCTCGTATTGATGCTGACGACGGCCGGTGACGCCTTCTTGGCCGCCGCGCTCAGGCTGCCAGGCGGCGGTGCCTGCAGATTCGCCGGCGGCGCCTCGATGACGGAGATCACGCCGCCCAGCGAGCGCCCCCGCTTGTCGAGCCACTCGGGCTTGAGGGTCGCGACGACGAAATAGGCGGCCAGAAGAACGGTAACGGCTTGTGCGAACAGCAGCCAGGTGCGTTTCATGAAGAAGCTGGGGAAGACGTTGGGAGGGTGCTTTCGCTGGTGCTGCACCGGAAAGATCCATTGTCCACCAACGGCCTGCGCCGCCCGGCAGGCCCTGGGGTGGAATCGTCCTACTTGGCCACCAGAGATTAGGGTAAACCCTAAAATCGAGACGCTTGCGGCCGAGGTGTCTCACAAGGCGCCTCTGGCGCGGCGCGCTCACACCCGCAGCGACACGCCGCCTTCGCAAGAGTCTCCCCGCCCCGGTCCGCCGGGGTCAGGTTGCCCTGGTCCCTTTTCGGCTCACCATGACCGCTCAAACTTTTGTCGAAGGCGCTTCGGCGTCGTCATCCCCTCCTGCGTCCGTGCCTGCACGGGCGCTCGATGCCCGCGACTTCAAGACCCTGGCGCTGTCCGCGCTCGGCGGAACGCTGGAGTTCTACGACTTCGTCATCTACGTGTTCTTCGCGACGGTGCTGGGAGCGCTGTTTTTTCCCGCCAACATGCCGGACTGGCTGCGGCAACTGCAGACTTTCGGCATCTTCGCCGCCGGCTACCTGGCGCGTCCGCTGGGCGGGGTGGTGATCGCGCATTTCGGCGACAAGCTCGGCCGCAAGCGCATGTTCTCGCTGTCCATCTTCCTGATGGCCGCGCCCACGCTGGTCATCGGCCTGCTGCCGACCTACGCCAGCATCGGCGTGGCCGCTCCGTTGCTGCTGCTCGCGATGCGCGTGCTGCAAGGCGCCGCGATCGGTGGCGAGATGCCCGGCGCCTGGGTGTTCGTGGCCGAGCATGTGCCGGCGCGCCGCTATGGCCTGGGCGTCGGGACGCTGACTTCCGGCATCACCGGCGGCATCCTGCTGGGCTCGTTGATCGCGGTGTCGATCAACAGGAATTACTCAGCGGAGCAGGTCGCCGACTTCGCTTGGCGGATTCCGTTCGTTCTCGGCGGCGTGTTCGGGCTGGTGTCGGTCTATCTGCGTCGCTTTCTGCATGAGACGCCGGTGTTCCGGGAGCTGTCGGACCGCCGCAGCGTCGCACGGGAGATGCCGCTGAAGACGGTCTTGCGGGAGCATCGCGCGGGGATCGTGTTCGTGGCGCTCCTGACCTGGGTCCTGTCGGCCGCGATCGTGGTGGTTGCGCTCTACACGCCGACCTACCTGCAGAAGGTGCATCACGTGCCCGCGACGATGGCCCTCGAGGCGAATGCCGTCGCCACGCTGATGCTGTCGCTGGGCTGCGTTCTGGTCGGGTGGGCGGTGGACCGCCTCGGCACGCGCGCCGTCATGCTGATCGGTTGGGGCGGCCTCTTCGTCACCACGTACCTCTTCTACACGAGCCTGCCGGGCACGCCGGCCTCGCTCATGTGGCACTACGGGCTGGTGGGGCTCTTCGTGGGAACGGTCGCAACGGTGCCCATCGCCGGCGTCCGCGCCTTCCCGGCGCCGGTGCGCTTCACCGGCCTTTCGTTCGCCTACAACATGTCCTACGCGATCTTCGGCGGCCTGACCCCCGTCATCCTCACGCTGTGGCTGGAGCGGGACCCGATGGCGCCGGCGCACTATGTCGGCCTGCTGGCGGTGCTCGGCTTCGTGCTCGGGCTGGTGCCGCTGGCCGCGCGTGGCCATGCCATGCGGGCGGCGCCTGCCGGGGCCACAATGGCGCCATGAGCACGACCCGCCACGAGCTACTTCACGCATTCGACCTGCTGCTCGCGCCCGAGCGATTCAAGGACTACGGTCCCAATGGCCTCCAGGTGGAGGGGCGCACCACGGTGCGCAAGATCGTCTCCGGCGTCACCGCGAGCCGCGCGCTGATCGAGGCGGCCATCCATGCCGAGGCCGATGCGATCTTCGTGCACCACGGCCTCTTCTGGCGGGGGCAGGACGGACGCGTCACCGGGTGGATGCGGCAGCGCCTGGGCCTGCTGCTCGGGGACGATGTGAACCTGTTCGCCTATCACCTGCCGCTCGATGCGCATCCGGACCTCGGCAACAATGCGCAGCTCGGGCTGAGGCTTGGCCTCGCGGCGCACGCGGGATCGACCGGGCGCTTCGGCGATCAGGAACTCGGCTTTCTCGGCGCGCGAATCGATGGCGAGCATTTCGCGAATGCGAAGGAACTGGCTGTCCACGCGGAGAAGTCGCTCGGGCGGCGCGTCACGCTCGTCGAGGGCGATGCGCGGCCGATCCGCAACGTCGCGTGGTGCACCGGCGGTGCGCAAGGCTACTTCGAGGCCGCGATCGCGGCGGGCGCGGACGCCTTCATCACAGGCGAGATCTCCGAGCCGCAGGCGCACTATGCGCGTGAGATGGGCGTCGCATTCCTGGCCTGCGGGCACCACGCGACAGAACGCTACGGCGCACCTGCGGTCGCGGGCCACGTGGCGCAGCAACTGGGCCTCGCGCACGAGTTCATCGACATCGACAACCCGGCTTGAGCATCGTGTCGCTCCCCCTTGCTGTCACCCTGGGTGACTCGGCCGGCATCGGCCCCGAGATCATCGTCAAGGCATTCCGCGACGCTCCCGACGAGATGCGCGGCAGCTTCGTCGTCGGCGATGTCGGTGTCGTGCGGCGCGCCGCGGGGGTCCTGGCCGCGCCGGGCGTTCTCGCGTTGCCGGTGGCCGAGATCGACTCGATCGCACAGGCTGCGCGGGTGCCTTCGTCCTGTGTGCCCGTGCTGCAGGTTGTCCAGGGTCTGGATGTCGCAGCGGTACCGTTCGGGCGCATCAGCGCCGAGGCTGGACGGGTGGCCGGCGCGTGCGTCGAATGGGCGGCGCGAGCTGCCCTTCGCGGCGAGGTCGCGGCCATCGTGACCGCGCCGCTGCACAAGGAAGCGCTGTCGCAAGCCGGCTTCGATTTCCCCGGTCATACCGAGCTGCTGCAGGCCGAAGCGGCGGCCCACCTCGGTCGTCCACTCCCGGAGGTGCCCGTGCGGATGATGCTCGCCAACCACGAGCTGCGCACCGTGCTCGTGAGCATCCATGTCTCGCTGCGGGCGGCGATCGAAGCCGTGACCTTCGACAGTGTGCTGGACACCCTGCGGATCACGCATCGCTCATTGAGCGCCGTGCTCGGCAGGCCGCCCAGGATCGCCGTGCCAGGGCTCAATCCCCACGCGGGGGAGGGCGGGCTGTTCGGCACCGAAGAGCGCGACATCATTGCGCCGGCCATCGCGGCCGCGCGCGGGGAGGGCATCGACGCGGATGGCCCCCATGCACCCGACACGGTCTTCATGCGGGCGCGGGCCGGCGAGTTCGACGCCGTGATCGCGATGTATCACGACCAGGGACTGATCCCGGTCAAGTACCTGGGGGTGGAGCAGGGCGTGAATGTCACGCTCGGCTTGCCGCTCGTGCGCACGAGCCCGGACCACGGCACCGCGTTCGACATTGCCGGCACCGGGCGCGCCGATGCGTCGAGCCTGATCGAAGCCGTGCGCATGGCCCGCTCGCTTTCACGCGAGGACGCGCGAGCGGCCTGAACAGCTCGCCGTCGGCGTTCAGCGCTGCTTGAGACTGTCGCGAATCTCGCGCAGCAGCACGACCTCTTCCGGCGGCGCGGGCGGTGCGGCCTCCTGCGTCTTCCGCAGCCGGTTGATTTGCTTGACCATCAGGAAAATGATGAAGGCAAGAATCATGAAGTTCACCGCGACGGTGATGAAATTGCCGTAGGCGAGCACGGGCACGTTGGCCTTCTTCAACTCGACCAGCGTATCGGCCACATTGGGCGGCTTCGGGCCGAGCAGGATATAGAGATTCGAGAAATCGAGCTTGCCGAACACCAGGCCTACGATCGGCATGATGACGTCGCCCACGAGCGATTCGACGATCTTGCCGAAGGCGCCACCGATGATCACGCCGACCGCGAGGTCGATCACATTGCCCTTGACGGCGAATTCACGAAACTCCTTGAGAAAGCTCATGCCGGTACCTCGTCGCGAATAGTCAAATGGCGGTCAGTATAGGGGCGTGATTCGAGTGTTAATACGAATGCGATGTGTGGTTTGCGCGCGTCTCGTCGCATTGAATTCGCTATTTACGCTCCGCTACAATCGTTGGTTGACCCCAAGACCTTAGCGAAGAACATTGAGGATCCCCCATGAGTGACAGCGCAGCCGGCCACCCCCGGATTGACACTAGCAAGCGGACGTGGTTGATCGCATCAGGTTGTGCAGGAGCGGTGGGCGGAGTGGCTGTCGCCGTCCCCTTCGTCAGCACATTCCAGCCCTCTGAACGGGCCAAGGCCGCCGGCGCGCCGGTGGAAGTCGACATCGGCGGCCTCCAGCCCGGCGAGAAGATGACCGTGGAGTGGCGCGGCAAGCCCGTGTGGATCCTCAAGCGAACGCCCGAGCAGCTCGCCGAGCTGCCCAAGCTCGACGGCCTCCTGGCCGATCCGCAATCCAAGCGCAATCCGGACGAGTTCACGCCGCCCTATGCGCGCAACGAACATCGCTCGATCAAGCCGGAGGTCCTCGTGGTCGTCGGCATTTGCACGCACCTGGGGTGCTCGCCCACCGACAAGTTCCAGCCGGGTCCGCAGCCCTCGCTGCCCGACGACTGGCAAGGCGGTTTTCTCTGCCCCTGCCACGGCTCGACCTTCGATCTCGCCGCACGCGTCTTCAAGAACAAGCCGGCGCCAGACAATCTCCCTGTCCCTCCCCACATGTACCTTTCCGACACTCGCCTCCTGATCGGCGAAGACAAGAAGGCTTGAGGAGCACGACATGGCTGAATTCAAGGAAATCTCCCCCAACGCGCCGACAGGCGAGAAGCTCCTCAACTGGGTCGACAACCGTTTCCCGCTGACGAAGCTCTGGAACGACCAGTGGGGCAAGTACTACGCGCCGAAGAATTTCAACTTCTGGTACATCTTCGGCTCGCTCGCGATGCTGGTCCTCGTGATCCAGATCGTGACCGGCATCTTCCTGGTGATGCACTACAAGCCCGATGCGACGCTGGCGTTCGCGTCGGTCGAGTACATCATGCGCGACGTGCCATGGGGCTGGCTGATCCGGTACATGCACTCCACGGGCGCTTCGGCGTTCTTCATCGTGGTGTACCTGCACATGTTCCGAGGGCTCATCTACGGCAGCTACCGCAAGCCGCGCGAGCTGATCTGGATCTTCGGTTGCGCCATCTTCCTGTGCCTGATGGCCGAGGCGTTCATGGGCTACCTCCTGCCCTGGGGCCAGATGAGCTACTGGGGCGCTCAGGTCATCGTGAACCTGTTCTCCGCGATCCCCTTCATTGGTCCTGACCTCGCGATCCTGATCCGCGGCGACTACGTCGTGAGCGATGCGACCCTCAACCGCTTCTTCAGCTTCCACGTCATCGCGGTGCCGCTGGTGCTGCTCGGCCTGGTGGTCGCCCACCTGATCGCCCTGCACGAAGTGGGCTCGAACAATCCCGACGGCGTCGAGATCAAGGCCAACCGCGGCCCCGACGGCCATCCGGTGGACGGCATCCCGTCGCACCCGTACTACACCGTGCACGACATCTTCGGCGTGGTGGTGTTCCTCACCATCTTCTCTGCGGTGATCTTCTTCGCGCCGGAAGCCGGGGGCTATTTCCTCGAGTACAACAACTTCATCCCCGCCGATTCGCTGAAGACGCCGAACCACATCGCGCCGGTGTGGTACTTCACGCCGTTCTATTCGATGCTGCGCGCCATCACCAGCGAGATGATGTACGCGCTCATCGCCTGCGTGGTTGCCGCGGCAGCGTTCGGTGTCTGGAAGACGCGCATCCCCTCGATCTTCAAGGGCCTGATCGTGATCGTCGCGCTCGGCGTGGCCGCGATGATGCTGTCGATCGACGCCAAGTTCTGGGGCGTGGTCGTGATGGGCGGCGCCGTCATCATCCTGTTCTTCCTGCCGTGGCTCGATCACAGCCCGGTCAAGTCGATCCGCTACCGTCCAGGCTGGCACAAGGCCATGTACGGCATCTTCGTGATCAACTTCGTGGTGCTGGCCTATCTCGGTGTGCAGCCGCCGTCGCCCGTGGGCGAGCGCGTGTCGCAGGTCGGCACCCTGTTCTACTTCGGCTTCTTCCTGCTGATGCCGTGGTGGAGTCGCCTGGGCGAATTCAAGCCGGTCCCCGAGCGCGTGACCTTTGCCGCGCACTGACCGGGAGAACACAACAATGAAGAAACTGATCCTCACGTTGATCGCGGCCCTGGGCATCGTGACCGGCGCGCACGCCGCCGAAGGCGGCATTCCCTGGGACAAGGCGCCGAACCGCACGACCGATCTGGCCGCGCTGCAGAACGGCGCGAAGCTCTTCGTCAACTACTGCCTCAACTGCCATTCGGCGGCGTTCATGCGCTACAACCGGCTCACCGACCTGGGCATCACGGAGCAGCAGATCAAGGACAACCTTCTCTTCACGACCGACAAGGTCGGCGAAACGATGAAGGCCAACCTGGACCCGCATCAGGCGAAGGAGTGGTTCGGCGCGGTTCCTCCGGATCTCACGCTCGTTGCGCGTTCGCGCGCCGGCCACGGCGGCACCGGTGCAGACTACCTCTACACCTACCTGCGGACCTTCTACCGCGACGACACGAAGGCCACGGGCTGGAACAACCTCGCCTTCCCGAGCGTCGCCATGCCGCACGTGCTGTGGCAGCTCCAGGGCGAGCGCCGCCCGATCTTCGACAAGGTCGAGTCGCATGGCCATGAGGTCGAGGTGTTCAAGGGCTGGGAGCAACTCTCGCCCGGCACCATGACGCCGGCCCAGTTCGACCAGGCCATGGGCGATCTGGTGAGCTATATGCAATGGATGGCCGAGCCGGCGCAGAACACGCGCATTCGCGTCGGCGTCTGGGTGCTGCTGTTCCTTGTCATGGCAGTGGTCTTTGTTTGGCGCTTGAATGCCGCGTACTGGAAAGACGTCAAGTAACGCCATGCCGATCGGGTGCCTTGCGCGCCTGGTCC
>JAGIAI010000085.1 GCA_017744935.1 Variovorax sp.
ATCCACGCGATCACCGCGCCAAGAGGCCCGGTGGCACTCGCAAACGTGCGCGGCAGCGAGAAAATCCCCGCGCCCACCATGCCGCCCACCACCATCGCGGTGAGTTGCATGCGGGACATTTTTTGTTCTGAAGCCATCGGATCTCCTCTCGGTGGTCGATCGACCTGCGGTTGTTGCTGCTACCCGCTCTCGATGTCAGAGACCTAGCATTGGCGGGCACCGAATCTTTGTCAAGCCAACGAGGAATGGTTGCGATCGCAACGCACTGGGGTGTCAATGCCCGAAGGTGCAAGCGGCGCTGCACGTATGGCCAATTGCCTCGCGCGTGTCGCCTGCCATCATCTTTTGCGACAACCGACAACCAACGACGCCCGGAAGGAGGCATCCCGATGACGATGAAGTTCTTCTCCCGCATTGCCGCTTTGGCCATGGCACTGGTGCTGGCCGCGTGCGCAACCACCCCGCCTGAGGACCCCACGATCCGCCAGGGGACCATCGAGCAGATCCGGCCGGCGCAGATCCAGAGCAACGTCGGCACGGGCGTGGGCGCCGTGCTGGGCGGGCTGACCGGCCTGGGCATCGGCAGCCTGATCGGCGGCGGCACGGGCCGCGACGTGGCGATGGTGGTCGGTGCGATCGGCGGCACCATCGGCGGTGCCGAAGTGGCGCGCCGCTATGACCGGCCGCTCGAAGGCCAGGAGATCTTTGTGCGCACCAACAGCGGCGTGCTGGTGCAGGTGACCCAGCCGGTGACGCCCGGCTTGCGCGTCGGGCAGAAGGTGTTCATTCAGGGCAAGGGCGAGAACGCGCGCGTCGTTCCGCAATGAGGCTGGAGCCGGCGCTCTCGCCGGCCTAGCCGATCACTGCGTAAGCGACGATCTCGATCTTCATGCCGGGCACCACGAGGCCCGCCACGCCCATGCTGGAGCGGTTCGGATAGGGCGCCTCGAAGAATTCGCGGTAGACCTCGTCGATGGCCGGCATGTCCTTCACGTCGGTCATGTAGATCAGCACCTGGGTGACGTCGGCCAGCGTGCCGCCCGCCGCCTCGACCGCACGCTTGAGGTTGGCGAACGTCAGCCGCGCCTGTTCGGCAATCGGGCCGGTGTCGATGGTGCCGTCCGTGCGCACCGGGCCGTGCGCGGTAAAGAGCAGGCCTGATGCCTTCACGGCCCAGGAGAAGGGTTGCTTCAGCGGCGGCAGGCCGGTGTCGATGATTTCTTTCATTGGGATCGGTCTCGCAAGGCTTCGAGAAGGCGAAGCGTGGCATCGCCGAGCAACGTGCCGCGTTCGGACAGATCGAGGGTGACGTCGAAGTGGTTGCGCACCGGAACCTCGAACAACTCGGGCCGGGGGGCGCCTGCGGCGGCAACCGCATCCGCGAACGCGCGGCTCTGGCGTTCGAACTCGTCGGTCTCGATCTCGCCCCAGCAGATCACCGTCTGCGGGAAAGCGGCCAGCGATAGCCGCATCGGGCTCCAGACTGCGGCATCACGCGATGTGAGCGACAGCGCCCCGTCGATGGAGGTGCCGATCAGCGGCTCAAGTTCGTAGACGCCCGAAACCAGGACGCCGGCGGCAGGAACACCAGCGGGCAGGTCCTGGTCTTCGGCCCAGTCTCTGACGCAGCACATCGCCGCGAGGTGGGCACCGGCGGAACTTCCGGCGACCAGGATGCGAGACGGATCGAAGCCCAGTTCAGCGCCATGCGCATGCAGCCAGCGCAGCGCATTCCGGCACTCGATCGCGATCGCACCGACGCTCGCGTGCGGCGCGAGCGTGTAGTCGATGGCGGCGTAGGCAAAGCCCGCATCGAGGGCGCCTGGTGCGCCGAAGAGAGAGTCGTTCTTCGACAGCTCCTGCCAATAGCCGCCGTGGATGAAGACGAGCAAGGGTGGCAACGGCGCACCGGACTTGCCGCGCGGCACGAACAGATCGAGCCGCTGGGTCGGCTGGTCGCCATAAGGGAGGTCGCGCCGGACTGCACGCCCTTGCAGCGCCACCGCACTTTGCTCCGCGTAGGCGTCCAGGAACGGCATGTAGTCGCCGCCGATGCACGAACTCGGCGAGTACTCGCGCTCGCGGTCTTCGAGGGACAGCACCGCCACGCTACTCACAGTTCGGTCCGCACGCGCCAGAGTTCAGGGAACAGCACCACGTCGAGCATCTTGCGCAGATAGCTCACGCCACCCGTGCCACCGGTGCCGCGCTTGAAGCCGATGACGCGCTCCACGGTCGTGACATGGCGGAAGCGCCAAAGACGGAAGGCGTCTTCGAGATCCACCAGTTCCTCCGCGAGCTGATAGAGGTCCCAGTGCGTGCGCGGATCGCGATAGACCTCGCTCCAGGCCTTGGTCACTTCATCGCTCGCCACGTAGGGCTGTGTCCAGTCGCGGTCGGTGTGCGTGGCCGGGATCACCAGCCCGCGGCGCGCGAGGAGCCTCAGCGACTCGTCGTACAGCGACGGAGATTCGTAGGCGACGCGCACGCGTTCGAGCAGGTCGCTGCGGTGCTCATGGGGCTTCAGCATCGCCGGATTCTTGTTGCCCAGCGAGAACTCGATGCAGCGGTATTGATAGCTCTGGAAGCCGCTCGACATGCCGAGGTACGGCCGCATCGCGGTGTACTCGGGCGGCGTCATCGTCGCGAGCACGTCCCAGGCATGGACGAGCTGTTCCATGATGCGCGAGACGCGCGCGAGCATCTTGAACGCGGCATCGAGCTCGTCGCTCGCGATGCAGCGCAGCGCGGCGCTCAACTCGTGCAGCATGAGCTTCATCCACAGCTCGCTGGTCTGGTGCTGCACGATGAAGAGCATTTCGTCGTGCGCAGGGGACAGCGGCTTCTGCGCGTTGAGGATCTGGTCCAGGTGCAGATAGTCCCCGTAGCTCATCGAACGGCTGAAGTCGAGCTGCGCCTTTTCTTCGTGGACGATGTGCTCGGGCACCGAGCCGGAAGCCTGCGTGGTCATGCGGATCAACCCAGAACGGCGGCCATGGACTCGGCCACGTGGTCCACGTTGTTCGTCGTCAGGCCCGACAGGCACAGGCGGCCCGAACGCACGAGGTACACCCCATGCTCTTCGCGCAGGCGATCCACCTGCGCCTCGCTCAGGCCGGTGTAGCTGAACATGCCGCGCTGCGTGAGGAAGTAGTCGAAGTTGCGACGACCCTGGAACTTGTCGGTGAGCACCGCATGCAGGCGCTCGCGCATGGCGCGGATGCGCTTGCGCATTTCCGCCGTTTCGTTCGACCACTCGGCGAAGAGCGCCGGGTCCTGCAGCACGCGTGCGACGAGGCGGCCGCCGTGCGTCGGCGGCGTGGAGTAGTTGCGGCGCACCGTGGCCTTGAGCTGGCCCAGCACCACGTCTGCGGCTTCGCGATTTGCGCACACCACGCTCAGGCCGCCGCAGCGCTCGCCGTACAGCGAGAAGTTCTTCGAGAACGAATTGGCGACGAAGAACTGCAGGCCGGCATCGACCATCGCGCGCACCGCGAAGGCGTCCTGGTCGAGCCCGTCGCCGAAGCCCTGGTAGGCGATGTCGATGAAAGGGATCAGCTCGCGCTCGCGCAGCAGCGGGATCAGCGTCTGCCATTGCGTGTTGGTGAGGTCGACACCGGTCGGGTTGTGGCAGCTCGCGTGCAGCAGCACGATGCTGCGCTTCGGCAGGTCGCGCAGCGCGGTCAGCATGTCGTCGAAGCGCAGGCCGCCGGTCTTCGCGTCGTAGTAGGGATAGGTCTTCACCTCCAGGCCCGCGCCCTCGAAGATGGCGTGGTGGTTCTCCCAGGTCGGGTCGCTCACCCAGATGCCGCTTTCCGGGAAGTAGCGATGCAGGAAGTCCCCGCCGACCTTGAGGCCGCCCGAGCCGCCGAGGGTCTGCAGGGTGGCGATGCGCCCATTCTTCACTGCTTCATGCTCGGCGCCGAACAGCAGGCGCTGCACGCCGCTGCGGAAATCGGCCAGGCCTTCCATCGGCAGGTACGGACGCGGGCCCAGTTCCTGGAGCATCGCGGTCTCGGCCTTGCGGACCGACGAGAGCACCGGCAGGCGGCCTTCGTTGTCGAAGTACACGCCGATGCTGAGGCTGACCTTCTGCGGCCGCGGGTCCTTCTGGAAGGCTTCCATCAGGGAAAGGATGGGGTCGCCCCCATAGGCAGGAACGTGATCGAACAAGGATGCGGTCGCTGTGGTCATTGGGGTTCTCGTTAAGGAAGGGAGGGTTGCGGGATTGTTCTTGATCGGGTCATCCTTGCCAACGATATTTTTCGGCTCGCATAATTTGTTCAACCAGAGTTCAATTTCAGGAATTTTTATGCTCGTCGATCTCGACAACACCGACCGCCAACTGCTCGCAGCACTGCAGGAGAACGCCAGGCTGACCACAGGCGAACTGGCGCAGATGACCGGCCTTTCGCAATCGCCGTGCTGGCGGCGGATTCGTCGTCTGGAGGAATCGGGCTTGATCGACGGCTATCACGCGCGGCTCGACCGGCGGGCGCTCGGCTACGGCGTGGTCGCCTTCGTCAGCATCAGCATCGATTTCCAGAACGAGGCGCGATCCAATGAATTCGTCGAGGCGGTGCGAGCCATCCCGCAGGTGGTGATGTTCCACGGCATCACCGGGTCGGCGGACTTTCTGCTGATGGTGATCGCGAAAGACCTCGATGCCTATTCAGAGTTGCTCCAGAGCAAGCTGCACCGGCTGCCGGGCGTGCGGCACGTGCAGACGAGCTTTTCGCTGCAGGAATTCAAGCGCTTCGACGATGTGCCGATTCCGGCAACGGAAGGCTGAACCGTCGCCACACGCGGAAATGCATTGCCTGACATTCGAACATGCGCACTAGACTCTTCAAATGAATCGCAGAGATCTCCTCGTCGGCGCGTTGGCGACAACGTTCGCGGACATCACGTTGGCCGTCCCGCAGATGCAGCAAAAGACGGAGTGGTCCCGCTTCTTCACCGAAGCCGATGCGCAAGGCAGCATCGTTGTGCTCGATGCGCGGAGCGGACCCGGAAGCACCCTCGTCTTCGATGCAGCGCGCGCAGAGCGCCGCTACTCGCCCGCATCCACTTTCAAGATTCCCCACAGCCTGTTCGCGCTCGATGCCGGCATCCTGCGCGACGAGTTCCAGGTCATTCCTTGGGACGGCGTGCAGCGTTCCCAACCGGCATGGAACCAGGACCAGAATCTGCGCTCCTCCATGAGGAACTCCACCGTCTGGGTGTATGAACGCTTCGCAAGCCAATTGGGCCAGACGCGCGAGACCGCGTACATGAAAAAGATCGGCTACGGCAACGCCGTCGCCACGGGCGAGAAGCCGTTCTGGGTGGAGGGCGATCTCGCCATCTCGTCCACCGAGCAGATCGACTTCCTGCAGCGGCTCTATCGCAATCAACTGCCCTTCAAGGCCGAACACCAGCGCCTCGTGAAGGACGTGATGATCAATGAGGCGGGGCCGGACTGGATCCTGCGCGCAAAGACGGGTTGGACCGGGAAGATCGGCTGGTGGGTCGGCTGGGTCGAGTGGCCCAAAGGCCCGGTTTTCTTCGCCCTGAACATGGACACACCCAATAGGACCGGCGATCTTGCCAAGCGGCAGGGCATCACGCGCAACGTCTTGCGCTCCATCGGCGCGCTGCCGCCCCCGGGTTAGCGACGGGAGGACGGCATGGATGACAAATTCCGAACCCTTGACCTGAACCTGCTGCGTGTATTCGAGGCGGTCATTGAAGAGGCCAACGTCACGCGTGCCGCCGAACGCCTGAACCTGACGCAGCCGGCCGTGAGCAATGCAATCGCCCGTCTGCGTGAGACCTTCGGCGATGCGCTCTTCGAAAGAACGAGCAGCGGAGTGGTTCCGACAGCCACTGCCCGGGAGCTCTGGTACGCCCTCGAACCCCACTTCGTCGGAATGCGCGAGGCACTGGCGCCGAAGTCATTCGATCCGACGACCTGCGACGATCACGTTCGGATCGCCATGACGGACTACACCATCGAGCGTGTGGTTCCTCGTCTGAGTGCATATCTCCAGGACCACGCGCCACGGCTGCGGCTGGACGTCGTTCCGTACGGCCATGTCGATCTTCCGACCCTGTTCGAGAAGGACAACGTCGACATCCTGCTCGGCACATATCTCAACGACCTGCTGCATCGCAATGAATTCAACACGCATGCGCTCTGGCGTGTACACCACAGCCTGATCATGCGGCGCGGACATGCGCTGCACAAGGAATCGATCGACCTCGATGAGTTCCTGAACGCAAGGCACATCGACTACCGGACCGGCGGAATGACCGCGGGTATCTACGACCAGGTCCTTGCCGCACGTGGATATACCCGGAACCTGGTCCTGACCTTGCATAGCCACCAGCAAGCGCTCGCAGTGATCGCCGGATCGGACTGCGTCGCGGTGCTGCCGAACTCGCTGGTGGCGACCAGCCCGTTTGCAGAATCGCTCGTGATCGCGGAGCCGCCCATCCCTGTACCGCCACGCCCCTTCTGGATCATCTGGCGACATCGCCATACATCGAATCCGACGCACGCCTGGGTGCGCTCGGTCATCATCGAACTCTTTGACGAGCATTTGGCATCGGCGGAACGCTGAAGTCACTGTCTGCGCGGCTGCTCCAGATGCAAACCCGCTCGCGATCAGACCCGACACTCTTGTTCAAGTGCTCTCCTGAGCTGTGTATAGCGCCAGCAATCTCTCGGCGTACGAGTCGAGGTTGTCGTGATGAAGCGGATCGACCGAGGCGATGACCCGGCGTGTGCGCACGCGGTATTCGTGGAGGTACTTTTCGTGATCGACGATGGCCCGGCGCAACTGTGGCTCGCCTCCGGCCGCATCGCCTCTCTCGTCCTCGTAGTAGTAGCCGGCGTCCGCGAGC
Organism: Variovorax sp.; assembly: GCA_017744935.1. Lineage (GTDB taxonomy): Bacteria > Pseudomonadota > Gammaproteobacteria > Burkholderiales > Burkholderiaceae_C > Variovorax. The sequence goes on from JAGIAI010000085.1 coordinate 6,889, forward strand.
CAGGTGGAGTTGTGGATCAACGGGTAGTCGCCATACAGCACATCGAGATAGCTGTAGTTCTGGTCGCTTTGCCAACCCTGTGCAATCACGGCATCCGCGAACTCCGCCATGAAGCTCACGATGTCGAAGGCCCCATGAAAGATGGCCTTGGGCTGGTGAAACAGGTCCGCCGAGCCCACGAAATAGCGCGTGGACGGGTAGTCCCTTGCGTGCAGTGTGTTCAGCACATGCGTCACCTTGACGCGGCCATCCAGCGATTCGGTGGGATCGATACCAGCAACCATGGCGACGATCGAAGTCTCGACCACCGCAGTTGCGGGCGCGAATATCGCCACGCGCCATCCCGCATCCTCAGCACCGCGCGCGCGATAGCCGAAATGCTGGCCAAGCTGCTCGACCTCCTTGATGCGCGCCTGTGCGAACTGAGGGTGCCAGATGAACGGCACGACATGGACGGGGCATCGATGCAGAAATCGCAGCATGGGCGCGAACTCCGAGTCCTTGGGCAAGACCCAGACCTCATCGCATCGGTCGGCCCTTGAAAAAGCCAAGGGCCTTCCGGGAATCGTGGGCTCGATGAGCCCTGCGTATGGATGGCCACAGCACACGTAGACCACCTTCTTTCCCTGGCTTCGCATCGAGGCGACCCATTGGGGGTCCAGGGCGCCCGCCATTTCGACAATCAAGTCAACCTGCGTGGTCGCATCTTGAACAGTCAACGTGCGAAGCTGGACCTGCCCCAGCGCGACTGGCTGCGCCGTCCCGCGCGCTCCAACGTCGATCAGCGAGACCGACTGGACAAACGGCAAGTTCTGAAAGAGCTGCGCGAGAAGCACCACGTTCTGGCCCAATCCATTCGCCCAGATGCGCTGCCCCTCGTGGGTACACACGGAGATTCCGATATGCATGGCCGCTCCGGGTGGTGTTGAACTGCGGCTGGGAGGCACTACTTCCAGGTAACCCTCAGGCCCACGCTGCCCTGGATGGACGAACGCACGCGGGCATCGCCAGAGACGCTGAACACGCGCCCCAGTTCGCCGTAGAGACTGGCCTTGTCGTTCAGCGCGAGTGTTGCGCCGGCGGCCAGCTCCGCGGAGGTGTAGCCGGTTCGGCTCGCGATGTCGGTGACCGCGCCGGGCGCGATGAAGCGTGCGACATCGGTGCCGGACGTGCCGTAGTACAGGTTGACGCGACCATAGGGCTGCAGCCGTCCCGCCGACGTGGTCATGTCGCCCTTGATGCGCACGCCGACACGGCCGATCCAGCCGGCATCGGTGCTCTGCCGAACCGTGGCGCCGCCAAGCTGCACGTCGTCGAAGCTGCTTCGCTGGTATGCCAGCTGGGCTTGCGGCTCGATGCTCCAGTCTCCCGAGAGCTTGTAGGGCTTGCCCACTTCGAGCGAGGCGGTCAGGCTGCTGGCCTTGCCGGAGACGCTGGGATTGAAGTCCGGGTGCAGTGTGTATCTGTGGCTTCCGGCCTGCAATACCGTGTCCGCATAAAGCCCATCTTCGCCGCTCCAGGTCGCATAGCCGCCGAGATAACGTGACTGCAGGTCGTTGCGACCGACGTGGCCGATGGTTCCGCGCGCGTTGCCCGTGGCATCGGAACCACCTTCGAGATAGCCGACGTAGATGCCGGCTCGCCACGCGTTGTCAGACCACAGATCGGTGCCCGCCTGAAGGCCGCCGAGGTATCCGCTGCTTTGCGGACTGACAGTGCCGTCCTGCCGGATGTCGAGGTCGGTGTAGACCGCCCGACCCCAGGCACGCCGGTCGCGTGACGCGGATTGACCGTCTGAAGACGGTGCCGCGTTCTCGTCGCCGATCCTGCGGTGGAGATTGCCGAGCATCGCCAGATCGCCCTGGCGGAACTGCGAGGGCAGGCCGGCGACCATCGGGACTTCGGCACGATAGGTGGGCACCTCGATCGGCGGCGGAAGAATCTCGGGCGTTGGCCCGGCCGGCGGAGGCAGGGCAATCGTCGAGGTCGAGCGCAGATACCAGTTCTCGCCCGCACCGCTCGCGTCGGCCGCATAGAGCCGATATTCGTAGGCGCCTGCATCGATGTGAGATGCCTGCAGGGTGGTATTGCCCTTGGCGACGCCTGCGACAGCTGCGCCTCCGGCCAGCACGAAGGCGTCCTTGGTGGTTTGCGCCGTGGTGGTCGCGCCATTTTGGGCACTGATCACTTCGATGCCGTTGCCGCTCGTGAGCGCCCCCAGGCCCGAGAGATTGGTGATCTCCAGGTTGGTGGTACCGCTGGCGCTGGCCGCCGGCCCATCGAGCACCAGCCGATCGCTCGGGCTCGCACTGTCGCCGAGCCGGGTGCCGAGTCGCAGGGTGCCGCCTCGGCCCACGTAGGCGCCCGTGACGGTGAGCGTGCTGCCCGGCGCACTGCCGATGAGGTTCACGGTGCCGGCGTTGTCCAAAGCCGCGATCGTCTGGTTGAAGCCGCCGGTGTCCAGCGTCGCGCCGGCCGCTACCGTATGGGCAGAGACGGCGCTGAAGGCATTGGCAGCACCGGCCTTGAGCGTGCCGGCGTTGACGTTGGTCGTGCCGCTGTAGGTGTTCGCACCGGCGAGTGATGCCACACCTGTGCCCAGCTTGGTGAGCGAACCGCTGCCGCTGATGGCGCCGGGCATATCGACACTGTCCGATCGGTTGATGACCAGCGACGCGTTGTTGGAAATGCTGCCGACGATGCTGCCGCTCGAGCCACCGTCGCCGATCTGCAATGTGCCGGCATTGATGGTGGTGCCGCCGGTGTAGGTGTTGTTGCCGGCGAGCATCAGTGTCGCGGCGCCTTCCTTGGTCAGGCTGCCCGTGCCGCTGATGACACCGCCGAAGGCAGTGTCGCTGTCGTTTTGCACGGTCAGTGCGGCGCTTCCGAGCGTAACGCTCCCAGCACCACCGAGGTTGTGCGCGAGCTGGTTGAATCCGTTCAGCGCCAGCGTCGCGCCGGCGGCGACGTTCACTGCGCTGCTCGTTGCGAAGGCGTTCGCGATGCCGGCTTGCAGGGTGCCTGCATTGATCGTGGTGGCCCCTGTGTAGGTGTTGGCCGCCGACAGGATCAGCGTGCCTACGCCGTTCTTGGTGAGGGTCGTTCCGTCCCATCCCGACGCGGAAGGCGCCTGGTTGGCCAGCGGCACATCGACGTTGAAGGTCTCGCCCGCATTCGCAAGCGTGAACACGCCATTGCCCGCCGTGGTGCCGGCCAGCCACGTCAGGCCGAACCCCACGCTGTAGTCCAGCGTATCGGCCGACTTGCTCCCTGCCAGCGTGAGGAAGTCGAGATCGCTGCCGGCACCTCCCAACTCGACCGTCGAGAAGTCGTCGGTGATGCCGCCCGCGGTGTGGATCACATTGAAATGCGTGCTCGTCAAAGCACTGGCGGTGTTCGGAACGGCGGCGCCGAAGCCCGTGATGTCGAGCGTGCCGCCGAGGTTGGCCGTGGCCGCCGAGACGATGGGCTGTGCGCTGCCGAGTTCGACGGCGAGTGTGCTTCCGGTCGCTTGCGTGAACGCGCCTCCAACGGTCAACGTCGAATCGGCAGCGATGTGCGTCGTGGCGCCCGACGCCGTCGTGTAGGCACCCGCGTTGAAGGCGCCCGGCTGTGCGAGGTCAAGCGTGCCGGCGTTGACGTTGACGCTGGCGACGGAAGAACCACTTCCCGTGAGCATGGTGGTGCCAACACCCGCCTGGACCAAGGCTCCACCGCTGATGGTGCCTGCGTAGGTCATGGCGTTCGAGCGGTTGAAGGCCAGCGTGCCGTTGTTGGTGACGTTGCCAGCGATTCTGCCGGTCGTTCCGCCGGCGCCCAGTTGCAGCGTGCCTGCCGAGATGATCGTGGTGCCCGTGTAGGTGTTGTCGGCGGTCAGCGTGGTGGTGCCGGTGCCGGCCTGCGTGAGCGACCCACTGCCGCTGATCGTGCCCGCGAAGGTCAGCGCATCGCTGCGATTGAACGCCAGCGCGGCGTTGTCCACTACATTGCCAACGATCGAGCCGGTGGTGCCGCCATTGCCTAGCTGCAACGTACCCGCCGAGATGGTCGTGCCACCGGTGTAGGTGTTGTCCGCGGTCAGCGTCGTGGTCCCGGAACCGACCTGGGTAACGTTGCCGCTGCCGCTGATCGTGCCTCCAAAGGTCCAGGCATTTCCGTGGCCGAGAGCCAGCGTGCCGTTGTTGGCCACGTCGCCCACGATCGAGCCGGTGAGACCACTGGTGGTGCCAAGCTGCAAGGTCCCCGCCGAGATGGTCGTGCCGCCGCTGTAGGTGTTGTCGCCGGTCACAACCAGCGTGCCATCTCCCGCCTTCGTTAGCGCACCGCCGGCCCCGGAGATGGTGCCAGTCTGCGTCAGGGTTGTTCCCGCATCGGTCTGGATGCTGCCGTTGTTGGCCGCGATCGTCACCGCTCGGCCCGACGTGAAGCTTGCGCTCGTCTCCAGCGTGCCGCCATTCAGCGTCACACCGCCCGCAGCCGCACCCAGGTTCGCATCCGCGCCCACCGACAGCGTGCCGCCCGAGATGGTCGTGCCGCCCG
>JAGIAI010000086.1 GCA_017744935.1 Variovorax sp.
AGGCCGTCGCGGCCCTTTCCGGCATCGTTGACCTTGATGTAGGCAAGACCCTTGGCGCCGTAGATCTTGACGAACTCGGTGTAGGCGTCGATGTCGCCGCGCGAGAGACCGCCCTCGGCACCGCCACCCGGCACACGCAGTGCCACCACGCGGCCACCGGTCGCGTTCGCAGCCTGTGCGAACACCTTGAACTCGACGTTGCGCATCACCTCGGTGAGTTCGGTGAACTCGAGCTTCACGCGCAGGTCCGGCTTGTCGGACCCGTACTTGAACATGGCGTCGCCGTAGGTCATGACCGGGAACGACGGCAGCTCGACCTCGGCCGCGGCACGGAACACCTTGCGGATCATGCCTTCGAACATTTCGCGGATCTCTTCCTCGGCCATGAACGAGGTCTCGATGTCGATCTGCGTGAACTCAGGCTGGCGGTCGGCTCGAAGGTCTTCGTCGCGGAAGCACTTGACGATCTGGTAGTAGCGATCGAAGCCCGACACCATCAGCAGTTGCTTGAAGAGCTGCGGCGACTGCGGCAACGCGAAAAAGCTGCCGTCGTGCACACGGCTCGGCACGAGGTAGTCGCGAGCGCCTTCAGGCGTGGACTTGCCGAGCATCGGCGTCTCGATGTCGATGAATCCGTTCGCGTCGAGGAACTTGCGCGTCTCCATCGTCACCTTGTAGCGCAGCATCAGGTTGCGCTGCATCACCGGACGGCGCAGGTCGAGCACGCGGTGCGTCAGGCGGGTGGTTTCGGAGAGGTTGTCGTCGTCGAGCAGGAAAGGCGGCGTCACGGAAGGGTTGAGAACCTTCAGTTCGTGGCACAGCACTTCGATCTTGCCGCTCTTGAGGTTGTCGTTCGTCGTGCCCTCGGGGCGCGCGCGAACGAGGCCGGTGATCTGCAGGCAGTACTCGTTGCGCAAGCCTTCGGCCGTCGCGAAGGTGGACGCGCGATCGGGGTCGCACACCACCTGGACATAACCCTCGCGATCGCGCAGGTCGATGAAGATCACGCCGCCATGGTCGCGCCGGCGATTGACCCAACCGCAAAGGGTGACGGTTTGTCCCAGAAGGGCTTCGGTCACGAGACCGCAATAGTTTGTACGCATGGCCATAGATGGATTCCGGCGCCCGTGGGCGCGTTTATTTGATCGCGATCGCTGCAGGGCCGCCAGGAACGACGACCCCCATCGAGACGATGTACTTGAGCGCGTCGTCCACGCTCATCCTGAGTTCGATGCAGTCGCTGCGCTTGAGCATCACGAAATAGCCGCCCGTCGGGTTGGGCGTTGTCGGCACATACACGCCGAGGTATTCGCCTCCGCCCAAATGGTCGACGACCTCCTGGCCGGGGGTCCCGGTCACGAAGGCGATCGTCCAGACGCCCTCGCGTGGCCACTGGACCAGCACGGCGGTGCGGAATGCGTTGCCGTTCTCGGAGAACAGCGTGTCGGAGACTTGCTTGACGCTCGAATAGATCGACCGAACCACGGGGATACGGCGAACCACCGCATCACCCCAACCCAACAGACGTTTGCCGACGAAATTGCTCGCGACCGCGCCGACACTGAGCAAGATGGCCAGTGTCAGCAGGACGCCGAGGCCGCGCACCTTGTGCTCGCTGAGGTATTTCTGCCAATCTTCCGGCAATAGCCATAACGTCTGGTCGAGCGTGCCGATGATCCAGTTCAACACGGCCAGCGTGATGGCCAGCGGAACGATGACCAGCAAGCCGGACAGCAGCCATTTGCGCAGGGCGAGCATGACGGGTCGCAACCTCAGTCCGCGCTGGGTGCGGGTGACGCGGCGGGCGCAGGCGCAGGCGCAGAGGCAGGCGCCGGCGCACTCGCGGGAGCTTCTGCCGGCTTGGCCGACGCGCTATCGGAGGGCGAGTTGACGGACGTCTTGTCGCCGCCGGACTTGCCGCCGTCGCGGAAGTCGGTGACGTACCAGCCGGAGCCCTTGAGTTGGAAGCCGGCAGCAGTCACTTGCTTGCTGAACGCATCAGCGCCGCAAGTCGGGCACTCCCTCAAGGGAGCATCGGACATTTTCTGCAGCACATCCTTGGCAAAGCCACAGGCGCTGCACTTGTATGCGTAGATAGGCATGGATGGGGAGGCGTAGGAAGCGGCTGGAAGCCGCTCGCAAAGCCCTCGATTATAGGGGCGCCACCCCGCCGGGCGCCGCGCGGATCAGGCGGGGTCGGCCGCCAGCGGCCGGTGCGGGGTACGCGTGTTGGCCACCCATTGCGGCGCCAGCGATCCCACCACCATCCCGCCGAAGGAAGCCAACAGGCCCGCCAGTTGCGCCGGGAACACCTCGCTCCATGAAGTCGCGAGGAAGAGCAGCCACACACCGATGCCCAGCACCACCGCAGCGACAGCGCCCTGGGTGGAGGCGCGCTGCCAGTAAAGCCCGCACACGAGCGGCACGAAAGCCCCCACCAGAGGCACTTGGTAAGCCCCGGACACCAGTTCGTAGATCGGCGTTCCCTGCATGCGGATCGCGTAGGCGAGCACGCAGACGCTGAACACCAGCACCGTGAGGCGCATCGTCATCAGATTCGAGCGGTCGCTGCCGGCCGGACGGAACTGGCGCCAGATGTTCTCGGTGAAAGTCACGCTCGGCGCCAGCAAGGTCGCCGAAGCGGTCGACTTGATGGCGGAGAGCAGCGCACCGAAGAAGAAAACCTGCATCACGAAGGGCATCTTCTCGAGCACCAGCGTCGGCAGGACCTTCTGCGGATCTTCCTTGAGCAGGGTCGCGGTTTCGCTCGGCATGATCAGCAGCGCGCTCGCCACCAGGAACATGGGCACGAACGCGAAGAGGATGTAGGCCACGCCGCCGATCACCGGCCCGAGCGTCGCCGCCCGGGCGCTGTTGGCCGACATCACGCGCTGGAACACGTCCTGCTGCGGGATCGAGCCCAGCATCATCGTGATCGCCGCCGCGAAGAAGAAGATCATGTCCTTGAGCGTCGGCTCGGGCCAGAACTTGAACAGCTCCTTGCTCACCGCGAATTCCACCACCTTGTCTGCGCCGCCAGCCATGTTCCCGGCGAACGTCGCGATCACGGCCAGCCCCAGCACCAGGATGATCATCTGGATGAAGTCGGTCACGGCAACCGACCACATGCCGCCGAAGAGCGTGTAGGCAAGAATCGAGACGACGCCGATCACCATGCCCATCGACACGCCGATGGCGCCGCCCGACAGCACGTTGAAGACCAGCCCCAGCGCCGTGACCTGCGCGGACACCCAGCCCAGGTAGCTGAGCATGATGATGAGCGAGCAGGCGATCTCGACGAACCGCCCGTAGCGCTCGCGGTAGTAATCGCTGATGGTGAGCAGCGTCATCCGGTAGAGCTTGCCGGCGAAAAAGAGGCCAACCAGGATCAGGCAGGTGCCCGCGCCGAAGGGGTCCTCGATCACCCCGTTCAGGCCGCCTTCGATGAACTTCGCCGGGATGCCAAGCACCGTTTCCGATCCGAACCACGTCGCGAAGGTCGTGGTCACGATCATGTAGAGCGGCAGGTGCCGGCCCGCGATCGCGAAGTCCGTGGTGTTCTTCACCCGTTTGGCCGCATACAGGCCGATGGCAATGGTGACGAGCAGGTAGGCGATGACCAGGGTCAACAGCACGGCAAATTCTCCAAGTCAGAAAAGACGCACGCGCACCAGCACCTGCATCGCGAGCAATCCCAATACAAAACCTATGCCACCGTAGATGATCGCTTGCAGGAGGCGGTTGGTCCGCTTCTGCGCGGCCAGGAGCTCCAACAGCTCACGCCGGTGGTCGGCGGGGCGATTCTCCAGGAAATCGTGCATCAGGCGCGGCAACTGGGGCAGCAATTTTGCGTACCGGGGCGCTTCGGCGCGCAGTTGTTCGAACAGCTTGCGCGGGCCGATCTGCTCGCTCATCCACTTTTCAAGGAACGGCTTGGCGGTGTTCCAGAGGTCTAGCTCGGGGTCGAGCTGCCTGCCCAACCCCTCGATATTGAGCAGCGTCTTCTGCAGCAGCACAAGTTGCGGCTGGATCTCGACATGGAAGCGGCGCGAGGTCTGGAATAGGCGCATCAGCACCATGCCCAGGGAGATTTCCTTGAGCGGCCGGTCGAAGTACGGCTCGCAGACCGTGCGGATCGCTGCCTCGAGTTCATCGATTCGAGTACCCACCGGCACCCAGCCGCTTTCCAGATGCAGTTCTGCCACGCGCTTGTAGTCGCGGCGGAAGAACGCCACGAAGTTCTGCGCGAGGTATTCCTTGTCGGACTCGGTTAGCGTGCCGATGATCCCGAAGTCGAGCGACACGTAGCGGCCGAAGCTCTCGGGCTCCAGGCTCACCTGAATGTTGCCCGGGTGCATGTCGGCATGGAAGAAGCCGTCCCGGAAGACCTGCGTGAAGAAGATCGTGACGCCGTCCCGCGCCAGCTTCGGGATGTCGACGCCGGCCGTGCGCAGACGGTCGAGTTGCGCGATCGGCACGCCCTTCATGCGCTCCATCACGATCACTTCGGGATGGCAGAAGTCCCAGAACATCTCCGGGATCAGCACCAGATTGAGCTTGTCCATGTTGCGGCGAAGCTGGGCCGCATTGGCTGCCTCGCGGACGAGGTCGAGCTCGTCGTGCAGGTACTTGTCGAATTCGGCGACCACCTCGCGGGGCTTCAACCGCTTGCCGTCGGCCGACAGGCTCTCGACCCAACCTGCCATGACGGCCATGAGCGCAAGGTCCTTCTCGATGACGTCGCGCATGCCCGGGCGGAGCACCTTGACCGCGACTTCGCGCACCGATCCGTCAGGCACGCGCAGGGTCGCGAAATGCACCTGGGCTATCGATGCGCTTGCTACCGGCGTCTCGTCGAACTCGACAAAGACCTCGCCAACCGGCCGCCGGAAGGCGCGCTCGATGGTGGCGATTGCCACCTTCGACGGAAACGGCGGCACCCGGTCCTGCAGCCATGCAAGCTCGTCGGCAATGTCCGGCGGCAGCAGGTCGCGGCGCGTCGACAGCACCTGGCCGAACTTGACGAAGATGGGTCCGAGGCGTTCCAGGGCTTCGCGCAGACGCTGGCCGCGCGGGGCATCGAGCTTGCGGCCGATCGAGACGATTCGCGCCAAGGCGCGCAGCCAGGGCTTCTGGAAGCTCGTGAGAACGAGTTCGTCGAGGCCGTAGCGAAGCGCGACCCAGACGATGAAGATGCCGCGATAGATGCGCCTCATTCGGCGCCCGCGGAGCCGCTGGCCTTGCCGGAGCGCTCACCAACAAAGCGGCGCAGCGCATCTACCACCCGGCGTGCGCCGGTCGCGATCGTGTGCGCAGGCACGTCGCCGATCAGGCGGGCGAGGTCGTCCTCGACGTCCCAGCGCACATGGTCGACGAGCCAGTTGACCTCTGCAGCCAATTGCACGTCGCCTTCAATGCGCACTGCTGGCTTCTCGCCGCTGAACGCCGCGCGGGCAAGACCGAAGGGAGATTCCTCGGTGACGCTCAAGGTGAGTTCGGGCTCGGCGCCTTCCGGCGCGAGGTCCAGGAGGCCGGCAGGGGTCGCGACGAATTTCATCGTGACGAAGCGCCACTGAAACAGCGCCACCCTACCCTGCTGGCGCACCAGCCGTTGCTGGGCCTCCGGCTCCTGTTGCAGCACGTGGTTGAGGAAGAGCACGGTCCGCTGCTGGATCTCGCGGATTGCCCAATCCGGCGGTTGCAGACGACTGCCGACGCGATTGAACAGGTCGTCTAGAAATGAAAAAGGGGACGATGGTGTAACCATGTCCCCATTATCGACTCGCGCCGGCCGTGCCTATTGCAGCGCCTGTACGCCTGCGACCAGCCAGCCGCCCCCATTGGTGGGCTTGGTCATGTTCCAGACTTCGCGGAACGGACTCGGGCCAGCCGAGACATCCTCGCGGATCATTCCAGAGAACTCGACGCTCGCCAGGTAGGCGTCCGGCAACTCCTCGATGCCCAGCAGCTTCGCGTCGAGCATCACGACCTCCGTCTTGTTCGGCTGGCCTCCGGTGTGGTTCTCGCGCTCGGCCAGTTGCTGGCGGATCTCGCCGACCATCTCGTCGGTCATCATCGAGCGCAACGTGCCGATATCGGCGCGGTCCCAGGCATCCTGCAGGGTAACGAAGTTGCGCTTCGCGGCGTTGAGGAACCCATCGGCGTCGAAGCCCGCGGGGATGCCCCAGGACTGCGATCCGACCAGGGCCGAACCGATCATGCTGCCACCGGCAGCCGCCGCGCCCGCCATGGACGAACCGGCCGGATGGTCAAGCTGCTTTACCGGGGTCGGATCGAAAGCCACGTGATTGCGCTCCCATGGACGGGCCGAGGCATCGTTGCCGACGTTCTTGGGGCTGTATTGCGTGGGCGCCGTCGCATCCGCCGGACTGCCCGCACCCTGGAATGCGAAGCCGCCGGCACGGGACGCCGCCGAGCCGCGCGAACGCGAGGCAAAGATGCGCCACACGGCAACTGCAGCCAAGGCCAGCAGGACGATCAACAGAACATTGCCGAAGCCAGCGCCGAGGCCGAGCGAATGTGCAAGCCATGCGAGGCCAAGGCCCGCTGCGAGGCCGCCGAGGATGCCGCCCCACTGGCGCTTCGGCGTGGTGGGCGCAGTCTGCGGCGGCGTCGGTGCCGGCTTGGCGGCGGCGTTGTTGGCGGTCTGGGCCGGTGCGCCGGGCTGCACGGGCGTCGCGGGCGGAGGCGTCGCCTGGCGCTGGGTCACATTGCTCGACTGCTTGCCGAACGACTTGCCGCCACCCATGCGTGCTGCGTCGGCATCGATGCTCACGACGGCCAGCGCACACACCAGCATGACGGACAACAAATTCTTCATGACGTCTCCTCTACGGCAAACAAACAACTCAGGTTCAACACTTGATTCCAACATGCAGCGCAACGACGCCGCCAGTCATGTTGTGATAGTCCACATGCCCGAAACCGCCCTCCTTCATGAGGGTCTTGAGCTCATCCTGGCTGGGATGCATGCGGATCGACTCGGCGAGGTAGCGATAGCTGGCGTCGTCGCCGGCAACCACCTTGCCGAGGCGCGGCAGCACGCTGAACGAATACCAGTCGTAGGCTTTCTGCAGCGGCTTGGCGACCTTCGAGAACTCCAGCACCAGGAGCTTGCCGCGTGGCTTAAGCACACGGTTCATCTCCTTCAGTGCGACGTCCTTGTGGGTCATGTTGCGCAGGCCGAACGCGACGGTGACGACGTCGAAATGGTTGTCGGGAAAAGGCAGCTTCTCAGCATCGCAGACCATCGTGGGCAACACGACGCCTGCATCCAGCAGACGGTCACGGCCGGTGCGCAGCATGGCCTCGTTGATGTCGGTGTGTACCACCTGTCCGGTGGCGCCGACCTTCTTGGCGAAGGCCAGGGCGAGGTCGCCTGTGCCGCCTGCAATGTCGAGCACCTTCGAGCCTTCGCCTACGTTCGCCACCATGATGGTGTAGGCCTTCCATGCCCTGTGAAGGCCCATGGACATGAGGTCGTTCATGAGGTCGTAGCGCGAGGCGACCGAGTCGAACACGCCGCGTACGCGCCGTGCCTTGTCGCTCTCTTCGACCGATTCGAATCCGAAGTGGGTGGTACTCATGCCTCCGATGTTAGGCCGGAAGCGTTCACTCCGCGCCGACGACCCCGTGGGGACACCGGGCATTTCTCACTCTCTCAATGGCTGCCGCAGGCGTGTCCGCCCTTCTCGGGCATCGGTGCATCGCGATCGACGCCGGCCGCAGCAAGGCGCTTCTCGTACTCGGCCCACAGCTCGTCCTGACGGGCGCCGAGGTCGTACAGCAGGTCCCACGAAAAGATGCCGGTGTCGTGGCCGTCGCTGAAGGAGGGCTGCACTGCATAGTTGCCGACAGGCTGGAGGTCCACCAATTCGACGTTGCGTTTACCGGTCTGGAGGATCTCCTGACCCGGGCCATGGCCCTGCACTTCCGCCGAGGGCGAATAGATGCGCATCAGCTCGAAGGGAATCCTGAAGACCGCGCCGTCGGAAAAGCCGATCTCCAACACACGCGAGAGGCTGTGCACGGTAATCGATTGAGGCGTCGGTGCGCCGGCCTGCAAACCTGCCATCAGAAACTCCTGCTCGAAAGACGCTGGACCATGTCGCGTTCAACCGCCGGCAGAGCAGCCTCGACGGTGGATTCGCACGCGGCGTCGCATTCGCGCTGCGCGGGCGCCCACACCGGCGCGGGAAAGCGCGTGTCCCAGTCGAAGCGCGCAATCACGTGCCAATGAAGATGCGGAACCATGTTGCCGAGTGCCGCGAGATTGATCTTGGCCGGCGCCAGCGCATCGCGCAGGCACTGCTCCACGATCGCAACGGCCTCCATGCACAGGCTGCGATCCGCGGAAGAGAGGTCGGACCACTCGGCGACATGGTCCTTCCACACCACACGATAGAAGGCAGGAAAGCCCGCTTCCGCCGCATGGATCACGCGGAACTTCGCGGCGCCGTGGACCAGCCGACCTCCGGTCTCGTCGCACAGCGGGCAACCCTCGACGCGCTTCATCGTCACACCAGCACGCGCTCGATGCCGCCCTGGTTCGCAGCAGCGACGTAGTCGGGCATCCAGTTCTCACCGAGGATCTTGTTGGCCATTTCGACGACGATGTAGTCGGCTTCGAGCAGGCCATTGTTCAGATCGTTGCCGTAGCGGCTCAGGCCCTGCAGGCAGCTCGGGCAGCTGGTCAGTATCTTCACGCTGCCTTCGGGGGCGATCTTGCCGGAAGCGCGCAACGCCGACTCGCCCTTCTGCAGCTCTTCTTCCTTGCGGAAGCGGATCTGCGTCGAGATGTCGGGGCGCGTCACGCCGAGCGTGCCCGATTCACCGCAGCAGCGGTCGCTCTTGAGCACGTTGTCGCCGACCAGGGCCTTCACCGTCTTCATCGGCTCCTGCAGCTTCATCGGCGTATGGCAGGGGTCGTGATAGAGGTAGCCTCCGCCACCCGCATCGCCCAGGGTGATGCCCTTCTCGAGCAGGTATTCGTGGATGTCGACGATGCGGCAGCCCGGGAAGATCTTGTCGAACTGGTAGCCCTGGAGCTGGTCGTAGCAGGTGCCGCAGCTCACCACCACGGTCTTGATGTCGAGATAGTTCAGCGTGTTCGCGACGCGATGGAAGAGCACCCGGTTGTCGGTGATCATCTTCTCGGCCTTGTCGAACTGGCCACTGCCGCGTTGCGGATAGCCGCAGCACAGATAGCCCGGCGGCAGCACCGTCTGCACACCGGCATGCCACAGCATCGCCTGCGTGGCGAGACCGACCTGCGAGAACAGCCGCTCCGAGCCGCAGCCCGGGAAGTAGAACACCGCCTCGGTGTCGGGCGTGGTCGCCTTTGGATCGCGGATGATCGGCACGTAGTCGGCATCCTCGATGTCGAGCAACGCGCGCGCCGTCTTCTTGGGCAATCCACCGGGCATCTTCTTGTTGATGAAGTGGATCACCTGCTCCTTGATCGGCGCCGGGCCGAGCGTGGCCGGCGGCGCGGAGGTCTGCTTCTTCGCGAGGCCACGCAACACGTCGTTGGCGAGACGCTGCGCCTTGAAGCCGATGTCGACCATGCCGGTGCGCATCGCCTTGATGGTCTGCGGGTTCGTGGCGTTGAGGAAGAACATCGCCGCCGCGTTGCCCGGGCGGAAGGACTTCTGCCCCATCTTGCGCAGCAGGTTGCGCATGTTCATCGAGACGTCGCCGAAGTCGATCTTCACCGGGCAAGGCGTCAGGCACTTGTGGCAGACCGTGCAGTGGTCGGCCACGTCCTCGAACTCTTCCCAGTGCTTGATGCTCACGCCGCGCCGCGTCTGCTCTTCATAGAGGAAGGCCTCGACCAGCAACGATGTCGCGAGGATCTTGTTGCGCGGCGAATAGAGCAGGTTGGCACGCGGCACATGCGTCGCGCACACCGGCTTGCACTTGCCGCAGCGCAGGCAGTCCTTGACGCTGTCGGCGATCGCGCCGATGTCGCTCTGCTGCATGATGATCGACTCGTGCCCCATGAGGCCGAAGCTCGGCGTATAGGCGTTGGTCAGATCGGCGTGCAGCGCACGTCCGCCTTGGGCGAAGCCCGCGTTATCGCGTAGCAGCTTGCCCTTGTTGAAGCGCCCTTCCGGATCGACGCGACGCTTGTAGTCCGCAAAGGGCTGCAGCTCGTCTTCGCTCAGGAATTCGAGCTTGGTGATGCCGATGCCGTGCTCGCCCGAGATCACGCCGTCCAGCGAGCGGGCCAGCACCATGATGCGCTTCACCGCCTCGTGTGCGGTCTGCAGCATCTGGTAGTCGTCGCTGTTGACCGGGATGTTGGTGTGCACGTTGCCGTCGCCGGCGTGCATGTGCAGCGCCACCCACACGCGGCCCTTGAGCACGCGCTTGTGGATCGCGGCCAGCTCCGCCAGGATCGGCGCGAAGGCGTTGCCGGTGAAGACCGCCATCAGCGGCGCGCGGAGCTGGGTCTTCCAGCTCGCGCGCAGGCTGTGGTCCTGCAGCTGCGGGAACAGCGCGTCGATGTCCTGCAGCCACCCCTGCCACTGCGAGCGCACCTCGCGCACCACCGCGACGGCCTGCTGCACGCGGTCTTCCAGCAGTTCCGCCGAGGGGATCTCGCCGGCGTCGTCCTGCCGTCCCAGCGGCAGGTTGCCGCGGGCGAAGAAGGCTTCCAGTTCGCTGGCCAGCTG
>JAGIAI010000087.1 GCA_017744935.1 Variovorax sp.
ACGTGACCCCGGTCTAAGCCGATCACTTCGATCTTTCGAAGCCCCGCTTTGCCGGGGCTTCTTCATTTGTAAACTGGACATCTCATGAAGTTCGTGGACGAGGCCTTCATCGACATTGCCGCCGGCGATGGCGGCAACGGCTGCGTGTCGTTCCGCCATGAGAAATACAAGGAGTTCGGCGGCCCGAATGGCGGCGACGGTGGTCGCGGCGGCCATGTGTTCGCGGTGGCCGACCCGAACCTGAACACCCTGGTCGATTTCCGGTATTCCCGTCGGCACGAGGCCAAGCGGGGGCAGCACGGGATGGGCTCGGACATGTTCGGCGCGGCTGGCGACGACATCACGCTCAAGATGCCCGTCGGGACGATCATTTCCGATGCCGAGACCGGCGAGGTGCTCTACGAGCTCCTCACGCCCGGCGAGGTGATCACGATCGCCAAGGGTGGCGACGGCGGCTTCGGCAACATGCGCTTCAAGAGCGCCATCAACCGCGCGCCGCGCCAGAAGACCCCGGGATGGCCCGGCGAGAAGAAGAGCCTGAAGCTGGAGCTGAAGGTGCTGGCCGACGTGGGCCTGCTGGGCATGCCCAACGCAGGGAAGTCGACCTTCATCAGCGCCGTGTCGAATGCGCGGCCGCGCGTGGCCGACTATCCCTTCACGACGCTCCACCCCAATCTTGGCGTGGTGCGCGTGGGTCCCGAGCAGAGCTTCGTCGTGGCCGATCTTCCCGGACTGATCGAGGGCGCCTCCGAAGGCGCCGGCCTCGGCCACCAGTTCCTGCGCCATCTGCAGCGCACGCGCCTGCTGCTGCATGTGGTCGATCTGGCGCCCTTCGACGACAACGTGGATCCCGTGGCGCAGGCCAAGGGGATCGTCGGCGAGCTCAAGAAGTACGACGCGGGCCTCTACGAGAAGCCGCGCTGGCTCGTGTTGAACAAGCTCGACATGATCCCTGTCGACGAGCGCGCTGCCCGCGTCAAGGATTTCGTCAAGCGCCTGCGCTTCAAGGGGCCGGTCTTCGAGATCTCGGCGCTCACCCGGGAAGGGTGCGAGCCGCTGGTGCAGGCGGTCTACGCCCAGGTCAAGGCGCAGCAGGAGGCCGAGCAGCCGCCCTCGGAGATCGATCCGCGCTTTTCGTGAGTTTGATACGTCGATGACATCCAGTTCTGGTTCAGACGCGCTGCGCGATGCCCGCCGCATCGTCGTCAAAGTGGGTTCGAGTCTCGTCACCAACGATGGCCGAGGCCTCGACGAGGCGGCCATCGGCGAGTGGTGCCGCCAGCTCGCGGCGCTGGTGCGTGACGGCCGCGAGGTCGTCATGGTGTCGAGCGGTGCGATCGCCGAAGGCATGAAGCGGCTCGGATGGCGCACGCGTCCTCACGAGGTCCATGAGCTTCAGGCGGCGGCCGCCGTCGGCCAGATGGGGCTCGCGCAGATCTACGAAACCAAGCTGCGCGAAAACGGCCTGGGCAGCGCCCAGGTGTTGCTCACGCACGCGGATCTTGCCGATCGCGAGCGCTATCTCAACGCGCGGTCCACCCTGGTGACGCTGCTCGGGCTGGGTGTGGTGCCGGTCATCAACGAGAACGACACCGTCGTCAACGACGAGATCAAGTTCGGCGACAACGACACGCTAGGCGCGCTGGTCGCCAACCTGGTGGAAGCCGACGCCCTCGTCATCCTCACCGACCAGAAGGGCCTGTTCAGCGCCGATCCGCGCAAGGATCCGAATGCACGCTTCATCCACGAGGCGACAGCGGGTGATCCGGCGCTGGAAGTCATGGCGGGCGGCGCCGGCAGCAGCATCGGACGCGGCGGCATGATCACCAAGATCCTGGCGGCCAAGCGCGCGGCCGGGTCCGGCGCATCGACGGTGATCGCCTGGGGGCGCGAGCCGGATGCGCTGCTGCGCCTGACGCGCGGCGAAGCCATCGGAACGCTGCTCCTGGCGCAGACGGCCAAGCACCAGGCGCGCAAGCGCTGGATGGCCGATCACCTGCAACTGCGCGGTTCGGTCTCGGTGGACGCCGGTGCGGCCGCCAAGGTGCGCGGCGAAGGCAAGAGCCTGCTGCCGATCGGCATGACCGGTGTCGACGGGGAATTCTCGCGCGGGGATGTCATCGCCATCCGCGACGCGCAGGGCCTCGAGCTGGCACGCGGCCTGGCCAACTATTCGAGCGCCGAGGCGCGGCTGCTGTGCCGCAAGCCCTCGTCGGAGTTCGAGCGGCTCCTCGGCTACGTGGCCGAGCCGGAGATGATCCATCGGGACAACATGATCCTGATGCCCGACGGCCGCTGATCGGCTACTCGACCTCGCGGACCGGGGACTGCAGGTGGCGGACCATGTCCGCGACGCTCGCGCGCGGCGCATGGCCGCGGCACAGCCCCTGGGTCGCCAGGGCCTGCGTGTAGCGCGAATTCCGGTCGCTGATGCGCTTCCAGTCGGCGTCTTGCGTCGCCTCCCAGGTGCCGCCGCCCGTGAGGCGCGCGTAGGTCCTGTATTCGTCGGTGGCGCAGCGCACCCCTTCGTAGAAGGCGTTGAAGCCGCCCCCTTCGCGGTTGCGGGCGACGACCACATAGCGCACCACGCCGTCGCCGGTCACCTTGATGGTCGCGGGATCGACGCCGAACTTCAGGCTCAGGTAGCGGGGCGTCTCGATCTCGACGAGCTTGTCCTGATTGAAGGCCGGCGGAGGAGGTGCCTCGCTTTCCTTCCAGTCGAGGTCGGGGACGAGTTGGGCGCTTGCCAGGCCGGCGGTGGCGAGGACGCAGGCCATGACGGCACGTCCGCTAGCGCGGAGCATGCAACGGGTCGCCGGGGAGGGGCGGTTCATTCGAAAGATGTGCATTCGGATTGGGATCGAAGCTGGCGCCGGGCGGCAGCTCGAAGGTCGGTTCATGGCCCGGTCCGGGCGGATGCCGCTCGAATTCGCGGGCGCGCACGTTGCTGCGCAGAAAACGGTTGCGGAAATCCTGCCGCGGCAGGTAGCGGGCGAGTTCAGTGAGCGCCATTTCGTAGACGCCGCGCTTGAATTCGACGACGACGTCCAGTGGCACCCAGTAGTCGTGCCAGCGCCAGGCGTCGAATTCAGGATGATCGGTGGCGCGCAGGTTCAGGTCCCAGTCGTGCCCGATCAGCTGAAGCAGATACCAGATCTGTTTCTGGCCCTTGTAGTGGCCGCGTGCGTCACGGCGGATGAACCGATCCGGCACCTCGTAGCGCAACCAGTCACGGGTACGGGCCACGATCCGCACATGCTCCGGGCGGAGGCCGACTTCCTCGTGCAGTTCCCGGAACATGGCCTGTTCGGGACTTTCGCCGCGATCAATGCCGCCTTGCGGAAACTGCCAGGAATGCGTGCGAATTCGCTTGCCCCAGAAAACCTGGTTTCTCTGGTTGAGCAGGATGATGCCGACGTTGGGCCTGAAGCCGTCGCGGTCGAGCATAATCAAACCCCAATTTTTGAACTGAGTCGATTATGCCTGCCGAGTTGCGCAGGGCAAGCGGCCAGTCCGGGGCCCTCGAGGTCCATTCCGTTGCACCCACTCTCTAGCCCAAAGCGCGCCCGATGAAAGCGTCCCGATTCTTTATTTCCACCCTCAAGGAAGCACCGGCAGACGCCGAGGTCGTGAGCCACCGCCTGATGATGCGCGCCGGCATGATCAAGAAGCTCGGCACCGGCATCTACACCTACATGCCGATGGGCCTGCGCGTGATCCGCAAGGTCGAGGCGATCGTGCGAGAGGAGATGAACCGCGCGGGCGCCGTGGAGCTCGCCATGCCGGTGGTCCAGCCGGCCGAGATGTGGGAAGAAGCCGGCCGCTTCCAGGCCTATGGGCCGGAGCTGCTGCGCATCAAGGACCGGCACGATCGCTCGTTCGTCATCCAGCCGACGAGCGAAGAGGTCGTGACCGACATCGCCCGGCAGGAAATCCGCAGCTACAAGCAACTGCCCAGGAACTTCTATCAGATCCAGACCAAGTTCCGCGACGAGCGCCGGCCGCGCTTCGGCCTGATGCGCGGGCGCGAGTTCATCATGAAGGACGCGTACAGCTTCGACCGCGACCTCGACAGCGCCAAGGCCAGCTACCGGGTCATGTCGGATGCCTACCGGAAGATCTTCGATCGCTTCGGCCTGCGCTACAGGGCCGTGGCGGCCGACAGCGGCGCCATCGGCGGCGATGTGAGCCAGGAGTTCCAGGTGATCGCCGCGACCGGCGAGGACGCGATCGTCTACTGCCCTGACAGCGACTACGCCGCCAACATGGAAAAAGCCGAGGCGCTGGCGCCGACCGGCCCGCGTCCCGCCGCGAGCCAGCCGCTCGCGAAGACGCCCACGCCCGGCAAGGCCACGTGCGAGGAAGTGGCCGAGCTGCTCGGCGTGCCGCTCTCGACCACGGTCAAGTCGCTGGTCCTGGCGACCGACAACCTCGACGACGCCGGCGAGGCCAAGGGGGCTGAGGTGTGGCTGCTGCTGCTCCGCGGCGATCACGACATGAACGAGATCAAGGTCGGCAAGGTGCCCGGGCTCGACAAGGGCTTCCGCTTCGCGACCACCGCCGAGATCGAGGACCACTTCGGCTGCAAGCCGGGCTACCTGGGCCCGCTCCACACGAAGCGGCCGGTCCGGCTCGTCGTCGACCGCGAAGTGGCGGTCATGGCGGACTGGATCTGCGGGGCCAACGAAGTCGATTTCCACATGACCGGCGTCAACTGGGGCCGCGACCTGCCGGAACCCGAGGCCGTGGCAGACATCCGCAACGTGGTCGCCGGCGATCGGTCGCCGGACGGCAAGGGCGTGCTGGCCATCGAGCGCGGCATCGAGGTCGGCCACGTCTTCGTGCTTGGCACCAAGTACAGCAAGCCGATGAACGCGACCTTCCTCGACGAAGCGGGCAAGCCACAGTTCCTCGAAATGGGCTGCTACGGCATCGGCGTTACCCGCCTTCCGGCCGCCGCAATCGAGCAGAACAACGACGAGCGCGGGATCATCTGGCCCGACGCGATTGCGCCGTTCACCGCGGTCATCTGCCCGATCGGCATGGACCGCAGTGCCGAGGTCAAGACGGCGGCCGAAGCGCTCTATGGGCAGCTCCTGGCAGCCGGTGTCGACGTGCTGCTCGACGACCGTGGCGAGCGGCCCGGCGCCATGTTCGCCGACTGGGAGCTGATCGGCGTGCCACACCGCGTGGTGATCTCCGATCGTGGCCTGAAAGAAGGCCAGTTCGAATACCAGCACCGCCGCGAGACCTCCGCAACCAAGGTGTCGGCTGCCGGTATCGCGGATTTCATCATCGGCAAACTGGCTGCCGCATGAACCCCGTGGCGCCGATGGATGCGCCCGGACTTTCGAGACGCCTGTGCCTTGGCGGCGCGGCGGCCGGGGTGCTGACCCTGGCGCTGCCGACGCCTGCCCTGGCGGGTGCACAGATCGAGGAACCGTTGATCGACTCGGTGCGAACCGCATTGAGCGCCGCAATCCGGAACAACGCGCCGCCGGTCCCCGAGTTCAAGGACACCGAGTCGCGGCTGGCCTATCTGCGCTGGCTCGGCGAGATGAGCGAGCGGCTCAAGAAGAAGTTGCCCGATTGGCCAACGCGCAAGGAATTCCTCCAGACCATCTGGTACGAGTCCCGCCGCGCCGGCCTCGACGTGAGCCTCGTGCTCGGGCTGGTGCAGGTAGAGAGCAACTTCCGCAAGTTCGCAGTCTCGAGCGCCGGGGCCCGCGGCTACATGCAGGTCATGCCGTTCTGGACGCGGTCGATTGGTGACAGCGATCCGTCCAAGCTCTTTCACATGCAGACCAATCTCCGCTTCGGCTGCGTGATCCTGCGTCACTACCTCGACCGCGAGGCAGGCGATCTATTCATGACGCTCGGCCGCTACAACGGCAGCCGCGGCAAGTCACCCTATCCGAGTGCCGTCTTCGCAAACCAGCGCCTGTGGGTGTTCAAGGATTCGCGACCGGACTGAGGCCCGCGCCGGACACCAGATCGACAGTTGCGGCGGATTTGCCGCGCGTGACCATCACCTGGTCGATACGGAAGCTGTCCACGTCCATCACCTCGAAGGTATAGCCCGCCCAGGTCACGCTGTCGGTCCGCTTGGGCACGCGGCGTAGCATCACCATCAGGAAGCCGGCGAGGGTTTCGTATTCGTCCCGGTGCGGCAGTTCTTCGAGGTCGAGCGCACGCATCACGTCCTGGATCGGCGTCACTCCGTCGATCAGCCATGAGTTCTCGTCGCGCTTCACGATCTGCTGTTCTTCGTCCTGCACGCCGACGAAGTCGCCCATCACAGTGCTCATGACGTCGTTCAGTGTGATGACGCCGACAACGAGGCTGTATTCGTTGACGACGATCGCGAAGTCCTCGTGCGCCTGCCTGAACTGTTCGAGCATCTCGGTGAGCGAGATCCTGTCCGGGACCACCAGTGCCTTGAGAAGCGGCAGTCCGTGCTCGAAGGACAGCGGTTGTCCGCTCAGCACCCGCTGGAACATGTCCTTGGCGTCCACGTATCCGAGCACGTGATCGATGTCGCCGTCGCACACCGGGTAGGCGGAAAAGGGTTCGGCCACGATGCGGGCGCGCAGCACGGATTCGGCATCGTCCCTGAGGAACCAGGCAATTCGGTCGCGCGATGTCATCACGCTGCTGACCGGCCGGGTGTCGAGTTCGAAGACGTTCGCGATCACCTGCTGCTCTCGTTCGGCGAGCACGCCTGCGCGCGCACCCGCCTCGGTCATGGCCAGGATGTCGGCCGATGTGATCTTTTCGTCGCGCTCCGCCGGCATTCCGAGCAGCTTGAAGAGCAGGTCCGTGCTGACGGTGAAGAGCCAGACCAGCGGCTTGAACGCGGTGATCAGCATTCCCATCGGCCCGACCATCCGTACGGCGAGTCGCTCGGGATTGCTCATGCCCAGCCGCTTCGGAAACAGGTCGGCGAAGACGAGGAAGATCGCGATGATCGTGACGAACGACGCAAGGAATGCAGCCGTCTGCGACGCCTTCGGGCTGAGCCACAGGTCGAACAGCTCCGCGAAGTACGGGCTCAGCGAGCCCTCGCCGACAACGCCGCCCAAAATCGCGACCGCATTGAGTCCGATCTGCACCACGGTGAAATAGTGGCCCGGCTGCTCCTGCATGCGCAGCACGCGCTCGGCACGAAGATCGCCCTCGTCGGCCATCTGGCGCAGACGCAGGCGCCGCGATGCAGCGAGGCAGATCTCGGCAAGAGAGAAGAAGGCGCTCGTCGCGATCAGCGCGACGATGACCAGCAGGCTTTGGGTCAGGGTCATAGGTCGGTCGTCGAAGACCGACATGGTGCCACGGGCGGCGGGCGCTCAGCCGTGAAAGCGCCTCATCGCGAAGCTACTGCACGAAACCGATGCGGCTGCGTTGCGCGCCAGGCCTTGGAAGATCCTCCACGCGCACTTCGTCACGGCCGGCGAGGCGGGCATTGCCGAAGCCGGTCATCAGCGCGCGGCGCATCTCGCGCGGGGCGAGCGTGGCGAGCAGGTCCAGCACGTCATTCGACGGTTCGGGCGACAGCAAGCGGCCCCAGTCGTGGTCGCCGCGGATCGACGCGTAGAGCTGGCGTGCGATCTGCCGGGAGGCCTCGGCCGAGGGCGCCTCGATCTCGAACACGTTCATGCGGTTCAGGATCGGCTCGGGAATGCTGCGCTCGTCGTTCGCCGTCGTGATCCAGATGACCTGGCTGGCGTCGATCGGCACTTCGGCGAACTCGTCGACAAAGGCGTGCGCGGTGTCATGCTCCAGCAGGTTGTAAAGCGCGCCGAGCGGGTCGTACTGGGTATCGGCACCGGCCTTGTCGATCTCGTCGATCACCATCACCGGATTGGCGTACTGGCCATCCACCAGCGCTTCGAACACCTTGCCGGGCTTCGCGCCCTTCCATTGCGAAGAAGCGCCGGAGAGCAGCCAGCCTGCCGTCATCGAATTCATCGGTACCAGCGACATGCCGGTTCCGAGCAACTCGGCGAGCTTCTTCGCGAAGTGGGTCTTGCCGATGCCCGGCGGACCGAGCAGCAGCATGGGTGTCACTTCGAGCCCGTCGCGGCTGTCCTGCGACAGCGCGACATGGCGTCGCACATCGTCGAGCACTTCCGTGAAGTTGGGGAGTTGCGCGTACAGGCCGGACATTTCCGGCACACCGCTTGGCTTGACCTGGAAGCGGTCGGGGCCGCGCTCGAGCATGCGTTCGTAGGTGGTGCGCAGGTGTTCGTGATCGTGATCCGGCAGCTTGGCGAGCCTGCGCTCGACATCCTGCGTCTGGAAAACGCTGCGCAGGCTGGCGACCGGCAACTGGAACGACGACGCTGGCACGAGACTGCGGGAATCCATGGACACCTCCGTTTCAGACACTCGAACACAGCATAAGGCGTGCCCAGTGTCAGCGGGTGTCTATGTTTTCTCGGATTTGAGGAATCGTCGCGAGTAGGTCAAATACCGCCTTGCGGGTGCGTGGGGTCGACCCACAGCACCGATTCAGGCTTCTCGACGGGCTCGATGTCGAGGTTGATCGCGACCGCTTCGCCGTCGCTGCGGCACAGCACGCATTCGAGCGCCTCGGTCTCGCTGGCGTTGATCTCCTGGTGCGGCACGTAGGGCGGCACGTAGATGAAATCACCGGGACCGGCTTCCGCCGTGTATTCGAGATGTTCGCCCCATCGCATGCGCGCGCGGCCTCGCACGACGTAGATCACCGATTCGAGATGGCCGTGATGGTGCGCACCGGTCTTGGCATTCGCGTGGATGGTGACGGTGCCGGCCCAGAGTTTCTGAGCCCCGACGCGCGCGAAGTTGATCGCGGCTGAGCGGTTCATGCCCGGCGTCTGGGCGGTGTTGGTGTCGAGCTGATCGCCGGGGATGACGCGCACGCCGTCATGTTTCCAGGCGCCCTCGTCGTGCGCGTGGCCATGATCGGCGTGGTCGTGGCTCATGTCAGGCGCTGGTGAGCATCTGTTGCAGTTCGCCGGATTCGTACATCTCCATCATGATGTCCGAACCGCCGACGAACTCGCCCTTCACATAGAGCTGGGGAATCGTGGGCCAGTTGCTGTATTCCTTGATGCCCTGGCGGATGGCATCGTCTTCCAGCACATTGACGGTCTTCAGCGCCTTGGTGTCCACGCCGACGGCCTTGAGGATCTGGATCGCGCGACCGGAAAAGCCGCACATCGGAAAGTTGGCGTTGCCCTTCATGAAGAGCACAAGGTCGTTGGTCTTGACGAGATCGTCGATGCGTTGCTGGGCTTCGGACATGGGAGCTCTCCTGAAATTGGGCTGGGCGGATTATTTCACCGCGCGCCATATCCCGCCGGAACATCTTGCGATGCCGGCGAGGTCGTCGCGGCTTTGGGATTCGGCGAAGCCGCGCGCCCGGAGCAGTTCCCGAACCGCTGCGCTCTGGTCGTAGCCGTGTTCGAGCAGGAGCCATCCCCCGTCCGCCAAGTGCGCCGGGGCGGCATCGACGATGCGGCGGATGTCGTCGAGGCCGTCGTCGCCGGAGACGAGGGCGCCCTGCGGTTCATGCTGCAGCGCCGCAAGATGGATGTCCTCGCGGGCAATGTACGGCGGGTTCGAGACGATCAGGTCGTAGCCCGCGTCGGCACCTGCGAGCCAGTCGGCTTGGTGAAAGCGCACCGGCAGGCCGAGCCGATCTGCGTTGCCACGAGCGACGGCCAACGCGTCGGCGCTGGCGTCGACGGCGGTGACCTTCGCGTCGCGCCGCGCATGCTGGATGGCCAAGGCAATGGCGCCGCTGCCCGTGCCGAGATCGATCACGGTCGGTGCGTCGCGGCCTTCGAGGCATTGCAGTGCCCAGTCGACCAGCGTCTCGGTGTCGGGGCGCGGCACCAGCACTCGGGGATCGACCTGCAGGCTGAGCCCATGGAACTCCTTTTCGCCGAGCAGATAGGCCGTCGGCTCGCCGGCCTTCCGGCGGGCACAAAGCTTCGCGTAGTCGGACCAGACGGTGTCGTCGAGCGGGTCAGTGTCATGCACCAGCAACCAGGCCCGATCGGTCGTTTGCCGTCCGAGCACATGCAGCAGGAGCAGTTGGGCATCTAGCCTGTCGATGGCCATCGACGCTGCCGCGGACAGCATGGCGGCCGGCGTCGCGGGTGAGAGCGGATAGGTGGAGGTCACGCCGGCAGACTGGCTTCGAGCTCGGCAAGCTGCTCGGCTTCGCGTGCGGCTTGCAGTGCATCCAGCACTTCGCCGAGGTCGCCTTCCATGATGGTCAGCAGCTTGTAGAGCGTGAGATTGATCCGGTGGTCCGTGAGCCGGCCCTGCGGGAAGTTGTAGGTGCGGATGCGGTCGCTGCGGTCGCCGCTGCCGACGAGCCCCTTGCGCAGCGCGGCGTCTTTGGCGGCTTGCTCGCTGCGCTCCTTTTCCTGGATGCGCGCGGACAACACCTGCAGTGCTTTCGCCTTGTTGCGGTGCTGGCTGCGATCGTCCTGGCAC
>JAGIAI010000088.1 GCA_017744935.1 Variovorax sp.
GCGGGGACGTTCTGAAGCGCGTCGAAGTACGAGCGCCAGTTCTCGGGCACGCTGCCCGGGTTGGAGAGGTAGTTTTCGTACATCTCCTCGACATAGGGCGCGTTGCCGCCGAAGAGGTACGTATTGCCTTGATAGGCGCTGTAGACGGATGAAGCCGACGACGAGGAATCGCTCATATTGCGCTGACCTTCGCTTCCCTGAGGGAAGCACGAGCTGGTTAAGAAACCTTCCGCGACACGGCTGAACCGATTGGCGGATGCGACTGTGGCTGGGGAAGGGCCTGAGTACCGCGGCATTGTGCCACCGATCGGGAAAACCCGAAGCCTCCTGCCCCACGCCGGTGCGCGGCCAGTGGTTTCAAAGCAACTGCTTGATCTGCTGGAGCGTGGATGGATCGTCGATCGTGGTCAGGTCGCCGGGGTCCCGGTGCTCGCAAACAGCCTGGATCGCCCTGCGCAGCAGTTTGCCGCTGCGAGTCTTGGGCAGCGCTGTCACAAAACGCACCCGAGCCGGCCGGGCGAGCGCGCCGAGGTCATCGGACACGCGCTTCATGATTTCCCCTTCAAGCCGTAATGCCATGTCCGGATCGGAAACGGCCCCGGCTTCCTTGGACACGACGAAGGCCAGGGCGACCTGCCCTTTCAATTGATCCGCGACGCCAACCACCGCGACTTCGGCGACGCTCGGGTGGCCGGAAATGCTTTCCTCGATCTCGCGGGTTCCGAGCCGGTGGCCGGCGACGTTGATCACGTCGTCGGTGCGGCCCAGGATGTAGTAGTAGCCGTCCTCGTCGCGGATGCCCCAGTCGAAGGTTGAATAGACCGCCTTGTCCGGGATGCTCTTCCAGTAGGTGTTGACGAAGCGCGCATCGTCGCGCCACACCGTCTGCATGAAGCCGGGCGGCGTCGGGCCTTCGATGACGACGACGCCCTTCTCGTTGGCGCCGGTCAGTTCCTCGCCGGTGGATTCGTGGAGGATCTTGACCTTGTAGCCGTACATCGGGACGCCGGGGCTGCCGAACTTGCTCGGCGTGCGTTCGACGCCGTTTGCCACCGTGAGGATCGGCCAGCCGGATTCGGTCTGCCAGTAGTTGTCGATGATCGGCACGCCCAATCCGTCGCTGATCCAGCGGGCGGTCGGTTCGTCCAGGGGCTCGCCGGCGAGGAAGAGCGCGCGCAGGCTCGACAGGTCGTATTTCTTGAGCAGCGCAGGGTCCTGCTTCTTGAGCACCCGCACCGCGGTCGGCGCGCTGAACATCACCGTCACCCTGTACTTCTCGACCAACCGCCACCAGATGCCGCCATCCGGCTGTCGGTCGATGCCCTGCGTGGGAAGGCCCTCATACATGACGGTCGCCATCCCGGCGATCAGGGGGCCGTAGACGATGTAGCTGTGACCCACGACCCAGCCGATGTCGCTGGTCGAAAAGTACGTTTCGCCCGCCCGGCCGTCGAAGATGTGCTTCATGCTCGCCGCCAGCGCCACCGCGTAGCCACCGGTGTCGCGCTGCACGCCCTTGGGCTTGCCGGTGGTGCCACTTGTATAGATGGTGTAGCTGATGTCCGTCGCGTCGAGCCAAGTGCACGGCACCTGCGCACTCATGTGCTTGTCGCGCAAATCGGCGGCAAGGTGGTCGCGCCCTTCGGTCAGGTCCATGGGCGCGAGACCACGGTCCACCAGGAGCACGGCCGATGGCTTGTGCGCCGACAGGCGGATCGCCTCGTCCAGCAGCGGCTTGTACGCCAGCACCTTGTTGCCGCGCGAACCGGCGTCGGCGCTGACGAT
Source organism: Variovorax sp. (assembly GCA_017744935.1). Lineage (GTDB taxonomy): Bacteria > Pseudomonadota > Gammaproteobacteria > Burkholderiales > Burkholderiaceae_C > Variovorax. The sequence goes on from JAGIAI010000088.1 coordinate 1,786, forward strand.
GACCTTCGGCGTCGCATCCTCGATGCGCGACGCCAACGAGCCGCTCGCAAAGCCGCCGAACACCACGCAATGGATCGCACCGATTCGCGCGCAGGCCAACATCGCGAACGCCGCCTCCGGGATCATCGGCATGTAGATCAGCACCCGGTCGCCCTTGCCCACGCCAAGCTCCATCAGGCTCGCGGCGGTGCGCTGGACTTCGGCATGAAGCTCGCTGAAGGAATAGGTTTTTTCGACGCCCGTTTCGGTCGAAACGAAGATCAGTGCCGGCTGGTTGCCCCGCGCCGCAAGGTGCCTGTCGACCGCGTTGTGGCAGAGGTTGGTCGTTCCGCCGGCAAACCAGGTCGCGAACGGCGGATTGCTGGCATCCAGGATCTGCCCGGGCGGCGTCTTCCAGTCGATGAGCTTCGCCTGTTCGGCCCAGAAGGCCTCCGGCGATTCGATGGAACGGCGATAGAACTCTGCGTAGCGGTCCATATGGGTTGTCTCCTAGATCAGATTTTCCGAATGCCCGAAAACTGAATTCATAATTATTAGAAGCCTGCTTGCGGGGAACTGACAAGCGCCACCAAGCAGACAAGGCGCGCATCACCTTCCCGTTCGGTCATCCGCACTCCTGCCCAACCGGGCAGTAGCGCCGCCCCTTGTGGCTTTCCACAATGAAGCCATCTAAGGAGCTCCCGATGGCCGACACGATGACTTCCCCGTCCCTCGAACAACTGTCCGCCGCCATGGCGGATGCGGTTGCTGCCACCTCGCGCAGCGTGGTCGCAGTGCATTCAGCACGATCACGCGCCAGCGGCTTCGTCTGGCGCGACGGACTGATCGTTACCTCTGAAGAAGCGCTTCCCGATGAAGGCGATGTGGCCGTGCTGCTGCCGGATGGCGGCAAGCTGCGCGCAACCATCGTCGGGCGTGACGCCGCCACCGATGTCGCCCTGCTTCGCGTCGAAGGCGCGGCGCCCCGCCCGATCGCCTTCGACGCCGCGCCCGTGCGCACCGGTTCGATCGCACTGGCAGTGGGCTCGCAGTCAGGCACCGCGGTTGCGGCAGCGGGCGTGGTGTCGCTGGTCGGGCCTGCGTGGCGTAGCCTCCGCGGCGGCGACATCGACATGCGGATCGAACTCGGCCTCGTGATGCGGCGAAGCGTCGAAGGCGGATTGGCGCTTCATGCGAGCGGGCGCGCGATCGGCATGAGCGTGTTTGGACCGCGCGGGCGCGTGCTCGTGATTCCGGGGATGACGGTCGAGCGCGTGGCAGCGCAGCTTGCCGCGCATGGCCGCGTGCAGCGCGGCTACCTCGGCGTCGCGCTGCAACCGGTGAAGGTGGAACCCGAGGGCGTGGGCGCCATGGTGATGGGCGTCGACCGCGACGGCCCCGGCGCAGCGGCGGGCGTCCGGCAAGGCGACGTGATCCTCGCGTGGAATGGCGAGCCGGTGCGCAGCGTGCACATGCTGTTGCGCGCGCTCGGGCCCTCCAGCGTGGGCACGGTCGTCAAGCTTTCGCTCCGGCGCGCGGAGGAGCCGCTCGACCTGTCGATCACCGTAGGAGAAAGGCCTGCCGATTGAGCACACCGCGCGTTGCGGAACCGATCGTGGTCGCGATCGATATCGACGACACCGCGTTGTCTGAGCGGCTGTCCGCGTCCCTCGCCGACACGCCCGGCCTGCGCATCGTGCAGCGTGGAGAGCCGGCGGACGTGATGGTGGTGGGAGCCATTGAACCGGCGCCCGCATCCGACTACAACGAAGCAACGCTGACGCCGCGCGAACTTGAAGTGCTGGCGTTGATGGCCGAAGGCGCATCGAACAAGACGATCGCGCGGCGGCTCGGCATCTCGGTGCACACGGCCAAGTTCCACGTGGGCTCCCTGCTCGACAAGCTCGACGCGACGGGTCGCACGGATGCCGTCGCGCAGGCGGTACGGCAAGGCGTCATCCATTTGTGAGAGAGACATGTTCGACGACAACACTCCCTTCTTCTCGACCCTCGAAGATGGCGCTCCTGAGTTTGATCAGCGCGCGCTGGTCGATGCCTATTCGCATGCGGTCGCGACCGTGGCCGACAGCGTCGGGCCTGCGGTGGTGCGCGTCCAGAGCGGCACACCAGGCCGCCGCGGTGGCGGATTGGGCTCAGGCGTCGTCATCGCGAACGACGGCCTGGTACTGACGAACAGCCATATGGTCGCCGGTGCGCGTCGCGTCCGTGTCGGCAGCACCGAAGCCGGCGATCGCGAAGCCGAGGTGATCGGCGACGACCCTGCAACCGATCTCGCGCTCCTGCGCGTGGAGCTTCCGCGCGGCGCCGCGACTGCGACCCTGGGCGACTCCAAGATGCTCAAGCGCGGCCATCTGGTGGTGGCCATCGGCAATCCGCTGGGCTTCGAATCGACGATCACCGCGGGCATCGTCTCGGCGCTCGGTCGATCCCTGCGCGCACAGAGCGGGCATCTGATCGACGACGTGATCCAGACCGACGTCGCGCTGAACCCCGGCAACTCGGGCGGCGCGCTGGTGGCGGCTTCAGGCCAGGTGGTGGGCATCAACACCGCGATGATCGCGGGCGCGCAGGGCTTGGCGTTCGCGGTGTCGAGCAACACGGCGGGTTTCGTGATCGGCGAGTTCATCGCGCATGCTCGCGTGCGGCGTGCGCACCTCGGCATCGCGGCGCAGACGGTACCGTTGCCGCGCCGCGTGGCGCTGGCGATTCACTCGGGCGCGAACGCGGTACGCATCGGCGAGGTGCAACCCGGCAGCGCGGCCGAGCAGGCCGGCTTGCGCGTGGGCGACATCATGGTCGCACTCGATGATGTCGTGGTGGCGGGCGCGGATGACCTAATACGCTTGCTCGGCGCGGATCGCATCGGGCGATCGGTCGAGGTGTCGCTGATTCGCGATGGCCGACTCGTCACGCGGAGTGTGACGGCGCAGGAGCGCCCTCCCACCGCGCTCCGGCGCTAGCAGGTGCCCGGGCAAAGGCAACCGCGCATTATGAAACGCATCGCAAAGTCGTGAGCTCATAGTCAAGCACCTTCCCCATCGAATCTCCCAGGCTCACGATGGATGGGCCGCCGCCGTGGCGGTTCATAAGGGGTTCGACATGGCGACGGGTACCGTGACTCTTTCCAGATTGGCGGCGTTGGCCGTTGTTTCGATCGCCACACTGCCATCGCTGTGCAGCGCGGCCGGCGGGTCAATCTTCTTTACGGGCGAGTTGGTGGCTGCTTCCTACGATGTGGCGGTAAGGCCCCCGGGGACCGGCCCGGCGGGTAATTCGGTGCGCACGGTGTCGCCGCAGGTGGTCGAGATCGCATTCCCGAGCGGCGGCGGCGATCGAAAGAGTTCCAGCGTCAGCGTCGTCGGATTGAACGGCATGCCATTGGAGGTTCGCTGCCCCGGAACCGGGGCACTGCGGGCCGCATCATGGCCGGCAGCCGGATGCCATCTCGGGCCGACCGGCGGAACACTGACCATTTCGACCCAAGACGATCCCCGCGCCGGTGCTACGCGGGGAGCGATCGTCACCGTGGCGTACGACTGATCAAGCGGCGCTCGTTGAGCGCCCTCTCCGAGCCCTCTACTGGTAGTCGAGCAAGAATTCAACTGAGCCGTTGGCCTGGCCCGGTGTGACCTGGGCGGCAGTCTGTACCAATCGCGCCGACAGTGGGATGGTCTGGGTGCTGTTGGCGTCGACATTCACAACGTCGAGGCCATCGAGCCAGGTATTGAACGCGATCGGGACCGCCGCGCTGCGCTGCCGTATCTCGATGCCGACGCCGGTCGCGTTTGTGCCTCCGCCGATGGGTGCGCCCAGCTTCAGGATGCCTGGGGACTGGATATTCGCTGCGGGCGGCGTCAATTGAAACCTGATGGTGTTGGAGCTGAATGCTCCATATTCCGTGCTGACCAAGGCGTTGGTGGGGATTCCGTCCAGTTTTTCATAGGTCTGAGTGTCTCTGCGATTCGATCCAAAAAACGCCGGGCAATTCTTGAGTTCAATCGCAAAATCCCTCAGGGGACTGCCGGTTCCGATTCCCGTGAAGTCGGTCTGCGGGCGATCTCCCAGAGGAACCAGCTGGTCAGAGGTTGTGCAGGTCTGGGAAACAATGTTGAGGGAGCCACCCATAATATTGAAAGTCCAGAGGCGCATTTTGGGGGCGGTCCCCACGCTCATGGTGATTGTTGGAAATCCGACCGTGCTAATTGTGCCTGGAGTGATATCGCCAATCTTCCAAAATTGGACCTGCACAAGTCCGAACATGAGGCGGGCTCCAGTGTTCACGTCGCCGCCGATCGTCCAAGTCCACGTCTCAGGGATGTAAGTGCTGGGAGTGGAATTTGTCCTGAATGTCACCCCCACGCCGGGAAGGTTCGTTTGGTACATCTTTCCTGCCATCGCGCCCGAAGGCTGCCACGCCGACAGCGCGAGGCCGATGTTCTCCATAGCAATTGTCAATTGCATCGAACCGCTGTCGCATTCGATTCCGGCGTTCGCGAATTGGGTCCAGATTTGATGGGAAAGCACGCTGCCTACCGGCAGATCACGGCCTGCGGTGATTGAGGCGCTGGTTAACGGCGCGGTGAGAGTCTGCGCAATGCTGTCATTCTTGAACGAGCACGTTTGCGCGCTTGCGCCGCCTGCCGCGGCAAGCAGACAAAACGCCAGGGACCAGCGCTTGGGAAGCAAACTGCCTGCATTCTTAATCCAATTGATCATCTATCTCTCTCTGTGTGTTGGATCGCGTCGATACCCATCGATATTTCGCGCCGATCCGAATTGACTTTGAGCCAGGATGGCTCGGCTATTTCTTCATTGCCACGCGAACCGCCGAGGGCAGGCAGGCACTTTCGAAGGTCTCGACCTGGCTGCTGTCCGGGCCGCTGCGCGCCGGCAGGCTGGACAGGTCGATGCGACAGGTCTCGGCCTTGCCGCCGGCGCCCCAGTTCACCTGCAGCTCGTGGCTGTCTTCCTTCAGGCGGGCAAAGATGCGCCCACCCTGAGCCACCACGCCCACGTTGCCGCCCTCGCCATCGGTGACCTCGGCACCGAAGGGCAGCGGTGCGCCGTCGGGCAGCGTGCTGGTGATGAACACCGCGCGGCCCGTGATGGTCTTGTATTGCAGCCGCACCACCGCGCCGGCGCGCGGTGCCACCTGCTGGCTGGTGTTCGCGAACTCGACGTCGGTCGAGGTGCCCTTCGGGTCGATCGAGACTTCATTGAGTCGGTAGGGCGTCAGGTAGGGCATGACGGCGTAGCCGCGGCTGTCGATGGTCACGCCGGCATAGCCGTCGACCTTGGCACCGGCCGCGGCCGGTGCCTCGATCAGACCCATCGTGTCGCCGGTATAGGGCGACAGCGTGACGCCGCCCGAATGCAACACCGCCGAGCCCGAAAGGCCGAATGACATGCCGCTGTAGTTGCGGCCCTGGCCGTAGCTGGCCTGCACCGAGGTGTAGGGGCTGCGGTACTGGCCGTTGATCGAGCCGCTGGCGCCGCCCTGGCTGGCATGCGAGGCGTTCACGCCGTAGCTGAACTGGTCTTCGTTTCCGGCCGTGCCGCCCAGGTTCGTCTGGAAGGTGCTGCCGCTGTTGTCGTTGCGGGTCAGGTTGACCGAGGCCTGCGGCGAATGGCGCTCCTTGCCCAGCGGGATCGACAAGTTGAATGTGAACTGGTTGTCCATCCTGCCGCTGGTATTGCGGACCCGGTTGACGCCCACAGAGTAGTTCCAGTCGCGCCAACGGTTGCCATAGCCCACCTGATACTGGACGTCGGAACTTTTGTGGTTCCAGTAGTTCTGCGTGAAGCCGCTGACGAAGAACGAGCCGCCCGTCTGGCCCAAGGTCTGGCTGAGAGTGACCGACATCCGATTGCGTGCTCGCCCGATCTGGTCGGAGTTGCCGCCGCGGGCGGCGATATCCCGCGCTGCGGCGGCGCTGGCGAAGTCGTAGAAGCCGTCGGTCGAGTAGCGGTAGGCCGCGATGCCGATGTTGGTTCCGTAGTCGTTGAAGTTCTTGCTGTAGCCGAGACGGAAGCTGGTGCCGTTCTTGGTCTGCGAGCCGAGGTCGGAGGAGGCCGCGGTCACGTCGCCCGAAAGCGCGCCGAACTTCGTGCCCAGGGCCGCGCCGATCAAGGCCGAACTGTAGTGTTCGCCGAGCCGGCCGCCGCCGTAAACGGTCAGGTTGTTGGTCAAGCCGCGCTGCACCGTGCCCTGCGCGAAATAGGGGTTGTAGTCCGCGTTGGCCATGCGCAGCTTGCCGTAAGTGGCACTGAAACGCGTGGTGTCGGGACGCAGCAGTTGCGGCACCGAGGCGTAGGGCACTGCAAAGGTCCGCACGCGGCCGTCGAGTTCGGTCACGGTGACATCGAGGTTGCCGCCGTAGCCGCTGGGGTAGAGATCGTCGATGACGAAGGGGCCTGGCGGCACGGGCGTGTCATAGATCACCACGCCGTTCTGGCGGATGGTCACGCGCGCGTTGGTTTCGGCGGTGCCGCGCACCACCGGCGCATAGCCACGCTGCGAGTCGGGCAGCATGCGGTCGTCGGAGGCGACCTGCACGCCGGTGAACGGCAGGGTGTCGAAGATCTCACCCGAGGTGTTCGACTCGCCGATGGTGAGCCGGCTCTTCCAGTCGGTCAGGTCGCGCTGAACGAAGCTGTTCTGAACCTGATAGCTGGAGCCGGCGTTCGGCAACCACGACATGGAACCGTTGTGGCGGAAATTCCAGCCGCCCGCATTGAAGCCCAGGTTCAGGCCCAGGTAGGACGCCGTCGTGGCCTGGCCCATGCTTGTGTTGCGGTAGCTGTTGAAGCTGTAGCCGATGGTGCCGGCGGTGATGCCGGCGTCCCACAACTCGGGGCTCACGTAGCCGCGCGCGGTGCGTCGCAGCGACGCCTGCGGGATGATGAAGTCGAGCGCCAGCGCCGCGGTGTCCATGCGGAGCTTGGCGTCGTCGAGCACATCCTCGATCTTCAGGCAGTTGTTCTCGGCCAGGGCGGCGGCAGCGCCTTCCTTGAGCTTGGTGAAATCGACGCTCACGCGCTCAAGCAATTCGCGGGTGACGCATACTCGGCCCTCTTTTTCGCCGGGCTGGGCCTTCACAACCACGTCGACGCGACCGAGCATGGCGCCGTTGAGCAACAAGTCCACGCGGTATTCGCCGGGCAGTACGGGATTACCTCGTGCATAGCGCGAGATGTCCACCTTCGGGCCGCTGCTGTTGAGGAAGTCGTCGTTGAACTCGACCTGGGCGACTTGGTCGGACGCGGCCAGCGCCAGTTGCGTGGCTTGGGCCGCCGACGCCACCTGTACGGGAGCATCGGGCGCCTTGGCTGCACCTGCGGGCGTCTGCGCCATTGCGACCGGCAGCGAACCGAAGACAAGAATCAAGGCAGCGCTGAGGCGAGTGAGGGGTGTCGCGGGCCGGTGAGCCGCGGTCGCTCGATGGATAACTGTCATCTTGATTCTTTCGATTGGCTGTTTGCGCGCGAACGGCTGCGCCACGTCGCCGTTGCGACACGGTCACCTTTCGCATCCAGGGAGTTCGGTGCCTCGTTGATTTGTCTGGCGAGGCGTCAACCAGATGGGCGCCCGGGTTGCGCCCGGGCCACGAGCGTCAGCTGGTGCTGCCGCCCTGCTGCGCCTGGCTTTGCATGCCGGCCTTCAGCGTGACCGGATGAGAGCCGCCGTAGTCGTCGATCGCGTTGAACGTGATCTCGGGAGCGCCGACGGGCAGGGTCTTGAGGTCGGGCAACGGGAACAGCCGGCTGCCGAGCGGCGGGATCATGCCGCCGTCGCTGGCGTAGGACTTGTCGCCGAACTTGACCGAGGTTTCCGAAAAACTGGCATGGAAGACGGTCGGGTTTTCACCCTTGAGCGCATAGCCCTTGCCATCCTCGGCCTTGACCACCTGCCAGGTCACCTGGGAGGGCGTTTCATTGGGATTGCCGGCCAGGCCCGTCGGACGGAAGAAAATCTTGATCCGCGAGCGGAAAGCCATCTGCAGGAGGTTCTCGCCCTTCATCTCCGCCGAAGGGCGCGGCGGAATTTCAAGCACATTGAGGTAGTAGACCGACTCGCGGTCTTGCGCCAGCGGGTCCTGCGTGTACATCATGCGCAAGGTCTGACCCTTGCCGGGATCGATACGTGCCACCGGGGGCAGCAAGGTGAACGGCATTGGCTTGTCCTTGGCCTTGGCATCGGGGTCGCCATCGTCGACCCAGCTCTGTACCAGGGCGGGCACGCCGCCGGTGTTATTCAGCTTGACGCTGACTTCACGTTGGTTCGCGGGATAGATGACGCGCGTGCCGGTGATGACAACGCTGGCGTGCGCATAACCGAAACTGATGGCGGCGAGGGCCAATGCCCAGCTCGCACTCTTTCGAAACAAAGAAATCATTGCGTGGCCTCATTAGATTTGGACAGGCTGGCGCGCCATCCGGCGCGCCAGTTCGCTCGCTAGCGCAGTCGCGCCCTTGGGGCGCTACTCGACTTATTCGTACGCGATGCTGTAGGTCACGCTGCCGTTGAC
>JAGIAI010000089.1 GCA_017744935.1 Variovorax sp.
CTGAACATGATCCGCCACCTGCTCTCGCAGATCCCCTACCAGGAAGCGCCTCGCGAGAAGGTGAAGCTGCCGAAACGGCACATCAAGAGCGGCTCGCACGAAACGAGCTACCCGGTGAAATACGTGCCCGAGGTCTACTAGCTGCGTCGGCCCCTTCGATGGCTCACCTGATGCAAGGGCTTCGTCATCGATTCCATCGCGCGCTCGGCGCGGCTTGCATCGCAACGCTCGCGCTCTTCGCCGGCTGCGCGACGCTGCCCTCGCAGGAAGACCGGCCCGAGACGCACGCGATCGCTCCCTCCGCGCAAGGGCAGCTCGGCGGCGCGGTCATGCCGATGGCGCAGCAACACCCCGACAAGACCGGCGTGGTCGGCATCGACGACGGCCATGTCGCCTTCGGCGCACGCATGGGCCTGGCGCGCGCAGCGACACGGTCGATCGACATCCAGACCTTCATCTGGCACAACGACGCGACCGGCACGCTGCTCTTCGACGAGGTGATGCGTGCTGCGGAGCGCGGCGTCCGCGTGCGCATCCTGCTTGACGATCTCAACACCGCTGGGCTCGATCCCACGCTGGCGCTCATCGCCTCGCAACCGAACGTCGACCTGCGCCTGTACAACCCCTATGCGGGCCGCAGTGCACGCGGGGTGGGCTTCCTCGCGGACTTCACGCGGCTCAACCACCGCATGCACAACAAGTCCTTCACCGTGGACAACGTGGTTGCGGTCGTCGGCGGCCGCAACATCGCGGACGAATACTTCGAAGCCGGTGCAGGCACCGGCCTGGTCGACCTCGACGTGATTGCCTTCGGCGAGGTGGTGAAGTCGGTGTCCGCGGAGTTCGATCTGTTCTGGAACAGCCCCTCGGCCTATCCCGCGAAGAAGATCCTTGCCGGTGTCGAGCCCGAATCGAAGCAGGCCCTGGCGTCTCGCGCACAAAAGATCCGCGACGATCCGACCACCGCGAAATACGCCGATGCGATCGCACATGCCGAGGTCGTGCAGCGCATGCTCGCGCACACGCTGCAGCCCGAATGGACGACGGCCACCGTCGTGCACGACGACCCCGGCAAGACGCTGAGTCCCGAAGCCAAGGCCGAACTGCTCCTGTTGCCGAAACTCATCTCCGCTTTCGGCAAGCCGGTGAAGTCGCTCGACATCATTTCGCCCTACTTCGTGCCGGGCAACGCCGGTACTGAAGCGCTTGCGAACCTCGCGCGTCAAGGCGTGCAGGTCCGGGTGCTGACCAACTCGCTGGCGGCAACCGACGAGAAGTCGGTCCACTCGGGCTACGTCAAGCATCGCAAGGACCTGCTGCGGGCCGGCGTGCAGCTCTATGAGCTCAAGCCCGAGGCCGCACCAATCATGACCCGCGCGAAGGAGATCGGTCGCGGCTCCAAGGCCGGGCTGCACGCGAAGACCTACGCGGTCGATGGGCGGACCATCTTCGTCGGCTCCTTCAACTTCGATCCGCGTTCGGCGCGGCTCAACACCGAGATGGGGCTCGTGATCGAGAGCCCCACGATGGCCTCGAAGCTGCACACCTTCGTCGGCGACGCCTATCCGTCCATTGCCTACCGCGTAACGCTGGCCGAAGACGGGTCGCTCCGCTGGGCCGATGCCAACGGCAAGGTCTACACCGTCGACCCGGAAACCGGATGGCTGGAGCGGACCTTCGTCGGGATGGGCGCCGCGCTGCCGATCGAATGGCTACTGTGACCACACTCGCCCGCTGGGTCCCGGGCCTGAACAACCTGCGGGGCTACAGCGCGTCCATGCTGCGCCACGATCTCGTGGCCGGCCTGGTGCTCACGACCATGCTGGTGCCCGTGGGCATCGCCTACGCGCAGGCCTCGGGCGTGCCCGGCATCTACGGGCTCTACGCGACCATCATTCCGCTTCTGGCCTATGCGCTCTTCGGCCCGAGCCGCATCCTCGTGCTCGGCCCCGACTCCGCGCTCGCGGCCGTGATCCTTGCGGTGGTGATGCCGCTGTCGGCCGGCGATCCGATGCGCGCCATCACGATTGCGAGCGCGATGGCGGTCGTGTCGGGGCTGGTGTGCGTCGCCGCCGGGGTCCTGAAGCTGGGGTTCGTCACCGAGCTCCTGTCGAAGCCGATCCGCTACGGCTACATGAACGGCATCGCGCTCACGGTGCTCCTGAGCCAGTTGCCGAAGCTCTTCGGCTTTTCGGTGGAAGGGGAAGGTCCGCTGCGCGTGAGCTGGGGGCTGGTGCAGGGCATCGCCGAAGGCAAGACGCATGGCGTGACGTTGCTCGTGGGTGCGGGCACTTTGGTGGCCATCCTGCTGCTGCAACGGGTGCCGCGCGCACCAGCCGTGCTGATCGGGGTGGTTGGCGCGACGATCGCCGCCGGACTTTTCAATCTCGCGGAAGAGACCGGCCTCAAGGTGCTCGGCCCGCTGCCGCACGGGTTGCCGGTGCCGGCCGTGCCTCTCATCCAGCTCGACGACCTCCGCCCGGTGCTGCTCGGCGGACTCGCGGTGGCGCTGGTCTCCTTCGCGGACACGAGCGTGCTGTCGCGCGTGTACGCCGCGCGCATGCGTACGCCCGTCGACCCCAATCAGGAGATGGTCGGCCTCGGCATCGCAAACCTCGCCACCGGCTTCTTCCAGGGCATGCCGATCAGCAGCAGCTCATCGCGCACCCCTGTGGCAGAGGCAGCCGGCGCGCGCACCCAGGTCACCGGCATCGTCGGCGCCATCGCCATCGCAGTGCTGCTGATCGCCGCGCCCAACCTGATGCGCAACCTGCCGACCTCGGCGCTCGCTGCCGTGGTCATCGCATCGGCCATCGGGCTGATCGAGATCACCGACCTGCGCCGCATCTACCGCATTCAGCGTTGGGAGTTCTGGCTGTCGATCATCTGCTTCATCGGCGTCGCGGTCTTCGGCGCGATCCCTGGCATCGGCATCGCGCTCGCGATCGCAATCGCCGAGTTCCTGTGGGACGGCTGGCGGCCACATTCGGCGGTGCTCGGGCAGCCCGAAGGAGTGCGTGGCTTCCACGACATCACCCGCTATCCGCAGGCTCGGCGCATTCCGGGGCTGGTGATCTTCCGCTGGGACGCACCGCTGTTCTTCGCCAATGCGGAGCTCTTCCGCGACCGAGTGATGGACGCAGTGAAAACCTCCCCCACACCGGTGCGCTGGGTGGTCGTCGCGGCCGAACCCGTGACCAGCGTCGACGTGACGGCGGCCGACATCGTGGCCGAGCTCGACGACAGCCTGCAGGCTGACAGCATCGAGCTCTGCTTCGCGGAGATGAAGGACCCGGTCAAGGACAAGCTCAAACGCTTCGGCCTCTTCGCCCGTTTCGGCGCCGAGACTTTCTATGCGACGGTGGACGAAGCCGTCGCAGCGTACGAACAGCAGCAGCGCAAGCCCTGAGCCTTTTCGGGGGCATTTACGCCTGAATCGAATGCGCAGATAATCAACCAACCGTTTGATTGATTTTCTAACATGACTGCTCCCGGTTCCCTCCAGGGCCTGCGCGTGCTCGACCTCACGCACGCACTTGCCGGCCCCTTCTGCTCGCAAGTGCTCGCCGACCATGGCGCCGATGTCGTGAAGATCGAGCCGCTCGACGGCGACTTCTTCCGGCGCATGGGCCCGTTCCGCGAGGACGACCAGCGCCGCGTGCTCGGCGGGCTCTTCCAATCCTGCAATCGCAACAAGCGCTCGATCGCACTCAATCTCAAGCATCCGGACGGCCAGGCGCTGTTGAAGAAGCTGGTCGGTGGCGCGCATGCGCTGGTCGAGAACTACCGCGCAGGCGTGCTCGACAAGATGGGCCTCGGCTACGAGACGCTCAAGCAGATCAATCCCGCGCTGGTCTACACGTCCGTGCGTGGTTTTGGCGACCGCACCGGCGGCGTCAGTCCCTACATGGAGTGGCCGGCCTTCGACATCGTCGCGCAGGCGATGGGTGGCTGGATGGGGATCACCGGTCCCGACGCCGCACACCCGGTCAAGGTCGGCGGCGGCGCGGGCGACACGGTGTCGGGCCTCTTCGCCGCCTTCGGCACCATGGCCGCGCTGTGGCATGCACGCGGCACCGGTCAAGGGCAATACGTCGACGTGGCAATGACCGACAGCATCCTTGCGCTCTCAGAACTGGTGGTCAGCCAGTTCAGCTACCGCGGCGTGTCGCCGGGGCCGGTGGGCAACGGCATTCCGGGCATGGCGCCGTTCGACACGGTGCGTGTGAAGGACGGCGTGATCGCGCTGGCCGCACCGCACGATCCGCAGTTCCGCGAGCTGGCGAAGCTCATCGGGCAGCCTGAGCTTCCGGGCGACCCGCGCTTTGCGAACGAAGAATCGCGCTGGACGAATCGCCATGCGCTGATGGAGGCGATCGAGCAGTTCACCACCACGCGCACCAAGGCCGAACTCAAGGACCTGTTCGGCAGCCGCATCCCCTTCAGCCCGATCTACACCGCGGAGGAAATCTTCACCGACCCGCACTTCGCGGCGCGCCGCATGCTGCCGGAAGTCGAGCAGCCCGGCAGTGCGCGCCCCGTGGCGGTGCCGGGCGTGCCGGTGAAGCTCTCGCTCACGCCCGGAGAAGTGCGCCACCGCGCCCCGCTGCTCGGCGAGCACACACGCGAAGTGCTGCGCGAAGCCGGCCTCGGCTCGGATGAAATCGCACGCCTCGTGGCCGAGGGCATCGTTCGGGATAATGCCGCCGCATGACTGGGAACCTTAGAACCGCCGCCACCGATACCGCCGTCACCAAACCGGCGCGCGGCCGTGCCGGCGCAGGGCGCAGGAGCGGCCCGGGGCTGAAGCACGAAGACAAGCGCACCGCCATCCTGCGCACCGCCGCGCAGTTGTTCGCCGAGAAGGGCTACGAGGCCACCTCGCTGGACAACATCGCCGAGCGGCTGGGCATGCACAAGGCCACGCTCTACCACTATGTGGACAACAAGGAGAGCATCCTCTACCAATGTCTGGTGCTTTCCTTCGGCGATCTCGACGAAGTGATCGAGAAGACGAAGGACCGCAGCATTCCGGTGCTGGAACGGCTGCGGCTTTACGTGCGCAGCCTGGCGATCGCGCAGAACAATGATTTCGGCCGGTGCCTCATCCTCGTGGGCTCGCGTCCGCTTGAGATGACTCAGGGCGGCGATATTCGCCAGTTTCAGCGGCGGCTCGATGCGACCGTGCGCGACCTCATCACCGAAGGCATCGCAGACGGCAGCATCAAGCCCTGCGATCCGAGCATGTTCTCGGCGCTGCTCTTCGGCGCGCTCAACTGGGTGCCGCGCTGGCACAGCGAGAGCGGCAAGCTCTCCGTGCAGCAAGTCGCCGACACCTTCATGGACATGGTGATCAACGGAATCGCGGCCGGGAGGCGCTAGGCGCCGCCCGGCGCCCGCTTACATCGAGCGGGCGATGAGGTCCTTCAGTGTTTCGTTCGATCCGCCGTAGATGCGGGCCACGCGCGCATCCATGTAGAGCTGCGCGATGGGGTATTCGGTCATGTAGCCATAGCCGCCGAAGAGCTGCAGGCAGCGGTCGATGATCTGGCACTGCTTCTCCGAGCCCCACCACTTGGCCATCATCGCGTCGTTGGGGTCGAGCGGCCGGCCATCCACCAGGTCCGCCACCAGCTTGTCGATGAAGATGCGGCCGATGCGCGCTTCGGTCAGGCACTCCGCGAGCGTGAAGCGGCTGTTCTGGAAGTCCCACAGCGTCTGCCCGAGCATCTTGCGATTCTTCGTGTGCTCGACCGTGAGCTCGATGGCGCGCTCGGCGCAGGTGATGCCCACCACGCCAATCGACAGGCGCTCGCGCACGAACACATCCATCAACTGTCCGAAGCCCCGGCCTTCCGAGCCACCGATCAGGTTCTCGGCCGGCACGTAGACGTTGTCGAGGAAGATCTCGCAGGTGTCGAGGCCGTTCTGCCCCACCTTCTCCAGCACTTTGTTGATGCGGAAACCATCGGTCTTCTCACGCTCGACCATGAAGAGCGAAATGCCCTTCGCGCCTGAGCCCGTGCCACCCGTGCGCGCCGCGACCAGCGACAGCTCGGCTTGTTGCCCATGCGTGATGAAGATCTTGTTGCCGTTGAGCACGTAGCCGTCGCGTTCCTTGCGCGCGGTGGTACGCATCGCCTTCACGTCGGTGCCGGCGTCGGGCTCGGTGATGCAGACCGACAACATCTTGCGGCCGGAAGCGATGTCTGGCATCCAGCGCTTGCGCTGTTCCTCGTTGGCGGTCTCGAAGAAGAACGCGGGGCCGTTCACCGCGCCAGGGATGAAGCCGAAGGTGGTGTCGCAGATTCGGGCCTGCTCTTCCATCACCACCACCTCATGCGCGAAGGTCGCGCCCTGCCCGCCGTATTCCTCCGGGATGCTCATGCAGAGCAGGCCAAGTTCGCCGGCGCGCTGCCAGACATCGCGATCGATGTGGTGCTGCGCGCGGAACTTCGCGGCGCGCGGGGCCACTTCGTCTTCGAAGAACCGCCGCGCGGTGGTGCGCAGCATGTCGAGTTCGTCGGTCATCCAGGGGGAGCGGTAGGGGGCGGTCAATTCAGTTCTCCGAGTGCGTGAGTGCAATGGCAGCGATTCTGTCGAGCTCCATCATAAAAGTCAACCAACCGGTTGGTTGACTTTTGAAAAACCCGGCACCACAATCCGCTCCAACCCAACTTGGAAGCCAACTGAAACGGAGACGAAATGAATGTGAGCCTCTTAGCCTCTGCAGACTGGAGCCGCCGCGCGCTCGCCGAAGACTGGAAGCCGCTGGCCGGCGGTCAGATCGTGGTGACTGAACCAGCGACAGGCCAACCGATCGGTTGGGTCGCTCGTGCGACGGCACAGGACGTCCGCACCAGCGCATCGGTTGCGCGTCGCGCACAGAAGGACTGGGCCGCCCTGCCCTACGCCGAGCGCGCCAAGGTGTTCCGCACCGCGGCCACGCTGCTGGAGGCCAACCGCGCCGAATACGCCGAGTGGATCGTTCGCGAGACCGGCGGCATCCAACCCAAGGCGATGTTCGAGATCGACTCCGTGCTGCACCTCTGCCACGAGGCCGCCGCGATGCTCACGCAGGCGAGGGGCTACGTGCTGCCCAGCGCCGAAGACGTGACGAGCATCGCCCGCCGCGTGCCGCATGGCGTGGTGGGCGTGATCTCGCCGTTCAACTTCCCCTTCCTGCTGTCGAGCCGCGCCGTGCTGCCGGCACTGGCGGCGGGCAACGCAGTGCTGCTCAAGCCGGACCCGCGCACGCCCGTGAGCGGCGGTGTCCTGCTCGCGCTTTTGCTGCAAGCAGCGGGCATTCCGAAGGGCGTGCTCCACATGCTGCCCGGCGAGGCCGAAGCCGGCGAAGCGCTGGTGACCGATCCGGACGTGGCGATGGTGTCCTTCACCGGCTCCACCGCCGTGGGCCGCCGCGTCGGCGAGCTGGCGGGCAAGCACCTCAAGAAGGTGGCGCTGGAACTCGGCGGAAAGAACGCGCTGATCGTGCTCGACGACGCCGACCTGGACCTCGCAGTGAGCGGCGGGTCGTGGGCTTCGTGGCTGCACCAGGGCCAGATCTGCATGAGCGCGGGCCGGCACCTCGTTCACGAGAAGCTCGCGACAAGCTACGCGCAGCGCATGGCGGAGAAAGCCCGCGCACTCCCCGCGGGCGATCCTTTCCGCCAGCAGGTGGCGCTGGGGCCGATCATCACGCCGCAGCAGTTGCAGCGCGTGGATCGCATCGTGCGCGAATCGGTGGCGATGGGCGCGAAGCTGCTGGCAGGCGGAACCGCAGAAGGCCAGTTCTACGCCGCCACGGTGCTCGCCGACGTGACGCCGGCGATGCCGGCCTTCCGCGAGGAAATCTTCGGCCCCGTCGTCTCGATCACCGCCTTCGGCACCGATGCCGAAGCCGCGGCGCTCGC
This sequence comes from Variovorax sp., assembly GCA_017744935.1. Classification (GTDB taxonomy): domain Bacteria; phylum Pseudomonadota; class Gammaproteobacteria; order Burkholderiales; family Burkholderiaceae_C; genus Variovorax. The sequence continues at coordinate 7,914 of JAGIAI010000089.1, forward strand.
CAACGACACCGAATACGGCCTTTCGGCAGGCATCTATTCGCGCGATGTCGCACGCGGCATGGCACTCGCGAAGCAACTCGAAGTCGGCCTCGTCCACGTCAATGACCAGACGGTGAACGACGACGGCACCATGCCCATGGGCGGACGCGGCGCATCGGGCAACGGCTCGCGCCACGGTGGTCCCGCCAACTGGGACGAATTCACGCAATGGCAGTGGATGACGGTGCGCGGCAAGCCGCCGGTCTATCCGCTCTGACAGACACGAACCCCGGAGACATTCCAATGAGCCTCAAACGAATCTTCAACCGCACCATCGGCGCCAGTCTGGTTGCGATGGGCATTGCTGCCGGCTTCGCCGCCCTGCCCGCCCACGCCGATGAGAAGCCGGTGATCCGCGTGCTGGTCGGCTTCCCGGCCGGCGCGGGCACCGACGCCCTCGCCCGCATCTACGCCGAGGCACTTGCGCAGCAGCTCAACGCCACCACGGTGGTCGACAACAAGCCCGGCGCGGGCGGCCAGATCGCCGCGGCGACGCTCAAACAGGCCACGCCCGAGAGCAACACCATCATGTTTGCCGTCGACCACCAGGTCATCATGGTGCCGCTGGTGGTCAAGAACCCGGGCTTCGACGTGAAGAAGGACATGCTGCCCGTGGGCCGCATCGTGAAGTTCTACACCTGCCTCGCGGTGCCTGCGAATTCACCGGCGCACACCTTCAACGAGTATCTCGATGCGGTGCGCAAGAACCCCGACCTCGGCAACTACGGGATTCCGGCGCCGGGCTCACAGGCGCAGTTCGTGGGCTACGTGATGGGCCAGCACTTCAAGGTGCCGATGAACGCGGTCCCGTACAAGGGTGCCGCACCGGCCATCACCGATCTCATTGGTGCGCAAGTGCCGGCCGCGATCGTGCCGTGCGACGGGCTCGTCGAATACCGCAAGGCCGGCAAGGTGCGCGTGCTCGCGATGGCCGCCGACAAGCGCTACTCCGCCATGCCCGATGTACCGACCTTCGCGGAGATGGGGCTGAAGATGCCTGCCGATGCCTTCCTCGGCGTCTATGCCTCCACCACGCTGAAGCCCGAACTGCTCAAGCAGATCACCGAGGCCACGCGAAAGATGTTCGACGACCCGCGCATCGTCGAGAAGTTCGCCTCCACCAACATGGAGCCGTCCTATGCCTCGCCGGATGAACTCCGCGCCTTCGTCGACACCGCCACCGCCTTCTGGGCGGAGCAGGTGCGCAAGTCCAACTTCCAGGCCCAGTAAATAGCATGTCCAAAATCGTCAAGGTGGAGTGCCTTCCGGTATCCACGCCCCTCAAGAAGCCCGTCATCATGCCCAACACGCGGATCGTCTCGATCGACAGCGTGGTGCTCAAGATCACGACCGATGACGGCACGGTCGGCATTGCCGATTCGGGCGATACATCCTCGTGGTATCGCGGCGAGCTGCAGGAATCGATCATCGCGATGATCGCCAACGTGATCGCGCCGCGAATCCTGCTCGGCGAAGACCCGCGCAACATCGAGAAGATCGTCGCGAAGATGGACTTGCTGGTGCGCGACAACAACCAGGCCAAGGCCACGGTCGATTTCGCGCTGCATGATCTCAAGGGCAAGCTGCTCGGCGTGCCGGTGTACGAACTGCTCGGCGGCCGCACGCTGGAGGCCGCGCGGCAAGGCTGGGTGCTGTCGGCCGGCAAGCCGGACGATGTCGCCGCCGAAGCCGCGCTCGCGAAGAAGACCGGCTTCGCGCTCTTCAAGATGAAGATCGGCTACGGAACCATGGCCGACGACATCGCGATGGTGCACGCGGTGCGCGACACGGTCGGCGCCGACGCCTACCTGACCATCGACGCCAACGGCTTCTGGAACTACGAGAAGGCGCTGCACATCATCCGAAAGCTCGACCCGTGCGGGTTGGACCTGATCGAGCAGCCGCTGCCGCACTGGGACATCGAGGGCATGGCGCGGCTGCGCGGCCAGGTGAAGACGCCGATCTACGCCGACGAATCGGCGCAGGAGCTGCATCACCTCAAGGA
>JAGIAI010000008.1 GCA_017744935.1 Variovorax sp.
GCTTCGTCGCGGGCGTGAACCCGAAGAAGGCCGGCGAGTCGATCTTCAACATCCCGATCTACGGCTCGGTCAAGGAAGCCGCCAAGCAAACGGGCGCGACCGTCTCCGTGATCTACGTGCCGCCACCCGGCGCGGCCGCCGCGATCTGGGAAGCCGTCGAGGCCGACCTCGACATGGCGATCTGCATCACTGAAGGCATCCCGGTTCGCGACATGCTCGAAGTGCGCAACAAGATGAAGGCCAAGGAAGCCGCCGGCGGCAAGAAGACGCTGCTGCTCGGCCCGAACTGCCCCGGCCTGATCACGCCCGACGAGATCAAGATCGGCATCATGCCCGGCCACATCCATCGCAAGGGCCGCATCGGTGTGGTCAGCCGCTCCGGCACGCTGACCTATGAAGCCGTTGCACAGCTCACCGAAATCGGCCTCGGCCAGTCGAGCGCTGTCGGCATCGGCGGCGACCCGATCAACGGCCTGAAGCACATCGACGTGATGAAGGCTTTCAACGACGATCCCGACACCGACGCTGTGATCATGATCGGCGAAATCGGCGGCCCGGACGAAGCCGATGCTGCTCGCTGGTGCAAGGAAAACATGAAGAAGCCGGTTGTCGGCTTCATCGCAGGCGTAACTGCGCCTCCCGGCAAGCGTATGGGCCATGCCGGCGCGCTGATCTCCGGCGGCGCCGATACCGCTGACGCGAAGCTCGCGATCATGGAAGAGTGCGGCTTCACCGTTACCCGCAATTTCTCGGAACTGGCAAAGCGCCTGAAGGCGCTGATCTGAGCTTGCCGTTCGCGTTCTAACCACAAGAACGAAGGCGCCCGCAATTCCGGTTGCGGGCGCTTTTTTAATCAAATAACAGTGGGATACGAGACATGGAATTTCTACAAACGACAGACTTCTGGATCGGTCTGCTAAAGATCGTCTGGATCAACATCATCTTGTCTGGCGACAACGCCGTCGTGATCGCGATGGCCGCGCGTTCGCTGCCACCGCAGCAGCAGCGGACGGCGGTGCTGTTCGGCTCCGGTGCCGCGGTGGTGTTGCGCGTGGTGCTCACCGTCGTCGCGGCGAAGCTGCTGGCGCTCCCTTACCTGCAGATCGTTGGCGGCGCCCTGTTGCTATGGATCGGCACGCAGCTCCTCAGCGAGGAAGACGAAGGGGAGGGCGAAGACAAGGAGTACGGCAGCATGTTGGCTGCAGTGCGCACTATTCTTCTAGCCGACCTCGTCATGAGTCTGGACAATGTGATCGCTGTCGCAGCGGCCGCCCAGGGCAGCATGGTGCTTCTCGTCCTTGGCTTGGCGATCAGCATTCCGCTGGTGATTTTTGGCAGTACGCTCATGATCAAGCTTATGGAACGTTTCCCGATCATCGTGATGCTTGGCGCCGCCCTCATCGGCTGGGTCGGCGGCGAGACGATCGTGAGCGATACCATCCTGCGCGATGTCCTGGCGGCGAATCCGTGGCTGCACTATGCCGCCGCGGTGGCTGGCGCCGTCTTCGTGGTGCTGATCGGCCGCTGGCTTCAAAAGCGCGGGCAGACTGAGAAGCTGGCTACCTGATTCCTACCGCACGCACACCCATGTCGAACACGAGCGCACCTGCATCCGTCGAAGCCAGTGCGCTGTCGTGGGAGTTTGCCGCGCTCACGGATCCAGGCCGGGTGCGCGCCAACAACGAAGACACCATCGCCTTCGATGCCTCGCTGGGGCTGGTTCTTCTGGCCGACGGCATGGGCGGCTACAACGGCGGCGAAGTGGCGAGCGGCATGGCCATCGCGCTTCTCCAGGCCAGCTTCGGGCGTTGGCTCGCCCATGCAGGTCCGCACGCTCACCCCAAAGCAATCCGTCGTGCGCTGCAGGCCGGTACCGACGAGGCCAATGCGGCGATCCTCGAAGCGGGCATCGCCAATGTGCAACTCCAAGGCATGGGAACCACCCTTGTCCTCGCGACCTTCGGCCATCAACGCGTCATCGTGGGCCACATCGGAGACTCCCGCTGCTACCGACTGCGCGGCGAGAAGCTGGAACTGCTGACGCGCGACCATTCGCTGCTTCAGGAGCAGCTTGATGCGGGCGCGATCACGCCGGAGCAAGCGGTCCAGTCGCCCCACCGCAACCTGGTGACCCGCGCACTCGGCATCGAGCGGCATGTCGAACTCGAAATGCATGAACATACCGTTCAGCCTGGCGATCTCTTTCTGCTATGTTCGGACGGCTTGAGCGAGATGGTCTCGGACGCGCAGCTTTTCACACTTTTGTTACAAGATAACGCGCTCCCGGAAAAGGCAACACTTTTGGTTGCAGCAGCAAATGAAAATGGTGGCAGAGATAACATTTCGGTTGTCTTGGCCCGGGCAGGTGGAGTAGGAGTGCCCGAGATACCCGCATAGACGAAGGAACTTCCATAAAAAGGGCCGCTGTGAACATAAAAAGGATCTCCAGGAGTCGGCCATGCCGAAATTGATCGTTTCGATCGACGGCGTCGTCATCAAGGAAGTGACGCTCGCCAAGGACCGCACCACGCTGGGACGGCGTCCGTACAACGACATCGTTGTCGACAATCTCGCCATCAGCGGCGAACATGCCGTGCTGCACATGATCGGCGGTGATGTCTACCTGGAAGATCTCAACAGCACCAACGGCACCTACGTCAACGGGCGGCCGATCAAGAAGCAGGCGCTCGAGCAGAACGACGTCATCGAGGTCGGCAAGTACAAGGTGCGCTACGTGGCCGGTTCGGGCCCCGCAGATGCCACCACGGCGACTCGTGCAGTCGTTCCTCCGGCGCCCTCGGGGCCGATTCCCCTTTCATCCGCACCGACCGTGCAGGCCCCACTGGGCGGCGGCACCGCGGGCGTCGCGGTCATCCGTGTTCTTTCTGGAAGCGGCGCCGGTCGCGAACTCTCGCTGCAGAAGGTCGTTACGACCATCGGCAAGCCGGGCGTGGCGGTCGCGGCAGTCACTCGCCGCCTGCATGGCTATGTGGTGGCGCCGATCGACGGGGGCACTGCGCTCAACGGCGAACCGCTCGGCAGCGAGGCCGTTGCGCTGCAGGACGGCGATGTGCTCGAACTCGGTGGCACACGCATGCAGTTCGTGGTCAGTTGACCTTTCGTCGGGGCTTGTAACTCCGGGGTCCTCGCCGCCATGAGTGCGCTGCGCCAGCACTGGGCGCGGATAGCGATCACGCTCCTCCCCACTGTGCTTGCACTGGCGCACGCGGGTGGCTTGTGGCGATGGTCTTTCGTCGAGGCGCTCGATCACTTCATCTATGACACGCGTTTGCGTGCCACCATGCCGCGGACACTCGATCCGCGCATCGTGATCGTCGACATCGACGACGCGAGTTTGCAGCAGATGGGGCAATGGCCCTGGCGTCGCGATCAATTGGCAAAGCTGACCACCGAAGTGATCGATCGCCAACAGGCGCTCGTGCTGGGCTTCGACGTGCTGTTCGTCGAACCGGATTCGTTCTCCGCACGCGACGTACTTCAGCAACTGGCCGAAGGCCCGCTTGCCGGACGACCTCAGGTCGTGGAAGCGATCAGGGGCTTCACGCCGCACTTGGACCCGGACGCCATTTTTGCGAGTGCGCTTGCTGGCCGGCCGGTAGCGCTGGGTTACTACTTCACTCGCAGCAAAGTGCCGCAAGCCCGAGGCCAACTGCCGGCTCCGGTTCTGCCACCCGACAGCTTTCCGGAAGGGCGCGAGTACGCGACGCGATGGAACGGGTTTGTCGGAAGTATCCCCACGCTTGCCCAAGGCGCTCCAGCGGGGGGCTTTCTCAACGTGCTGCTGGATGCCGATCGGGACGGCGTCGTCCGTTCGGTTCCGCTCATTGCACGCTATGTCGGGCAGGTTGCGCAGCCCGGCTATTACGAATCGCTCGCCCTCGCCGTCTTCCGCAAAGCCACGGACTCGCGAGCGCTGGTGCCAGTCTTTGCGCCAGGCGGTGCATCAGGCAGCGCGCCGCCGATGCAGTCGCTCGCGCTCGCAAACGGCACGGGACAGCTGCGGGTTCCGCTGGACGCGAAGGCCAGCATCCTTGTTCCTTATCGGGGTTCCGGCGGCGCGAATGGAGGATCGTTCCGGCACATCCCGGCCGCGGACGTGATCCACGGGGCACTGGCGCCCGGCGAACTCAAAGGCAAGATCGTGTTGGTGGGCTCCAGTGCGCCGGGGCTCGAAGACCTCCGATCCACGCCGGCGGGTGCCGCCTTCCCCGGCGTCGAAGTGCATGCCAACATCATTTCCGGCCTGCTCGATGGGCGGCTGTATGGCGTTCCAGACTACGTGGCGGGCTACGAGTCGATTGTGCTCATCGTCGCCGGCCTCGCATTGGCGTTCGGCCTCTCGCTCGGCAGCGCGCAGCGCGCGGTGATGATTGCCATGCTCACCGTGGCAGCAGCGGTCGGTCTCAATGCCGTGCTTTTTGTGCAGGCCAGGCTCGTGCTGCCGCTCGGGGCGACGCTGGCCATGATCGGAGCGGCCTTTGTCCTCAACATGAGTTGGGGCTACCTGGTCGAGGCCCGCGCGAGCCGCCGCTTGGCCAACCTGTTTGGCACCTATGTACCTCGCGAACTGGTCGCCGAAATGCAGGTGGACCCCACGCGTTACAGCATGCGCGCCCAAAGCAAGGAACTCACGGTGATGTTCTGCGACATGCGCGGATTCACCCGGATGGCGGAGCACATGGCGCCGGTCGATCTGCAGGATTTCCTCAACGAGGTCTTCAGCCGTCTGACCCAGGTCATCAGCGCTCATCGCGGGACGGTCGACAAATACATCGGCGATTGCGTCATGGCGTTCTGGGGGGCGCCGGTCGATACCCCGAACCACGCCGAACTGGCCGTCCGGGCAGCGATCGACATGACCGCGGCGGTTCGCGAACTGAACGAGATCCATCGCCGAAGCGGCCGGCCACAGATCAACGTCGGTATCGGACTCAATTCGGGCGTCATGAGCGTCGGCGACATGGGTTCTGCCATCCGTCGCAGCTATACGGTGGTCGGCGATGCGGTCAATCTCGCTTCGCGGATCGAGGGCCTCGGGGTGCATTACGGGGTGGAAATCGTCGCCACGGAGGCAACAAAGGCGCTCGCGCCATCAATCGCCTGGCAGGAGCTCGACTGCGTCAGGGTCCAGGGCAAGCTCAACGTGGTGCGGATCTTCACGCCCCTTGTCGAGCAGCACGAACCTGCCGCGGCCGATCCAAATGAACTCGATCGCTGGAAAGAAGTAATTTCGGCCTACCGCGCCCAGGATTGGCAGCGCGGTCAAGCTATGCTTGCGCCCCTGCTCGCCATGGATGCCAAAAAAGTCCTTTACCAGCTCTACGAACAGCGATTAGCCTCGCAATCGTTGCAGCCAAAAGACCCGGATTGGGACGGTGCGACCCGGTTCGAATCGAAATAACAGCCGACGGGCTCAAAGGTCAAGGTCTAGCGAAATGCAGGTGCGTGTATTGGGGTGCTCCGGCGCCATTGCCAAGGACTGCCGCACGACTTCTTTTCTGGTCGATAGCGACCTGCTGGTCGACGCTGGGACGGGCGTTGGCGATTTGACCCTCGACGAGATGGCCGCGATCGACGACGTGGTGCTCACGCATTCGCATCTCGATCATGTCGCGGCCCTGCCGCTCATGCTCGACGCCATCGCCAGCCGCCGTACGCGTCCGCTGCGTGTGCATGCGCTCCGCGCGACCATCGAGGCGCTTCGGGCCCATGTCTTCAACAACGTCATCTGGCCGGATTTCGCGAGCATTCCGAGTCGCGAGGCGCCATTCGTCAGTTTTCACGATCTGGTGATCGGGCAGCAGTTGCAGCTTGGCACCAGCAGCCTCAAGCACGTCGAAGTGCTGCCAGCAGTCCATACCGTGCCGGCTTGCGGATACGCGGTGCGCTCCGCGAAGGGCGGCCCAAACTGGGTCTTCAGCGGGGATACCGAGCGCAACTCGCCCTTCTGGGATCGCGTCAATCAGCTCGATGTCGGCATGCTGGTGATCGAGACTGCGTTCAGCAACCGCGAGAAGGTCCTGGCACAGCGCAGCCTGCATCTGTCGCCGTGTGCCCTGGCCGGCGAACTGGCGCAGATCGCGCCGGGCAAGGACTTCCCGATCTACATCACCCACACCAAGCCTGCGGAAACCGGCGAGATCATGAGCCAGATCGACGAGATCACGAAGGGTTCGTGCCAGGACGGCAAGAAGGGGTGGGACATTCGGTGGCTCCAGGCCGCCGGCGTGTTCGAACTTTGACCAGCTTTGGCAGGGGGTGACAAAAAACGTCACCCCGTATCAGGCCCCTGCAACAAGGTTTGTCACACGTTGTAACGATAACGTGAACAAGTTCCCGCTCAGCCGGGCTCCAAACGACGATAGCTGGCATGGCATGGATGCTGCGGTTACTTCAGCGCACCGGGGGCTCTCCTCGGGGTCCCTAGAAACCAACCTGGAGTAGTGAAATGAACCGTCGTTCCATCGCACGCAATGTGCAAAAGGGTTTCACCCTTATCGAGTTGATGATCGTTGTGGCGATCATCGGCATCTTGGCTGCTGTGGCGCTGCCGGCCTACCAAGACTACACCGTTCGCGCAAAGATCACTGAGGCGGTCATTGCTGCCACGGCGCCCAAGACGCTGGTGAGCGAAGCGTTCCAGTCTGACGGCACGACCGGTCTTACGGCTGCCAAGGCTGCGTGGGACCAAAAGGTAAGTGGTGGCGAGATTAAGTCGAAATTCGTCGACACGATTGCGATTGACGCTGCAACAGGCGCCATCACTGTGACTACCGCTCCTGCATCTAGCTCGGGCCTTCCAGCTGATGCTGCTGGTAAGAAGATCGTGTTCACGCCGAATGTGCAAAATGCCCCTCTCGGAACCACTACCGGCGCCATCGACTGGGCTTGCGCAACCTCCACGAATTCTACCGCCACCACTCGCGGCCTGACCGGCGTAGTCGCTGGTGACCTGCCCGCCAAGTACGCTCCCTCCGAGTGCCGCTAAGCTGATAGCACCCAAGCAAAGGCCGCCTCCGGGCGGCTTTTTTGGCTTTAATTGCCTAAGTGAGTGCTAATTTATTTCTTTGACATGCATCTGATTGCTAGAGCCAAGGTTTGCCGTTCAAGACAAACTTGAGAAGCCCGTGATCTCCAATTCTTCTTAATTTCGCAATCGAGCCCGATATGACCACCGCTGAAATCACCGTTGAGCAATTCATTGAAAACTTCCTGGTTGCCGTCGATTTCCAGGAGCCAGTGGAAGTGACCCCCACGACAGACCTGCACGATCTGCCCGAATGGGACTCGCTCGCCGCCTTGGGCGTGATCGTGATGTTCGATGTGGAATACAACAAGACCATCGTCGGTGATGATCTGAAGAAGTGCGTCACCCTTTCCGACGTTTACGCGCTGCTGGGTTGACGAAAAATGGGATTGTCGACGCTTAAAAACGTTCGCTTTGCAGGCATGGCATCCTGCGTTCCCAAAAGAATTGTTTCCAATACGGAGGATTGCCCTCCGTCCATGCGCTCGGAGCGCGAGCGGTTGGTGCGGAATATCGGTATCCAGCAGCGGCGCCTTTGTCCGCCATGGCAATGTTTTTCGGATCTGGCATTTGATGCGACCGAAAAACTGCTTGAAGAACTGCAGTGGCAGCGCGACGAGGTCGATGCCATCATCGTCGTTACCCAATCGCCGGATTACGTGATTCCGGCCACCGCGATCATCCTGCAGGACCGCCTGAAACTTTCGCACGCGACGATCGCGTTCGACGTCAATCTGGGTTGCTCGGGGTACCCGTTCGGCCTGCACATTCTGGGCAGCATGATTGCTTCCGGTGCCGTGAAAAAGGGTTTGGTGCTGGTCGGCGATCGTTCAGGCAGCCTTTACGACCCTCTGTTTTCGGATGCGGGAACCGCGACCGCCCTGGAGTTCGACCCCAGCGCCGCGCCCATGCATTTCGACCTGAACAGCGACGGCAGCGGGTATCGCGCGATCATCCTGCCGGTCGGCGGCCATCGCGAGCCTTTCGGGCCGCAGCATGCGGTTCCCACCCGGGACGAACACGGACGACTGCACTGGCCCGCGGACCTGATCCTCGACGGGCCGGCTGTCCTGAGCTTTTCGACGCATCAGGTGCCACCCTCCGTGCGTCGGGCGCTGGAGTTCGCGGGCATGTCGAACGACGACATCGACTATTTCGTCTTTCATCAGGCCAACCGGATGATCAACGAGACCATCCGCAAGAAGCTCGGCTTGCCTGCCGAGAAAGTCCCCAGCACGTTGGCAGACTTTGGCAACACCAGCGGCGCGTCGTTGCCCGTGACGGTGACGGCACGTCTGAATGAAACGCTTGAGCAAGGAAAGCACCGTGTGCTGTTCTGCGGCTTCGGCATAGGCCTGTCATGGGGCTCGGCCATCGTGGACATCGAGTCCGCCCGCTTTCCTGCGCTCATCGAGTCATGACCGGCCTCGCCGATCCTTTCTCGCTCGCCGGGAAGCGGGTGTTGGTGACAGGGGCCTCTTCGGGTATTGGTCGGCAAATCGCGATCTCGTGCGCGCAGATGGGGGCGCAGCTTGTCATTACCGGCCGCAATCAGGCGCGGCTCGAAGAAACAGCGGCGGCCATGGTGGGTGAAGGGCACACGCTGATCACCGCGGACCTGGCCCAGCAGGCGGACCTGGATCGCATCGTGGGGGAGTCCGGCGTTGTGAATGGCGTGGCGCACGCCGCAGGCATCTCCCGCCTCGTGCCGTTTCGCATGATCAACCAGGCGCATCTGAATGACATTTTCGGCAGCAATACCTACGGGCCCATGCTGCTGACCAAGGGCTTGCTGGCGAAGAAGCGAATCGCGGCGAGTGGCTCCATCCTCTTTGTCGCTTCGGTGGCATCGCATATCGGCCCCATGGCCAGCGGTGCGTATGCGGCCAGCAAGGCCGCCTTGCTGGGTATGGTTCGCACCTTGGGTATGGAAGTCGCCAAGCAGGGGATTCGAGCCAACTGCATCGCACCCGGTTACGTGCGCACGCCATTGCTCGATGGTCTGCAGGGCAGTGGCGGCAACATGGGCGACCTGCTTGAACTGGCGCCGCTGGGTCTGGGCGAGCCGGAAGACATCGGTGGTGCGGCGGTGTTCTATCTGTCCGATGCCAGTCGCTGGATTACCCGCAACTACTTCGTCATCGACGGCGGCCTGACCATTCCGATGGACATCTACGCATGAACGGGCCGGGTTCCAACCCCTTCTCGCTTGCCGGCAAGACCATATTGGTGACGGGCGCGTCCTCGGGCATCGGCCGGCAGGCGGCGATCAGCTGCTCCCAGCGGGGCGCGCGTGTGGTCCTCACAGGGCGTGACAGCGAACGCTTGCAGGCCACATACCTTCAACTCCCAGGCGATGGGCATGTGCAGGTCGTGGCGGACCTGACGCGAGAGGCTGATCGCGACCGGCTGGTTCAGGCCAGTGGCAACATCGACGGTCTTGTGCATTGCGCCGGACAGCAGAAACATTGCCCCATTCGGCAACTGACGGAGCGCGCCATGACGGACATGTATGCCGTCAACTTTCTGGCTCCAGTCATGCTCACTCAGCGTCTGTTGCAGTCCAACGCCATAGGCGTGCAGGGATCGATCATCTTCCTGTTGTCGACGGCGGCGCACATTGGCACGCGGGGGGTTGGGCCATATTCAGCCATGAAGGCAGGCTTGATCGGCATCATCAAATGCCTCGCGCTCGAGCAGGCCAAGCGGAAGATTCGCGTCAACGGGATTTCGCCCTCGGCAGTGGCCACGCCGATGTGGGGCGCCGATCAACTCGAAGCACAGAAGGCCCGACATCCGCTAGGGCTCGGGGAGCCGCAGGACGTGGCCAACGCAGTCATCTATTTGCTGTCAGATGCAAGCCGATGGGTGACCGGCACGAATCTGGTCATGGACGGCGGGGCGGTTCTTTGACCTACCGCGTATTGATCATCGGCGCGAGTGGCTGGGGGCGCGAGGTGTTGTCCCAGATGCAGGGCGACCCCGATTGCGGCAAGGTCTGGACGATAGGTGGCTTCCTGGACACCCGGCCTCATCTGCTGGATGGGCTGGACATTGGCGTTCCCATCGTCGGAGACCCGACCACCCATGTGAAGGCGGATGCCGAGGCCTATGTTTGTGCGGTAGGCGACCCCCGGGCGCGCCAGCAGTATTCCCAGCCGCTGTTGGATCAAGGAGGGATGTTCATTCCCATCCTGACAAATGTCTTCATGGGTCCTCGCGCCCATATCGGACAGGGCGTTTTACTGTGTCACCGAGTGCAGTTAAGCACTGATGTGTGGCTCGGCGATTTCGCCAACGTCCATTCAAACACGATCCTCGGGCATGACGTCCATGTTGGCCGCTATGCGCAGATCGGAGCCATGACCTTCGTGGGGGGAGGTGCTCGCATTGGCGACTTCGCGACGGTCCATCCCCATGCAACCATCCTGCCCCGCATAGAGATTGGGGAGGGTGCGACGGTGGGCGCTGGCTCGGTGGTAGTGAAGAATGTTCCAGCGGGAGCCACGGTGTTCGGCAATCCGGCCCGCGTCATTTTCTAGATTGCTCGCAGGAAGGCTGCACCATGCGCTCCCGGATGCATCCCCGGTATTACCTCTCGCAGGAAATCTTCGAGCGCGAACAGAAGAAGCTTTTTCGGAAGGTATGGTTGTTTGCAGGTCTCAAGACCTTGCTGCCCAAGAACAATTCCTTCATCACGCGCAGGATCGCGGGCGTTCCGGTCGTCATCCAGAACTTCGAAGGTGAGCTGAGAGCCTTCGAGAATATCTGCCTGCATCGCAGCGCTCCAATCCAGAAGGATCCGATCGGCACGCGAGTCCTTGTGTGTCCCTATCACGCGTGGCGCTACAACGCACAGGGTGAAGTGGCCTCCATTCCTGATGGCGACACCATCTACTGTCTCGGGGCCGCGGAACGGCAGCGGTTGAAGCTCAGGGAGTTTGCGCTGCGCGCCGTTGGCAATGTGCTGTTCGTCAACCTCGATGATCAACCGGCCCCGTTGGAGGCGCAGTTTTCGTCCGACTTCCTCGAACTGCTGGAGCGCAGTTCCAGCCTATACGACAGCGAGGTCATGGTCACGACCTTGCACGGCAAGTTCAATTGGAAGCTCGCCTACGAGAACCTGCGCGACGCGAACCATCCGCGCTTTGTCCATCCCCAGACCTTGGGCAAGGCCGTCAATTTCGTGCCGCAGGTGGATGTCGCACAGGCGGAGGAAACGCTTTCCGAACTGTCTGATGCCTCACCCGATGCCATGTGGCGTGAGATGCGTCGATTCAGCTATGGGGGCGCCGATGCGCCGATCCCGGGCCTTGGGCACCTCGATTGGTTCGATCTGGTGGAGCGCTGGGGCAGCCAGGATTCCTATTACAACTGGCTGGCTTTTCCCAACTTGCATATCGCCAGCGCCAATGGCGGGTTCTCCTTTACGCTGGAGCACCACATCCCCGTGGCGCCCGACCGGACCGACCTCGAAATCTACTGGTTCAGCACGCGCAAGAAGCGGCCCTTTGCGTTTTCCAGCCAGGTGCTACTGGCGCAGATGCACGGCAGCAAGACCATCGTGGGCGAGGACATAGAGATCCTGGAAATGGTGCAGGCTGCCCTGCACCCTGATGCACCCATGCCGACCCAGGGTGCCTACGAGTCCATGAACCGGCTGGTCGAGCGCTGGTACGTGGCCCTCATGGAGGACGGCAATGAAATCTAGATGGATCGTCGGTGGTGGCGACTACGCGGAACTGGCCGCCCAGACGTGGAGGCTGGCGCGCCCTGATGAAAGCATCGTTCGAGTCGATGTGTCGCAGTACGCCAACCATGCCTTCGACCTGACCGCCCTCGATGGCTTGAGTCCGTCCGAGGGCGCGGTGTTCGTGGCTTTCGACGAGCGCTTCGGCAACTTCAAGCGCATGGAGTTGATGCAGGCGGCCATGGAGCGCGGTTTCAAGCTGGAGCCCCTCGTCCATCCGAGCGCGGTCATTGCGTCAGATGCGGTCATTGGATTGAACGTGTTCGTGGGAGCCCGGGTGGTGATCGGGCACGGCAGTCGCGTCGACTACAACACCGTCATCCACGCGGGCTCGCATCTGGGACCCGAGTGCCGAATCAAGTCGTCATGCTGGCTAGAGAGCGGCGTGCAGTTGGGTGCCCGGGTCGCTCTTGGCCGGCACAGCATCCTGCGCACGGGTGCCATCGTGAAATCCGGCGTCGTGGTGGGCAAGGGCTGCGAATTGGGTTGGCCCCGCCTGTACGACGAGAACCTGGCGGATCACACGACCTTCGACCCGCGATACGACGAAGCCATTCTTGTCTACGGCGCTTGAACCACTGTGAAGCCCGCCGGTGCCGGTGTCGGGCCGCCCGCCCTCTCGCCGACCTGGACCCGAAGACGGTTAAGCCACCGCCGCCGCTGTGGCACCGTCGGCGGCCTGCACACCCCGTGTTGCCTCTCCAACTGATCCTCGCACGATCCGGATCACCCGCTCCTGATCCTCCGTCGCGAGCGCGCCAAAAATCGGCAGGCATAGCACCTGCTGGGCCGCGAGCGAGGCGGAAGGCAGGTTGTCGGGGTGGGCGGAGGGCATGTTCCGATACATCGGGAAGTCCGCGATCAACGGGTAGAAGTAGCGACGGGCGTAGATGCCGTTGTCTCGCAGTTTCTGATACAGCGCATCGCGGCTGATCGGATAGTCGGGACCGACCAGAAGGGGGAAGTACGAATAGTTGAACGCCTGGCCGTTTTGCGGCCGCAGGCAATGGAGGCCGCGTACGCCGCTCAAGGCCTCGCGGTAGATCGCGTCAACGCGCTGGCGTCGGCTCAGCGCCGCATCGATGTGCTGAAGCTGGAGCAACCCGAACGCCGCATTGATTTCGCTCATCTTCCCGTTGATGCCAGGCTCTACAACGGTGACTTCGTCGACAAAGCCGAAGTTCTTCAAGTGATCGATGTGCTGCTTGGTCTTCGCGTCGGGGCAGATGATGGCACCCCCTTCGAAGGTGTTGAAGACCTTCGTGGCGTGAAAGCTCAGCACCGACAGATTGCCGTGGCGCAGGATGCTTCCGCCAGCATCCTTGACGCCGAAGGCATGCGCGGCGTCATAGATCACCTTGAGTCCGTGCCGGTCGGCAATGCGCTGGATGGCTTCAACATCGCATCGGTGGCCATAGCAATGCACCGGCAGGATCGCGGTCGTGTGCGGCGTGATGGCTGCCTCGATCTTCGCGGGGTCCAGGTTCAGTGTGTGCGGGTCAATATCCACGAACACCGGCTGCAGGCGGTTCCACAGCAAGGCGTGCGAACTGGCGACGAAGGAATAGGGTGTAGTGATGACTTCGCCCGTTACGCCCAAGGCCTGAAGCGCGGTGACCAGTCCCAGTGTTCCGTTGGAGCACAAGGCGAGATGCTCGACGCCCAGGTACTGGGTCAGAGCCGCCTCGAACTGCTGATGAAAGGGCCCCACGTTGGTCAGGATCTTGTTCTCCCAGATCTTCTCGAGATAGGGAATGAACTCCTGCAGCGCGGGCAGATCGGGCTGCGTGACGTAGACGGGCTTGACCATGGATCAGCTCCTGCTCGATTGCGCGCAATAGGTGTGCCATTGCTCTCGGAAGGCGCTTTCCAGCGAGCTCGTGACGCCGAGGGCCATGTGGTGATTCAGCGTTTCCATCTTGGCTCTCATGGACTGGCGGACTGTGTCGAGTTCCGGGAGATGCGTGGCGTGCCACACCGCTCGCTCCACATACTCGTCAGCCGTGCTGGCGCAGAACTCCGGCAGACCAAGGCCGTTCATCATCGATATGCCAACACGGGACAACGAGGTGTCCCCCGCCAGCGCAATGAGGGGCACGCCCATCCAGAGCGAGTGGAAGGTGGTCGTCCCGCCGTTGTAGGGAAAGGTGTCGAGCGCGAGATCGATCTGGTTGTGCAAAGCCAGATACCCGGCCAGCGAGACTCTCGGCTGAAAAGAGAGCCGGTCGACGCCAACGTGGTGCAGCGCGAATTGGCTCGAAATCCGAGCGATGACGTCGCTCGTAGCATTGCCAATCATCAGCTGGCTGTTGGGCACGACCGCCAGTATTCGAGCCCATAGGCGAATGGCTTCGTCGGTGATCTTCGAGGGGTTGTTGAGGCAGCCGAACATGAACGGCCTGCCGTCTAGTGCGGGCAGAAGATTGACCGGCGGGCTTACAGGCGATGGCGTAAAGGCACCGCTCACGGGCAGGCGCAGTAGCTTTTCCGAGTGATAGGCCTCCGAGGTGCCGGTGGGGTCCATGGCTTCGTCGGTCACGCGGAAATCGATCGCGCGCAGGCCGGTCGATGCCTGGTAGCCAAGCCACGTCATCTGGATGGGCGCGGGCTTGCGTGCGAAGGCGAGCAGCCGGTTGTGGCCGGTATGGCCGGAAAGATCGATCAGTATGTCGATGCCGTCCGCACGGATCTTCTGGGCGAGCGCCTCATCCGGCATTTGGAAGATGCCATGCCACTGGTCAGCCAGCGCCTTGATGTTGGCGGAGACGTTGTCAAAGCTCGGGTGTGAGTAATAGCAGTGGATTTCGAACGCGGAGCGGTCGTGGTTGCGCAGGACTGGTTCGATGAAGAAGGCCAGTGAGTGATTGCGGAAGTCGCCCGAGACATAGCCGATCTTCAGTTTTCGGTCCGGGTTCGGGTCGTTGCGGTAGTGGCCCCATTGGTCGAGCAAGGGGGATTCGAACCTTTTCGCGAAGACCTGCAGCGCATCGAACTTCTCTTGCTTGGAGAACTTGTCGCTGTACTGAACACCCATCAGATAGTTGCTCAGGATCGATGCGTTGTCTGGCGCCAGATCGGTGGCAGCCTTCAGTGCCTCGATGGATGCGTCGAGCTGCCCCGTCTGGCGAAGGGCCGTTGCAATGTTGGAAAGCAATTCCGGCCAAGGCGGCACGATTTCCCTGGCCGCTGCGTAGGCGTTCAGCGCGCCGCTGTGGTCGCCTGCCTCCGAAAGAAGATTGCCAAGACAAAAATGGAAATCCGCGTTCTGCGGATGATGATCGATCCCTTTTTTGATGAGCACCGTCGCCTGATCGGCCTTGCCACGCGAGAAGAGCAGGAAGCAATGGTCGACATAAACGTGCTCGAATGCGGGATCCAGAAGGTGGAGCTTCTGCCAGGCTTGCTCGGCAGAGTCTCCTTGGCCGGCTGCTAGACAGGCCTTGCCCAGCATGTACAGGCCGTCGACGCTTTGTGGGTTACGCGCCACGGCGTTTTGCAGGGCGGTGATTGCAGGCGCGACTTGCCCGAGGCGCAAATGAGTGAAACCAAGGCCGATATAGCCTCCGGCAGCCTCGGGCCGCGCCGCGATTGCCTTTTCATACAAGGCAATGGCTTCGGCGTAACGCTCCTGCCCGAGTTCGGCGGCGGCTTGGCGGATCAGGATATCCGCATCGACGGTGACCACTTGCGCTTCGGCAGAGGGAGGAGGCGCTGACGGCTCCGTCTTCCCGAAATACTTCCTGACCGAGCCAAGGATGTTCATTGGCATTTCAAGAGAAGCCAGGTCGTCGTCTTGTCGCAGAATTCCTGATCGAACCCGTTGTCCAACAGCGTGTACTTGAAAGCGTTGCCCAGTTGAGCCTTCG
The DNA here is from genome assembly GCA_017744935.1 of Variovorax sp. Taxonomy (GTDB): domain Bacteria; phylum Pseudomonadota; class Gammaproteobacteria; order Burkholderiales; family Burkholderiaceae_C; genus Variovorax. The sequence goes on from JAGIAI010000008.1 coordinate 15,665, forward strand.
TGTAGATGTTCAGGCGATGGTCTTTCTTGAAGCCCTCCAACTCCTTCTCTATTCGCAGAAAAGTGGCTTCGTGCCGCTTTTCCGCCTTTCGGGTGGACTTCGCTCTGCTCAGCTTCTCCTTCTCTTCCTGGTTTTTCTGAGCGAGGAGCAGCGCCATCTCTGTACCAAATTTCTTGGCCGCTGTGGCGTCGAACCATCGTGTGAGCATGATCTGGGGCAGGTAGGTGATTGATTGAGGCCGGGTGTTGCTTAAGAGTCGGCGCTGAGCAGATGACCTGCTCAGCGCCGATTCAAGGAGCGATGTTACGCGGCCCACCGGCGAATCCGGTGCGGACCCATCCCGGCCGGTGTCCTTCTCCGCGGGTCAGTTTGTGATGACCTCGCGCCACATGATCCGCGTGGGATTGGTCGAGGATGGGATCGCAACGTCGTACAACTTTGTCTTCCCGTCCGAGGTTCGCACGAGGATCTTGACGGAGCCATTGGGCAGACCAATGGGTTGGACCCGGCTGGCCATCACATTGCCAATCACGCGGCTCGAAAGGTTCGGAATCGCGCCCCCGTTCGCATAGTTCAGGAAATAGAGATTGGAACTGCCCCCTGGCGAACATTGGTCGGTCGATGGCGCGTTGGTCGTGAAAGCGAGAACGCCCTGGAAGAGAACGGGGCTTGTGTAGGAGCGCTCGCCGGCCGGGTTATTCACGAAATCCAGCACCCAGCCCTTCTTCGAGGCCAGGTCGGCGGGGTTGCTCGTCACGTTGATGGCCGAACTGGTGCCCCCTGCTGCAGTTGCCGTCTGCTGCACGAGCTGCGAGCGCAGCGGCGTGATGGTCGGCGTGGTCGACTGGTCGTCCACCAGGCCGTAGAAGGATTGCGCCTGCGATGCGTTGGCGTTGGCGTTCGTGGAACCGGGGACGTCGGTCAGTCCGAGATACTGGCCGGTTCCGACATAGACCAAGCGCTTGCTATTGACCACGCCCACTTCGGGATTCCCGGTGATGGGCTGAACCTTGTTGTCGGCGCCGACCAGCGTGGCGAGCCGCTTCACGTTCCAGTTGGTAGTCGAAGCATCGGACAGGTCGAAGCGCCACACATTGCCGAGCAGGTCACCCCCGTAGACATAGTCGGCCGTATCGTCGATGCCGGCGCTGGTCAGGAAGGGGCTGACCTTGGCCAGTCCGCTCGGACTGGCGCTGGTGCCGACGCCTGTGCTGATGTCCTTGATCAGCGCGCCCGTCGCGGCGTTCAACACGTAGAGGTGGCCCATGCCATCGCCCCCCGTGTCGGCGCCGTTGTTGTAGCCCGAGGTGACGATCGTGACCCAGCCCGCCGCCTTGGTTTTGACGTTGAGCGGGGTGCCGTAGCTGTAGCCGATGTTCTTGCGGTCCGCAGCAGCCGTGTTGTCGTTGGGAAACTCCCACATCACTTTGCTGGCCACAGCGGCATCCGAGGTCGCGTCGGGGTTGGTGATGTTCAGCGCGTAGTAGCCTCTGCCGCCTTTGCCCAGGCCTCCGACCAGGATCGTCGCCCAGTTGGGCGCAGGGGGCGTCGACTGATTGCCCAGTGTGTTGTTCAGGTCGACGTCTGTCGCTACCGGCGTGCTGTCGACATAGAAGCGGTGCTGGAAGAGGGTTTGCTGCGTCAATCCGACCAGCACGCTCGTCGACGTGGAACTGCTCGACAAGTTGGTGTCGATCAGGCTGCCTGGCACGTAGGCCCACATTTCCTGGCCGGTGGTGGCGTTGAATGCGTGCAGCATGCCGTCGTTCGCGCCCTGGTAGACCACCTTGGTGCGGTTCACGATGGCCGTGTTGGCTTTGAAGGCGGCGTAGCCGTTGTCGGTGTAGTTGGAGCGCGAGGCCGGCACGTAGATCGGCTCGGCGTCCACGATGTCGCCAAGCACATGGGTCCGGGTGCGATAGGGCTTGGTGCTGCTGTTGGTGCTGTCGCCCTCCTTGCTGCGGTCGCCCCGCAGATAGGAGATGACGGCGGCGTTATCCGAGGGGCCGGGCGGCGTGCTCGGCGAGTTGAACCGCGACAGTTTGGCCTGCAGGCCAGTTGTGGTGAAAGCCACGCCGGCGGTGCCGTTGAAGCTCGCGATGTAGCGCGTGCTGAATGTCTTGGCATCGAGTAGACCCTGCGCCGACCAGAGCGCTGTATCCGAGAGGCCGCCGGTGTCCAGGTTGATCGAGAACGATTGCAGGTCGCCAAACCAGCCGCCTGAGTTGTAGCTCGAAGCGAAAGCCGAGTTGTCGCCGGACTTCACGTTCGGATTGCTCACCGCCACGGAGGCGGTTGCGCCGCTGCGAGCAGTAATGCTGTTCAAGATTGACGCCAGTGCGACCTTCAGCTTGGCTGGGTCGTTGGCGTTGAAGTACTGGCCGTGGCCGTTGAGTGCCGCGTGCCACAGGTCATCGATGGCGGTGGCCGTGTCGGCCACCGGCGTAGGCCAGGTGCCTGTGCCGGTAGGGGCCGTGGTCAGAGTGCCGGTGGCGCCCAACCCGATGGTGTAGGTCGACATGTGCTGCCAGGTGGCAGGGTCGGACGCATTCGGGATCACCTTGCCGGCTGTGGATGTCGTCTGACTGGTGATCCCCAGGTCGGTGATCCAGTACTTCATGGCTACGTCGGCCAGCGTGTCTTTTGCGCCGTTGCCGTCATAAAAGGGCGCAGGAAAATTCGAGGCTGCCGTCAGGGGGACGCCTGCAATAGGGTCGTTGACCGCCGCCCCGGTGTCGGGATTGACATAAACGTTGGCGGGCAGGGTCGGCACTGTCTTGTCCTGGTTCCCGGCCGACGGCGAGGGCGCGTCGCCATTCCAGTAGCCATCAGTCGAGAGAATCGTGTAGTTGGGCGTGCAGGCCAGGGGAACGGTGGTGGATCGGGAGGTCGACGAGCCCCCCTTCATGGTCCCGGTCTGGAAGTATTGACCTGCACGATCGAGGGCAGTGACCAGCGGCGTTCCGCCACCGGGGTTGATCGCGTAGACCTTGGGGTACCAAGTGCTTTTCTGCGTCTGGTCGAAATTCGCAACCGGTACGAAATTGACCGCCTTGGTATTGTCGTTCGAACTGTTGTCGTTGATGGTTGAAAAACCAACTCTCGATTTATCGTCCAGCGCGGAAAATGCGAGGCCCAGCGAGGACTTTGCGGTGAGAATTCGCGTCCTGTAATATGTAAACCAATTCGCGAAATTCTGGATTTCCTGGTTATACGTGCAAACCGTTACTGTCGAGTCGCCACAGTCGGTCCGGGAACTTGCCTTTGCGTATGTCGCGACTGTGCTCCGAATATCCACTCGAGTGTAATTGCCGGACGTGTCCTGAGCGGTGCTCCCGTCTTCGGTTCCGGTGCCCTTCCAGACATAGTAAAACGCGTAGCGGGCATATTCAGTGTTGTTGGTACTGTCCGACGTAGCAACGCATGGGGTGGTCTTGCTGCTGCCCTTGCCGCTGCTCGTAGTAATGGCGGTGTACTGAGATGGATCGTAGAAGGGCAAAGTCGGCACTGTGGAAGGACCCCAGCACGTCTGCGCCACATTGACGGTACCGGTGTTTCCGGAAGTCGTGGGGTAGGGATCGATCCGCGCCGCCCCGGTCGGACTGTTTCCCATGGTTGTCGTATAGCCGGTCGCCGTCGCGCTGTAATTAACGGCCGGCAAATAGGTGATCGCCGGGTTGTAGTAAAGCCGATTGAAGGTCGAAGAGTAATAGGCGCGCTGGGTTTTCGACGAATTGAACTCGGCTTTCGCATCTGCCCCCGTGATGGAACCCCACTCCATACTTCCGGAATTGTCGAGCGTGAAAAGAATATTCGGCCTGATATCCGCTTGCACTGCCAACGGCACATCCGTGAGGTCCGTAGCGGCCATTGAAATGACCGGATGGACAATCAACGATGTCGCCAGCACCGGAATGAGCAGGCTCGATGTTTTCTTAAGCATGGAGTTCATGATGAATATTTGTTGCTCAGACAAAATCAGCCGAATGGCAGTTCGATGGTGGTCTGGACGATGCTCGTCGTATTGCGCGGCCCTTGGACGCGCACGGTCACGCGGTAATGGATCGTCGGCCGGGTAGGAGGCGGCGGGGTCAGGCTGCCGAGCACGTTGGTCGTTTGAGCATGGCTGTTGTTGTCGTTACCCACCGCACCGCCGCCGGCGGAGAACGGCTGCCCGGCCACGCATTTGCTCGTCAGCAGGGTCAGCGGGTCGGTGGTCGCCGGCGCGCTGCTGCAGAGCCTGTCGATAACGTACTGAACCCGATAAGCCGATTCGTCGGTGCAAGAAATGGCGGTTGTGCCGCCGGCCGTGTCATAGCAGGGCACCGCTGTCCAATTGATCGTGGTGGGAACGCCGTTGGCATCTACCGTCTGCATGAACCGGAAGTACTGGTTGGCGACGTCCGCGTCGGCGACGGCCAGCGCAGGCAAGGCATTGAAGGCCCGCTCGGCACCCGTATCGGCGGCGCTTGTGGTCGCTTCCTTGAATGCAACGTTGCCCGAAATCACGCCCGCCGTGTCGGTCGAGCGGACGAGCGCAACGGCGGCGAGCGACAGCAGCACCACCGCGATCAGCGCGATGAAAACGATCACGCCGTGCTGCGAAGCAGGGCGGGTGCGGGGTGATCGGCGGACAGGATGGATGCGGTTCATGACAGATTGGCCCACAGGACGTTTCGTAGCGGCACCACGGTTTCGAAGGTGCGATAGCGATAGCAGCGCCAGTTCGCGTCGTTGCTCAGGTCGATGGTCGGACCCCCGGGCCAGCTCGCGGGCGCGGTGGTCGTGGTGGTGCAGGCGGTCGCGCCGTCCGCGATTCGCTCCTGCAGCGGGCTGCGCACGACCACGGCGACTCGCACAGCCTTGATGCGCTTGAGCTCTGCCAGCGTGGGATTGGCCCAGTTGCCAGACGCCCCGTTGGTGGCGCTCACCCAGTTGTTGACCACCTGACTGCCGGCGTCGCTGATGCCGTACTGGGCCTTGAGGCTCACGACGTTGTTGGAGATCTGCGCCTGCGTGGCGGAAGAGAAATAGTCCTGCGAGTTCAGCGACCCGTTCGCGACGGAGTAGGTGCGTTGCACGAGCGCGCCCACGTCGTAGATACGCGGGTTGGCGTTGTAGAGCGACTGCCAACCGTTGGCAGTCATGTAGTTGCCGGTGGGGTTGTAGTTGGGCTGTGTCGCTGACCCCGTGGCCGGGTCGTGCGAAAGAATGACAGTATTGGTTACCGGAGTGGTCGGAAGAGTCACGGGCGTGCTGGCCGTGATGCGCGTCAATGCGCAGTTGCCTGCGTCATCCATCAACCAGACGAATCCCCCCACGCTGGACAGCGCCACAGCGGTTGCCGGCTGCAGCTTCGAGGCCGCCGTGGCCGGCGGATTGGCGGTGACGTTCTGCAAAAGCGAGTCGAGCACGTTGGCGCGCACGGAACTGCCCCACAGGATGGTGATGCTGTCCGAAGCGCCCGCGGCCGTTCCGCCGTCCGTGATGCGCAGCGGGCCGCCCGGGAAGTTGGGCACCGGACCGCCCCCGCTTCCGCTATCGGCATAGGTGAGATAGATGCTGCACCGCATCACGTCCGCGGAGGGCATGCCCCAGCCGGCCGCGCGAACGTCCCGTTCAAGGGTGGAAAGGCTGAAGATCCCGTTCTGTTGCGTGTCGGCGCCCGAAGTGGTCGTGCGCTTGATGCCCTCGTAAGTGGTGACGACCTGGTAGATGACCACGGTGATGACGAGCCCCACCACCATGCCGACGAGAAGCTCGACAAGGCTGAATCCCCGCTGGCGCCGAGAAAGTTGAAGTGAAGACATGGCTCAACCTTGAATCTGCGTCGTCATGGTGAAGTTGTGAGGCGCGGTGTCCTGCGGGCCCTGCCAGCAAATCGTCAGGGTCACCGTGTTGTTGGTACCAATGGCGATCTGCTGCTTCAGGCCTGCTGCACCGGGAAGCGCGCCAGGATTGCTGAGATCGGTCATGCCGGTGAGCCAACTGGTGACGACAGCGTTGGTCGATTCGTTCGCGCCTTGCGTGCAGGCGGTCCCGCTCGAGTTCAGCGCGAACGTCGGTACATTGAAACGGTCGGCCCACATGTGGCCCACGATCTGGTTGGCGAGGAGGCTGGCCTTTGCGCGGTAGTCGGCATCGCGCACGACGCGGATGGAGGCTGCCTGCAGGCCGACAATGCCGAGCACCGCGAACGAGAAGATCGCAATGGCGACGAGGGCCTCGATCAGCATGATGCCGCGCTGGGAAGCGGGCGCGGGACGTCTGGCCCTGGAAGACGACGGGTGTCTCATGAGCAGCCTTGAGGATTGGACGCAAGGGAAAGCAGGGGATCGCACAGCCGCACATCTCCACCTGGCGTAAGAACAATGGCGAGGCGGCGGGCCCCGCTCGCCCCCGTGATGTCGATCTGCCGCACGGTGGTTGCCGTACTGAGCCGGCCGAGGCCGGTGAAGACGATGTTGGCCGGGAGCCCGGCGCCCGCGGCTGCCGCAGTGGCACTGACGGCATTGCGTACGCCGACGCGGGCCAGGGATGACGTGCTGTTCTCGCGGCGAGCCTGGACCGTTTGATCGAGGGCCGCCCCCGACTTGACCGACCAGTCTGTTCCGCCGGTGATAGCCGCGCCGTTGGAGGTGTTCTCAAGGCTGAACTGTACGTTCTGGTTGTTCCGTATCGCCTCCGCGCGCGCCAGCTGAAGGCCATTGATCACCGATTCCGCTGCGCTACGGATCTGCGCGTTCTGAATGAAGGTCGTGTAGCTCGGGTACGCCAGCGTGATCAAGAGGGCGAGCACCGTGATCGCCACCATCAGCTCGACCAGCGTGAAGCCCTTCATGCGGGCGCGCGAGATGGGCTTCATGGCTTGCGGAGCACCCAGGTCGTTTGGGTGCCGCTGAAGTTCCAGGCGCAACTGCTGCAGGTTGTGGTCTGGTCGTTACGCTGGTTCACGGAATAAACCAGGCCGGCGGCCAAGCCCGTGCCCGTGGCCGTTGCTGTATAGGTCTGGTTGGTGGGGGCGTTGCAGGCGTAGTTAAACGTCTTGTTGGTCGGCAATGCGACGCCACAGGAGCCGTCGGTCGCGGTGTAGACGCGGTTGTCCTGGTAGAACTGTTCCATCCGCGTCCGGAAATCCGACAGGTTGGTGGGGGCCTCCTGAACCCGTCCGCGGCGCAGGTAGTCGGTGTAGCTCGGGTAGGCGATCCCCGCCAAGATCGCGACGATCCCGACGGTGATCATCAGTTCGATGAGCGTGAAACCGCCCGAACGGCGGCGCGAGGCGGAGTCGAGGTGCACGGCAGGGACCTTTGGCGAAAAGAGTGACGTTTGTCGTGAATTGTCACGAGACAACGTCATAACAAGGTGCCGTCTGTCGATGGCGAGCGGCCTTTCGTCGCCGCTATGAAGAAGTTCGTTTTCTCTTGAGAGAAATTTCACGCACGCCAGATGGCGGACGTGATTCGCCTATCGACACCTCAGGTGTGCGCGCTCAGACGTGCAAGGAGTGGCTTGGCGGACGGCGTCCGATAGATGCGCGGCAGTCCGGTCCGCTCACCCATGCGCCACCCAACTCCCCGACTTCCCCCCATGCTTCTCCAGCACGCGAACGTCGGTGATGGTCATCCCCCGGTCAACCGCCTTGCACATGTCATAGACGGTCAACAGCCCCACCTGAACCGCGGTCAACGCCTCCATCTCCACCCCGGTCGGCCCGACCGTTTCGACAGTCGCGGTGCAGCTAACCTGCGGCACGGGGCTGTCAGACAGAACAAAGTCGACCGCAACCCGGGTCAATGCCAACGGATGGCACAGCGGAATCAGATCACTCGTCTTCTTGGCCGCCTGGATCCCGGCGATCCGGGCCACGCCGAGCACATCGCCCTTTTTCGCGGTGCCGGACTCGATCAGCGCCAGCGTCGAGGCCTGCATCTCGATGCGACCCGTAGCAACTGCCACGCGATGGGTCGCCGGCTTGGCAGCGACGTCGACCATGTGGGCCCGGCCCTGGGCATCGAAATGGGTGAGTGTGCTCATTGTGAACGTTCCGCTGACTGCCGCATCATACGAGGCCGAGACGACGACGAACGCCGCGCTTTGATGAATCCACCCTCTGAATCTCCCTCCAGGCAGCCGCCTGCTGCACGTCGCACATTGCGCGCCCTGTGTGCCGCTCTGGCGATCGCCGCGCAGCTGGTGCTCCCGGTCCCGGCGGCGGCCCAGTTGCCCAGCATGGGTGACGGCGAGATGACCGCCGCGGCCGAGCGCCACCTCGGCGATGAGATCGCCCGCGAGCTTTACCGCGATCCGGACTACATCGACGACCCGGTGCTGCTCGAATACGTGAACGACATCTGGCTGAAGCTGCTGGCCGCCGCTCGGGTGCGTGGCGAGCTCACGCCGGAGCTGGACGAACGGTTCGCCTGGACCATTCTTCTGGGCCGCGATCGCAACATCAACGCGTTCGCTTTGCCGGGCGGCTATCTCGGTGTCAATCTGGGGCTGATCGCGGTGGTCGGCAGTCGCGACGAACTCGCCACGGTGCTCGGGCACGAAATGTCGCACGTCACGCAGCGCCACATCGCGCGGATGATGACCTCGCAGAACAAGCAGCTGCCTTTGATGCTCGCGGGCATGATCCTCGGCGTTATCGCGGCGAGCAAGAGTCGCCAACCCGACGCCGGCCAAGCCGTGATGATGGGCAGCCAGGCAGCTTTCATGAACAACCAGTTGAGCTTCTCGCGCGACATGGAGCGCGAGGCCGATCGCATCGGCTTCGGCGTCATGACGCAGGCAGGCTATGCGCCGCAGGGTGCGGCATCGATGTTCGAAAAGCTCCAGTACGCATCGCGTCTCAACGATAACGGCTCGTACCCCTACCTGCGCAGCCACCCGCTGACCGGCGAACGGATCGCAGACATGCAGGCGCGCTTCCAGATGCAGCCCGGCACAAAGACGCCAGTTCCTTTGCTCATGGATCACTCGATGATTGCGGCTCGCGCGCGCGTCCTGACTCGTCCGGGTGTCGATGTGCTGCGCCAGTGGGTCGAGGTGCCTTCCAGTGGCGAGTTCGCCCGGAGTTCGCCCGCCCAGCAGGCCGGTTCTCTCTACGCTGCGGCGCTGTCGGCGAGCGAACTGCGTGATTTCAAGTCGGCGCGCGCCCTGACGCAGCAATTACAGACGCGCACCGCCGGTGATGCGTCGGCCACAAGACTGGCCCGGTTGCTTTCGGCGGAGATCGAATTGGCGGCGGGCGCCGCGCCCGCTGCCGCGGCACTGCTCAATCCAAAGGCCAAGGACCGCCCTGAAATGCTGCTCTCCGCCCAGGCTGCCGCCGCGACGCGCAACCCGGCGCCGATGGTTCAGCCTCTGCGGGATTGGGTAGCGACGAATCCGCGCGATGCGACTGCATGGCGGACGCTGGCGAGCCTCTATGGCGCAGAGAACGACACTGTCCGCGCAATACGCGCCGACGCCGAAGCCAACGTCGCGACCTTGGACTACCCGGCGGCGAGAGACCGCCTCAAAGCGGCGCAGGATCTGATTCGCGCCAATGCGCGAACGCCGGGAAGCACCGTGGACAACTACGAAGCCTCGATCATCGACACGCGCGCACGCGCGGTCGATGCGCTCGTGAAGGAGCAGGCGGCGGAGATGCGCAACAACAGATGACCGCGGTCAGTGCTTGGCGAACAAGCCACCTAGCGCCGATTCGATGATCAGCCCCAGGATCGAATAGAGCAGCGACCCGATCAGCGCTGCGACGAACCCGTCGACGTGAAAGCCCGACAGCAGCCCGGAGGCAGCCCAGAAGAGCAGCGCGTTGATCACGAACAGGAACAGCCCCAGCGTGACGATGGTGACCGGAAGGGTCAGCACCACCAGCACCGGGCGCATGAACATGTTGAGAAAGCCGATGACCGCCGCGGCCAGCAGCGCCGAGGTGTAAGTCGTGACCTGCACCCCGGTGTAGACGTACGCGACTGCGAGCAGCGCGAGCGCGCTCAACAGCCACTTGATGAGAAGACGCATCCGGCGGGTGCGCTCTTACTCGGACATCTCGTTGGCCAGCAGCAGCAGCGCGCCCATGCCGACCACTGCGCCCGGAAGTGCCCAGCTCGATTGCCCGGGGGGTGCCACGTCCGGGGCCACCGGTTCGAGGTCGACGCCCACCTTCGGTCGACGCGCATCGATCACCTGGGCCGCACCGTGCTCGAGCTTCAGCCGCTTGGTCAGGTCCGTCAGCGGCCCCTTGGCCAGGGTCGGCGTGACCTGGCTTCCCCGCGCTTGAAGCAAAGGCAGGAGTTGCTCCTGCACCTTCGCGAACCACTTGCCGCGCCAGTTCTCGCGGGCGCTGTGACTGACCCACTTGCTGATGCGATGCGTCATGCGCGGCGCACAGGCCACCAGCACCCAGTGGCGCACTCCGACATCGGTCTCCGAAGCCGCCATTCGCGCGAGAAACTCGCGCGCGTAGGCAGCGTCGTCGACGTAAAGAATGACCTTTTCCATGAGTGCTCCTTCTTTCGTTGGTTGGAGTGGCAGTGACATTGGATTCAGAGAGCGGATCAGGCGGCGACGGTTTCGCCTGGCTTGGGGCGGCGCGCGGCCAGCCACTTGCCGATCGCGAGCACCACCAGCGCGCCGATGACGCCTGCGGCATAGCGGACCACTTCGCTTTGCGGCAGCTTCGGCACCCAGGTCCATTCGGCCGCGTTGGCGATGGCGGGGTCCGACACAGCCATCGTGCCGGCGATCCAGCCCAGCAGCATGCCGCCGAGCGTGATGATGATCGGGAAGCGGTCCATCAACTTGATGACCAGCTGGCTGCCCCAGACGATGATCGGGATGCTCACGAGCAGGCCGAAGATCACCAGCGGCATCTGATGGCCCTCGCCGGCGCCTTGCGCGGCGCCGGCGATGGCGATCACGTTGTCCACGCTCATCACGAGGTCCGCCACGATCACGGTCTTGACCGCGGCCCAGAGCTTGTCGCTCGCGGCGATGTCGCCGTGCGCATCGTCGTGTTCAGGGGCGAGGAGCTTGACGCCGATCCACACCAGCAGCAATGCGCCGGCAAGCTTCAGGAACGGAATGGCCAGCAGTGTGAGCGCGAAGAAGATCAGGACGACGCGCAGAAGAATCGCGCCTGCCGTGCCCCAGAGAATGCCCTTCGTGCGTTGCGCGGGCGGCAGTTTGCGGCAGGCAAGTGCAATCACGACGGCGTTGTCGCCACCGAGCAGGATGTCGATCATGATGATCTGGCCGACCGCGACCCAAAACTCGGGGGTCAGAAACTGTTCCATAAAGTCCTCTGTTCGTTTCGATTCCTTCCGTGCGGGTCGGATGAAGCGGTCGGATGAGGACCAATGCCCTCGTGGAACATGCAATCGCTTCGATCAAACCTGCACAGGTCAAATCGAAGGTCTTGCTCAGCAGCGTGGGGCTGCCCGACAGGCCGGAAGTGTTGTGCTTCGTATTGACGACCTGGCGAAACCCGCTCCTCGAGAAAGCGGGTGGGAGCTACTCCCCTTCGTGGGCGGAATTAGAGCATCGCAACTGGAGCGTGGCAACTCGACGCGCCGGGGGGCTTAAACGAAAGATGCTGGAAAGCCGTGCGGTTCATGGATTCGTTGCTACGTATTCGATAGCGCGCAAATCCTTTGCGGATCTCGGGAAATAGCCGGACTATGATCGCCGCCTTGCATTTTTCGACCCATGGCCGCCATTCACATCACCGACATCGAGGCCGCCATCAATTACTGGCGCGACCGGAAGCCTTCGCCTGACGGCATCACCTTGGCACCCGAGTTGCGGGCGCTGGCCGAGGTCTATGCGCTGATGATCTTTCATCACGAAGACGAGGTCGACGAAGTCGGCTTCCCCACCAAAGCCTGGGACGCCTGGCTCACCTGGTATCAGACCACGCCAGACACACCCTGCATCGCGATCTGCTCCACCAGCCAGGGCGACGATGAATGCAAGGGCTGCGGGCGCAGCTTTGATGAGGTCCAGCATTGGCCCGCCATGACGCCCGCCGAGAAGCGGTCGACGTGGCGCCGCATCACGATGCAGGACTCGGCCTGGCGCTTCAACCGGTATGCCGAGCGAGCCCGGGAAGCCGAGCATGTCCGCGCGGAAGACGAAGCCGCCGAGCCGGCTCTCCAAAGCGCCAAGAACGTAGGCTGACCCCATGCGCCGCATCGCGCAAGCCCCCAATCTCGCCATCGCGACGCTGTGGGTGCATGCGTTGCGCGAAGGCGGTGTCGATGCGTCGGTGCAGCGCGAATACCTGGGCGCCGCGATGGGCCAGTTGCCGCCTGACCAATGCCTGCCTGAAGTCTGGATCGAGGACGACGGGCAGTTCGAGCTCGCCGAGCGCCTGCTGGACGAGTTGCAGAACCGACCCCAGCGGCGCTGGCAATGCCAGTGCGGCGAACTCGTCGAAGGCGGCTTCGAGCAATGCTGGCGATGCGGGGCGATGATGCCGCCGCACCGCTCGTCGACCTGACTACTTGAGTCGTTGCGGCTCGATGTCGATGTTGTGCGTGCCGTCGCCCAGCATCAGCACGCCTTCCTGGATCGTCGCCTGCAACTGCATCGAGCGCTGCGCCAGTGCTGCCAGCGATTGCGAACCTGCAGTCGGAATGCGGAACACCGAGAGGTTCTGAGGACGCGTCAGCTTGCCCTCGATGCCGCGCCACCAGATTTCGGCGGCATGGTTGAAGGCGTAGACGATCACCTCTTCGGATTTGCCGCAGGCTTTCACGATCGGCTTGTCTTCCGGTTGGCCGACTTCGATCCAGAGCTTCGTCTCGCCGGTGAAGTCGCGCAACCAGACATCCGGCTCGTCCGGATTCGACAGCCCGGCGCCGAAGGCCAGGGTGCCGTCGCCGTTGCAGACGTCCTGCAGCTTGTGCGCGTTGAGTGCCAGCGCGGCGAGGCGGATCATCATCCGCTCGTCGGTTTCGCTCGGATGGCGAGCCAGCGTGAGCGCGTGGTCCGCGTAATAGCTGTGATCGATGTCCGCGACGGCGAGGTTCGCCTTGAAGATGGTGGACTTGAGCGCCATCAGGCCCGCCGGGCCAGTTCGGCCGCCTTGCCGATGTAGCTGGCCGGGGTCATCGCCAGCAGGCGTTCTTTCTCGGCTTCCGGGATTTCGAGCGAACGGATCAGGCCATGCAGCGCTTCAGCGGTCACCGTCTTGCCGCGCGTGACTTCCTTGAGTTGCTCGTAGGCACCCTGCACGCCGAACCGGCGCATGACCGTCTGGATGGGCTCCGCGAGCACTTCCCACGATGCGTCGAGGTCGTCCGCCAGGGCTTCTTCGTTGAGTTCGAGCTTGCCGAGGCCGGTCGCAAGACTGGCGTAGGCCAGCGTCGCGTAGCCGAGCGCCACGCCGATGTTTCGCAGCACGGTGCTGTCGGTCAGGTCGCGCTGCCAGCGGCTGATCGGCAGCTTTTCGCTCAGGTGGCGCAGGATCGCATTCGCGAGACCGAGGTTGCCCTCGGCGTTTTCGAAGTCGATTGGGTTGACCTTGTGGGGCATCGTCGACGAGCCGATCTCGCCCTCCTTCAGGCGCTGCTTGAAGTAGCCGAGGCTGATGTAGCCCCAGATATCGCGCGAGAAGTCGACGAGGATGGTGTTGAGGCGCGCGACGGCATCGAAGATCTCGGCCATGTAGTCGTGCGGCTCGATCTGGATGCTGTAGGGCTGGAAAGTCAGGCCCAGGCCCAGGGGTTCAGGCGTCTCGACCACCTTGCGGCTGAAGGCTTCCCAGTCGAAATCTGGCCAGGCCGCCATGTGCGCGTTGTAGTTGCCCACGGCACCGTTCATTTTGGCGAGCAGCTTGACCGAGGCGATCTGCTCGCGTGCCTTCGTGAGGCGTACGGCCACGTTGGCGATTTCCTTGCCCACCGTGGTCGGGCTGGCGGTCTGTCCGTGCGTGCGCGAAAGCATCGACACGTCGGCAAACTTGATCGCCATTTCGCGAAGCGTCGTGATGAGCCCGTCGATCGCCGGCAGCACGACTTTCTCGCGCGCCGCCTGGATCTGCAAGGCATGGCTGGTGTTGTTGATGTCTTCGCTGGTGCAGGCGAAGTGCACGAACTCGGAGGCGGCAAGCAGCTCGGGACGGGCCTCGAATTTGGACTTGATCCAGTACTCGACCGCTTTCACATCGTGGTTGGTGGTCTTCTCGATCTGCTTGATCGCGATCGCGTCGGCTTCCGAGAAGTTGGAAACGAGGCCGAGCAGGTATTTGCGGGCGCCGCCGGTGAGGGGCTTGAATTCGGCGAAACCGCAGTCGGAAAGGGCGATGAACCATGCCACTTCCACCTGCACTCGCCTGTGCATATAGCCCTGTTCGCTCATCAGCGGACGCAGGGCCGCCAACTTGGTCGCATAGCGGCCATCGAGCGGGGAAAGGGCGGAGACAGTGGAGAAACTCATGGGCGAATTTTAGGTCGCGCCATATTTCCGGCAATTTCAGTCGACCGTGGCGTCCCGGAAGAAGGCGATTCGCTCTGCCGTGGCCGGATGCGTCGAGAACGCGAGGCCGACGAAGTCGACATCGTCCTTTTCACCCTGCGGCCGGGTTTGCCGCCATTGCTCGATGGCTTCGAAGAAGTCCGCCATTGCCCTCGGCGGGATCCCGGCGCTGCGCATCAGGCGCAACGATTCGGCATCCGCTTCGCGTTCCGCGTCACGCGAATAGCCGAGCGTGGCCAGAAGCACTGGCGCGGAGGTGATGAGGGTGCCGTAGTCGCCGAATGCGACCGATACGGTCAGTCCCACCGCGGATACCTGCACCAGTTGCCGCATAGCGTGCCGCAGGCGCACATGGCCGAACTCGTGCCCCAGCACGCCCACGATGGCGTCATCGTTGTCCGGCATCAGGCGCACGAGTTCATCGGTCAGCACGATCGTTCCACCAGGTAGCGCCAGCGCATTCGGCCCCAGCCCCTTGTCGCGGCCGCGCCGGAACTCGAGCCGCCACGGCGGCGCAGCGTCCGGATGGGCTGCCTGAACCATGCGGGCGAAGGCATGGCGAATGCGTTCCTGGTCCGCCGAGGGCAGTTCGCTGGGCAGCAGCAGAGAATCGTCCAGAGACTCCAGCACCTGCGCGCCGATCAACGCGTCGACCCGCTGCGGAACCATCGCGGTGATTCCACGCGCCACCCACGGCAGGGCCCATTGATACATCGCGGCGCCCGCCACGATCACCAGCACAAAAGCCACCAGTACGCCGCGCCAGCTTTGCTGCGCTCGCACCACCCAGCTTTCCTGATGGCCGAGTTGCTCGGCCCATGCGTCCCACGCTGGTACATCGATGGCCTGCACGGTGGCGCCGTTGGGGAGCTGCG
Source organism: Variovorax sp. (assembly GCA_017744935.1). Lineage (GTDB taxonomy): Bacteria > Pseudomonadota > Gammaproteobacteria > Burkholderiales > Burkholderiaceae_C > Variovorax. The sequence goes on from JAGIAI010000008.1 coordinate 31,030, forward strand.
CGATCCGCCCGCCGTGGCGCGTGCGCTCCGGCCAGCGGATCAGGTGGGTGGGCACGGTGACCGGCGCGAAGTGCTCCCCGGCCAGGGGTTCGACCGTGAGCACGCCGTCCTCCATGCGCAGCCGGCCCGCGTGCGGCCTGCTGCTCTGGCCGTCGAAGAAGCGGACTTCGAGCGTCGTCACATCCCGATGTCCATGCCGAACAGGTCGGCCGCCATGTCGCCCACCGCACCCGGGCTCTCATGCGCTGCAGTCTGGGTGATCTGGTCAAGGTCAATGCGCGTGCGCAGTTCCATCGCTTCGAGCTGCGCGCGACGTGTATTGACCACCGCGAATGGCCAGTAAAGCCCGAGCGTGAGGAAGATCAGCAGATAGTTCTTGCACTGCAGGCCGAGATAGCTTGCCAGCGGCAGTTCGCTCTTGAACCTCAGCACGTCGTTTCCGGTTCTCGACCAGATCAGGTTCTGGAGTCGCACCTGGAGGTACGACTTGGGCAGGATGTTCAGCGCCAGGATGCCAACGATGCCAACCAGGATCACGGCGCCGAAATACATGGGTCCCATTCCGGCGCGCCGGCCGAAGAGGATGAACATGAAGGCCAGGCCGGCCAGCGCCGCCATCGCGACGAGGCTGATGCCGATCAGCTTTATGAAGATGCCGTACAGCACGCCGAGATCCGCTTCGAGCCGCGTCTGTAGCTTGCCGAACGCGTAGTTGCCGTGTTGGTAGCGCCGAATGCGCCACAGGAAATAGGGGAGCGCCGCGAAGAAGGCCATCATGCCCAACCCGACGAGTGCGGATGCGGCGGGCGGCAACGCGCCGGGCTGACCCCGCCCACCGGGCGCCATGGCGCCCATGACCGCAACCGGGAGCAGCAGCAATGCCAGTGGCGGAAGCATGCAGGCGTAGGCGGTGGCCGCGTCGCCCGTGAAGCGAAATCGCAGGCCGCGCCAGCTCGTATTGGCCAGACGGAAGCGCAGCGCGGCGCGGAAGAGCGCCGGCCACAGTCCGACGAATGCGACAGCAGCCAGGAGCGCAGCCCAGCCCGAGAAGTTGCTGCCGATCGAGTACACGGCGAGGAAGGCGCCGGCAATCAGTGTTCCGCGAAGCATCTTGCGCGGCTCTCCATGGAAGTCGAGCGCGTCGCCGGCCACCCAGGTGTTCCGATAGAAATACTGGAGCTTGCGCACCTTGGCCCAGGGCAGGTAGAGCCCGAGCGTGACCAACGTCAAGAGCAGATTCACGATCCAGATCCGGAAATACTCGCTGCCCGTTGCCGTGAATTCGATCGGATGACGCTGTACTGCGCCTACGGGAGGTGTGCCTGATTCCATATTTCCCCGTCCCTCGTTCGTTATGACGACGCGGATTCTGCACCGGCCTCGTTCTCATAGAATCAAAGCGCTACAACGATGACCCTGATGGGGGGAATTTCCGCATGAAACTGATCGGATCCGCTGCCAGCCCTTACGTGCGCAAGGTGCGCGTGGTCATGGCAGAAAAGCGGCTCGACTACCAGTTCGTGTTCGAAGACGTCTGGTCTGACGACACCACGATTTCCAGTGCCAACCCGCTTGGCAAAGTACCTTGCCTGATCATGGACGGCAGCGAAGCGATGTTCGACTCGCGCGTGATCGTCGAGTATCTCGACACGATGTCGCCGGTCGGCAAGCTGATTCCGCAGCAGAGCCGCGAGCGCGCCGAGGTGAAGACCTGGGAGGCGCTGGCCGATGGCGTGATGGACGCCGGCGTCCTCTGGCGCCTCGAGGTCACCTGGCCCAAGCGCGGCGACAACGAACGCAACCAGGCCTGGATCGATCGTCAGCGAGCCAAGGTGCTTGCCGGCATCGCCGCGATGTCCAAGGGGCTGGGCGACAAGCCTTTCTGCAGCGGCATCCACCTGAGCCTGTCAGATATCGCGGTCGGTTGCGCGCTTGGATGGATCACCTATCGATTCCCGGAAATCGACTGGCGCGCCGAGCACGCGAATCTCGCCAAGCTCTACGACAAGCTCATGTTGCGTCCGAGCTTCGCCGACACCCAACCCTGAAGCCCGGCAGCGGCCACAAAAAAGCCCCGCATTGCGGGGCTTTTTGTTTTCCGGGCGCCTGATGCAGTCGCCGGATGGCGAATGAAAAATGTTGCGAGGCGCCCCGAAACGAAGGAGGGAGGGAGGGAGGAGGAGAAGAATCGCCTCGGGATTTCAGCCAAGCGGCAGGCGCCTGGAAGACCTCGCAACATGAAAACCGTCGGGCGTTTCGCACCCGAAACCGTATGAGCGCGGCCTCGCGACCCGGTTCCCCGCATAGAGGTAAACATTTGTGACGTTTCGGTAAAGACGCGGTCAATTCGGGCTGCTCGCGAGTTGTTTTTCGACGTCGCGGATGAAGCCTCGGTCATCGGGTGATGTCAGGCTCGAATAGGACTCGACGACCTTGCCGTCGCGCGCGATGAGGTACTTGTAGAAATTCCACCTCGGTGTGGTTCCGGAGACCTGGGCCAACTCCTTGAAAAGAGGGTTCGCGTCGGGCCCTCGCACCGAACTCTTGGTGAACATCGGAAACTTGACGCCAAAGGTGCTTTCGCAGAAATCGGCGATTTCCTTGTTCGAGCCCGACTCCTGCGCGAAATCGTTCGAGGGAAAGCCCAGTACCACCAGACCCTGCGACCTGTACCTCTGGTCGAGTGCCTCAAGGCCCTTGTACTGGGGTGTGAAGCCGCAGAAGCTCGCCGTATTCACCACCAGCACCACCTTGCCGGCGTATTGGCACAGGGCCTGGGGCTTTTCGTCCTGAAGCCGCGCGAATGTGTGTTGCAGAATCGCGGGGCAGGAGGAGGGGGTCGCGTTCTGAGCGGAGGCGGTCGCGGCCGCGCAGCAGAAAATCACGGTCGAGAGGCAAATCCGGATTGAGCTTCGCATTGCGAATTCCCTTCGAAAAGTCGGGGCAACAGGTGGCCCGAATGGGGGCGCAGCAGCAGTGTGCAACGGCATGATCGCTCGCGTGTCACGGGGCCGCCAAACCCCCCCGATTAAAATGCCGCGGCTCAAGAAAGATACCTATGCTGTACCCGGAACTCTTCAGACAACTCGAATCCGTCCGTTGGGACATGGACAAGGACATTCCGTGGCAGTCGTTCGACGGGACTCTTCTCTCGGAAGAACAGGCCCAAACGATCAAGATGAACGCGATCACGGAATGGGCGGCGCTTCCCGCCACCGAGATGTTCTTGCGGGACAACCGGCACGACAGCGATTTCTCGGCGTTCATGTCGATCTGGTTTTTCGAGGAGCAGAAGCATTCGCTGGTGCTGATGGAATACCTCAAGCGCTTCAGCCCGCAGCACGCCCCGACCGAGCAGGAGCTGCATGACGTGCGCTTCGACTTCGACCCCGCCCCGCCCCTGGAGACGCTGATGCTGCACTTCTGCGGCGAGATCCGTCTCAACCACTGGTACCGCCGCGCGGCCGAGTGGCACACCGAACCGGTCATCAAGCACATCTACACCACGCTGAGCCAGGACGAGGCTCGTCACGGCGGCGCTTACCTGCGCTACATGCGGCGCGCCCTGGAGAAGTTCGGCGACGACGCGCGTGCGGCATTCACCAAGGTCGGCGTGCTCATGGCCAGCGCGCGTCGCACCGCGCAGGCGCTGCATCCAACCAACCTCCACGTCAACAAGGCGCTCTTTCCCAACGACACCATCCAGAGCCGGGTGCCGGATCCGAACTGGCTCGAGCATTGGCTCGACAAGCAGATCAAGTTCGATGCCGCGTGGGAAACCAAGGTCGGCGAGCGCATCCTGCACAACCTGAGCCTGCTGATGAACCGCAGCTTCAAGACGGTGCAGGAACTCAACCGCTACCGCAAGGAACTTGCCGCCTCGCTCGGCCCGCGGGCAGAGTACCAAGGCGCCTGATCCACCTCAGCGGCGCTCGACGATGACGGGCGCGAGCTGCAGTCCGTTGCGGACCTGATCGGCCGCGTCGCGCGCAAGATCGCGCGATGCATAAGGCCCCGCCTGGATGCGGTGAACGCCTCGTTCGCTGAAGACGTTGAGCGATGGTGCAAGCCCGGGCATTTCACGCGCGACCTGTTGCTGGAAGCGCACGGCACCATCGCGCTGGCTGAAGGCGCCCAGCTGCACCCAGAACCCCGCTGATGGGCTCGCAGCCGCTTGCGGACCCGCTGGCGAGGGCGACGCATCCAAGGATGCCGACGGCGGCACAGCGACCGGCGTCATCGGCGGCAGCGTCGCCACTTCCATCGTTTCCACGCGCGGTGTCGATGCGACCGGCGCAGTCAGCGCCACCGGCACGGCGACGCTGTCCGCGGCAGCGACCTGGATCGGTCTGGCCACAGGTGCCGCCTGCTGCGCGAATTGCGTTCCGTCGCCATTGCCGCGCCGCCATGCACCCGTGCGGATGTCGTCGTTCGTGATGCGCTCGATCTCCACGGGCGCGACGCCACGCAGCAAGTCGAGCTTGAGCGCGGCGGTGTAGCTCAGGTCGATGATGCGGTCGTCGCGGAACGGTCCACGGTCGTTCACGCGCACGATCACCTCGCGCCCGTTGGCCGGGTTGCGCACTCGCACATAGCTCGGCAGCGGCAAGGTCTTGTGCGCCGCGGTCATCGCATACATGTCGTAGGGTTCGCCGCTTGCGGTCGACTGGCGGTGGAACTTGGTTCCGTACCACGACGCGAGCCCGCTTTCGCGGAAGGGCCGGTCGTCCACGATGGGGACGTACGACCTGCCCATCACCACATACGGCTTGCTGGTGCCGCCGGTGCTGCGAATGGATTCGATGCGCGGCTCCGCATCGGGAACCTGGCCGAGATTGCCGGGTGGATCGGCCTCGGCGCCGTCACGGCCGCCGCGTGGTCCGCTTGCGCAGCCGGCGAGAAAGAGAAGCGTCGCCCCCGTAAGCAACGCGAGGGCGCATTGCAATGATCGTCGCTGCGCTTCAGCCAAAGACCACCTTCCACAACGCAAACATCGCCTCGCGCTCCGCGACAAGCGACGTCAACGGGACCTGCGTCGGCTCCTCGTTGAGTCGCGCCCGATGTTGCACCCGGCGCAGCTCGCGATACGCCGCGGCCGCCTTCTGGCCGACGCCTTCGGGCAGCAGGCCCGCGTCCTCGGCACGCTGGAGCAACGCGATGTTGCCCACATTGGGGATGAGCTCCGGATGGTCCTTGGCCGCCGAAAGCAGCAGGAACTGGACTGCGAACTCCGCGTCCACCATGCCGCCCACGCTGTGCTTGACGTCGAAGCGGTCGGGCTTCACCGGACGCGCCGCACGGACCTTCTCGCGCATCGCGACGATCTCGGCCTTGAGCGCTTCACGGTCGCGCGGGGCGGTGATGACGGCTTCGCGGACGCGATCGAAGCGCTCGCCCAGCGACGGCTCGCCCAGCACGAAGCGCGCGCGTGTCATGGCCTGGTGCTCCCAGGTCCATGCGGTGTTGCTGCCGCGGCCGAGCTGGTATTTCTCGTAGGCCTCGAAGCTCGTCGTGAGCAGGCCCGAATTGCCGTTGGGCCGGAGCGCCGTATCGATCTCGAAGAGATCGCCTTCGCGCGTCTGCACAGTGAGCCAGTTGATCAGCTTGCGCACGTACGCCGCATAGACCTCGCCGGCCCGGTCGTCGTCATCGTCGTACACGAACACGATGTCGAGATCGCTCCCGTAGCCCAGCTCTTTCCCACCGAGCTTGCCGTAGCCGATGATCGCGAACTGCGGCTGATCGCGATGTGGGTTGCGCACATGGGGCCAGCACCACTGGGCCGTCACGCGCAGCACCGAGTCGGCCAGCGCGCTCAGGTCGTCGGCCACCTGCTCGACGGTGATGCGGCCGTCCACGTCGCGCGCCAGCGTGCGGAACACCTCGGCGTGATGCGCATGGCGCAGCAGATTCAGGAGGCGTTCCTCGTCGGCCTCGCCGGTGCGCATGAGCGACGCACGGCGAGCCTCCAGCTCGCGCTCGAACTCCGAAACCACGAAGCGACCCGACAGCATCTCGTCGCTCGCGAGCTCATCGATCACGCCCGGGTGCTGCATCAGATAGCGCGCGGGCCATTTCGCCGAACCCAGCAGGCGCAGCAGGCGCTCCTGCACCGCCGGACGCTCGACCAGCAGCGCGATGTAGTTCTCGCGCCGCAGCAAGGGCTCGATCCAGTCGGCCCAGCGCAATGCGCCTTCGACATGGTGGCCGACCTTGCCCGGCGCCTCGCTGTCGGGCTCGCGCAGCCACTGGCCGGTTCGCTGCACCAGTTGGCGCAATCGCGCGCGCGTCTCGTCGCGCAGCGCGAGAATGCGCGGGTTGTCGCGCCAGGCCTTGATGCGTTCGGCAAAGGCCTCGGGTAATTCCTCGATCAGGTCGGAGAGGTCGGTGGGCGGCGCGCTGCGCCCGCCGCCGTTGCAGCCCTTGCAAGGCGCCTTGCCGCCAAGCAGCTTGTCGAACTCCTGCGCGACGAGTTCGCGGTGCGTGTCCAACTGCGCGAGAAACTCGCAGCAGTCCGCATAGCCCAGTGTCTGCGCGATCCAGCGTACGTCGTCGTCGTTGACTGGAAGCACGTGCGTCTGCTGGTCGTCCAGGTACTGGATGCGGTGCTCCACCCGACGCAGGAATTCATAGGCCGCCGCCAGCGCATCCGCCATTTCCTGGGGCATCAGGTTGGCGCGCGCAAGCCGTTGCAGCGCATCGAGCGTCGGACGGGTACGAAGCTCAGGGAACTGGCCGCCGCGCACCACCTGGAGCAGTTGCACCGTGAATTCGATTTCGCGAATGCCCCCGCGCGACAGCTTCACGTCGTTCGCGCGCTCGGGTCGGCCGGCACTGCGGCGCGATGCCTGCTCGCGGATCTGGCGGTGCAGCGTGCGCAGCGAATCGAACACGCTGTAATCCAGATAGCGGCGGAACACGAAGGGCAGCACCACGCCGCGCAACGCCTGTGCCGATCCGCTGGTCACCACCGAGCGCGGCGCGACCACGCGGCTCTTGAGCCACGCGAAGCGCTCCCATTCGCGGCCCTGCACCTGGAAGTACTCCTCCAGCGCATCGAGCGAGACCACGCTGGGTCCCGAGTTGCCGTTGGGACGCAGCGCAAGGTCGATGCGGAACACGAAGCCGTGCTCCGTCGTGTCTCCGACCAGTGCGTAGATGCGCTTGACCGCCCGCGCGAAGTATTCCTGGTTGGACAGCTTTCCGCGTCCGTCGACATCGCCGGCGGTCTCGCCGTCATGGTCGTAGAGGTAGATCAGGTCGATGTCGCTCGAGACATTGAGTTCGCGCGCCCCGAGCTTGCCCATGCCGACGACCCAGAGCTGCGCGCGCTCGCCGTTGGCGCCGATCGGCGAGCCGTGCATCGCGTCAAGCTCCGCGCAGGCTTCGTGGCAGGCGACATCGAGGGCGAACTCGGCCAGTTCGGTGACCGCAGTGGTCACGACCGCGAGCGGCGCTTGTTCATCGCAATCGAGCGTGATGAGCCGCTCCATGACGAGCTGCCGCACCGTGCGCAGCGCGTCGGCGACATTGTCCCCTCGGCTTCGAAGGGATTCGTACGCCGCGGCCATGTGCGCGAGCACCGGTTCGCCCGGCGGCAGCAGCGAAAGCTCGCCGGCATAGCGCCTGCGCAATCGCTGCACGAATCGCGAATGGCCCGACATGGGCGAAGGGAAGCTGGGGGGTGGCGATGGCCGATGCGACACGGGGTGGGGGTGGGTGGAACCCGGTTGGGGGCTGGCAGTCATAATTCCCGGCACAGCGCGATCCTCAATGAACGACACGACGTCTTCCCCTTCACGTCTGCTCAAGGTCACCGCTGTCGCGGCGCGCTGGCTGCTGGGTCTTCTCGTCGGTACATGGCTGCTGCTGGCGCTGTCAGTCGTTGTCCTACACGTCTGGATTGTGCCGCGAATCGGCGATTACCGTGGCGCGCTCGAGGCGCAGGCCACACGCGCGATCGGCGTACCCGTGCGCATCGGTTCGATCGAGGCGCGATCGGGCAGCTTCTTTCCCACGGTCGAACTGCGCGACGTGGTGCTCGAAGATGTCCGCCAGCAGGAAGCCCTGCGACTCAAGCGGGTGGTGGCCAGCGTCTCGCCGCGCTCTCTCTGGAACCTGAGCTTCGAGCAGCTCTACATCGAGCAGCCGCAGGTCGACGTCCTGCGCGACGCCGACGGCAGGCTGCACATCGCGGGGCTCGAGATGACGACCCAGACCAGTGGCGGCGGCGACAGTGCCGACTGGTTCTTCGCGCAGCGCGAAGTCGTCGTGCAGGGCGGTACCGTGCGCTGGATCGACGAGGGTCGCAAGACCGAGCCGCTCTTGCTGACCGGCGTCCAGTTCGTGGCCCGCAACGGCGGTCGCAGGCACGGGATGCGCATCGACGCCACCCCGCCGGCTGGTTGGGGCCAGCGCTTCACGCTGCTCGGCGATTTCCGCCAGCCACTGCTCTCCGTGCGCAGTGGCAACTGGAAGACCTGGAACGGCCAGCTCTTCGCCAATCTCCCCTATATCGACGTGACCCGGCTCGGCCGCTACGTCGATCTCGATGCGCGGATCCGCGAAGGCAGCGGCGGCCTGCGCCTTTGGGCCGACGTCACGGACGGGCAGCTTTCGGGAGCGGTAGCCGATCTTGCGCTGATGAAAGTCGACGCCTCGCTCGCCAAGGACCTGCAGCCGCTGGTGCTGCGCAACGTCACCGGCCGCCTGGCTGGCCGGCTGGATCAGGGCACCTTCGAGTTCTCGACCACGAACCTCCAGTTCGAGACCAACGACGGCATCCGCTGGCCCGGCGGCAACATCTGGCTTCAGCACACGCCGGCGAAGGGACGCGTGGCCGAACGCGGCGCGTACCGGGCCGACCGGCTCGATCTCGCGGCGCTGGCGCTGATCGCGGACCGGCTCCCGATCGGCGATGCGACTCGCAAGCTGATCGATTCCTATGGCCTGCGCGGCCTCGTGGAACGCATCGACGGCAACTGGCAGGGCTCACCGGGTGCGCCGGACAAATACCAACTGCGCGGACGGGTGAGCAACTTCAGCGTGGCTTCGCAGCCGGGCGAGCATGCCGAGCCTGCGGCAGAGCCGATGCGTGCCGCCGCCGGCCGCAACGGTCAGCGCGCCGGCGCATCTGCCAGCGCTGCGAGCACGGCGACCGCGGAGCCGCCTCGGGCGCCCGTCGGTGTTCCAGGCATACAGGGCGCGACGGTCGAATTCGACGCCAATCAGGGGGGCGGCAATGCCACGGCGTCGATTGCCAAGGGGTCGCTCGACTTTCCGGGCGTCTTCGAAGAGCCGGTGATCCCCATCGACCAGCTCTCGACACAGCTCCAGTGGAAGATCGACGGCCACGCAGTCCAGCTCCAGGTCGCGGGCCTGCGCTTTTCCAACGCCGATGCGGAAGGCGAGGCGACCGCGAGTTGGCGCACCACCGACCCGGCCGTGTCGCGCGGCGGCGGGCGCTTTCCGGGCGTGCTCGACCTTCAGGGCAAGCTCAGCCGTGCGGACGGCACGCGCGTGCACCGCTACTTGCCGCTGGAAATTCCCAAGCACACGCGCGACTACGTGCGCGATGCCGTGACGAAGGGCACCGCCAGCGGCGTCGACTTCAGGGTCCGCGGCGATCTGTACGACATGCCCTTCATGGACCCGAAGCACGGCGACTTCCGCATCGCCGCGCGTGTGTCCGACGTGACTTATGCGTATGTGCCGTCTTCGCTCAGCAGCGTGACCTGGCCCGCGCTGACAGGCCTGTCCGGTGAACTGGTCTTCGAACGCGCGGGCATGCTGGTGCGCAACGCGCGGGGCCGCATCATGGGCGCGTCGGGCGTCGAGGTCACGAAGGCCGAGGCGCAGATCGCCGACATGTCCCACCATGCGGCGCTGCTCAAGGTCGATGCGCAGGCCAAGGGCCCGCTCGGCGAGATGCTGAAGGCGGGCGCGCCGCTCACCGGGCCTGCGGAGTCGACGCTCGCCGCCATGCGCGCTACTGGCAACGCCGACTACAAGCTCAGGCTCGAGTTGCCGCTGGCGACGATGGAGAAGACGAAGGTGCAGGCCAGCGTTGCGCTGCTCGACAACGAGGTCCAACTCGCGCCGGCGGCACCCTCGCTCATGCAGGCGCGCGGCACGCTCAACTTCACCGAAGCAGGTTTCTCGCTGACCGGATTGCAGGCCCGCGCGGCCGGCGGTGCGGTGCGCATCGAGGGAAGCGGCCGCTTCGGCGCATCGAGCGACATGACCTTCCGCGCGCAAGGCACTGCGACCGCCGAAGGCCTGCGGGCGACGCGCGAGGTCGACTGGCTTGCGCGCCTTGCGAAGAACGTCTCTGGCAGCACTGCCTACACGGCCAATCTCTCGTTCCGCGATGGCACGCCCGAGTTCCTGGTCACCAGCAGTCTGCAGGGGCTCGGTCTGCAATTGCCGCATCCGCTGACCAAGACGGCCGATGAATCGATGCCCTTGCGGGTCGAGAAGAAAGTGCTGTCGCGCGAGAACCGGTCGGGTGCAAAGCCCGTGGTGATCGACCAGATCTCCGCCGAACTCGGCCGAGCGGTCTCGGCAACCTACGTGCGCGACATCTCCGGCGATGAGGCGCGGGTGCTGCGCGGCGGCATCGGCGTGGGGCTGGTCGCTGGCGAATCGGCGGCGCCGCCGGAGCGCGGCGTGTTCGCGAACCTGCGATTCGAACGCCTGGACATTGCGGCATGGCAGGCGCTCTTCGGCGAAGCCACCGGCACTTCGGGCAACAAGGCGGCAGCGGACGCCGGCGGCGATGCATCGGATGACTTCCTGCCGACGCTCATCGCACTTCGCGCCCAGGAACTCGCCTTCGGCGGCCGCACGCTGCACAACGTGGTGCTCGGCGGCACGCGGGACGGCCCCGTCTGGCGGGCCAACATCGATGCGACAGAACTCAGCGGCTATGCGGAATACCGGCACGCACAGGCCGGCCGCCTGTACGCGCGGCTGGCGCGGCTCAAGATCGCACGATCCGAGGCCACCGCGGTCGAATCGCTGCTCGACGAGCAACCGAGCACCCTGCCGGCGCTGGACATCGTGGTCGATGACTTCGAGCTCTTCGGACATCGGCTCGGTCGCGCCGAGATCGATGCGGTCAACCGCGGCGGACCGGGCCGCGAATGGCGTCTCAACCGGCTCGCGATGATCAATCCCGACGCGACCTTCACCGCGCAGGGCAGCTGGGCGGCGGCGCCGGGCGCGTCCAGCACGGGCCGCGACGCGCGCCGCACCAGCATGGACTTCAAGCTCGAGATCGCCGATGCCGGCGCGCTGCTCGGCCGCTTCGGCATGAAGGACGTGGTGCGCCGCGGCCGCGGCCGGCTCGAAGGCGATGTGAGCTGGAATGGCTCGCCCTTCTCGCTCGACTCGCCGAGCCTCGCCGGGCAGCTGCAGATCAACGTCGAGTCGGGGCAGTTCCTCAAGGCCGATCCGGGGATCGCCAAGCTGCTTGGCGTGCTCAGCCTGCAGGCCCTGCCGAGGCGCCTCACGCTCGACTTCCGCGATGTGTTCAGCGAGGGCTTCGCCTTCGATTTCCTGCGCGGCGACGTGAAGATCGACCAGGGTGTAGCCTCCACCAACAACCTGCAGATGAAGGGCGTCAACGCGGCCGTGCTGATGGATGGCTCCGCAGACTTCGTGCACGAGACGCAGAGCCTGCGCGTCGTCGTCGTGCCCGAGATCAATGCCGGCACTGCGGCGCTTGTGGCCACCGCGATCAATCCGGCGATCGGCCTTGGCACCTTCCTTGCGCAGATGGTGCTGAGCAGGCCGCTGGTCGCGGCCGCCACGCAGGAGTTCAAGATCGACGGCACCTGGACCGATCCGAAGATCACCCGGGTGCCGCGCCGGCTGGCGTCCGAAGCCGCGGGTTCGCCCGCGGCGCCGGCCGCGACGCGATGAGGAGAAGGAGTCACCGCACATGAAAGTCGCCGCAATCCAGATGGTCTCGGCAGTGGAGCGCGAGGTCAATCTCGCGCGCGCCCATTCACTGCTGGCCGAAGCCGCAGAGGCGGGCGCCGAACTTGCCGTCCTGCCCGAGTACTTCTGCATGATGGGCGCGCGCGATACCGACAAGCTCGGGCTGCGCGAGACCGCCGGCGCGGGCACGGTGCAGAGCTTCCTGGCCGATGCCGCGCGCGAATTCGGCCTGTGGATCGTCGGCGGCACATTGCCGCTGGAGACCGACGACGACAGCCATGTGTTCAACAGCTCGCTTGTGTATTCGCCGGACGGCGCGTGCGTGGCGCGCTACGACAAGATCCATCTCTTCTATTTCGACAACGGCCGCGAGCGCTACGACGAGCGTCGCGTGATCGCGCCGGGCAGCAGGCCGGTGCTGTTCGACCTGCCGTCGCGCGACGGCCACCGTTGGCGCATCGGCATGAGCGTCTGCTATGACCTGCGCTTTCCTGAGCTTTACCGCGCCCTCGCACGCGAGGGCGCGGAGCTGCTGCTCGTGCCCAGCGCGTTCACGCGCACCACCGGCGCCGCCCACTGGGAAGTGCTGCTGCGCGCACGTGCAATCGAGAACCTCGCCTGGGTGGTGGCGCCCGCGCAAGGCGGCAAGCACGAGAACGGCCGGCAGACGTGGGGCCAATCGATGGTGGTCGACCCCTGGGGCACGGTGGTCGCGCAGCAGGCCGTGGAAGAGGCCGTTGTGCTGTTCGACCTCGATGCGCAGCAGGTCGAGCGCTCGCGCTCGCAGCTGCCTGCGCTGTCCCACTGCGTGCTCTGAAACAAAGAAAGCCGGTGTCCGCGCCCACCCTGCCCGTCTCCCGCGCGCTGCGGCCCGCGTTCGCGCGGTTGCGCTTTCTGCGCTCCGTGTGGCGGCGGTGGTTCTTGTGGGTGCTGTTGGCGATCCTCGTGCTGGCGCTGCTCGTGACGGTGGTCTGGCTCGCGGGCCGGCACGAGATCGAGCAGACCCAGTCGGTGCTGGAGCGCGATACCGCCGATGCCGTGGCGGACCTTCGCGGCGACCTGCAGCGCAATGCGCAGACGCTTCGCGCCTCGCTCGCGGGCGGCGCCAATACCGAGCAGTGGGAGACGCGCGCCACCGCGCTTCTGCGCGAGCACCGCGAATGGCTGCGGCTCGAATGGCTCGATCCGATGATGCGCACGCTTGCCGCGTCGGACACGCCGTACCGCCGCCGCATCTTCGATGACCAGCACCGATCGGAAAGCTTCCCCGACGTCTCTCTCGCCTGCGTTACCGCGCGCAAGCTCGGCGGTCCCGCGTTCTCGCCAAGCCACTACATGTCGATCGCGCAGGGCAGCGGCCTCGAGGTCATGGAGATGTGCCTGCCGATCGAGGGCGGCGGCTACCTGGTCGCCGCCTACTCGCTGCGCGACATCCTGATCGAACTCGTCGCGCCGACGTTGAGCCGGGGCCAGGAAGTCGCCTTCACCGAGATCGACGGCACGCGCCTCGTGGCGATCGGCGCGCAGCGGCGCATGGGCACGCGCGTCTTCACCGCGCAGCAACTGATCGATCTGCCCGGCGCGCCGGTGATGCTGCGCGTCGACGGCTGGCGCGCGGTGCCGGACCTCTTCCCGAACGTGCTCACTGCGCTGGTCACCGGCATCTCGATCGCGCTGGTTTCGGTGCTCGTGCTCCTTGCGCGCGATACGCGGCGTCGCCAGCGCGCCGAGGACGACCTCGCCGATGCGCTCGCCTTCCGCAAGGCAATGGAGGACTCGGTCATCACCGGCCTGCGTGCGCGCGACCTGCAGGGGCGCATCACCTACGTGAATCCGGCGTTCTGCGAAATGGTCGGCTTCACCGCCGAGGAGCTCATGAAGAGCGATCGCGAGGCGCCCTACTGGCCGACAGAGCTCGCCCACGAATACCAGCATCGGCAGGCCGTGCGGATGGCCGGCGCGGTGCCGCCGCGAGAGGGCTTCGAGTCGGTCTTCATGCGCAAGGACGGCAGCCGGTTTCCGGTGCTGATTTTCGAGGCCCCCCTCATCAACGCCCATGGTTTCCAGACGGGCTGGATGAGTGCCTTCATCGACATCAGCGAGCAGCGCCGTATCGAGGAGCTTTCACGCGCAAGCCAGGAACGACTGCAGGCGAGCGCGCGGCTCGCCACCGTCGGCGAGATGGCGTCGCTGCTCAGCCACGAACTGACGCAGCCGCTCGCGGCCATCGCCAGCTACGCGACCGGTTCGCTGAACCTGCTCCAGGCCAAGGGCCCGTCGGGCGACAGCGACCACGACGATGTCGCCATGGCGGTGCGCCGCATCGCCGAGCAGGCCGATCGTGCGGGGCAGGTGATCCGCAGCGTGCACGACTTCGTGCGACGGCGCGACCGCACGCGCGAGGCCGTCGCGCCACAGGCGCTTGTCGATGCGGTGCTGCCGCTGGTGAGGCTGCAGGCGCGCAAGCTCGGCGTGGACGTCGAGGTCGTGCTGGACGAGCGTCTGCCGATGGTCTATTGCGATCGCACGCTGGTCGAGCAGGTGCTGCTCAATCTCGCGCGCAACGGCATGCAGGCCATGGACGTGCCTGAACTGGCCGATCGCGTGTTGCGCATCAAGGTCGTTCGCGCGGGTGCGATCGGTCGCGGCGCCGAGGCGAACTCGGCGGCCGATGCGCGCCGCTGGCTCGAGTTCTCGGTGACCGACTTCGGCGCCGGCATTGGCGACGAAGTGGCGGTGCGGCTCTTCACGCCTTTCTTCACCACGCGTTCGGACGGTATGGGGCTGGGCTTGAGCCTGTGCCGCACTGTGGTCGAGCAGCACGGCGGCGTGCTGATCTTCGAGCCGCAGCATCCGCGCGGGACAGTCTTCCGCTTCACGCTTCCAGTGAAATGATGTTCACCCCCGTGCGCCTTCGGCGCTCCCCCTCTCCGGGGGCGCACCCAGCGGCCCGGCAGAGCCGGTTCCGCGGGTGCCTTGGCCTTCGTTGCGCTCGTTTGACACTGCCTTTTCTATGCAACCCCTCATCGATGCCTTGATCTTCATCGTCGACGACGATGCGAGCGTGCGCGAGGCGCTGGCCTGGCTGCTGCGTTCGCGCCGCCTCGCGAGCGAGAGTTTTCCGAGTGCGGAGGCCTTCGAGGAGCGCCTGGCCGAAGAGCCGCTGCGCGCCCAACCCCATTGCCTGCTGCTCGACGTTCGCATGCCGGGCACCAGCGGGCTGGTCCTGTTCGATCGCCTCGCCGAGCGCGGTCTTCTGGAAACGCTGCCGGTGATCTTCCTGACCGGCCATGCCGATGTACCGACCGCGGTGGATGCGGTGAAGCGCGGTGCCTTCGATTTCTGCGAGAAGCCGTTTTCGGACAACGCACTGGTGGATCGCATCGAGCATGCGCTCGGCGCGTCGGTGCGCGCCATCGACGCGCAGCGTACGCGCCAGGTGCTGAAGCGGCGCGTCGACGAGCTCACCGATCGCGAACGCGACGTGATGAACTGCGTGATCGAAGGATTGCCCAACAAGCTGATCGCCGATCAGCTCTCGATCAGCGTGCGCACGGTGGAGGTCCACCGTGCGCGCGTGTTCGAGAAGATGGAAGTGAAGTCGGCCGTGGAATTGGCCAACTTGCTCAGGGGGATTTGACGCGAGGCTTGCTCAGCCTTGTGCTTGTCTTTCGCCGACGAAGATTTCTACGCGGCGGTTCTGAGCACGGCCTGCCGGGGTGCTGTTGTCTGCAACCGGCTCGCGCGAGCCGCGACCGTCGATCTTGAAGGCCGTTGCCGACACGCCGCGCGACACGAGGTAGTCGCGCGTGGCGGCCGCACGCTGGATCGACAGCGGATCGTTGATCGCGTCGGTGCCGGTGCTGTCGGTGTGGCCGATGATGCGAACCTCGGCGTTCGGGTTGTTGCGCAGGCCCTGCGCGAACTGGTCGAGGATCGGCGAGAAGTTCGGCTTGATCACCGAGCGGCCGACGTCGAAGGAGATGTCACTTGGAATCGCGAGCTTGAGCTCGTTGTTCTGCGTCTGTGTCACTGCAACGCCGGTACCACGTGTGGCGGCTTCCATCTGCCGCTTCTGGTTTTCCATGCGTTGCGACCACAGATAGCCACCCCCCGCGCCCGCCAGCGCGCCGATCGCCGCACCGGTGCCGGCACTGTGGCCCGTGGCGGACCCAATCGCTGCGCCCGCCAGCGCGCCGATGCCGGCGCCGATGCCCGTGGTCTGGGCGGTGCTCTTCTGGGATTCGCTCATGTCCGCGCAGCCCGCGAGCACGTAGACCGCGGCGCAGGTGGCAAGTAGGATTTTTTTCATTGGAGTCCTTCCTTTGGATGATGGAAAAAGGCCGGTCGATTATCCGGAGCGCGCGGCGGCTTCGAGCCCTGGTTGCGGTTTCCGTATGTAACGCTTCGCCCAGATCGATTGCCCGCATGCCGCATAAAGACTGACAACTCTGCTATTGAAAATGTAGCGGGCGGGATCCGCGCCGACATGTGCACGCGGCATCGAGCGACAGCTTCAGTCGCGTGATGGCGGCTCGTCGCGCGCGGGCACATCGCCTGCCGAGGGCTCGTCGTCCTTGAGCTCGCCACGCTTGCGCCCCGAGAACATGGTCCACCAGATGATGAGGATGAACACGACGCCAGCGGCAAGGGCTTCAAGCAAAATCAGACCCATGAAAAAAGGACTCCAGTGGCTGGTTGGGCTCGCGATCGTAGCAACGCTCGCCGCCTGCTCCACCGGCCCCCGGCAGCCTGAATGGACTTCGCAGACGCCGCCGGCCACCACGCCACCACCGCGCGATCTCGGGCCGCTGACCGGGTCTCTCGCGCATCCCAAGAGTCGCTGGGTACCCGTTGCATGGTCGGAGCTCCCGGGCTTCAACGACGACGCGTTGCATGAAGGCTGGATCGCGATGATCACCAACTGCGCACGCCCCAATGCGGCCTTCGCACCGCTGTGCCGCGAGGTGCGGCAACTGTCCCTGGCCGAGAACGACGAGCAGCGCGAATGGATGATGCAACGCCTGCAGCCCTATCGCGTCGAGGCTTACACCGGCCCGACCGACGGCAAGCTCACTAGCTACTACGAGCCGGTGTTCGAAGCGACGCGCCGACCGACGGCGACCAATATCTATCCCCTCTACCAGGCACCCGCGGGGCTTGTTCCGAAGCGGCCGTGGTACACGCGGCAGGAGATCGACACGCTGCCGCAGGCCCAGGCCGCGCTGCGTGGGCGCGAGATCGCGTGGCTCGCCGATCCGATCGATGTGCTCATGCTGCACATCCAGGGTTCCGGACGCTTGCGCATGACCGAGCCGGACGGTTTGCAGCACGTGATCCGGGTGGCCTTCGCGGCGACCAACGAGCAGCCCTATCGCAGCGTGCAGCAATGGCTCATCAGCCAGGGTGCGACGAAGGTCAGCGCGTGGCCGGACGACACGAAGCAGTGGGTCGCGCAGAACCCGCAGCGCCTGCAGCCGCTGTTGTGGAGCAATCCGCGCTATGTCTTCTTCAGGGAGGAAGCCTTGAGTGAAGTCGATGCGGCCTCGGGGCCCGTCGGCGCACAGGGCGTACCTTTGACGCCGGGCCGGTCGATCGCAGTGGATCGCGACAGCATTCCGTACGGCACGCCAGTGTGGCTCGCATCGCCCGGGCCCGCGCTTCCGCTTGCGAAGCTGGTGGTGGCGCAGGACACGGGCAGCGCGATCGTTGGTGCCGTGCGCGCCGACTACTTTGCGGGAACGGGCGCAGAAGCGGGCCGTATCGCGGCCCGCATGAATCAGCCCCTGCGCCTCTGGGCACTCTGGCCAAAGTAAGCAGGGCGAATTCCTTACAAGCCGATCACGCCGCCGTCGTCCTTCGTGATCATCACGGTCGCAGAACGCGGACGCGCGGTGGTGCCACCGGGGCCGTAGGCCGCAACGCCAGCGCCATTGCCCGGCCAGTGGCTTTCGTACTTGCTCGGGTCGGCGATGTTGGCCGCGACCGTGTTCTCGCCCGGGTGCTGGATGTTGATGAACAGCGCCTTGCCATCGGGCGACTCCGCGAGACCGGTCACTTCCGCGCCGAGCGGAGCGGTAAGGAAGCGCTTGAAGATGGTGTCGTTCATCTTCTTGCCCGCATAGGTCGTCACAGTGACCGGGCCGGTGCCGGCGGTGCCGGGCTTGCCGTTGGCCTGGTTCACCACGTCGATCTTGCCGCCGTCGCCGTACTGGCCCGGAACGGCCGCGAGCAGCATGCAGTTGGTCACGTCGGTGTAGGCGTTGTCGTCGGTCTGGATCCAGAGGATGCCGCTCGCACGCGAGAACCAGCAGCCGTCGGGCTTCGAGAGATCGTTGAAGTCCGAGAGGCCCGACAGGTTCACGTTCTTCTGGTAGTTGACGTCATCCAGTCCGGCATCGGCCTTCGCCTGGCTGCCGAAGAGATAGATGTCCCAGTTGAAGGTGGTGGCCGATGCGTCGCTGCCGGTTTCGCGGATGCGCATCACCTGGCCATTCACGTTGCCCTTGAGCGTGGTCGCCGACGCGTTCTGCGTCGAGATGCCCTTGTTGTCAAGCCAGTAGCGCGGGAAGGCCGGGTCCACATCGGGATTGGGCACGTTGTTGCTGCTGGTGGTGCCGACCGAGCCGCGATCCGGGTTCTCGGTCATGGTGATGTAGATCTCGCCGTTCTTCGGATTCACGGCGGTCCATTCGGGGCGGTCGCACTTGGTTGCGCCGGCTGCGTCGGCGGCGAGCCGCGCGTTGACCAGCACGTCGGCGAGGTCCGCGAAGGCGTAGGCGCTGTTGCCCGAGATGGCCGGGTTGCTCAGGTCCAGCTTGAGCCAGGTGCCGGTGCCGTCAGCATTGAACTTCGCGGCGTAGAGCGTGCCGTCGTCGAGGTACTTCGCGCCGGTTGCGAGCCGGTCGGCGGGGTTCGCATCGGCGGCGGCCCAGACAGCCTTCGACACGTACTTGTAGACGTACTCGCTGCGCGAATCGTCGCCCATGTAGAAGGCCAGCGGCTTGCCGACCACGGGGTTGCTCGGCCATGCGCCTTCGTGCGCGAAGCGGCCGAGACCGGTGTGCTTGACCGGCTTCGAGTTGGGGTCGTAGGGGTCGATCTCGACCACCCAGCCGAAGGTGTTGGCGGTGTTCCGGAAGTCGTCGGTGCCGTCGGTCGAGGCGCCGAGGCTGCTCGCGTCCCAGCGTGCGTACTCGGTGTTCGTGCCGTCGGCTGGCACGACGGTGGCCCAACGCTGGCCGCCGCCCGCGCCTTGCGCGAGGCCGATGCGCTTGAAGGCGACCAGTTCCTTGGCGGTGCGCTTCGCGTCATCGGCCGAGCCGCGGCGGAAGAAGCCCGCGAAGTTCTCTTCGCAGGTGAGGTACGTGCCCCAGGGCGTGTAGCCGGAAGCGCAATTGCCGATCATCCCGCGCGTGTCGGTGCCGGCGGGCGAGTAGACCGTCTTCAGCAGCGCCGAGCCGCGTGCCGGGCCGCCGAAGCTCATCGGCGTGCGGGGCGTGATGCGGCGGTTGAAGGTGGAGTTCTTGACCACTGCGAACTTGCCGCCCGACTTGGCGATCTCGACCACCGATGCACCGTGCGCCTCGACTTCCTTGATCGCTTCCGCTTCGGGGCGCGGTCCGGCGCTGGAGCCGGAGTTGGTCTGCCCGCTCGCATGCATGAAGACCACCGTGCCGTTGATCGCCTCGTGGTTGATTGCCATCAGGGCGCGGTCGTTGGACGAGAGCGTCGGCTTGCCGCTGGCATCGAGACTGAAGTAGTGCATGCCGTCGTGGTGGTCGCCGCTGCGGCGACCGAAGTTGTCGTCGCTGCCGTCGTTCTTGTAGTCAGTGACGGCCGGGTCGATCGAATCGCCCGTCGCGTAGATCACCGTGGCGGTGTAGCCCGCCGGCACGGTGACGCGGTCGGCGAGGTCCTTGGCGACGGCATTGAAGCCCAGCTTGGGGTCCGCGGCGGCAGGCGCCGGAGCGGGTGCCGGCGCGGGGGCCGGAGAAGGCGCGGCCGATACCGGCGGGATGAAGCCGTTGCTACTGCCGCCGCCGCAGGCGGACAGCGCCAGAGGGCCGAGCGTTGCCGCGGTCAGGGCGCCGACGCCGCCGCGCAGCAGATGCCGGCGATGCATGCGGGTGGCGATGACTTCGTGAAGGCTCGCGTTCGAGCTGGTGTTGTTGTCGAGGTCGTCCGGATCGATGGATTCAACGGACGACGGAGGCGTGGGGAGGTGTTTCATCGTGATGGTCTGACTGACGGGAGCCTGACCATAACGATGCAGTGTGAAACTTTTGTTGCATTTGTCGGCGCCGCTCAAGGCAATGGGAGAGCCGTCTTGTAACGAACCTGTTTGAGCGCAAAGCTCGACCGGATCTTCTCGATGCCGCGGATCGGTGTGAGCTGTTCGAGGATGAATTTCTCCAGCGCCGCGATGTCGGCGACCGCCACGCGGATCAGGTAGTCGCTGTCGCCGGTCATGAGGTAGCACTCCATGACCTCGTCGTGCTCGGCGATCCGCGCCTCGAAATCCGCGAGCGACTGCTTGCTCTGCGTCTTGAGGCTGATCGAGATAAACACGTTCAGCCCCAAGCCGAGAGCGCTCGCGCTGGCGAGCGCGACATAACGCTGGATGACGCCGTTGTTTTCCAGCGCCTTCACGCGTGCGAGGCAGGGTGACGGCGAGAGATGAACGCGGCGCGCGAGTTCGACATTGGAAAGCGAGCCGTCGCGCTGGAGCTCATCAAGAATGCGCAGATCGATCGCATCGAGTTCCATGAAATGCCGGGAAAGTGGTAAACCGCGGCATTTTATGTGGCGCATGCCCATGAGGTCGTGTAGAAAACAGCACCCCATTCCATCGGCCGCGGCCTAGAGTGCGACCATGAACGCCCCGATTCCGCCCGACCAGCTCCGCGCATTTCTCGACACCGCCTTGCACGACCCGGATCCCGTAGAGACCGCCGAATGGCGCGAGGCCTTCGTCGCACTCGCGGAAACGCAAGGGCCGGCGCGCGCGCGCTGGATGCTCGACGAACTCGCACGCATGGCGCGCGTGCAGCGCATCGGCTGGCAGCCCGAACTGTCGACGCCGTACGTCAACACCATCGCAGTCGAAGCGCAACCGCCGTTCCCCGGCGATCTCGCGATCGAAGAGCGGCTCGCTTCGCTGATGCGCTGGAATGCGCTCGCGATGGTGGTGCGGGCCAATCAGGCGTACGGCGAGCTCGGCGGACATATCGCGAGCTATGCCAGCGCCGCCGACCTGTTCGAAACCGGCTTCAATCACTTCTTCCATGCGCGCTCCGCGACGCATCGCGGCGACCTCGTCTTCTTCCAGCCGCACAGCGCACCGGGCGTCTATGCGCGTGCCTTCCTCGAAGGGCGGCTCAGCGAAGAAGACTTGATGCACTACCGCCAGGAACTGACGGCCCCCACGAACAAGGCACGGGGCCTGAGCAGCTATCCGCATCCGTACCTGATGCCGGACTTCTGGCAGTTTCCGACCGGCTCGATGGGCATCGGGCCGATCAGCTCGATCTATCACGCGCGCTTCATGCGTTACCTCTCGCACCGCGGCTTGCTCGATTGCGAAGGGCGCAAGGTGTGGGGCGTGTTCGGCGACGGCGAGATGGACGAGCCCGAATCGATGAGTGCGCTCACGCTGGCCGCGCGCGAGAAACTCGACAACCTCGTGTGGGTCGTCAACTGCAATCTGCAGCGGCTCGACGGACCGGTGCGCGGCAACGGCCGGATCATCGACGAGCTCGAAAAGCTCTTCGCCGGTGCGGGCTGGAACGTCATCAAGCTGGTGTGGGGCAGCGACTGGGACGGGCTCTTTGCGCGCGATGTGAACGGCGCGCTGACGCGCGCCTTCGCGAACACGGTCGACGGGCAGATGCAGACGTTCGCCGCGAAGGATGGCCGATACAACCGCGAGACCTTCTTCGGCCAGGACCCGGAACTCGCACGACTCGTCGAAGGACTCACCGACGAGCAGATCGATCGCCTCAAGCGCGGTGGGCATGACCTCGTGAAGATCCATGCCGCGTACGCCGCAGCAGCCGCGCATCGTGGCCAACCGACCGTGATCCTGGCGCACACCAAGAAGGGCTACGGCATGGGCAGCGCGGGGCAGGGCAAGATGACCACGCACTCGCAGAAGAAGCTGGACGACACGGACCTCATCGAATTCCGCAACCGCTTCAACCTGCCGCTGACCGACGAACAGGCGACCACGGCCGCGTTCTACCGGCCCGCCGACGACAGCCCTGAGATGCACTACCTGCTCGGCCACCGCGCCGCGCTCGGCGGCAGCATGCCGCGCCGCGAGACCGCGTGCGACGTGGTGGCGAAGCCTGACATCGCGGCCTACGCGCAGTTCGCGGTGGCTGCGGCAGGCAAGGAGATGAGCACCACCATGGCCTTCGTGCGCATGCTGGGCAATCTCATGAAGGACAAGGCGCTCGGCCCGCGCGTGGTGCCCATCGTCGCCGACGAGGCGCGCACCTTCGGCATGGCCAACCTCTTCAAGCAGGTCGGCATCTATTCGAGCGTGGGCCAGCGCTATGCACCGGAGGACATCGGCTCGGTGCTGTCGTATCGCGAAGCGACCGACGGGCAGATTCTGGAAGAGGGCATCAGCGAGGCGGGTGCGATCGCGAGCTGGACCGCCGCCGCCACCAGCTACAGCGTGCATGGGCTCGCGATGCTGCCGTTCTACATCTACTACTCGATGTTCGGCTTCCAGCGCGTGGGCGACCAGATCTGGGCCGCCGCCGACCAGCGGCCGCGCGGCTTCCTGCTCGGCGCGACCTCGGGCCGCACGACGCTGGGCGGCGAAGGGCTCCAGCATCAGGACGGATCGAGCCACCTCATCGCCGCAACTATCCCGAACTGCAAGGCCTACGACCCGGCCTTCGCGGGCGAGATGGCGGTGATCGTCGATGCCGGCATCCGCGAAATGATGGTCGAGCAGAGGGACGTGTTCTATTACGTCACGCTCATGAACGAGAACTACGGGCAGCCCGATCTTCCGTCAGGCGCGGAGTCTCAGGTGTTGCGCGGCTGCTATCGCTTCAGCGGCGGCAATGAAGCGAAGGTCACGTTGCTGGGTTCCGGGGCGATCCTCACCGAAGTCATCAAGGCCGCCGCGCTGCTGGCCGCCGAAGGCATCGAGACCGAGGTGCTCAGCGTGACGAGCTGGAGCGAGCTCGCACGCGATGGCCAGGCTTGCGAAGAGCGCGCGCTGGCTGGCGATGCGGATCCGGGAACGCCTTTCATCGCGCAGCAACTCGAAGGCCGCAGCGGGCCGGTGATCGCAGCGACGGACTATGTCCGCGCGGTGCCCGAAAGCATCCGCGCCTTCGTGCCGCAGGGCCGTCGCTACCTCACGCTCGGCACCGATGGCTTCGGCCGCAGCGACACGCGCGCGGCGCTGCGCAAGTTCTTCGGCGTGGATGCCGAGAGCGTCGTGCGCGCGGCACGGTACGCGCTCGCATTGCGTTGAGTGCGTTCGGCAAGCGGTTTGGGGCGTCTAAGAAGTGCCTCGGCCTTGCGAACGCAGTCGCATGCAGCATGCGGGGGACTTCGAGTTCAGCACTCAAGCTTGTCGCCCGTTCCGTAGCTGCATGCAGTGGGGTCGACCCAATTGTTATGCCTGTAGAACAGATATACGTCGTCACCGTCTGTCCAACTCAAGCTGCCGACACCGCCGGAAGAGATGGACCACCTCGCTGGCCCGAAGTCGTCGAACATGATGGACCCGGTGGCATAGCAGGGCGCATATCGCTCGTTGATTGCCCAACGGCGCGGCACTGAATACGCCTTGCTGAAGAAGCTCTTGATTTGAGTGGCCGTCGGCTTGAAGTGCTTGCAGTCCCTGGCGAACATTTCGTCATTCGGATTTGCGTTCAGGCCCGTCTCCTCGATGGTCACTTTCTTGATGATGCGCGCGTCGACTTTGCCAGATAGGATCGAGAGGATCAATGCGGCAGCCAATGCAGAAGGAATTGATTTGGGGAAGGTCACCATTTCGCCGTGCTCGCTTCGGTAGGGTTCTTTCTTCCGACGTCCGGGTGCCGATAAACCTCGGTCATCGAGACATTCAGTGTCTCGGCGAGCTGGTTGATCAGCCATTTCAGCGAGTTGTTCTGCGCGTCGTTGACGGACTCGTAGACCTCTTTGTTCTTGGGTCCAATTGCCATGCTCACAATCTCGATTCCGATCGAGTCTGCATTCGAGGGGTAACGATTGGGCCAGGCTTTTCGTACTTCATTGCGATGAACTGCGTCGGACTTGTTCGCGATGATTTTGATGCCTTCAAGGGACTGGGCATGCTTCAGTTCCGTCGGGGAGCACTTCCTGGTGATGATGCATCGTGACTGCATGAAGCCGACGTGGTTTGTCACTTTGTAGAGTGAGGCCGTCTGATAGATCGTGCCATCCTTGTCAATTAGAAAGTGTGCGCCGTTAGGAGGCTTGCCGTTGTTCGTGGTGGAGTACGAATTGAATGTAGCGTTCGCGGTCGGGCTATTCGTTTGATGCACCACGATGCCATTTACGGTCGCCATCTCTCCGCGCTCGATACGGGAAAAAATCCTTACCTTGATGCGCTCTGCGTCAACGTGACCATCCTTGGTGATGTAAAGCATTGGCTCACCCTCACCCTTCGCGATTTTGTTGAATGTCATAGCTCGCCGACACGGTGCCGCCGGAGCCGCCTTGCTGGTTCTGAATGACGTACTCCTGTCTCACGCGCGCGAAGGTGAGGCTGATTGTTTCTCGCGGCCTTGCCATCGTGTCTTTAAACATCGGCGCTACCCGCGTAACGATGACGTCGCCCATCGTGATCCTGAGGTATTCGAGCGGGTTGCCCCCCGCCTTTCGCACAACGAGCGTGGCTGTGTCGATGTGTTTGCCGGTCAGGCAGTACTTGAGCAGATTTGGGCTGGATCGATCCGTGTAGTGATCGAAGGTCAGGTCATCGACCGTCGCCTTGCCGGCGCCACCACCGCTTCCCGCGTGCATGGACGATTCTTGCCGGATCGCCCATTCCCATCGAATGACTTCGATTTCGTCTTTGTGGATTGCGTCTTGTGCTTCGCCGGAAATGCCGGTCAACTTTAAAAAGATATCTTGCGCCATGTAATCCTCCGCTGAAAGTGATGTGCGAATCGTCGGGTAGAGCCCGGCCACCGCAACCCTATCTTGGGAGCGTGCCCATTCAAATCGCCGAGGGACGTTTCGGGAAGATTCTTGCGATTAATCAGATCTAGATCGCGGCTCGATCTGAAATCGCGCTGAGTGCATCCCCCAAGCGGGGTTAGTCCCGTTGTGGACGAATTGGGGTGGTTTCTAAGATCGCGTCCTTGTGGCGCGTGTGCATCAATCCATGCATCACGCGAAGGCGGCACGCGTCGCGTGCGCCGGTCCATGTTCGAACGTTTGGGAATTTCCATGAAAAAAGCAGGACTCATCGGCCTCGGCGCCATGGGCGCCGGCATCGCAGCGACGCTGCGCGGGCGCGGCTTCGAAATGCATGTGTGCGATGTGCGACCCGGTGCGGCGCTGCAGTTCGCGGAACACGGCGGCGTCGCATGGGGCACGCCGGCGCAGGTCGCGAGTGCATGCGATGTCGTCGTCTCGGTTGTAGTCAATGCGCAGCAGACCGAGGCGGTGCTCTTCGGCGAACACGGCGCGGCTGCGGCGATGAAGCCGGGCAGCGTGTTCATCATGTGCTCGACGGTGGACCCGAACTGGTCTGTCGCGCTCGAAGAGCGGCTGGGCACGCTCGGCATTCACTACGTCGACGCACCGATCTCCGGCGGCGCTGCCAAGGCCGCGAGCGGGCAGATGACCGTCATGAGTTCCGCGAAGCCCGAAGCCTACGAAAGGGCCGGTGACGTGCTCGACGGCATGGCCGGCAAGGTCTACCGGCTCGGCGACCGCGCGGGTGCGGGCAGCAAGGTGAAGATCATCAACCAGCTCCTCGCCGGCGTGCACATCGCCGCAGCAGCCGAAGCGATGGCGCTCGGCTTGCGCGAAGGCGTGTCACCCGAGGCGCTCTACGAGGTCATCACGCACAGCGCGGGCAACAGCTGGATGTTCGAGAACCGCATGGCGCACGTGCTGGCGGGTGACTACGCGCCGCTGTCGGCAGTCGACATCTTCGTGAAGGATCTCGGGTTGGTGCTCGATACCGCGCGCGCAAGCAAGTTTCCGCTGCCGCTCGCGTCGACCGCGCATCAGATGTTCATGCAGGCCTCGACCGCCGGTCACGCGAAAGAGGATGACAGCGCGGTCATCAAGATATTCCCCGGCATTGAACTGCCGCCATCCAAGGGCAAGAAATGAGTGTTCTGCTCGGCTGCATCGCCGATGACTTCACGGGCGCGACCGATCTCGCGAACAACCTCGTGCGCGCCGGCATGCGCGCCGTGCAGACCATCGGCGTGCCGGCGGCCCCACTCGACGCGGATGTGGATGCGGTCGTGGTTGCGCTCAAGTCGCGCACCATTGCGCCGGAGGACGCCATCGCTCAGTCGCTCGATGCGCAGCGCTGGCTGCAGGCGCAGGGCGCGAAGCAGATCTACTTCAAGTACTGCTCCACCTTCGACAGCACGCCCAAGGGCAACATCGGGCCGGTCACCGAGGCGCTGATGGATGCGCTGGGCTGCGACTTCACCATCGCGACGCCGGCCTTTCCGGACAACAAGCGGACGGTGTTCAAGGGCTACCTCTTCGCGGGCGACGTGCTGCTCAACGAGAGCGGCATGCAGAACCATCCGCTCACGCCGATGACCGACGCCAATCTTGTGCGCGTGATGCAGGCGCAGACGCGGCGCAAGGTGGGGCTCGTCGATTACGTGACGGTGGCACGCGGCGCGTCGGCGATCCGCGAGCGCTTCGCGCAACTGCGATCCGAAGGCGTGGGTGTCGCGATCGTCGATGCGGTATCGAACGATGACCTGATGCGGCTCGGCCCGGCGTTGGCGGACATGCCGCTGGTCACCGCAGGCTCGGGCGTGGCGATCGGGCTGCCGGCGAACTTCCGCATCGCGCCATCGTCCACCGCAAGCGCGTTGCCGAAGCCCGGCGGACTGCGCGCGGTGGTGTCCGGAAGCTGTTCGCTCGCGACCAATCGCCAGGTAGCGGACTTCATCGCTTCGGGCCGGCCGGCGCTCGCGATCGATCCGCTGCAGATTGCGGCCGGTGTCGACGTCGCTTCGCAGGCGCTCGACTGGGCCGGACCCTTGCTCGAACGCGGGCCGGTGCTCGTCTATTCGACCGCCGACGCATCCGCCGTGAAATCCGTGCAGGGCCGCCTCGGTGTCGACGAAGCCGGCGCGATGGTGGAGCGCACCATCGCCGCGATCGCGCGCGGCCTGGTCGAGCGCGGCGTGCGCCAGCTCGTGGTGGCGGGCGGCGAGACCTCGGGCGCGTGCGTGCAGGCGCTCGGCATCGCGCAGTTGCAGATCGGCGCGCAGATCGACCCTGGCGTGCCCTGGTGCCATGCACGCAGCGATGCGGCCGGTGGTGCTGGCCTGCATATTGCGTTGAAGTCCGGTAACTTCGGAACCGATGACTTCTTCTCCAAAGCCTTTGAATCGATCGCATGAGTGACGCCCACCTTCGCGAAGAAATCTGCCGGATCGGCCGCAGCCTTTTCGAGCGCGGCTATGTACATGCGACGGCCGGCAACATCAGCGTGCGGCTCGATGATGGATTCCTGATCACGCCCACGGATGCCTGCCTCGGCCATCTCGATCCGGCGCGGCTTGCACGGCTCGACGGCAACCTGCGGCAGATCCATGGCGACCTTGCGAGCAAGACCATCGCGCTGCACGCGCGCATCTACGGCGCGGCGAAAGATTTCGACCCGGGCACGCGCTGCGTCATCCACACCCACAGCACGCACTGCGTGGCGCTCACGCTCGATGCGCCGGGCGATGAACTGCTGCCTGCGCTCACGCCGTACTTCGTGATGAAGGTCGGTCATGTGCCGGTCGTGCCCTATCACCGCCCGGGTGCGCCCGAGGCCGCTGCGCTGGTCGCGCAGATCATCGAGCGCTACGGCGCGCAGGGCACGCCGATTCGCGCGGTGGTGCTTGAACGACTCGGGCCGAATGTGTGGCATGACACGCCCGCCGCTGCGATGGCCGTGCTTGAAGAACTGGAAGAGACTGCGAGGCTCTGGTTCATGAGTCACCAGATGCCGCAGCCGTTGAGTCCGGCGCAAATCAATGACCTTCGCCGCAACTTCGGCGCACGTTGGTGAAAATGCTCAACCACCTCACTGTGCGGAGCCACTGATGCCGCGATTTGCCGCCAATCTCTCGATGCTCTATCCGGAGCTCGACTTTCTCGATCGTTTCGAAGCTGCCGCCAAGGATGGCTTCAAGGCGGTCGAATATCTCTTTCCCTATGCCTACGACCAGCGCGAACTTGCCGCACGGCTGTCGGCGAACGGGCTGCAGCAGGTGCTCTTCAACGGCCCTCCAGGCGACTGGGATCGCGGCGATCGTGGGCTTGCCTGCTTGCCGGGACGGGAAGCCGAGTTCCGCGAGGGTCTGCTGAAAGCGATCGACTATGCGGTTGCGCTGTCGTGCCCGCGCATCCATGTCATGGCCGGCCTCGTGCCCGAAGGCATGGAGCGTGAAGCCGTGCAGCCGAGCTATCTCGACAACCTGCGCTGGGCGGCGGTTGAAGCGGCGAAGGCCGGTCGCGACCTGCTCGTCGAGCCGATCAATACGCGGGACATTCCGCGCTTCTTTCTCAACCGGCAGGACCATGCGCACGAGATCATCGACGCGATCGGCGCGCTCAACGTGCAAGTGCAGATGGACCTCTACCACTGCCAGATCGTCGAGGGCGACGTGGCGATGAAGATCCGCAAATACCTGCCCACCGGCCGTGTCGGTCATTTCCAGATCGCCGGCGTGCCCGAGCGGCACGAGCCGGATGTCGGCGAGATGAACTATCCCTACCTCTTCGATGTCATCGATGAGGTTTCGGCGCAGTGCGGCTGGCAGGGTTGGGTGGGTTGCGAATACCGGCCCCGGCGCGGCGCGGTGGCCAACGGCACCAGCGATGGGCTCGGCTGGCTGCGTGCGCTGCCGCGCGCGACGGGCGCATGAAGCTCGAAGCGGTACGCATTCCTCCGCGATTGCGAGCGTTCTCGGCACAGGGCGCCGAGGTGTTCGATGTCTTGATCGACGGCGCTGCGATCAAGTCGATCGAGCCATCGATGGAGACCGCGCGTGGAACCTTGCTCAGCGGCCTCGTTGATGCGCACGCACACATCGACAAGAACTACACCGTGCGCGACGTGGGCGCGGCCGAAGGCGATCTCTTCGTAGCCATCACACGAATGGCCGCCCATCGTGCTGGCTGGACCGTCGACGCACTTCGCGACCGGATGACCCGGGCGCTCGACGGTGCGTGGCGCTCCGGCACCCGCGCACTGCGCACGCATCTCGACTGGGGCGATGCATACGCTCCGGCATCGCTCGCGGTGTTCGAAGAGCTGCGCGAGGCCTGGCGCGGTCGCATCCAGCTGCAGTTCGTGGCACTGACGCCGCTCGATCTCTTTGCCGATGCGGAAGCAGGTGCACGTCTTGCGCGTACGGTGAAGCGTGCGGACGGCGTGCTCGGCGCGTTCGTCTATCGCAACGAAGGCATCGTTCACAAGCTGGGGCGTGTGTTCGACCTCGCGCAGGAGCATGGCCTTACCCTCGACTTCCACGTCGACGAAGGACTGGACGCCCGGGCGACGGGGCTGCGCACCATCGCGCAACTCGCCATCGCGCGTGGCCTGACCGGGCGCGTGACCTGCGGGCATGCGTGTTCGCTCTCGGTGCAGGACGATGCGGCGGCGCAAGACACACTGACGTTGTGCGCACAGGCCGGCATTCATCTGGTCGCGCTGCCGACCACCAACCTCTATCTGCAGGGCGCGTGGGACCGCACGCCGCTCGAGCGCGGCATCACGCGCATTCGCGAAGCCGCATCGCTGGGTGTGCGCGCCAGCCTCGCGACCGACAACGTGCAGGATGCCTTCTATCCCTACGGCAGCTACGACCTGATCGAGACCTTCGGCCTTGGCGTGCAGATGGCGCATCTCGCGCCCGCTTCCGATTGGCTCGATGCGATCACCGTCAGTCCGGCGAAGGCGCTGCGCCTTGCTTGGGATGGCCGCATTGCACCCGGTTGCCCGGCTGACCTCGTGCTGCTGGCGGCTGCCGACGAATATGAACTTCTGGACCCGCGCGGGCGTAGACGCACCGTCATCCGGGCGGGCCGCATCGTGGAGAACTCCGAATGAGCATGGGCAAACCGATGGCCAACTACGCCGCCGCCAAGCGCGTGGGGGACTTCGTCTTCATGAGCGGCGTGGTCGCGGTCGACCCCGTCACGCGCCGCGCCGTCGCTGGCTATGACGACATTCCCGAGGCTGCGCGCGATTCGCTGCGAACGCTGGGCTACGCCACCGGGCAGATGTCGGTCGACATCTTCGAGGCGCCGATCGTCGCGCAGAGCTGGTTCGTGCTCGAACGCATCCGCCAGATTGCTGCGGAACACGGCGGCACGATGGATGATGTCGTGAAGCTGGTGCAGTTCTTCCGCCACCTGCCTAACTACGCGCCGTACAACCGCGTGCGCGGGCTGTTCTATCCGGGTGAGCCGCCGGTGAGTACGGTGGTCGAGGTGTCGCGCTTCCTGCCGGGGGATGATGTGCTGGTGGAGGTCGAGGCGACGATGTACCTGCCGCAGCATTGAGGAAAGTCGCTCAGAGCCGCATCACGGGCTCTTGGCGTTGATCCGTTTGCTGCACGAGCGGCTGCTGGGTCTGTTCTTGGCTCTGTACGGATGCGCGCTCCCAAGCCTGGGTGCTTTGCGAAATGGACGTGTCGAGCGACACGACTGTCGGCACGCTGGCGATCTGCTTGAACGGTGAGTTCAAAGCGCCTTGCACTGCAAACACCTTCGATGCATCTGTGCTCAGGGCGACATGGTCGATGATCCATGCCTTGGACAGTTGCGGCCGCGGCTAGCGCGGCGGCCAATTGGTCACTGCGGTGGTCGGGTGTGCGACCCACCTTGGCATCGAGTTGATGCACGCCGGCCTGAGCTTGCTTGAATAGCATGTGACCTGGATGGTCGGCGTCCGTGAGTTCCGCGGCTGCCGCGTCTTGGCTCAGGTCATGGGCCAACCGGCTTGGCTGCGGAAGGCCGTGAATCGGTATGTGTGCGTGGCGATCGGCGGTGTGATCGAAGTAGTTTTCGATCATCGGGCTGCGGGTGTCGTAGTAGGCACAACGCGCATCTGCACTGCCGAGGGAAATGCCGTTCTGCTCCAGCAGGCGCTCCTCCAGCTTCAAGCCGTCCATGTCTAGCTGCAGCTGTCCCGCCAGCCTGGGATTGAGCATTTCGTATTGGCAGACGGTGCCCACGAGACCGGCAGCGTAGTAGTTGGTGTAGTCGGAGTCGCCGTGATGGCCCAAGCGGGCGTCATCCGAAATCTTGTCGAAATAGTGTCGACCGGCAGCTTCGATGTTGCGGGCATCGGGGGTAATGGACAGATCCGCGTTGAAAGTGAAGCCAGTCTTGGCTACGAATTCCATGCGTTCCGCGACCTCATCGAGTTGGACAAAGTCGCCGGCATAGTCGATCAGCATCAAGCGTCTGCCAAAGTCCCTCAGTTTGGCCTCGGGATTTTCGTGATTCAACCTGCTCGCTAGCGCATTCCATCCGGCAATGTGAGCGATGGCCTCATCGACTCGATTGAGTGCGTGTTGGACCTCGTGGCCGAGGATGAATGTGAGGGTGTCGCGCTTCCCGGGGTCCGAAACATCGCTTTGCTTGAGGTTGATGGTCTGCGTAGCGGCGTTGAAACTGGCCCCCGCATTCTCTTGCTCGGGCATCCACGCGAAGCGCTTCAGATGGCCATGCACGATCGCTGAGTTCATCTGTTGAAGCAACGCGGGCGACTCTTCAATGACGGTGCGCAGATTCTGAGATGCGGCTGATGACGGTCCGCCGACATCTCGAAGCAGAAGCTCCAGCCTGGGGTTGAAGCCACTCATTGCTTCACCCCTGATTCGATAGATTTCTCAAGGAAGGCGATGGAGACTCTCTTGATGCAATCTCGGCTGATCTTTTCCAGGTTTTCGCTGCCTTCTCCAACGATTCCGATCTCGACTTCGACGGGGCCGCGCTGATACTGCCGCGCCAGAGTCGCTCGCCGCGTGCTGCCGACATGCCGATAGCCCATCTTGAGCAGGGCATCGTGAAACTGAGCCATGTCGAGCTGACACATGCTGGTCATTGGCGGGCGGGGCGTGTTCTTGCTGATCGGCTGGAACATCAGTCCGTACGAGGGAAGTTGCGTGACGTCGACAACATTCCATATCAACACGTATGACCACTCGTGCGTCAATTTGCCGTAGGTGAGCAGCGTGCGGCTTTTCGGCGAATCGTCGGCAAAGCGCTCCATAGGCAAACGGATGAATCGCATCACTTGCTCTGCCGCCAAATCCTGCGGTTGATGAACGCGGTCAATCAGCGCCAGCAGTCGGCGCAAGAGTTCAGGCGCGTCGTGCGGGCGTTCCATCTCAGTTCCTGCGTCTGGCATTGCCTTTTCCTCCTTTTGAATTGACGTGCGATCGCCCGCAGATGCGCAGGCGCAAAGCGCCAACACCATCGACAGGCAAAGAAGCCAGCGCACCCAAGGCCGCGAAAAGCCTTGAGTAGAAAGATCAGGATTGGAAGCCGCGAAACGTGCAGTTCGCGTGTTGAATCGAAGTGCTGCAAAGCGCGCTCGCCGAAGCGCGCGGCCAGTCGTGGACTGGCCGTTGAAGGTGCCTTGAATCACCCGTTCTCCCTGTGCTTGGAATTTTTTTGATTCTAAGCACGGGTATCGCGCGCTACCGAACCGAAGCACCCTTCATCAGGAAATCCGTCACCTGCTCGATGAGGTAGCGACGGTCCTTGTCATCACCCTCAGTAGTGTTCCTGAAGTACGCAACCTGCGTCGCATGGTCCGCATAGAACTGCGTGACTGCCCAGAGGTGGAAGAGAAACAGCATCGGGTCTACCGGCCCCATCAGCCCCTGGTTGATCCAGTTCTGGATCACGGCCACCGCCTGCTCGGTGCGCTGCTTGCTCGTGCCCATCATCTCCCGGAGCACCGGTGCACCTCGCATCATCTCGGCGGTGAAGATGCGCGAACGTAGCGGATGCTCGAACGAGAACATCATCTTGCGGTGGATCAGGTCGGCGAGCACCTTGCGTGGCCCGAAGGCCTCGTCGCTGAAGCCGAAGACGCCGATCCAGTCGTTGATGATGTCCTGCAGGATCTGGCGGTAGAGCGCTTCCTTGCTCTCGATGTAGTAGTGGAGCTGCGCCTTTGACAGCCCCGCCTTGTCAGCAATCGCCTGTGTCGACGCGCCGGCCAAGCCGTCGTTCGCGAACACTTCGACCGCCGCTTGGTAGATCACCGCAAGCACCTGCGTGTACTTGCGCGCGCGGCCGCGCGTGGCCGGCGTCTCGGTGGCGTCTTCGATGGGTTTCAGCGGGGCGCTGCTTCGTGCGGTGCTCATCGGGAATGCATGGTGCCAGAGTGGTCACCGGAGGGGGTCACAGATCGATTGCGAGCGCATCGCCCTTTGCGCGCGAACAACACAACGCGACCTTCTTCGCGCGCTCGCCACGGGTGAGGCAGAAGTCGCGATGCTCGGCGCCGTCGCCTTCCGCATCGACCACGCAGGTGCCGCACAGGCCCTGTTCGCAAGAGACGGGCACGTCGATGCCGAAGGCATGCAGCGCGTCGACCGCCGTCTGGTCCCCTGCGACGGGCACCGTGATGCCGCGGCGCTTGAGCTGCAGCACGAAGGGCTTGCCGGTGCCGCCCGCCGCGTCGGCCGGCGCGGCGAAGTACTCGGTGTGCACCACATCGTCTGGCCAGTGCGCGGCCGCGTGCCGCACCGCCTGCATGAAGCCTGCGGGGCCGCAGACGTAGAGATGCGTACCAGGCTTGCGCGCCGCCAGCAACTGACGCAGGTTGATCTTGCGCGACGCATCGCCGTCGTCGAAATGCACGCGCAGGCGCGATGCGATGCCCGGGTCGCGCAATGTTTCGGCGAACGCGAGGTGCTCCTCGCTGCGAACGAACAGGTAGAGCTGGAAAACCGCGCCCGTTCGCGCCAGCGCTTGTGCCATCGCGAGCAAAGGCGTCATGCCGATCCCGCCCGCCAGCAGGATATGGTGCTTCGCTTCCTGGCGGATCGGGAAGGTGTTGCGGGGTGTGCTGACCGGCAGCAGATCGCCTTCGCGGACGCGCATGTGCATCGAGTGCGAACCGCCGCGGCTGGTCGACTCGCGCTTGACGCCGATCAGGTAGGACGAGGCACCGTCTTCCGTGCCGGCGTCGCGTGCCAGCGAGTACTGCCGCGTGAACCCACCGGGCATGTGCACGTCGATGTGCGCGCCGGCCTGGTAGCCCGGAAGCGGGCGGCCCGCCGGATGCGTGAGCTCGAAAGACAGAATCTCCGGCGTCTGGCGCGCGATGCGCGCGACCTGGACCGTGAGGGTGCGTTCGACCATGTTCGCGGCTTTCCTTACTTGGCGGCCGCCTTGCGCGGTTCGATGCCGGTGCCCTTGTTGACGAACTGCGTGGTGTAGGCCTCGCGATAGTCGAAGTCGGTGGGCTTGTAGAGGCCTGCCGAGACGCTTTTGTCGTAGAAGTCCTTCATGCGCTCGTCGCTCATCGCGCCGATGCCCTTGGTCGTGGCGTCGCCGACGTCGATGTGCGCGCGCAGGATGGGGATCGACTTCTCGATGTACTCGTCGGTGATGTCGGGGTTGATCTTCTTGATGAGATCGTCGGCCGCCTTGCGGTCGCCGTAGAGGTAGTTGTAATAGCCGATGTTCGACGCCTCGACGAAGCGGCGGACCATGTCGGGCTTGTTCTTCACGAGGTCCTGGCGCGTCTCGATGACCATTCCGTAAGTCGACCAGCCCGCATCGGCCAGCGACAGCACCACCGGCTTGAAGCCGGCCTGCTTCTCGACCGCGAGCGGCTCGGAAGTGGCATAGGCCTGTTGCACCGACTGCTTGTCGGCGAGGAACTGCGACAGGCTGTAGTTGTACGGTCGCACCTGCTCGTCGCGCATGCCGTAGGCCTTCTTCATCCACTGCCAGTAGCTGATCTGGCCGTCCTTCGCGAGCAGCACCGTCTTGGCCTTGGCGAGATCGGCGAACTTGTCGAAACCCTGTCCCGGGTGGGCAATGATGGCTTGCGGGTCCTTCTGGAAGTAGGCTGCGACGACGACAGTCGGCACCTTCTGCTTGATGTTGTCGAAGGCCATCAGCATGTTGCCGGTCATCAGGAAGTCGACCTTGCCGGCAGGCAGCATCGGGCGGTTGTTGACCTGCGGACCACCCTGCTGGATGTCGACGTCCAGCCCGTACTTTTTGTAGGTGCCATCCGCGAGCGCCTGGTAGAAGCCGCCGTGGCCGGGTTGCGCGCGCCAGTTGGTGGCGAGCACGACCTTGTCCTGCGCGAAGGCGGCTGCAGCGCAGCCGGCGATGAGCGTGGCGATCAGGCCGCGTGCGATGAGGTTCGGAGCAAAGTTCATGGTGGTTCCTTGGTTGTCTCTGTAAATCAGGCCTCGCGTGCCATCTCGGGCAGCCAGCCGCGCGTCTTGCCGGGGTTCATCAGGCCCATCGGGTCGCTGCGTTTCTTGAAATCGATCTGCTGCGTGTCGATGGTCTTCATGCCGCCGTCCTCGATGGTCACGACGTGCGGATTGAAGATCTGGCAACCGCCTTGCGATTCGATTTCGCGGATCACTTCGTATTGGTGCGCTTCTCCCTTCCAGCGAACGAGCAGGATCGCGAAGGTGCCGTACTCGCCGCCAGCGCGCGCGAACTCGTGGTGCTGCAGGACGTCGTCGCCGAAGATCGCGATGTGGCGATCCACCACGGCGGGATCGAAAGGCTGTGCGTACGCCACTTGCAGGTAGGTCCAGGTGCGGTCGACCTTCAGCGCTTGCAGTGTCGTGTGGTTGTAGGCGCACTCGTAGGCCGGCGGCAAGCCGGCGGCGTGAAGCTGCGCCTCTGTGCCTTCGAGCGAGATGCTGCCGCCGTGCGCTGCGACGAGCGCGCGGAAGTCGGCCATTGAATCGGGCGCGACCATCGCGAACATCGCGTGCCTGTCCGGTGGAAAGTGCGAGCCGAGCATCGCGTAGTACGGCGAAAAGCGTGCGTCGACAGCCGAGAGAAGAAAGAGCTCCAGCGACGGCGTGCTCGCCGCAACGCCGAAGTCGAGGACGCGGCGATAGGTGTCGAAGAGTGCGATGCAATGAACCCACTCCACGCCGGGGCTCAGCGCCACTTCCACTTCGGTGATGACGCCATTGGTGCCGTAGGCGTGATGCACCTGCTGGATCTCGTCGCCGTGCAGCTCGATGACGCGCGGCTCGCGTTCCACCGTCATCACGCGCGCGCGCAGCAAATTGCCCGGGTCGCGCAGGATGCCGTGGCGGATCGAACCGATGCCGCCGAAGCCGCCCGCGATGAAGCCACCAATCGACGCGACATGCCAGGTCGAAGGCCACATGCGCAGCGCCTGCCCAGTCTCCGCGACCGCGAGCTCGATGTCGTGCATCCGCGCGCCGGCCTGCACCCGCACCCGTCCGTCGGCGATCTCGAGCACGCGGCTCATCTGCGTCACGTCGAGTACGAGTCCGCCTTCGAGCGGCACGCACTGGCCGTAGTTACCCGTGCCGCCTGCGCGCACGGTGATCGGAAGCTTCCACTTCGCGGCAACGGCTGCGGCTTGCCGCACATCGTCCTCGGTCGAAACCTTGACGACGAGGTCCGCCACGCAGCCCGCGAGCTGCTGCGTCAGGATCGGGCTGTACCAGTAGAAGTCCTTGGAGAGCTGCTTGCGCTGACCCGGTGAGACGATCACGTTGAGCCCGTGCAGGTCGCGCTTCACGGCCTCCCAGTCGACGGCCTCGGCTTCGGGGCGTTCGATGAGTTCGATCGAAGACATCGTGCGTTCCTTTCAGCGCTCGCGGCGCATTTCGCTCTCGTGCCAGTGGCCGAGGACCATGCGCGACAGCGCGGCGAACACCAGGAAGATCACGATGCCGAGTAGCGACACCAGCAGGAGCGCGGCGAACATCATGGGGATCTCGGTGCGGAAGCTTGATTCGAGAATGCGCGAGGCGAGGCCCGTTTCGCGGCCCGCGGTGCCGGCCGTGAACTCGGCGACCACCGCACCGATCAGGCTCAGGCCGCCGGCGATCTTCAGGCCCGCCATGAAATATGGCAGCGCGCTCGGCACCAGCAGGTAGCGGAACAACTGCCAGGGCGATGCCTTGTAGAGCTGGAACAGGTCGCGCAGGTTGCTGTCGGCGCTCTTCAGCCCGATCACGGTGTTCGACAGGATCGGGAAGAAGGCCACGATCCACGCGCACAGCAGCAGCGCCGCGGTGGTGCTCGACACGTAGATCAGGATCAGTGGCGCAATCGCGATGATCGGCGTCACCTGCAGGATCACCGCGATCGGGAAGAGCCCGATCTCGACCCACTTGAAAAGCGCGAACGCGATTGCAAGCAGCACGCCGCCGACGATCGCGGCCACGAGCGCGAGCAGCGTCAGCTTGACGGTGAACCACAGCGCGCTGGAGAGCGTGTCCCAGTTGTCGATGAGCGTCGTGAGGATCAGCGACGGCGCGGGAATGATGTAGTGCGGCACGTGGTTGACGCGCACCAGCACTTCCCACAGCAGCAGAAGGCCTGCGATGACGAGGGTCGGCACCGCGATGCGCAGCAGCGATTCACGGCGGCGGATGCGGTCGTCGCGCGCCTGCAGGTCGGCCGCAGAAGGTGCCGCCTGCACTTCGGCGAGTGCCGGGTTGTCAGTGATCGATGTCGACGCCATGGAGGGCTCCGTGCAGGGACTGCGACACCGCGGTGCAGTGCGCGTTGTAGCGGCTGGAGGTGCGGAAGGCTTCGCCGCGCGGGTACGGTTCGTCGATGCGGATCTCGTCGATCACGCGGCCCGGCCGGGGCGCCATCACGACGATGCGGTTCGACAGGTAGACCGATTCGTAGACGCTGTGCGTGACGAAGATGATCGAGAAGCGGTGCTCGCGCCAGATCGCGAGCAGGTCGTTGTTGAGCTTGATCCGCGTCATCTCGTCGAGCGCGGCAAAGGGCTCGTCCATCAGCAGCAAGCGCGGCCGCGTGACCAGCGCGCGTGCGATCGACACGCGCATCTTCATGCCGCCAGACAACTCGCGCGGATAGACGTTGGCGAAGCGCGAGAGACCGACCATTTCGAGCGCCTGAGAGACGACCGGCTGCGCCGCGTCTCGATTGACGCCCGCGAGCTTGAGCGGCAGCCAGACGTTGTCGAACACCTTGGCCCAGGGCATGAGGGTCGGCTCCTGGAAGACGAAGCCCAGTTCGCGGTCGATGCCAGACGGCGCGGCGGCGGCCTTCGACCACGCCACCTCGCCCGCGCTGATGCGCGTGAGGCCTGCGATGAGCCGCAGCGCCGTGCTCTTGCCGCAGCCCGAAGGGCCGAGGAAGCTGATGAAGTCGTGTTCGCCGCAATCGAGCGTCATGCCCTGCAGCGCGAGCGTGCCGTTGGCGAAGCGCTTGCTGACGTTGCGCAGGCCGACCAGCGGCTGCGCAGTTGTATTTGCGGTGTTCATGCCCATGCCGGCTGGTTGTCGAGGCGTTCGAGCGGGAAGCGGTCGACCTCGTGCAGCAGCTCGACGAAGCGCTGGCCGACATGGTCGAGCACCGCCTTGCCCTTGGCCGCGGTGGCGCGGGTTGCGTCACCGGCGGCGCCCGCGGGATTGATGTCGTGCATCTGCCAGCCGAGCTTGCCGCTGGGCGTGATCGAGAGGTACTTGTTTTCCTTCGCGAGGTCTTCCGTCATCGAATGGAAGTTGCGGAAGTTCTCGGGCCGCACGTAGTCGGGCGTGAGATGCAGCATCACCGAGCTTTCGAGGTCGCCGGCATGCACCCCGTGCTTGCCTTCATGCGCGGTGAAAAGGCCTTCCGGCAGCCCCAGGGTGTACCAGTTGGCGGCGACGACCATCATCCCGTGTGCCTCGCGCAGATCGCGCGCGACGATGTCCATCACCGACATCTGCCCGCCGTGGCTGTTGTAGAGCACCAGCTTGCGCACGCCGGCCTTTGCCACGCAGGCGCCGATGTCGGTCCACAGCGAGATCAGCGTGGTGGCAGAAACCGTCAACGTGCCGGGATAGCGCGAATGCTCATTGCTCTTGCCGTATGGAACGGTGGGGAGAAAAAGCACCGGAAGGTCGTCCGGGATGTGGGGGAGGGTGGCCTGCACCATGCCGTTGATGGTGGCGGTGTCGGTCGACATCGGCAGGTGCGGGCCGTGCTGCTCGGTCGCGCCTACGGGCAGCACGGCGATCAACCGGGAGCGATCGAGGCGGGAAAACTCTTCGCTGGTCAGATCGGACCAGAAGCGGCTGCGTGGTCGGGTGGAACTCATCGGGCACCTCGTTCATCGTGAAGGTGCTTAAATTATCCATTCGGTCAAAAAAGAATGCTTAGCGTTTTCCCGATGTGGCACTCTTCATCGTGAAACCAAGGGTAATTCGTAGGGTGTGTACCTTGTTTTAAGTGACCGATTGGTCAAATTGATCCTTCGAGGCGCTGCTTCAGTTGGCGCACCGCGGTTCGCGATTCCTCGTCGATCTGCTGGCGGATGGTCCACCGGTTGAGCAGCGCGAACAGCAGGTTCGGCGCGCCGTATTCGAAGACGCGCATGAAATGCGTTCCTTCCGCC
Organism: Variovorax sp.; assembly: GCA_017744935.1. Classification (GTDB taxonomy): domain Bacteria; phylum Pseudomonadota; class Gammaproteobacteria; order Burkholderiales; family Burkholderiaceae_C; genus Variovorax. Next base: position 70,811 of record JAGIAI010000008.1, read on the forward strand.
CTGGCCGTGAGCGTGTAGCTGACGGTGCCGGCTTCGCGGCCGCCGATGGTGCCTGCGATGCGCCAGTAGCGATCGGGTTCGCGGTCGGTGACGCGCCAGGTCACGCGGCCGGTGTGGCCGGCGACGCTGAAGTCCTCCTCGACCGTCTCGCCGACCAGCAGTGAATGGTCCATCGCGCCGTGCACGCCGAGGGACGACGGATGCCAGTCCGGCCAATGGCTCGGCGTGGTGACATAGGCGTAGACATCGCCCGGCGGTCTGGCAATGTCCGCCTCGGAGACGATCCGCGTCGCGCCGAAATCGATCGGCGCGAGCAGCACCGCGGCGAGGGCGACCAGTGCCAGCGCGGACCCGATGATCAGTTTTGATGTGCGGCTCATGGCGGGACCTCCATGCGGTGGGGTGCCGCCTCGTCCGGATGCCGGACGTAATATCTGCGGCCTCTTCCTGAAACTGCGATGTCAACTCCGTCGGTGTCTCCATTGTCCGCGTGCGACGTCCTCGTGATCGGCGCCGGCCCCGCCGGCAGCGCCTGCGCGCAGATGCTGGCGCGCGCAGGGGTCGACGTCCTGCTTGTCGATCAGCACGACTTCCCGCGCGACAAGGTCTGCGGGGACGGCTTGATCCCGGATGCGCACCGTGCGCTCGAACGGCTGGGCGTGCTGGACGAAGTGCTCTCGCGCGCCCGGGCTTCGGCGCAGGTCGGCTGCGTGGGGCCGAGCGGCGGGCGGGTCGAGGTGCCCGCGCGGCTGGCGGTGCTGCCGCGCCGCGAGTTCGACGAGATCGTCCGGCAGTCGGCGCTCGCGGCGGGCGCGCGCTGGCTTGCGCCAGCGAAGTTCGAGGCGCCGCTGGTCGATGCGGACCAGCGCGTGGCCGGCGCGCGGCTCGTGCTGCCGGGCGGCGTGACCCAGTCGGTGACAGCGAAATGGACCGTGCTCGCGACCGGCGCCGCCTCGGGTCCGCTGACAGCCACGGGCTTGTGCACGCGCAAGGCGCCGAGCGGCATCGCGCTGCGCGGCTATGTGAGGCATCAGGCGATGGCGTCGCGGTCCACCGGCCTCGAGGTGGTGTGGCACCGCGCGCTGCGGCGCGGCTACGGCTGGATCTTTCCGTGCGCCGACGGGGTGTTCAACATCGGGGTGGGCGTGACGCACGATGGCGACGTGAACCTGCGCGACCTCTTCGATGCTTTCAAGCGCATCCATCCGCCAGCGCGCGAGCTGATGGAGGGCGGCGAGCCGCTCGGTCCTTTCAAGGGTGCGCCGCTTCGCTGCTCCCTGTCGGGCGCGCGCTGGTCGCGGCCCGGCATGCTGGTGGCGGGCGAAGCCGCGGGCAGCACCTACCAGTTCACTGGCGAAGGCATCGGCAAGGCGCTGGAAACAGGCATGCTCGCCGCGGAGGCGATCGCCGATGCGCGGGACGCGGGATCGACGGGCGATGTGTGCGCGCGCTACGAAGCGGCGCTCGATGCGCTCAAGCCGCGCTTCGCTGCCTACGAACAGGCGAACCGCATCAACAACCATCCGTGGCTCGCCGATCTCCTGGTGCGGCGGGCGCGGCGCAGCCCGAGCCTGGTGAAGCGATTGAGCGGCGTGCTCGAAGAGACCCACGACCCGGGCCGGCTGGTGACGGCCGGCGGCGTCCTGCGGCTCCTCCTTCCGTTGGGCTGACCTCTCTTGCTCAACGCGCCCCATGGGCATATAAGTCGACATGGTTCCTTATTCGTCGCAAGACGGAAAGGAGGGTGCGATGCGCAGACGCATTTACTGGCTGATGCCGGACCTGGCGAGCGCCAGACGCGCGATGCACGATCTCGTGCAGGCGCGCGTCGACGTTGCGCGTATTCATTTCGCCGCTTCGGAAGGCACGGACTTGGCTGGCCTTCACGCTGCCAACATCTGGCAGACCTCTGACCTCGTTCACGCCGCAAAGACCGGGTGGGCCATCGGCAGCGCCTGCGGAATGATCTTCGGACTGATCGCGGGCCTCAACTTCCCTGTCATGGGTGACGAGCCCGAATGGGAGATGGTCCTGGTGCTCGGCGTGATGGGCGGCGTGGTCGGCGCCTGGTCAGCCAGCATGATCGGCATTTCGATCCCGAGCCCCTGCCTGCAGCGCTTCGAGGGGGCGATGGCGCAGGGATGGATCCTGCTGATGATCGACACCCCGCGCTCGCGCGCCCACGACGTCGAAACGCTGCTTCGGACGATGCACCCCGAGGCCCTCTTCGAGGGCGAAGCGCAGCAGGTCCCGGCGTTTCGCTGAGACGCCGCGGACCACACGATGGCGATGACGAGACAAGGAACCGCTCATGGTCATGGCCATCGTCCTCCTCGTCATCGTGGTCGGCTCCGTGCTGTTCCACCTCTTCAGCCCGTGGTGGACCACGCCGCTCGCGTCCAACTGGAAGACGATGGACGACACGCTGACGATCACGCTGATCATCACCGGCATCTTCTTCGTCGCGATCAACCTCTTCGTCGTCTATGCGCTGGTGCGCTTCCGCCACCGCGAAGGCCGGCGTGCGCAGCTTGAACCCGAGAACCGCAAGCTCGAGCGCTGGCTGATCATCGGCACCTCCGTCGGCATCGCGGCGCTGCTTGCGCCCGGGCTGCTGGTCTACGCGAACTTCGTCAGGTCGCCGCCCGATGCGATGGTGCTCGAAGTGCTCGGCCAGCAATGGCAGTGGCACTACCGCTTTCCGGGCGAGGACGGCAAGCTCGGCGCGACCGATGCGCGATACGTCACGGGCGGCAATCCCTTCGGCATCGACCCGAACGATCCGTCGGGCCAGGACGACCTGCTCGTGGCCTCCAACGAAGTGCACCTGCCGCTCGGCAAGCCGGTGCTCGTGCTGATCCGTTCGCACGATGTGCTGCATGACTTCTACGTGCCGCCCTTCCGCGCGCGGATGAACAGCGTGCCCGGGCAGATCAGCCGCTTCTGGTTCACGCCGACGGTCGCGGGACGCTATGAGGCCCTTTGCGCGCAGCTCTGCGGCGTCGGGCATCCCAACATGCGCGGCTTCGTGGTGGTGGAAGACGCTGCGGCCTTCCAGGCCTGGCAGACGACGCTGCCGACCTTTGCGAAGACGCAGGTCAAGGCAGCACCGGCACCGTCGGGCGAAGGCGCGGCGGGCGCCGCCGCGCGCATCGAACAAGGGCGCGCTCTCTCCGAAGCGAAGGGATGCGTGGCCTGCCACACCATCGACGGCAGCCCGCGCGTGGGGCCGACCTGGAAGGGCCTGTTCGGCAAGACCGAAACCATGGAAGACGGCTCCCGCGCGCTGGTGGACGAGGCGTATCTGCGCAACTTCATCACCGATCCGACCGCGCGGCGCGTGAAGGGCTTCCCGCCGGTCATGCCGAAGATGGATCTGAGCAAGGAGGAACTGGATGCGCTGGTGGCCTACATCCAGAGCCTCGGCAGCGCACCGCCCGCGCAGGCCGCCACCGAACAGAAGGCACAGCGATGAATCCGCACGACGAAGACGACAGCGGGCATCACCACGAGCCCAAGACCTTCCTGACGCGCTACGTCTGGAGCCAGGACCACAAGGTGATCGCGGTGCAGTACGCCAGTACCGCGATCGCGGTCGGCGTGGTGGGCCTCGTGCTGTCGAACCTGATGCGGCTTCAGCTCGGGTTTCCGGGGCATTTCGAATTCATCAACCCCGAGCGCTACTACCAGTTCGTGACGATGCACGGAATGATCATGGTGATCTACCTGCTCACCGCGCTCTTTCTGGGGGGCTTCGGCAACTACCTCATCCCGCTGATGGTCGGCGCGCGGGACATGGTGTTTCCCTACCTCAATATGCTCAGCTTCTGGGTCTACCTGCTCTCGGTGCTGGTGCTGATGGCGAGCTTCTTCGTCGGCAGCGGTCCGACCGGCGCGGGGTGGACGCTCTATCCGCCGCAGTCGATCCTGCCCGGCACGCCGGGCTACGAAGGCGGCATCCAGCTGATGCTGGTGTCGCTCATCATCTTCATCGTCGCGACGACGATGGGCGGCCTCAACTACGTCACCACCGTGCTCCAGGCGCGTTGCCAGGGCATGACGCTGATGCGCATGCCGCTCACCGTCTGGGGCATCTTCGTGGCGACCATCCTCGCGCTGCTGGGCTTCCCGGCGCTGTTCGTGAGCGGCGTGATGCTGCTGCTCGACCGCACGCTGGGCACGAGCTTCTTCATGCCGGCGCTGGTGTCGATGGGGCAGGTCACGAACTACAAGGGCGGCAGCCCGCTGCTGTTCCAGCATCTCTTCTGGTTCTTCGGCCATCCGGAGGTCTACATCGTGGCGCTGCCGGCCTTCGGCATCGTCTCCGACCTGATCAGCGTGCATGCGCGCAAGTGCATCTTCGGCTACCGGATGATGGTGTGGGCCATCGTCGCGATCGGCGGGCTCAGCGTGGTCGTCTGGGCCCACCACATGTTCGTCGCGGGCACGAATCCGTACTTCGGCTTCTTCTTCGCGACCACCACGCTGATCATCGCGGTGCCGACCGCGATCAAGGTCTACAACTGGCTGCTGACGCTGTGGCGCGGCGACATCCATCTCTCGGTGCCGATGCTCTTCGCACTGGCGTTCGTCTGCACCTTCGCGATCGGTGGCCTGACGGGGCTGTTCCTCGGCAACGTGAGCGTCGACATTCCGCTGTCGGGCACCTACTTTGTGGTGGCGCACTTCCACATGGTGATGGGCGTGGCGCCGCTGCTGGTGGTGTTCGGCGGCATCTATCACTGGTACCCGAAAGTCTCCGGGCGCATGCTCGACGACCGGCTCGGGCAGCTGCATTTCTGGATTACCTTCCTCGGCACCTACCTGATCTACTTCCCGATGCACTACCTCGGCGTGCTCGGCATGCCGAGGCGCTACTACAACTTCGACGGCTACAAGTTCATCCCGCAGTCGGCGTTCGCGCTGAACGAGTTCATCACGGTGGTCGCGCTGATCGTCGGCGCGGCGCAGTTCATCTTCATCTTCAACCTCGTGTGGAGTCTGTGGCGCGGCCGGCCGGCGACCGCCAATCCATGGAAGGCCGCATCGCTCGAATGGCAGACCGCCACGACGCCACCGCCGCATGGCAACTGGGGGCCGCGCCTGCCGGTGGTCTATCGCTGGGCCTATGCCTATGGAACGCCGGGTGCGAAGGAAGACTTCATCCCGCAGAACGCACCGCCGGAAGCCGGCGGCATCGAACCCGAGGCGCACGGCAAGGGTGAAGCCAGTGGAGTGCCGGCATGACCGCCACGATGGTCGCCCCGCGCATCGACCGCGGCCCCGGTCCCGCCGCGCCGCGTGCGAGGGCGGCGAGCATCGGTCTCTGGGTCTTCATGGGCGTGGTGACGGCGCTGTTCTCGCTCTTCGCGATGGCCTACCTGATGCGCATGAACAGCACGGATGCGGTGACGCTCGCCCTGCCGTGGCAACTCTGGCTGAGCACCGCGCTGCTCATCGCCGGCAGCCTGACCTTGCTGCGCGCGGGCGCGGCGGCAAGCCGAGTGGATGCGACTCGCGCGCGCGGACTGCTGCTCGCGGGTGGAATCTGCGCGATCGCATTCCTGTGCGTGCAGCTCTGGGCCTGGCGTGCGCTGCTGAACGCCCAGGTGATGCCCGCGGGCAACCCGGCCGGCAGCTTCTTCTACCTGCTCACTGCCATGCACGGTCTGCACGTCGCTGGGGGTCTCATCGCGTGGGCGTGGGTCGTGCGAACCTTCCCGCGCGAGGCGCCCGATGGCGGCTGGCGCATCGCGCTGTGCGCCCGCTACTGGCACTTCATGCTGGCGGTATGGCTGGCGCTGTTCGCCCTGCTCGCCTGGGTCACGCCGGAGGTGGCACGCCTCATCTGCGGCACTGTCTGAAAGGGCCTCCATGAGTACCGCGACTGCTGCATCTCACTCCACCGCGGGCACCGCAGCCCTCGAAGGGCTGCGCGGCCTGGTGTCCGACTGGTCCTCCGACCGCCGTGCCTTCCACGTGTCGTGGGGCAAGGCGATGATGTGGATCTTCCTGCTGAGCGACACCTTCGTCTTCAGCTGCTTCCTCATCGGCTACATGACGGTGCGCGTATCGACCACCGCGAACTGGCCGAATCCGAGCGAGGTGTTCGGGCTGAACGTCGGCGGCGCGGACGTGCCCCTTCTGCTGATCGCGATCATGACCTTCGTGCTTATCAGCAGCAGCGGCACGATGGCGATGGCGGTCAACTGTGCCTATCGCCGCGACAAAATCAACGCGGCCACGCTGATGATCGTGACCGCCACTTGCGGCGAGATCTTCGTCGGCATGCAAGCCTTCGAGTGGTCCAAGCTCATCCTCCATGAAGGCGTGCGGCCCTGGGGCAATCCGATGGGGGCGGCACAGTTCGGTTCGGCCTTCTTCATGATCACCGGCTTTCACGGGCTGCACGTCTCCGCGGGCGTGGTCTACCTTCTCACGGTGGCCTTCAAGCTGGTGCGGGGCGACTACGACAAGAGCGGCAACTACCAGATCGTCGAGATCGCGGGCCTCTACTGGCACTTCGTCGATCTGGTGTGGGTCTTCATCTTTGCGCTGTTCTATCTCTGGTGAGGTCGACCATGAATCCATCCGGCACACCCAGCGGCACCGGCCAGCAACATCCGATCAGCCTCTATCTCAAGATATGGGGGCTGCTCTTCGTGCTGAGCACGATGTCGTACCTGGTCGATTACTTCCACTTCCAGGGCCTGTGGCGCTGGTCGCTCATCGTGATCTTCATGCTGCTGAAGGCCGGGCTGATCGTCTCGGTGTTCATGCACATGGCATGGGAGCGGTTGTCCCTGGTCTACGCCATCCTGGTGCCCCCTCTGGCACTGCTGGTGCTGGTCGGGCTCATGTTCGCGGAGGCCGGCCACACCTTCGTGACGCGGCATCTGTTCTTCAACTAGCCGGCTGTGGCCTGGCGGCGACTGCGTCGACGAAGCGCGCCGCCTCGTCGTCGCTGATCGGCGTCAGCGGCAGCCCGAAGGCTTCGCGCAGCCGCGCGACGATTGATTGCGCCCAAAGCACGTTCCAGGCAAGGCCGGCATGGTCGTCGGCGAGCATGGTGTTGGAAGGCTCGTCGCCTTGCGTGTGGGTCACCGTCAGGTGGCCGAGGCGGACTGACTTGAAATCCGGCTCGCCGTTGGGGCCGCGGATGCCCCAGCGTTCCACGGCCCACGCATCGGAGTCGAAGAAGGCGACCCGCTTCGGATCGGCCTCGGCGATCTTGCGGAAGGCGTCGTTGGCACTGGCGAGCGCCTTGCGGATATTGGGCGGCGACGTCGCGTCGCGGTACTTGCCTTGCTCGACGGGGTCATCGCCCTGGTTGGTCATGCCTGCGATCAGGATGCGCGCCGATGGCTGGGCGGCATGGATCGCTTCGATCGAGCGGTTGATCTGCTGCGTGCAGTAGTCGATCACGCGACGCAGTTCGGGCGCCTGTGGGTCGCGTGCCATCACGTCGAGGTAGGCATTCCAGTCGTTTGCACCGATGTAGATCACGACCACGCCGTTCTGCCAGCGCGCGGGCTGTTCCTTCATCAACGCGAGCAGGCGAGGCACCTGCGGATAGCGGAAACCGAGCCCGTCCCCCATGAGGTTCTTGCAGGCGGCGCCGGAGTTCGCGAAGTTGTAGAGATAGTCTTCCTTGATCGGTGTGCGCGACGGCAGGAGGCCCACCAGGTTGCGTGCCCAGGCCGACCACCAGGGGCGCCCCCAATGCATCCAGGGGCCGAAGTCGAGCTCGTTGCCGCGCAGTCGTGCGAGCACTTCGGTCCACTGGAATGTGCGGTCATGCAGCGCGCCCCCGCGCTCGTAGCCTCCAGGCGGAAAGGTAAGCCTGTCCTGGTACGAATGGCTGTTGGAGTCGCCCAGCACTGCAATCGGGATCGTGCCCGGCGGCGCAGGCGGGGGGATCGCGCCGGGCGGCGCACCATCGCTGCGCGTCAGCGCCACCGCGACGGCCGCGACCACCAGAACCACGATGGCGCACGCGATGAAGAGGCCGAGGAGTCGAGGGCTCATGGCCGCGGATTGTGACTCAACGATGCACGATGTAGCGCGTGATCACGGGCAGTGATTCGCCCTTGTGGAAAGCCAGCCGGCGCTCGCGCAACGCCATGTCCGCGGCGGTGGCGCGGTGGAACCGGCGCAGGTGCTCGGTCCACGACTCGTCGGTGATCTGCTCGACATAGCGGTTGGGTTCGGCGATGTCGTGCAGCAGTTCCCAGGCGATTGCGCCCTGGCTGAGCCGGGCGCGGCGCGTTTCGTGCATCACGAGGCGAAAAGCGGCGGCGCGCGCGGGATCAATCAGGTATTCGACCGTGATGATCACGCGGCCCTCTTCGTCGGGCGGACTGTCGGGCGGGCCCTTGGTCCAGCCCTGAGTGGCGGGGCGGGTGTCGTCCTCCTCGCCGGTGCCGTCGGTCACGTAGCGGACGGCGGCCCACATGCACACCACGCCGCTCACCGCCGCGACACCCAGGCTGGCATAGAGCGAAGTGAGCTCGGCCACCTGCCCCCACAGCGCGGCGCCGAAGGCACTGGCGCCCATGATCCCCATCTGGTACATCGACATGCCGCGCGCGCGAACCCAGTCGGGCAGCGCGAGCTGGGCCGACACGGACAGCGAATTGGCCACGGTGATCCACGCCATGCCGCTCAGGAACATCGCCGGCACAGCCACCCACGCATTCGGCGCGACCGCCATTACCGCCGTCGCGCCGGATTGCAGCACCGTGCCCCGCAGCACGAGCTGGTCGCGCGCCATCGCCTGACGCAGCCGCGGCAGGAACAGCACGGCGACGATCGCGCCAGCGCCCATCGCGGCCAGCAGCAGCGTGAAGGTGCCGGCGCCGCCGCCATGCAGATTACGAGCGAGCAGCGGCAGCAGCGCGAGCAGCGCGGTCGAATGCAGGAAGGAGATCGCCACCCGCGTGAGCACGGCGCGCATGCGCCGCGACTGCCGCACGAACTGCACCCCGACGCGGATCGCGCTGACGAGCTTCTCGCGGCCGAGCGGGCTCGGCGTGTGCTCGCGCCGCCAGTGCAACACCACGAAGCCCGAGGCCACGCACATCACCGCGTTGAGCCCGAACACCCATACCGTGCCGGCGCTGGCGATCAGCGTGCCCGCCAGTAGCGGACCGATGATGCGCGAGGCGTTCATCGCGATGCCATTGAGACCGAGGGCCGCCGGCAGGTGCGTGCGCGGCACCAGTTCGGGCACGATCGCCGAGAACACCGGCCAGCGCATCGCCAGGCCGATGCCGTTGGCAAAGGTCAGGCCCAGCAGCAACGGCGCGGTCATGAGGTCGAGCACCACCGCAGCGCACAGCACGATGGCGGCGCCGGCAAGCCAGAACTGCGTCGCGACCAGCCAGCGCCGTCGGTCGAGGATGTCGGCCAGCGCCCCGCTCGGCAGCCCGAGCAGGAACACCGGCAAGGTCGACGCGGATTGCACCAGAGCCACCCACATCGGCGAGGTGGTGAGCGAGGTCATCATCCACGCCGCCGCCACGTCGTTCATCCACATGCAGATGTTGGCGATGAGCCAGGTGCTCCACAGCATGCGGAACACGGGGAGCCTGAGCGGCTCGAGGGGGCCGATGCGAGCGGGCTGGCTCGGGCGCGGCGGGAGAGGAGTTTCTTCGGGCGAGATTGGTGGCATGTGGTTCGTGGCGTCAGCCGCGGTCGCTACGCGCGAGCCGGTGCTCGAGCCGGCGCAGCATCGTCGTGAGCGCCAGCGTCATCAGCCAGTAGATCACCGAGATGGCGAGGTACGGTTCCCAGTAACGGCCATAGGCGCCGGCCACGGTGCGAGCGGCATACGCCAGCTCGGCCAGGCCGATCGCCGAGACCAGCGAGGTGTCCTTGAGCAGTGCGATGGCGTTGTTGCCGAGCGGTGGCAGCATGCGGCGGAATGCCTGCGGCAGCACCACGTAGCGCATCACCTGCGCATGGGTGAAGCCCAGCGACCGGCCGGCGTCGACCTGCCCTCTGGAGATCGACTGGATGCCGGCGCGGAACACTTCGGAGATGTAGGCCGCCGAATTCAGCGTGAGCGCCACGATGCCCGAGATCAGCGCGCCGTGCTCCTGCTTCAGCTCACGCGCGAGATCGCCGGTCACGAGCAGGCCGGTGGTCGGATGGATGAAGAGCGGCATCACCGCGAAGTGGATCAGCAGGATCTGCACGAAGAGCGGCGTGCCGCGGAAGAAGCTCACGTAGATCGTCGACGGCCAGCGCAGGAAGAAGCGCGCCATCCAGCTCCAGGGTGCATGAACCGGGCGAGCCAGGCGCGCGAGCGCGAGGCACAGGCCCCACGTTGCGCCGAGCAGCACGCAGACCACCGTCATGCGCAGCGTCATCCAGGCGCCTTCGATGAACAGGCTCTTGTATTCGAACAGGATGTCGGCCCGAAACCAGCCGAACCAGACGATGGGGTCCATCGAACATTCCCTCTACAGCGGTCAATGAGAAACGGCCGCGGTGAGCGGCCGTGCGTGATTTGTCAGCGCGGGAGACCGCCCTACTTGGCGCTCGGGTCCTTGTCGAACCACTTCTTGTAGATCGTCGCGTAGGTGCCGTCGGCACGGATCGCGGCCAGGCCGGCCGCCAGCTTGTCCTGAAGCGCCTTGTCGCCCTTCTTCACGACGATGCCGAAGGATTCCTCGGGGAAGGACTTGTCGTCCACCGTCTTGAGATCGGGGTTCTGCGCCACCCGGTAGGCGATCACGCCGTTGTCGCCCACGGCCGCGTCGACACCGCCGCCGGCCAGCTCGGAAATGATCAGCGGCGTGCTCTCGAAGCGGCGCAGGTTCGGGTTGGTCTTGCCGAATTCGCGCGAGACCACGTCGTCGGCGGTGGATGCGTTGACCACCGCGATCTTCTTGCCAGCGAGGTCCTTCAGCGATGTGACGCTGCTGCTCTTGGGCACCGCGATCAACTGCTTGGCGGCAAAGTAGGGTGGGGAGAAGTCGTAGCTCTGCTTGCGCTTCTCGTTGATCGTGACGCCCGAGATGATTAGGTCGACGTCCCCGTTGTTGAGCGCCGCGAAGATGCCGCTCCAAGGCGTGTTCACCAGCTTGATCTTGAAGCCCTGCTGCTTCGCGATCGCGTTGATGATGTCGATGTCGAAACCGACGATCTGCTTGTCCTTGTTTTCGAAGGCGAACGGCGCATAGGTGGCGCTCGAGGCAACCGTCAGTTCGCGGTTCTGCGCCTGGGCGTTGAGCGCGAAGGAGGCGCCAAGCAGGCCGATCGAAAGCAGGAGAGCGCGGCGGAAGCGATTCATCGGGAGCCTCTTGTCGTAATGGTGGTGGGCGATTTTAGGGGCCGCTGGAGCCGCTCTTCGGGCCCAGATGCCCCAGCGGCAGTGCGTGGCTCGCCTTGACTTCGCCGAGCGAGAAGCTGGTGTGGATGTCCTTCACGTTCGGCAGATTCAACAGGTGCTGCAGCGCGAAGCGCGAGAAGCTGTCCAGGTCCTGCGCCACCACCTGCAGCTCGAAAGTGCCGGTGCCGCTGATGTAGTGGCAGGCGATCACCTCGGGCAGCTTGCGGATGGCGTCCTCGAGCTTGCGCGTGAGGTCGCCCGTGGTGCGTTCGGTGTCGACGCGCACGAAAGCGAGCACGCCAAGCCCGATCTTGTGCCGGTCGATCTCCGCGTGATAGCCCTTGATGTAGCCGGCTTCTTCCAGCGCGCGGACGCGGCGCCAGCACGGCGCAGCCGAAAGACCCACACGCTGCGCAAGTTCGGCGTTGGTGAGGCGCCCATCGGCTTGCAGTTCTTGCAAGATTGCAAGGTCGAACTTGTCAATGCTTTCCATATCTAGTCATTTTAAGAAAGAGTCTTTCTGAAAGCGGGGTTCAACGGGCAAAGAAAGCAAACACCTGTCAGGACAGCAGGCATACACTTTGCGACATGATGGCCGAGAGGCTTCCAACCCGGATGCCTTGCAAGCCACGCCCAAAAGGCAAAGCCCACTGGAGACAGACACGATGAATGCCCCGCTACCCGAGCACATTCGCAAGGCCCTCGAAACGGTCACGCTCGACGACAAATACTCACTGGACTACGGCCGCGCCTTCATGAGCGGCGTGCAAGCCCTGGTCAAGCTGCCGATGCTGCAGCGGCTGCGGGATCAGCAGCAGGGCAAGAACACGGCAGGTTTCATCAGCGGCTACCGCGGCTCCCCGCTCGGCGGGTACGACCAGGCACTCTGGAAGGCCAGCAAGTACCTCAAGCAGCAGAACATCGTCTTCCAGCCGGGCGTCAATGAAGAGCTTGCCGCCACGGCGCTCTGGGGCACGCAGCAACTCGGCTTCGCGCCGCCGGGCGTCAACAAGTTCGACGGCGTCTTCGGCATCTGGTACGGCAAGGGGCCGGGCGTTGACCGCTGCTCCGACGTCTTCAAGCACGCCAACATGGCGGGCACGACGCCATGGGGCGGCGTGATTGCGGTGGCCGGCGACGACCACATCTCCAAGAGCTCGACCGCAGCGCACCAGAGCGATCACATCTTCAAGGCCTGCGGCACGCCGGTGTTCTTCCCGACGAATGTGCAGGAAATCCTCGACCTCGGCATCCACGCCTTTGCGATGAGCCGCTTCGCCGGCATCTGGTCGGGCATGAAGACGATCCAGGAGATCGTCGAATCCAGCGCCACCGCGATGATCGACCCCGAGCGCGTCGAGATCGTGATGCCCACCGACTTCCAGATGCCGCCCGGCGGCCTGCACATCCGCTGGCCCGACCATGCGCTGGAGCAGGAGGCGCGATTGATGCACTACAAGTGGTATGCAGCGCTCGCCTACATCCGCGCCAACCGGCTCAACCACAACGTCATCGAAGGGCCGAATGACCGTTTCGGCATCATGGCCAGCGGCAAGGCCTTCAACGACACGCGCCAGGCGCTGATCGACCTCGGTCTCGATGATGCCGCCTGCCGTCAGCTCGGCATCCGGCTGCACAAGGTGGCGGTCGTGTGGCCGCTGGAGGCGCAGTTGACCCGCGAGTTCGCAACCGGCCTGCAGGAAATCCTCGTGGTCGAGGAAAAGCGCCAGGTCATCGAATACCAACTGAAGGAAGAGCTTTACAACTGGCGCGGCGACGTCCGGCCGAACGTGGTCGGCAAGTTCGACGAAGGCGAGGTGCACGAGGCCGAGGGCTACTCGGGCGGCGAATGGTCGATGCCCAACCCGACCGCGCACACCCTGCTGCGCGCCAACGCCGACTTGAACCCAGCGCTGATCGCCAAGGCGATCGCGCAGCGCCTGAAGAAGACCGGCATCCTCGCGGCCGCCGGCGCCGACATGGCCGCGCGCATCGATGCGCAGCTCGCCATCCTCGAAGCCAAGGAACGTGCCATGGCCGGGCCGCAGATCGTCAGCGCGGCCGACGCAACGCGGCAGCCGTGGTTCTGCTCGGGCTGCCCGCACAACACCAGCACCGTGGTGCCCGAAGGCTCGCGCGCAATGGCCGGCATCGGTTGCCACTTCATGGCCACCTGGATGGACCGCTCGACCATCGGCTTCACGCAGATGGGCGGCGAGGGCGTGCCATGGGTCGGCCAGCAGCCGTTTACCACCGAGCAGCACATCTTCGCGAACCTGGGTGACGGCACGTATTTCCACAGCGGCCTGCTGGCGATCCGCCAGAGCATCGCGGCGGGCGTGAACATCACCTACAAGATCCTCTACAACGATGCGGTCGCGATGACCGGCGGCCAGCAGGTCGGCGAGCGGCCCGAGGGCCACTCGGTGCTGCAGATCGCCGAAAGCCTGCACGCGGAAGGCGCGGCCAAGGTCGTGGTCGTCACCGACGAGCCTGAGAAATACGAAGGCGTGAACGTGCCGGGCGACAACGTCAAGGTGCGGCATCGCGACGAGCTGGACCAGATCCAGCGCGAGTTCCGCGAGATCAAGGGCACGACCGCCATCATCTACGACCAGACCTGCGCCACAGAAAAGCGCCGCCGCCGCAAGCGCGGCACGGCGGTCGATCCGGCCCGGCGCGTGGTCATCAACGAACTGGTCTGCGAAGGCTGCGGCGACTGCAGCGTGCAGAGCAACTGCCTGTCGGTCGAGCCGCTGGAAACCGAATTCGGCCGCAAGCGCACGATCAATCAGAGCACCTGCAACAAGGACATGAGCTGCCTGAAGGGCTTCTGCCCGAGCTTCGTGACCGTGGAAGGCGGGCAGCTCAGGAAGAAGGCCAAAGGCAATAGCGCGGCGCCCGCTGAACTGGGTGCGCTGGCGGAGCCGGCGCTGCCTTCGCTTGCGGGCGGACTGGTCTGGGGCGTCGTCGTGGCGGGCGTCGGCGGTACCGGCGTGATCACGATCGGCCAATTGCTCGGCATGGCTGCGCACATCGAAGGCAAGGGCATCGTCACGCAGGACGCGGCCGGTCTGGCCCAGAAGGGCGGCGCGACCTGGAGCCATGTGCTGATCGGCGACACGCAGGACGATATCCGCACCACCCGCGTCGGCACCGCGGCGGCCGATCTTGTGCTGGCGTGCGATCCGCTCGTGAGCGTGAACGCCGAGACGATGGCGCGCATGCGCGAAGGGCGCACGCACGTCGCGCTCAACAGCCACAGCAGCCCGACGGCAGCGTTCGTGCGCAACGCCAACTGGCAGAACCCGCAGGATGCCTGCGCCGCAGAGATCGCACGTGCGGTCGGCGCCGATGCGGTCGGCGCCTTCGATGCCGACGCGGCCGCGACTTCGCTGATGGGCGACAGCATCTACGTCAACCCGATGATCCTGGGCTACGCCTGGCAAAAGGGCTGGATCCCGCTTGAACACGCATCGCTGATGCGCGCGATCGAGCTCAACGCCGTGGCCATCGAGAACAACAAGATGGCTTTCGAGTGGGGCCGTCAGGCGGCGCAGCGTCCGCTGGAGGTGCAAAAGCGTGTCCAGCCCGGCCAGATCATCGAGTTCAAGAAGCGCGATTCGGTCGATACGCTGGTCGCACGGCGGGTCGAGTTCCTGACCGGCTACCAGAACGCTGCTTATGCCGAGGAATACAAGGCCTTCGTCGGCAAGGTGCAGAAGGCCGAATCAGCGCTCGGCAAGACCAGCCTCAGCGAGGCGGTGGCGCGCTACCTGTTCAAGCTGATGGCCTACAAGGACGAGTACGAGGTCGCCCGCCTGCAGAGCGACCCGGTCTTCCTTCAGCGCATCGAAGGGATGTTCGAGGGGCAGATGGGCAAGGACTTCAAGCTCAACTACCACCTTGCGCCGCCGCTGACTGCGAAGAAGAACGCCAAGGGCCAGCTCCAGAAGCAGAAATTCGGCCCGGCCATGCTGACCGGCTTCCGGCTGCTGGCAAAGCTCAAGGGGTTGCGCGGCACAGCGCTCGACGTCTTCGGACGCACCGAGGAACGCAAGACCGAGCGCGCGCTGATCGGCGAGTACCGGGCGAGCATCGACGAGGTGCTGGGCAGCCTGAACGCCGCCAATCACGCGTTGGCGGTCGAGATCGCCAGCCTGCCCGAGCAGATCCGTGGCTATGGCCACGTCAAGGACCGCAACCTGGCGGCGGCCCGCACCCGTTGGGCGGAGCTGATGGGCAAGTGGCGGAATCCTCAGCCCGCCCGGGCGGCGGCCTGAGAGCCTCCCTAGTCCTCCAGCGATTGACCTCAAAGCCCTGAGCGCCCCGGCGGGTTGGCCCTGCCGGGGCGCTTTCCGCCGAATACAATGCCCGGTGCTGTGCGCGGCCAGGCCCCGCGCTGCGCGGCCTGCTTGCATCGCCGCGGACCGGCGGACCTCCTGCGTTGTGCGGGAGGCCGGCGCGCTTGTTTTCTTCCCTCTGCTGGAGATTCCCTTGTTCATTTCTTCTGCTTTTGCCCAGTCCGCGCCCGCCGCCGGGGGCGGTGACATGATGTCGTCGCTCGGGAGCATGCTGCCGCTGCTCCTCATGTTCGTGGTGCTGTACTTCGTCATGATCCGGCCGCAGATGAAGCGCCAGAAAGAAGCCCGCGCAATGATCGAGGCGCTGGCGAAAGGCGACGAAGTCGCCACCGCGGGTGGTGTGCTCGGCAAGATCACCCAGCTCGGCGAGCAATACCTGACCATCGAAATCGCCAAGGGCGTCGAGGTCCAGATCCAGCGCAGCGCTGTCGTTCAGGTCCTTCCCAAGGGCGCAATAAAGTAATGCTCCCCCCCCCCAGCCTCGCCCACTTCGTGTGGCTCGGGCACCCCCCTCACGGGGGGCAACACCGGCGGCCCGGCGAAGCCGGTTCCGCGGTGTTTCACCAATGGGCCGGGGTTCGCCGGCCAAGATCATGAATAGATATCCGGTTTGGAAGTACGCGATCATCGTGATCGTGCTGCTGGTGGGGTTGATCTACGCCCTGCCCAATTTCTTCGGCGAGGCGCCTGCGGTGCAGGTGTCGGCGGCCAAGTCGACCGTGAAGGTCGACGCTGGCACTCGCAATCGCGTCGAAGAAGCGCTCAAGGCCGCCGGATTGGCGCCTGACCTGCTGACGCTCGATGCCACCTCGGTTCGGGCGCGCTTCACCAATACCGATGACCAGCTCAAGGCACGCGACGTGCTGCAGCACGCGCTGGTGCCGGACCCGAGCGATCCGCCCTATGTGGTGGCGCTCAACCTGCTGTCGCGCTCGCCGTCCTGGCTGACCGCGCTTCACGCCTTCCCGATGTACCTCGGCCTCGACCTGCGTGGCGGCGTCGACTTCCTCCTGCAGGTCGACATGCAGGGCGCCATGGACAAGCGCGCCGAATCCTTCGCGGGCGATATTCGCACGGGGCTGCGCGACAAGGGCGTGCGCGGCACGTCCGTGACGCGCGTCGGCCAGACCATCGAGGTGCGCTTCCGCGAAGCGGCGGGCCTGCAGGCAGGCAAAGCGCTGCTGCAGGACCAGTTCCCCGATCTCGTCGCAGTCGAAAGCCAGGAAGGCGCCGACTACAAGCTGACGGCGTCGATCAAGCCGGAGGCCGCACGTCGGCTTCAAGACGCAGCGCTCAAGCAGAACATCACTACGCTGCACAACCGGATCAACGAACTCGGCGTGGCCGAACCAGTGATTCAGCAGCAGGGTCTCGACCGCATCGTGGTGCAGCTGCCGGGCGTGCAGGACACTGCAAAGGCCAAGGACATCCTCGGCCGCACCGCGACGCTCGAGATGCGCCTCGTCGACGAGAGCGCCGAAGGCCGCGCGGCCGAGCAGGGCACCGGCCCGGTGCCGTTCGGCTCCGAGAAATTCATCGATCGCCAGGGTCGCCCGGTGATCGTGAAGAAGCAGGTGCTGGTCACCGGCGAAAACCTCACCGACGCCCAACCCGGTTTCGACTCGCAGACGCAGCAGCCCAAGGTCGACCTGACCATGGACGCCAAGGGCGGCCGCATCATGCGCGACGTCAGCCGCGAGAACCTGCATCGCCGCATGGCGATCCTGATCTTCGAAAAGGGCCGTGGCGAAGTGCTCACTGCACCGTCGATCAATGGCGAGCTGGGCAACCGCTTCCAGATCTCCGGCGCCATGAACGTCGTCGAGGCCAACGACCTCGCGCTGCTGCTGCGCGCAGGTTCGCTGGCCGCGCCGATGGAAATCATCCAGGAACGGACCATCGGCCCGAGCCTCGGTGCCGACAACATCCAGAAGGGCTTCAACAGCGTCATGTACGGCTTCCTGGCCATCATGGTGTTCATGTGCATCTACTACGCGCTGTTCGGCCTGTTCTCGTCGATCGCGCTGGCGGTCAACCTGCTGCTGCTGGTGGCGATCCTGTCGATGCTTCAGGCCACGCTGACCTTGCCGGGTATCGCGGCCATGGCGCTTGCCATCGGCGTCGCGATCGACTCGAACGTGCTGATCAACGAGCGTATCCGCGAAGAACTGCGGGGCGGCGCGTCGCCGCAAGCGGCCATCCACGCAGGTTACGACCGGGCCTGGAACACGATTCTGGACTCCAACGTGACCACCCTGATTGCCGGCATCGCGCTGCTGGCCTTTGGCTCCGGACCGATCCGGGGCTTCGCGGTGGTGCATTGCATCGGCATCGTGACCTCGATGTTCTCGGCCGTGTTCTTCTCGCGCGGCCTCGTCAATCTCTGGTACGGCAGCAAGAAGAAGCTCAAGACCCTGTCGATCGGCACCGTCTGGAAGCCGGCCAACCAGGCCGCCGCCGACGCGAAGTAAGGGGCAGACCAAATGGAATTCTTCCGTATCCACAGGACCATCCCGTTCATGCGCCACGCGCTGGTGCTGAACGCGGTGTCGGTCGTCACCTTCCTTCTCGCGGTGTTCTTCCTGTTCCATCGCGGGCTCCACCTATCCGTCGAGTTCACCGGCGGAACGGTCATGGAAGTGGCCTACGAGCAGCCGGTCGACATCGGCAAGGTTCGCGCAACCATCGGCAAGCTCGGCTACCAGGACGTGCTGGTGCAGAACTACGGCACGTCGCGCGACGTGCAGATCCGCCTGCCGGTGCAGAAGGGCCAGACGTCGGCCCAGCAGAGCGAGCAGGTGATGGTCGCGCTCAAGGCGGTCGATCCTTCAGCCACCTTGCGCGGCACCGAGTTCGTCGGTCCGCAGGTCGGCGAGGAACTGACCACCAACGGGCTCAAGGCGCTCGGCATGGTGGTGGTCGGCATCATGATCTACCTCGCATTCCGGTTCGAATGGAAGTTTGCGCTGGCCACCGTGCTGGCCAACCTGCATGACGTGGTGATCATCCTGGGCTTCTTTGCCTTCTTCCAGTGGGAGTTCTCGCTGGCGGTGCTCGCAGCAGTGCTGGCGGTGCTGGGCTACTCGGTGAATGAATCGGTCGTGATCTTCGACCGGGTGCGCGAGAACTTCCGGCGCTATCGCAAGATGACCACGCGCGAAGTCATCGACAACGCGATCACCTCGACCATCAGCCGGACCATCATCACGCACGGCTCGACCCAGCTCGTGGTGTTGTCGATGTTCTTCTTCGGCGGCCCGACGCTGCACTACTTCGCGCTGGCGCTGACCATCGGCATTCTTTTCGGCATCTACTCCTCGGCCTTCGTGGCCGCGGCCATCGCGATGTGGCTGGGAGTGAAGCGCGAAGATCTGGTCAAGGGGCCGGTCAAGCGCGAGGGCGATCCGGATGATCCGAACGCGGGAGCGACCGTCTGAACATGAAACATAGGCGTGGCGCGGCCGTGGTGTTGGGGTTGCCGAGCATTGCCGGCTCTTGTGCGGTAGCGCTTCCCGATGCAAGCTCGTGAATGTCGAATAATTAGATACACGTCCTGAATTCCCCTTCCATGCCCGCGCGGTCCCATGCCTCTTCCCTCCAGATCTCCCGTGAGACGCGCGAGCGTTTCGTCGCCGCCACCGAGGCGGTGATCGAGCCGGTGGCCCATGCGATCAGCGAACGGCTGGTGGCGCTGGCCTCGCAAACCGGCAACGCGCGGGACATGCAGGAAAACCGGGACGGTTTCCTGGCGTTCCAGTCGCACGGGGCCGCCTAGGTCGCTCATTCGCGCGAGGCGTGGCGCAAAGCGCTGGCCAGCAGTTCATCGGGTGGGTCGTCTTCCAATTCGCTGCGCCTCGAACTGATCGGCGACGAGGTTGTGGAGACGAACATCGTGTCGTCGCGGCTTGCACAGTCCATCCAGGACAAGGCCAGCTTCGAGCTCAACGACCTTCGACTGCGCATCCAGCATCTCGATGGGACGAGCGAACTCGACGCGAAGGACGTCCTCAAACCCGAGGCTTTCGCGAAGGTGCTCGTCGACCAGTGGCTCGCCAATGGGTTGAGCCTGGGGCTCTGGACCAGGATCCAGGACCAGATGCAGACGCATATGGTCGATGCGATGGTGAAGGCCTACAAGGACGCCAACGCATACCTGATCAGCCGGGACGTGATGCCGGAGATCGACCTCAAGAGCTTCGTGCGCCGCACCGGTTCGGTGAACTCAAGTTCCGCGGCGCTTGGCGGCAGCTTCGCCGCCTCTCATGCATCGGGAAGCGCATCGTTGGGCGTGACCGCGCAAGTGCCGCAGGGCGGCGGCGGCCGCGGTGGCTATGCCCTGCCGGCGGGCAGCTTCGCGCCGGCCGCGATCGGCGTTGGCATGGGGCGGGGCGGTGCGGCCATGACGGCCGGTGACTCGATGAGCGGCGCGGGCGGCTCGCCGCTGCTCGTTGCTCGCCAGCGGGCCCAGGGTGTCCTGCTCAATCTCAAGCGCTTCGTGACGGCGCGCATCGGCGGCGACATCACGCAGCATCGGCCGGCAGTCGGCGCTGGCGATGGGGCGGGCGGCCCGGCCGGCGTGGCAGGAGCGCCGGCCTTTGCTGCCGCGATCGCCGATGCAGAAGTGGCCTACCAGGCCGCCGCGTCGCAGTATGTCGTGGGCGACGAGGCGACAGCCGTGCTCCAGGCCACCGTGGACCTCCGGCGGCGCAGTGCAGAGCTCAAGAAAAGGGCGCCGACCACGGCCGACAAGGCCACCGTCGAGATCGTGGCCCTGATGTTCCAGGCGATCCTCGCGGAGGAGCGCATCCCGTTTTCGGCGCGCGTGTGGTTCGCGCGCCTGCAAATGCCGGTGCTGCGCGTGGCGATCGCCGAGCCTGAATTCTTCGGCACCCTGCAGCACCCGGCGCGCATGCTGATCGACCGTATGGGTTCCTGCGTGATGGGCTTCGATGCCGCGGCCATTTCGGGCAGTGCGCTCGAAGGCGAGATCCGCCGCGTCGTGCAGGTGATCGAGCAATACCCGGAAACCGGCCAGCGCGTGTTCAAGCTGGTGTTCGATGAATTCGTCGCCTTCCTCAACAAGTACCTCACGCAAAGCGACACCGCCCAAAAGGTGATGAGCGTTGCGCAGCAGGTCGAGCAGAAGGAAACGATGGCGATCCAGTACACCATCGAGTTGCGCAAGATGCTCAACGACATGCCGGTGCGCGAGGAAATCCGTGAGTTCCTCTTCAAGGTCTGGGCCGAGGTACTGGCTATCGCCGCGCTGCGCTACGGGCCGCAGGACGAGCAGACCGTGATGCTGAAGCGATCTGCTTCGGACCTCGTCTGGGCCGCGAGCGCCAAGCCGAACCGCAACGACCGCACCCGCGTGATCCAGGATCTTCCCAAGCTACTCCAGCGGCTGCGTCAGGGCATGACGCTGCTGGGCATCGTCGGTGACGCGCAGGAGCAGCACATCAAGACCATCGGTGCGACCTTGTCCGATGCGTTCATGTCGAAGACCGAAGCGATTCCGCAGGCCAAGATCGAGGCGATGGCGAAACGCCTCGCCAATCTCGAAGATTTCGTGTCCGACGAGGGCACGATGGACGTGCCGCTCGACGCCGCCAGCATCGAGCTCCTGCTTGGCGTCGATGCCGCCTCGATCGAGGTGGTGCCCGATACCGGCACCAAGGTCGGCGAAGACATGCTGGCCTGGGCGCATGAACTGCAGGTGGGTAACTGGTTCATGCTGGACCACAACGACCGGGTGAGCCAAGTCCAGTTCGTGTGGCGCAGCGAACGCAAGCAGCTCCATCTGTTTGCATCGACAGACGGGCGCAGCTTCCTGATCCAGGTGGGCCGCCTGGCGTCCTACTTGCAGGCCGGCTTGCTGGTGCCCGCCGAAGAAGAAACCCTTACCGTTCGCGCAACCCGCGAGGCCCTCGCTAAGCTCGACGCCAACCCCGAACGCCTGCTGAATTAGCTCGCCCTCCAGCCTCGCTCACTGCGTGTGCTCGGGCACCCCCTACCGGGGGCAACACCGGCGGCCCGGCGAAGCCGGTTCCGCGGTGTTTCACTGACGGGCCTGGCTGCGCCGGCCGGCCTCTGGGTGTTTGCGGTTAGCGACGTGGTAAGACGCCGGGCGCGGCCTCAATGCGCTATCCGCGTGTCGCTGTCGTCGCAGAGCTCATCGAGCACCAGCGCATCGGGCTCGAGCCCCGTGGACCAGTGCACCATCAGAACGATGATCTTGAGTTCGTCGATCGTCAGCGGCTCGCCGGACGTGGCCATGGCGCGCTCGACCACGATCTCGCGCATACCCGTCGGCAGCACGCCGGAGGATTCGAGGAAGCTGATGAAGCCCAGGCACTCCGCGCCGATGTGTTCCTGCTCGGCGTTCGAGTAAACGCGGATCGAGTTGGGTGATTGGGGAACGACCTCGTCGCGGCGGCTGCGAATGCTCACCGTGGCCGTCGTCTCGTCCGCATGGCGAATGAGCTGGATACCCTGGGTGGCGAGGCTGAGGCCGTCGAGCCAGTGCAGCGCTTCGCGGATTTCATCCGCATCGAAGCCCTGCGCGCTGAGCTTTCGGCCCAACTGTTCGGGTGCGGGACATGCATCGCCGCGCCAATAGTTTTCGTAGACAAAAACAAGCACTTCGAACATGGGCTCAATATAGCCCAGTCAAGATGCCATGCTGCGGCAGTTGCGCGAAGACCACGATGTTTTGTGTGAAGGACTGGTTCACCCGCGCGCCACACGCTGAAACAGGCCACCCGGGAGTCTTGCCACGCGGCCATCCAGTTCGAGTTCGAGCAAGCGCGCCTGCAGTTCGGCAGCGCCGTAGCCTGTGCGGGCGCAGAGCGAATCGAGACTCACCGGGTCGAAGCCGAGATCGGCAAGGAGGCCCGATTCGGCGGTCGTGGCCGCCTCGGTCTGTTCGATCCGCGCATCGGCGGAGGCCGGCGTGTCGAATCGCAATTCTTCGAGCACGTCGCCAACCGACTCGACGAGCTTTGCGCCTTGGCGGATCAGCGAATGACAGCCACGCGATTGCGGCGAATGGATGGAGCCCGGGATTGCGAAAACCTCTCGGCCCTGTTCCGCGGCAAGGCGGGCTGTGATCAACGAGCCCGAGCGGAGCGCGGCCTCCACGACCAGCGTGCCACGGGACAGCCCCGCAATGATGCGGTTGCGCTGTGGGAAGTTCTGGGTGAGCGGCGGCGTGCCGAGCGGATACTCGCTCACGATCAGGCCACGGGCTGCAATGCGATGCGCAAGCTCGCGATGGCGCGCAGGGTAGACGCGGTCGAGTCCGGTTCCGACCACCGCCACGGTCACGAGCCGGTCCCCACCACCGCCTGCTTCGAGTGCCCCGTCGTGTGCCGCCCCGTCGACACCCAATGCAAGACCGGACACCACCGCGATGCCGGCTTCCCCGAACGCGCGAGCGAATGCCCGCGCGGTCTGCTCGCCTTGTGCAGTGGGGTTGCGGCTGCCGACCATCGCGATGCTGCGGTCAAGTTGCGTCAGGTCGAACGACGGAGCACCGAGCAGGTAGAGCATCAGCGGTGGGTCCGCCGTCTCGAGCAGCGAAGCTGGATAGCCCGGGTCGCCCAGTGTCACGATACGCCGGGTCGCGCCATCGGCTCCGGTGCCTTGCAGCCAGTCAAGCGTGCACCGGATCTGTTCTTTGAAATCCCGGGGGAGTTGTTGCAGCGCGTGCGCCTGCGCATCTGTCACGACCTGCAGGAGTGCGTCCCGCGATTGCGTGAAAACCTGCGAAGGCAGTCCGAACGCCGCCAGCAGCTTGCGGCCGGTGGCGTTGCCGATGCCCGGTGTCAGCGCAAGACGCAGCCAGTCTGCGAGATCCTCGCGTCCCACTCGAAAACGATCGCCGCTTCAGGGATTGACGAGCAGGTCGCCAATGCGCGGCGTGTCGTTGATCTCCAGCACGAGGGCATAGGAAACCTTCTCGAACGGACGGAACACCATCAGCAGGCCGATGCGCTCGTTCGGCAGCTTCAGCGTTTCCTTGCCGGCGCCGGTCTTGTCGACGATGGTTTCGCCATTCTTGAGGATTGCCAGCACGTGTCCGGGCTCGATGCCGTCGCGCAGGCCCTTGTTGATCGCCACCACCTGGTTTTGCGCGGCGAACTGCACCGCGTTGCCGTAGACGGAGACGATGCGGCCTTCGATTGGTTGCTGCGGAGCGCGGGGTGCGTAGCTCAGGAGCTGGCGCGGGGGCTCCGGCAGCAGGCGGTCGCCAGCGCGCATTTCCTCACGCGCGGCAATGATGTCGATGGTGGCCGGCACGACGTTGACAACTTCTTTGCCGTCGACCATTTCGCTCAAGGTCGATTCGCCGCGCTGCAACTGGGCCTTGCCGAGGTACTGGGCTTCGTAGCCGAGGATCTCGCCGGTGCCCGGGTCTTTCAGCGGCGTGGCGTCGCGGAAGATTCGGAAAGTCTGGATGGGGCCGGCCGCCTCGACGAGCGGCGAATTGACGTCGCCGCGCGCATAGGCGCGATCGCCACGGGAGAGCAGGACGCGGCTGTCGTTGCCAGCCACGATCCGTGGCGCGGTGGCGAGCGTGTTGTCGTCCACCACCACCGGCTCCGCGAGGAAAGGTTCGATGAGCCCCGGGTTGAGTGTCGGCAGCGCCATGCCGGACAGCGACTCATAGCGTGTGCGCGGCGACAGCTTGATGGTGCCATCGGGTGCGCCGGAGCCGCGACGGGTGCTCAGGCGGGCACGGCCGCCGGTCTTGTCCAGATAGAGCACCTGGCCGGGATAGATCCGGTGCGGATTGGAGATCTCGCTGATGTTCATGCCCCACAGTTCGGGCCAGCGCCACGGGCTGCGGAGATAGAGGCGGGAGATGGCCCACAGGGTGTCGCCGGGCTTGACCGTGTATTCGTCGGGCGCGTTCGGCGCCAGTTCGCTGACGGGAATGCCGGCCTGCGCCGTCTGCTGGGCGGTGGCGCGCTGTTGGGGGGTGACGGGGTAGTTTTGTGCGGATGCCGTCGTACCTGCGAGGCCAGCCACGGCAAGGGCCGCCAGCGTGGCGACGAAGCGGGGACGCAGATGGTCGTTGGTTCGGAATTTATTCATGGTTGATGGTGTGCACACACTGCGCCACGCAGAACGTACGAATCCTCACAATTTGCTACGAATTTTGCGCTGAAGCCCCAGATCGGGCAATGTAAATCCCGCCAGCTGCCCCGAGCCGTCGCGGAAATGGCGAAAATAGCGACAACTTTTCCCCGCTTTCATGTCAAAACGAACCATTTTGAGTTACCCGGACGCCCGCCTGCATACGGTGGCCAAACCGGTGCAGGGCGTCGATGCGCGCATCAAGACACTGGTCGCCGACATGCTCGAGACCATGTACGACGCCAATGGCATCGGGCTTGCCGCCACGCAGATCGACGTGCATGAACGTCTGGTCGTCATCGATGTATCCGAAGAACGCAATGAGCCGCTGGTGCTCATCAATCCGGAGATTGTGTGGGCGAGCGACGAAAAGGTGGTCAATGAAGAAGGCTGCCTTTCAGTGCCCGGCATCTATGACGGTGTGGAGCGCTCCACCTCCGTGCGCGTGACGGCGCTTGACGCTGAAGGCGAGTTGCAGACCATCGAGGCCGAAGGCCTGCTCGCCGTCTGTATCCAGCATGAGCTCGATCACCTTCTGGGGAAGGTCTTCGTCGAGTACCTCTCGCCGCTGAAGCGCAACCGCATCAAGAGCAAGTTGCTCAAGCAGCAGCGCGAAGAACAGAAACTCGATCAGCGCGAAGGGCGTCGGTGAACATGAAGCGCTCGTGGCTCGCGGCCGTTGTCGTGGCGTCCGCCTTGGTGGGTTGTGCCAGCGAGCCGACGCGCCTGCCGCTCGGCACGACGCGTGATCAGGCGCTTTCGCAACTCGGCACGCCAACAGCGACCTATCCGCTGCCCAACGGCGGTCAGCGGCTCCAGTATTCCCGCGCGCCGATGGGCTTCGAGGTCTCGAACATCGACGTCGATGCGAGCGGCCACGTGGTCTCCATCCGCCAGGAACTCTTCGAGGGCCTCTTCGACAGCACCATCAAGCCCGGCGTCTGGCGCGTCGACGATGTGCTGCGTACCTATGGTCGTCCTTATGAGATCACGCGTGTGACCTTCTTCAATGGCGACGTCTGGTCCTGGCGCTACAAGTCCATGAATGCACGTCGCCTGCTCTATATCTATGTGAGGCCGGACGGCGTGGTGGACCACTACAACACCGGCGACGACCTGAACGTGTTCCTCATCAACCGGTGAGCGCCATGAAGGTTGCGTTCGCGGGTACGCCCGAGTTTGCCCGCGTCGCGCTGGAGGCCATTGCCGCCGCCGGCCACGAGATCGTTCTCACGCTGACCCAGCCCGACCGTCCGGCGGGCCGCGGCATGAAGCTGCAGGCTTCGCCGGTGAAGCAGTTCGCGGTATCGCATGGCTGGCCGGTGATCCAGCCGCGAAGCCTGCGACTGGACGGCAAGTACCCCGACGATGCCGAAGCCGCACGGGTCGCGATCGCGGAATCGAAGGCCGAGGTCATGGTGGTGGCCGCCTACGGTTTGATCCTTCCGCAGTGGGTGCTCGATGCTCCGCGGCTCGGCTGCCTCAACATCCATGCGAGCCTGCTGCCGAGATGGCGCGGGGCAGCGCCGATTCATCGCGCGATCGAAGCGGGTGATGCCGAGACCGGCATCACCATCATGCAGATGGACGCCGGCCTCGACACCGGCGACATGCTGCTGCGCGAGGCCGTTCCGATCGGCGACGACAACACCGCCCGACTGCATGACCGGCTCGCCGCACTCGGCGGCCGCATGATCGTCGATGCGCTGAAGCAGGCGGAGTCCGGCGCGCTCCGCGCGGTTCCGCAGCCCGCAGAAGGCGTGACCTATGCGCACAAGGTCGAGAAGGCCGAGGCACAGGTGGACTGGTCGCAGAGCGCCGAGGCGATCGTGCGCCGCATCCGCGCGTTCGATCCGTTCCCTGGAGCGAGCAGCACGCTCGACGGCGAAACCATCAAGCTCTGGGCTGCACAGACCCGCGACCAAGCGTCCTCCGAGGCCGCCGGCACGGTGCTCGCCGCGGGGCCCGAGGGCGTCGCCGTTGCGGCCGATGGCTCGACCGTCGTCGTTACCGAACTCCAGCGCGCGGGCGGCAAGCGCCTGCCGGTGGCCGATTTCCTGCGAGGCTTCGACGTGAAGCCCGGACAGGTCTTCGGCTGATGTTTCTCTCGTCATCCGTCCGAAGCCAACCCGAGTTTCGCGAAGGCATTCGCGACATGTCGCCGATCGCACTCGGCATCGGCGCCTGGGGGCTCATGACCGGCGTGGCGATGCTCAAGTCCGGCATGAGCGTTGTCGAGGCGCTCGCGATGACCTTGCTGGTTTACGCGGGAAGCTCGCAACTGGCATCCATCCCGCTGCTCATTGCAGGTGCGCCCGCATGGGTGATCCTGGCGACCGGCTTCTGCGTGAACCTGCGCTTCGTGGTCTTCAGCCTGCACCTGCGGCCGTATCTCATGCACATGCCGCGCTGGCGCCGCATGACGCACGGCTATCTCACGGCCGACATGAGCTACGCGATGTTCACGCGCAAGTACACCCGTCCGCCCGAGACCGACGCCGAGAAGCGCGCGCAGGAGGCCTACCTCACCGGCAACTACTGCGTGACCTGGTGTGCATGGATGGGCCTGAGCATGCTAGGCATCGTGCTCGCGAACATGATTCCGCAGAGCTGGGGCCTGGGCTTTGCGGGTGTGTTGAGCCTGGTTGCGATCGTCTGCTCGATGGCGACGACACGCCTGCGTGTGCTAGCGGTCGTCATCGCCGGCGCAACCGCTGTCGCCGCCTATGCACTGCCGCTCAAGCTCAACATCGTCGCGGGCATCGGTGTTGCGGTGCTGCTGTGCTTCTGGCTCGAAAAGCAGTTCGGGCTCGATCCCGATGCCGAGGACGACAAATGACCCTTGTCGGCGGGCAAACCGATTTCTGGACGCTGGCGGTCATCGTCGGCCTCGCGGGCGTCACCGTGCTGACGCGCTGCTTCTTCTTCATCCTCGATCGGCCCTGGGGCCTGCCGGACTGGGCGCATCGCGCTCTGCACTACGCCCCGGCGGCCGCATTGGCCGCGGTGGTGATTCCCGAGGTCGTCATGACGCAGGGCCACCTCACGACGACCCTGCAGGATGCGCGCCTCTACGGCGCAGTCGCTGGCGTCATCTATTACTTCTGGCGCGGCGGCGTGCTCGGGACGATGCTCGCGGGCATGGCGGTCTACCTGCCGCTGCACCTGGGCCTCGGCTGGTAGGAGCGCTCAGTCGAGCTGCACGCCGGCCGTCTTGATGATCTGGCCCCAGCGCTCGTTCTCTGCGCGCGCGAGTTTGTAGAAGTCTTGTGGCGTACCAGGGAGTGCCTCGAAGCCGAATTCGGCGAAGAGCTTGACCACCTTCGGCGCCTGCATGGCCTTGTTGAGTTCGCTGTTCAGGCGCGCGACGACGTCCTTGGGCATGCCTGCCGGGCCGATCAAGCCGTGGAAGGCATAGGCGTTGACGTCCTTGTAGCCGAGCTCGACGAAGGTCGGCACGTCGGGCAATGCGGCGGCGCGCTGCGGCAGCGCGATGGCCAGCACGCGCACCTTGCCGGACTTGATGACCTGCAGGCCCGAGGCAAGGTCCAGCATCATGGCCGGCACCTGGCCGCCCATCACGTCGGTCATCGCCGGCGCTGCGCCCTTGTAGGGCACGTGCTGGATGTCGATGCCGGCCTTCTGCTTGAAGAGTTCCATCGCCATGTGGTGCGGCGAACCGTTGCCCGGCGATGCGTAGCTCACCTTCTGTGGATGCGCCTTCACGTAGCTCACGAACTCCGCGACCGTCTTCGCGGGGAAGTCCGGATGCACCACGAGTGCGACGGGGAAGCGGCCGATGGCGCCGATGTAAGTGAAGTCGGTAGCTGGCTTGTAGGGCAGCTTGGTGAACATGTGCTCGTTGAAGAGCAGCGCGGCGTTCTCGGCCTGCATGATCGTGTAGCCGTCGGGCTTGGCCTGCATCATCACCTGCACGCCGATGTTGGTCGACGCGCCGGGGCGGTTGTCGATCACGATCGGCTGCCCGAGCGAAGGTTGCATCGCGTCGGCGAGTGCCCGTGCGAGGTTGTCGGTGCCGCCACCTGCAACGTAGGGGACGATCCAGCGCACCGGCTGGGTCGGGTAGCTGGATTGGGCTGGCGCGTGGCTCGCCAGGGTGATCGCGAGGCCGGCGGCCAGCAGTTTCAGAAGTCGTCGCATCAGGGTTGTCTCCGTTTGAAAAGTCTCGATGTCAGCCGCGCAAGATTTGCCAGAGTTCCTGGTCGCGTTCGGCGGTCCAGATGACCGGGTGTTCGATGCCGCGCACCTCGTCATAGGCGCGCGAGACATCGAAAGGCAGCACGTGCTGGAAGACCGGCCAGTCGCCGAAGCGGGGCTTCATCGCCTGCTCTGCGCGCTCGAAGCAACCGCGCAGGCCGTCGCCGGCTGCGATGCCTGTGCGCACGCTGGCGATCAACGTCGAAAGGAAAGCCTTTGTGAGTTGGATCGCCTCGGCACACGCGGCTTCGCCCTGAAGCACCGCGCCACGGCCTGGCACGAGCACGCGCGGCTTCAGCGCAGCGACCGCGTCGAGCGTGCCCGCCCAGTCCTGGATATAGGCATCGCCGGCATAGACGCCGCAGCGGTTTTCGACGACATCGCCCGAGAACAGCACGCCGCAATCCGGCAGCCATGCGACGGTGTCGCCGCCCGAGTGACCGCGGCCGAGGCACATCAAACGCACTTCACGTTTGCCAAGCCACAGGCTCATCTCACGCTCGAAGCTCATCGTCGGCTCGGTGAGGCCGGGGATTTCCTCGACGCCGGCAAAGAGGCGCGGAAAGCGTCCGACCTCCGAATCGAAGTCCGCCTGCCCGCGTTCGTGCACCCAGTCCAGCGTGCCCTTGCTCGCGATGATGGCCTCGACTTCTTCGAAGGCGCTGGCGCCCATCACGCGCACCGCGTGGTAGTGGGTGAGGACGATGAATTTGATCGGCTTGTCGGTCACCTTGCGGATGTCGGCAAGGAAGTCGCGCGCCATGCGTGGTGTGGGCCGCGTGTCGATCAGTACCACGTGCTCATCGCCGACGATGAAGCCGCAGTTGGGGTCGAAGTCGCTGATGTAGCCATAGACGTTGGGCGCGAGTTCGCGCACCTGCGGCTTCTGCTCGCGGGTGTCGGCGGCAGAAGCGAAGGAAACGGTTGTGCTCATGTGGGGTGGCGGTTGTTGTCGGTGGGAGGAGTGGTGCCGCTTTCGCGTGCAGCGGCGATGCAGTCCAGGAGGACTTGCTGATCACCGCACTGGTTGGCCAGCAGCAGCACGAGGCGCGCGTTGTAGTCGGCGCTCTGGGCTTCGGTCAGCCCTTCGTGCGCGGCGATCCAGGCCGCGTAGAAGCCATCGGGGTCGGGAATGTGGGGCTCGGTGATCATGGTTCTTCGGGGGTCAGCGTTGCGCGAGTGCAGTGCGAAGCGCGGCGGAGATTGATGCAGGCGTAGGGTCGTTCAGCAAGACGCCGCGATAGGCGTCCGGCCGCACGATGCAAAGGCTGCCGGGCGTTGCGCCGCCGAGATGGCGGGCCAGCACGTCGTCGGCCCTCAGCGTCGGCAACCCGCTGTCGCCGCCGACGGCGACCAGGCGCAGGGGCAACGACGCATCGAGCTCCTTCGCGGCATTGGCCTGCGCGCGTGTCGGCGCGAACCACAGGCCGAGGCATTGCGTGCCCTCTGCCAGCAGTTCCGCGATCGTGGTCGGTGTTCCGTCCTGCAATTGGAGCGCAAGGTTTTGAACCGTCTTCGCACCAGCCGGCAGATGGGGCGCGGCAGGGTATTCATTCGCGACCGACATGCGACCGGTGTTGACCAGCGCCCGGGCGAAGGGATAGCGCTGCGCAAGTGCGACTACTGCGCGTCGTATCGTGTGTTCGGCCGGTGATTGCGGCGCGAGGAAGCGCGCGGAACGGCTTGTGACACGCAGGTTCTCCACGGCGGCCGGCCGGCGCTCCGCGTCGTAGGTGTCGAGCAACGCCTCATCCGCAAGCCCCTGCGTGACGAGCGCGAGCTTCCATCCGAGATTCGCCGCATCCTGGATGCCGCTGTTGCCGCCACGTGCTCCGAAAGGGCTCACGACGTGCGCCGAATCTCCGATGAACAGGATCCGACCGTGCCGGAAGTTGTCCAGCAGGTGATCGCGGTAGCCGTAGGGACCGATCCAGACGAACTCGAATTCCACGTCGGGGCCGAGCTGTTCACGCAGGCGCGCGCCGGCCACTTCCGGCTTGCTGATGTAGGCGGTGTCGCAGTCTTCGGGCATCTGGTAGTCGATGCGCCAGACGCCGTCGCCCATCAGGTGCTGCCACACCGCACGGCCTTCGTTGAAGGGCGCGTCGACCCATGTCCAGCGCTCGACCGGCAGCGGCTTCTTGAAGCGCACATCGGTGATGCACCAGCGGTCGGTGCTGCGCGATGGGTGGGATTCGATGTCGAGCTGCGTGCGGATCGGGCTGTTCGCGCCCGTCGCGTCGATGAGATGGTCGGCCTCGATCGTGTAGCTGCCCGCAGGTGTCTCCACAGCGATGCGCACACCGTCCGCCAGAGGCGTTACCTGCGTCACGCGGTTCTTCCAACGCAGATCGGTCACCGCCAGCTCCTTGATGCGGTCGACGAGGAACCACTCGATGTAGAACTGCTGCAGGTTGATGAACGGTGGCTGCACCGAGACGCTGTCGGTCTTCAGGTTGAAGTTGTAGACCTCGGTGTCATCCGAGAAGGTGCGGCCGAAGGACCATGTGATGCCCTTGTCGGCGATGCGCTCGTAGATGCCGAGCCGCGCGAAGATCTCCAGGCTTTTCTGGGCATAGCAGATGCCGCGCGACGACGCGCCGCGCACGCCGACCGTGTCGTCCTCGTCGAGCAGCACCGCGCGCATGCCGCGGCTCGCGAGGTCGCAGGCGAGCGTGAGGCCCGCGGGGCCGGCACCGACGATCACGATCGGGTGGCGCACGACGGTGGTGCTTGCGAGTTCAGGCGGCGGCACGAACGGCCAGCTCGGCAGTTCGTAGGGGGGAGCGAAGGTGAAGGTTTCCATCGGGGTCTTCGATGTGCTCACAGGGCATGCGCCCATTCGGCGATGGCGTCCGCTGCGCGCGGCACGAGTTCCGGCTGCCCCGCGAGGTAGTGGTTGCCGCCGACGATGTCGACATTGCGGATCCGGTCGCCGCCCGCCGCCATCCACGCATCGCGCGTGCTCGGGAAGGTGGACTGGTCGGCGGTGTAGGTCAGGAGCAGCTTGGGCACGGTGGTGCGCGCAAGATTGGTCGGGCCGTCGGCTTGCGAGCGCGAGGACCACTGCGACAGGAAGGCCGTCAGCGAGGTGGTGCGACCCATCGCGTTGCATGAGTAGTTCACCTGCCGCGCATCGCCCCAGACGCTGCCCGGGACGCGATCGTTCGCATCGAGCGAGAGGTCCACGCAGCGCGGATCGGCATGCGTGCGATAAACGATGAAAGCCTGGTCGCGCGGTGCGCCTGGCGTGCTGCGAAGCTGGCGGAGGCGCTCCAAAGCCCAGTTCTCGATGCGATCGAGCCGCGCCTTCTGCGCGGCGCTGAATCGCGCGAGAAAGTCCGCGTCGTAAGGCACGCGATGGCGCGCGTCGTACATGTCGAGTTCGGGGTCGACCGACAGCGGATCGTGCTCGTCAGTGACCGATGGATCGATCCAGTCGCGCATCAGCCGCGTGCGGCCGAGGTGCGCGGCGCACAACGCGATGCCATCGACCGGCGGAAGATCGTCGGGATGCAGATGCGTCGGATCGCCGTCCGCGAAGTGATGGGCCGTGAGCTTCTCGGCCTGCGCCTGATAGAAGCTCGCGAGCGCCGCGCCGCCGGAGTTGCCGATGAGCACGACCTTTTCGTAGCCCATCTCGCGCAGGTGCTTCACGCCCGCGCCGAGGTCCTGGATGGCGCGCTCCATCAGCAGCACGGTGTCGTTGCCCATGTAGCGCGAGTTCAGGCCCATGCAGCAGATGCCGCGCTCGGCGAGCGGGCCGATCAGGTAGTGGCCCATGAAATTACTCGTGGGGTGCATCACGATCGCCGCGAGCTTCTTCGGGCCGGCGGGGGCCCGGTAGGCGCCGAAGATGCGCGGGCGCAGCATCTGCAGACCCGACTGGCTTTCGAGTGCGGCGCCGGGCTTGACGTCGATGACGGCGAGTTGCAGTTCAGCCATGCGCCGCCTTTCGCAGCCCGGCCTTGCGTTCGGTCCATGCATCGAGCTCGGCGCGGGCCTTGCGGGCGTGGGCGTCCATCTCCGACGTCGGGACCGTGGGCGTGGTGAGTTCGAGGCGGATGCCGTTCGGATCGAAGAAGTAGATCGACTCGATGATGTGGTGATCCGTCGGGCCCAGCACCTCGACGCCGGCGGCTTCGAGTCGCGATTTGGCGGCCATCAGTTCTTCGACGGAATCCACGCGCAGCGCGATGTGGTTGACCCATGACGGCGTATTGGGCGAAGGCAGCGCGGCGACGTCGTCGCCGAGGTCGAAGAAGGCGATGTACGAGCCGTCGCGCATCTGGAAAAAGATGTGCACGTACGGGCAGTATTCGCCGGTGCTCGGCACGTGGTCGCTCTTGATGACGTGCGTGAGAGGCAGGCCCAGCAGGTCTTCATAGAAGCGGCGTGTTTCCTCGCTGTCGCGGCAGCGCCATGCGAAGTGGTGAAGGCCCTGCACAGGCACGGGCGGCGCGGCGATTGCAGTCTCGTCGGGCATGTTTGTCTCCATCGGGGGCTCGATGGGGTGGATTGGGCCGCGGTTCTTCTTATGATTCAATCGAAATAAATTCATCGATTGATGAAATAACGCCATGAATCTGACTTTGCGCCAATTGCGCGCTTTCGCAGCCGTCGCCGAGACGGGCAGCTTCACCGCCGCGGCCGCGAGCCTGCATCTCACACAGTCGGCGCTCAGCGTGCTGGTGCGCGAACTGGAGCGCGAGATGGGCGTGCAGCTCTTCGATCGTCATACGCGTCGCGTTCAGCTCTCCGAGGCAGGGCGCGAGTTCCAGCCTTCGGTGCAGCGGCTGCTCACGGACCTCGCCGCAGCGGTGGCCGATGTCACCGACCTGCGCGACAAGAAGAAGGGCGTGCTTCGCCTCGCTGCGCCGCAACTCATGGCCTGCACGCTGATGCCGCGCGTGATCGCGGCGTACCGCGAGCGGCATCCCGACGTCGATGTGCGGCTCGCCGACACGCTGCCGGAGCACCTCTTGAGTGGCGTGCTCTCGGGCGAAGTCGAGTTGGCGGTGGGACAGGATGTGCCAGTCGATGCGGCGATCGAGCGGCGAACACTCTTTCGTGACCGGCATTGGCTGATCTGCCCGCCGGACCATCCGTTCGCGCGCCGCCGCAAGGTGCGCTGGCACGAGCTGGAGCCCTACACCTTCATCGCGCCCACGCGCGACTTTCGCCAGCGCGTGCTGCCGGAACTCGAACCCGCCGCGCGCGATTTCATGCTGCGATCAACGACGCAGGAGGTCTCGTACATGACCACTGCGCTGGGCATGGTCGCGTCCGGCCTGGGGCTGACTGTCTGCCCGACCTATTCGGCTTCGCTCGTGCGGGCGCACGGCCTGCAGATGGTGCGCCTGGAGCAGCCGGACTTCCATCGTGAAGTCTGCGTCTATGGTGCGTCGAAGCGGTCGCTTTCACCGGCGGCGGCGAGCTTTGTCGAAGTGCTGGAGGGCTTCGTCCACACGCCTGGGCTGGCGGGCTGAAACCTACAATGTCCGCTGCCGCCCGCCGGGGCGCCCTCACTCGCATCCACTCCGCCGACATCCCATGAAGATTCTTCGATTCACCGACCTCTGTGCGCAAGGCAAAGTCACCGGCCAACGCGTGTTCATCCGAGCCGACCTCAATGTGCCGCAGGACGATGCGGGCAACATCACCGAAGACACGCGCATCCGCGCCTCGGTGCCTTGCATCCGCCTCGCACTGGAATCGGGCGCTGCGGTCATGGTGACCTCGCATCTCGGCCGCCCCACCGAAGGTCAGTTCAAGCCTGAGGACTCGCTGGCGCCGGTCGCCAGGCGGCTCGGCGAACTGCTCGGCCGCGAAGTGCCGCTGGTTTCCAACTGGGTCGATGGCGTCGAGGTGCAGGCGGGGCAAGTCGTCCTGCTCGAGAACTGCCGCCTGAACAAGGGCGAGAAAAAGAACGACGAGGCGCTTTCGCGCAAGCTCGCGGCGCTGACCGACATCTACGTCAATGACGCCTTCGGCACCGCGCACCGCGCCGAGGCCACCACCTACGGCATCGCCCAGTTCGCGAAGATCGCCTGCGCCGGCCCGCTGCTGGCGGCCGAGATCGATGCGATCACCAAGGCACTGGCCCAGCCGAAGCGTCCGCTGGCCGCGATCGTCGCGGGCTCGAAGGTCAGCACCAAGCTCACCATCCTGAAGAGCCTCGCGGACAAAGTCGATCAGCTCGTCGTCGGCGGCGGCATCGCCAACACCTTCATGCTGGCTTCGGGTCTCAAGATCGGCAAGTCGCTGGCCGAGCCCGACCTGATCGACGAGGCCAAGGCCGTGATCGAAGCCATGCGTGCGCGCGGCGCGGGCGTGCCGATTCCGGTCGATGTGGTCACGGCGAAGACCTTCGCGGCCGACGCCGCCGCGACGATCAAGGCCGCGGACGAGGTGGCCGATGACGACCTGATCCTCGACATCGGCCCGAAGACCGCAGAACTGCTGGCCGCCCAGTTGCGTGAAGCAGGCACGATCGTGTGGAACGGCCCGGTCGGCGTGTTCGAGTTCGACGCTTTCGCCAACGGCACGAAGGTGATCGCGCAGGCCATCGCGGAAAGCAAGGCCTTCTCGATCGCTGGCGGCGGCGACACGCTGGCCGCGATCGCCAAGTACGGCATCGAGGACAAGGTCGGCTACATCTCGACCGGCGGCGGTGCATTCCTGGAAGTGCTGGAAGGCAAGAAGCTCCCGGCCTTCGAGATCCTGGAAAAACGAGCCGCTTGAGGCTCTGGCGGCCGGCGGGAAAAGTGTATACAGTTCGGAATACATAAACCGGAGACCTGAATGAGCACGCCCCGCCTTCCCCGCCACGCCACCAAGATTGTCGCGACGCTTGGGCCAGCTTCCAGCAGGCTCGACCTGCTCGAACAGATGATCCTGCACAAGGTCAGCGTCGTGCGGCTGAACTTCAGCCACGGCACCGCGCAGGACCACATCGACCGTGCGGCGATGGTGCGTGAGGCAGCGCGCCGCACCGGGCGCGAGGTCGCGATCATGGCCGACCTGCAGGGACCGAAGATCCGGGTCGGCAAGTTCGCCAAAGGCAAGGTCTGGCTGGAGCCGGGCGAGAAGTTCGTTCTCGATGCCTCGCGCACCGAGCCCGGTGACGTCAATGAAGTCGGCCTCGACTACAAGGACCTGCCGCGCGATGTGAAAGCCGGCGACACCCTTTTGCTGAACGACGGCCTCATCGTGCTCGACGTCACGGCCGTCAAGGGCGATGCGGTGCACACCAGGGTGCGGCTCGGCGGCGAGCTCTCCAACAACAAGGGCATTAACAAGCAGGGCGGTGGCCTGACCGCGCCGGCGCTGACGGCCAAGGATATGGAGGACATCAAGACCGCGATGAGCTTCCAGGCCGACTACGTGGCGGTGAGCTTCCCGAAGAACGCGACCGACATGGAAATGGCGCGTCAGCTCTGCAATGTCGCCGCGGCCGAGTTCGGTCACAAGCCGGGAATGATCGCGAAGATGGAGCGCGCCGAGGCCATTCCCAAGCTGGACGAGATCCTGCGAGCGAGCGACGGCATCATGGTCGCCCGCGGCGACCTGGCGGTCGAAGTCGGTAACGCGGCAGTTCCGGCACTCCAGAAGAAGATGATTCGCATGGCGCGCGAGATGGACAAAGTCGTAATCACTGCCACGCAGATGATGGAGTCGATGATCACGAACCCGGTGCCCACTCGCGCCGAAGTGAGCGACGTGGCAAATGCCGTGCTCGACGGCACCGATGCAGTGATGCTGTCTGCCGAGACCGCTTCTGGCCGCTACCCGCTCGAAACCGTGCAGGAGATGAGCAAGATCTGCGAAGCCGCGGAGGCGGCCGAAGACCCGCACCTCGACGCCGATTTCAGCGGCCAGAGCTACAGCCGCATCGACCAGTCGATCGCGATGGGGGCGCTCTTCACCGCACACCACCTCGGCGCCAAGGCGATCGTCGCGCTGACCGAATCGGGCTCCACGCCGCTCTGGATGAGCCGCCACCGCGCCCACATCCCCAT
Organism: Variovorax sp.; assembly: GCA_017744935.1. GTDB lineage: Bacteria > Pseudomonadota > Gammaproteobacteria > Burkholderiales > Burkholderiaceae_C > Variovorax. Next base: position 107,893 of record JAGIAI010000008.1, read on the forward strand.
GTATGCGCTGACTTCGCGCCTTTCGACGCAGCGCAAGATGGCGCTCTACCGCAATGTGCGCCCGCTGCTGATGGATTCCGAAAGCGACCGCGACACCGCGCTGATGCAGGCCGAAGCCCACCTCAAGAAGCGCGGCATCGTGCAGACCGGGGATGTGTACGCCATCACCTGCGGCGAGCCGATGGGCGCGCCGGGCGGCACCAACATGCTCAAGATCTGCCGCGTCGGCTGATCGCAGATCGGATCAGGCCATGGCGACCGAAGCTCCGCTGCTCGCAAGCCAGATCGTCGTCCAGGTCTGTCTCTTTCTTTTCGCGGCCATCGGCATGTTCGGCGGCGCGGTGCAGTTCTTCCTCGGCCAGCCAGACACCACGCCGCGCCTGGACAATGTCCACCGCTTCATGGCCGGCATCTATTTCTCGACCGGCGTCATCTGCCTGTGGACGGCGTTGACGATCCGGCAACAGGGGACCCTCGTGTACATCCTGGCCTTCGGCGTGCTGCTGGCCGGCATCGGGCGGATCGTCTCGATCGCGAAGGTCGGTTTGCCGAAGCCGGCGGTGGTGTGGCTGGGTTACCTGATTCCCGAACTGGTGCTCCCCATCGTCATCCTCGTGGCCCATCGGTCGCACACCTGAGGCTGGTTGGCGGGGAAGCAGGCTCCTGACTTGGGGCTTCTTCCCACAGGGGGTCGGTAGAATCGATGTAGTTTTTTCGTTTCCACCCTATTCCCGCGAGGTATTCCCATGGCACTCGTCTCGATGCGCGAACTGCTCGACCACGCCGCCGCCAACGGCTACGGCATTCCGGCTTTCAACGTCAACAACCTCGAACAGGTGCAGGCTGTGATGGAGGCCGCCAAGGAAACGGGCGCCCCCGTGATCCTCCAGGCCAGTGCGGGTGCCCGCAAGTACGCCGGCGAATCCTTCATCAAGCACCTGATCCAGGCCGCCATCGAGGCCTATCCGCAGATCCCGCTGGTGATGCACCAGGACCACGGCCAGAGCCCCGACGTGTGCCGCGGCGCCATCGACC
>JAGIAI010000090.1 GCA_017744935.1 Variovorax sp.
GCGCCATGCCATGTCGGTGATGTGCAGCAGGCCGTCGATGCCGCCGAGGTCGACGAACGCACCGTATTCGGTGATGTTCTTGACCACGCCGCGCACGATTGCGCCTTCCTTGAGCGTTTCCATCAGCTTGGCGCGCTCTTCGCCCATGCTGGCTTCAACCACGGCGCGGCGCGAGAGCACCACGTTGTTGCGCTTGCGGTCGAGCTTGATGACCTTGAATTCGAGGGTCTTGTTCTCGTAGGGGGTCAGGTCCTTGATCGGACGGGTGTCGATCAGCGAGCCCGGCAGGAACGCGCGGATGCCGTTGACCAGCACCGTGAGGCCGCCCTTGACCTTGCCGCTCGTCGTGCCGGTGACGAAGTCGCCGGATTCGAGGGCCTTCTCGAGCGCGAGCCACGAAGCGAGGCGCTTGGCGGTGTCGCGCGAGAGGATGGTGTCGCCGTAGCCGTTTTCGACGCTGCCGATGGCAACGGAGACGAAATCGCCGGCCTGGACTTCGAGTTCACCCTTGTCGTTCTTGAACTCCTCGATCGGCACGTAGGCTTCGGACTTGAGGCCTGCGTTGACCACGACGTGGTTGTGTTCCACACGCACGACTTCGGCGGTGATGACCTCACCGGCGCGCATTTCGGAGCGCTTCAGGGATTCTTCGAATAGGTCGGCAAAAGATTCAGACATTGTGTGTTCCTTCCGTCACGCAGGGTTTGCAGACGCACCATTGCGACTGGCGTGGGTCTGGAGACGGCGGTTGTGTGGGCTTGAGGCCCGGTTGGGGTTGAACAACCAGCAAGCCGGTGCGCTGACGCGCGGCGGGGACCTGCTGGACCGAAACGCCGGTCAAGAAGCCTTGAACGGCTGTATTTCCTGCCACCAGTGCAACACCTGACCGACCGATTGCTCGACCGTTTGATGGGAGTTGTCCAGGAGGCGGGCGTCCTGCGCTGGCTTCAAGGGCGCGATGCTGCGAGAAGAATCCCGGAGATCACGCGCCTCCAAATCGGCGCGAAGACTGTCAAGTGTAGTCGAAATTCCCTTTGAAATCAATTGCTTATGGCGCCGCTCAGCCCGGTGGGCGGCGCTTGCCGTCAGGAAGACCTTGAGCTTTGCGTCGGGAAAGATCACGGTGCCCATATCCCGGCCATCGGCAACGAGTCCGGGCAGTTTGCGGAAGCTTCTTTGCAGGTCGACCAGAGCGGTTCGCACCGCTGGCAGCGTCGACACGCGCGATGCGTCCATGCCTGCGGTTTCCGAGCGAATGGCGTCGCTGACATCCTCACCGGCAAGCAGCACCTTGCCTTCGCTGAAGCTCAGCGGCAGCGCGGCGGCAATCTCCGCGATTTGGGCTTCATGCTCCGCGTCCGGCGTCAGGCCGGCCCGGCGCATCGCGAGACCTGTGACCCGGTAGAGCGAACCCGAATCCAGGTAGTCATAGCCAAGCCGACGCGCCACTTCGATCGTGAGGGTGCCTTTGCCCGAGGCGGTGGGGCCGTCGACGCAGATCACGGGAATCTCCCCCGCCTGCGCTACCGAAAACAGCGTTTCAAAGTAGTCGGGGAAAGTCTTCGCGACGCAATTCGGCTCGAGGATGCGCACGGGTTGGCCGTCCGGATTGAAGGTCGCGAGCGAGAAACACATGGCGACCCGGTGGTCGTCATAAGTCCGAATGCTTGCCGGCTTCCACGCACCAGCGGGCAGCGGGTGGACGCGAATGAAGTCCGGCCCGGCCTCGACGGTCGCCCCCAGCTTGCCGAGTTCGTTCGCCATGGCGTCGATGCGGTCGGTCTCCTTGACGCGCCAGCTCGCGATGTTGCGCAGGGTGCTTGGCCCGTCGGCATAGAGCGCCATCACGGCCAGAGTCATCGCCGCGTCCGGAATGTGGTTGGCGTCTATGTCGATAGCCTTCAGGGGCCACGCGTCGCGGGAAATGAAAAGCCAGTTGGGACCGCTGTCAATGCGCGCACCCATCTGCCGCGCGGCTTCGGCGAAGCGGATGTCGCCTTGGATCGATTCGGCACCGACGCCTTCGATCCGGATGCCCGTGCCGTTCGCGATGGCGCCGAGCGCGATGAAATAGCTGGCTGACGAGGCGTCGGCCTCGACATGGATCTCGCCTGGCGAGCGGTAGTGACTGCCGGCCGGGATCGTGAACCGCTGCCAACCATCGCGTCGCACCTCGATGCCGAAGCGCGCGAGCAGGTTGAGCGTGATCTCGATATAGGGCTTGGAGATCAGCTCGCCGACCACGTCGATTGCGATGTCGCGGCGGGCTGCGAGCGGCAGCGCCAGGAGCAGGGCAGTAAGGAACTGACTCGACACGTCGCCACGCACGCGGATCGGCGCGTCGAGCTGGAGGACGTCGATCGCGACCGGATGGATCGCCAGCGGCGGATAGCCGGGGTTGCCGAGGTAGTCGATGCGACAGCCGAGCTGGGTCAACGCATCGACCAGGTCGCCGATCGGTCGCTCATGCATGCGGGGCACGCCCTTGAGCTCGAATTCGCCGCCGAGCAGCGCGAGCGCCGCGGTCAACGGGCGCATGGCCGTGCCTGCGTTGCCGAGGAACAGCGACGCTTTGGTGGTCCGCAGCGCGCCACCAAGGCCTTCGAGCTTCACTGTCGTGCCCTGGCGCTCGATGGTGCAGCCGAGGGCCGCCAGGGCGTCAAGCATGACCCGCGTGTCGTCAGAGTCCAGCAGGTCGTGGATCGTGGTGGTTCCGCTCGCGAGCGCAGCCAGCAGCAGCACGCGGTTGGAAATGCTCTTTGATCCAGGCAATTGGACGGTGCCGGAGGCGCCCGTGAGCGCAGGGATGTCCAGAAATGGCGTGGCGTACATGTTCAGTTCGCGGGCCTCATTCGGTCGAGCCCATGGCGCCGGGCTGCCACTCGCTTCGCAGCTTGCTCACGGACGCAATGGCGTTTTCGAGCCCTTGCGCATCACTGGAGGCCAGCAGTGCCTCGAATTGCCGCAGCGCTTCCCGGAAGGCCTGGGATTGGAGCAGGACCTTCTCCCGATTGGCCATGAGAACGTCGCGCCACATGACCGGGTCGCTCGCCGCGATGCGTGTGAAGTCGCGGAATCCGGGCCCGGCCATGTCCAGAAAGCGTTCGCCCTGCGGCTGCATGGCGATGCCGCTCGTGAAGGCAAAGGCGATGAGATGCGGAAGATGGCTGACGGCCGCGAAGGTGGTGTCGTGCTCGTCGGGCGTCATGGTGTTGACCTTTGCGCCGATGCCGCTCCAGACTTGCGTTGCGCGCTGGACGTTGGAGCGCAACGTGGTCTTGATCGGTGTGAGCACGACCTGTTTGCCGGTGTAGAGACCCGCATCGGCGTGCTCAACGCCAGCGACCTCTTTTCCGGCGATCGGATGGGCAGGCACGAACGACGCGAGTTGATCCTGCAGACCGCGTCGCGCGGCCTCGATCACGTCGCCCTTGGTCGAACCGACGTCCATCACCAGCATCTGTTCGGTGATGCCGTGGCGAATCGCCTTGAACGTCTGTTCGGATGCACCCACGGGCACGGCGATGAGCACGAGATCTGCGCCCGACACTGCGAGCAGGGCGGACGGCGCTGCAACATCGATCACGCCGAGTTGCTTCGCACGTTCCGTCGTCGAGGGCGACTTGCTATAGCCTACGACCCGCTTCACCAGCTTGGCCCGCTTGAGCGCGAGCGCGAACGAGCCGCCCATGAGGCCGCAGCCGATCAGGCCCAGTTGTTCAAACATCGTCCTTCGCCTCAGGAATTGACCGGGTAGGCGCCAATGACCTTGTAGAACGCGCAGAGCTTGCGCAGTTCGGTCAGCGCGGCCGCAACGTTGGGTTGGGTGGGGTGGCCGTCGAGGTCGATGTAGAAGTAGTACTCCCACTGGCCGGTCCGCGCGGGGCGTGATTCGAACCGTGTCATCGAGACGTTGTTGGTCTTTAGCGGCACCAGCAGGTCATGGACGGCGCCCGGCCTGTTGGGTACGGAGACGACCAGGCTCGTGCAGTCCTTGCCTGTTGCCGGCGGCATGGCCAGCGTCTGCGGCAGGCAGATGACGGCAAAGCGGGTGCGGTTGTAGGAATCGTCCTGGATCGCGTGCGAGACGATGTGGAGGCCGAAGCGCGTTGCGGCGCGTTCGCTCGCAAGTCCCGCCCACGCTGGATTGCCGGCAGCGAGCCTCGCGCCTTCGGCGTTGCTCGAAACTGCCCGGCGCTCGGCGTTCGGAAGATGCTTGGAAAGCCAAGTCTGGCATTGAGCCAGAGCCTGAGGGTGCGCCAGGACGGCCTCGATGCCCTCCAGCGAATTGATGGTGCGCAGAAGGTGGTGGCGCACTAGCAGACTGACTTCGCCGACCACATGGGTGGGCGAATGCAGGAAGAGGTCCAGTGAACGGGCGACCACGCCCTCCGTGGAGTTCTCGACACCGACGACACCGTACTGGGCGCTGCCGGCGGCCGTGGCGTGGAACACCTCGTCGAAGCTGGCGCAGTAGATCAGGTCGGCGGCGCCGCCGAAGTATTCGACCGCAGCCTGCTCGCAGAAAGTGCCCTCGGGGCCCAGCACCGCGACTCGTTGGGGGGACTCCAATGCCAGGCAAGCCGACATGATCTCGCGCCAGATGGCGGCGACGTGCTGCGACTTGAGCGGACCTTGATTGGTCTGCTGCATCTTCTCGATCACCTGGGCGACGCGATCGGGACGGAAATAGGGGGTGCCCTCGCGCTTCTTGACCTCGCCGACCTGTTCGGCGACGTGGGCGCGCCGGTTCAGGAGGTCGAGAAGCTGCTGGTCGAGCGAGTCGATCTGCACGCGCAGATCGGCGAGGGAGGCGTTGTCAGGGTGCTGGGGCTGTGGGGCGGGTGCGGTCATCGGTCGGGTGCGCATGCCGTCTAGGCATGCGACCGTTCGAATTCTCGCATGTAGCTCACCAGTGCCTGTACGCCTGCCACCGGCATCGCGTTGTAGATGCTGGCGCGCATGCCGCCCACGGATTTGTGGCCCTTGAGCTGCAGCAGGCCGGCCTCGCGTGCGCCTACGAGGAAGGCGTCGTTGCGGCTCTCGTTGCGCAGGAAGAACGGAACGTTCATCCTCGAGCGGCAGGAAGGGTCGACCTTGTTGACGTAGAAGGACGAAGCGTCGATGAAGTCATACAGCAGACGCGACTTCGCGATGTTGCGTGCCTCCATTGCGGCAATGCCGGTGCGATCACCCTCGGTCTGCTCCCGCAGCCATTCGAAAGTCAGTCCGGCGATGTAGATGCCCCAAGTCGGCGGCGTGTTGTACATCGAGCGGTTGTCTGCGACCGTCTTGTAGTTGAAGGCGCTCGGGCAGATGTCGAGTGCGTGGCCCAGCAGGTCGTCCCGGACAATCACGATCGTCAGGCCGGCCGGTCCCAGGTTCTTTTGTGCGCCGCCGAAGGCGAGCCCGACGCGGCTCCAGTCGACCGGGCGCGAGGCCACGTGCGACGAGAAATCGATGACCAAGGGGGCCTTGCAACCTAGCGATGCAAGATCCGGCAGTTCCTGGTATTCGACACCGTTGATGGTTTCGTTCGAGCAAACGTGCACGTACGACGCATCCGCGGAAAGCCGCCAGGATGCAGGATCGGGTAGCCGCGTGTGCTGGTCGTCCGCATTGGTGGCGGCGATGTTCGCTTTGCAGTACCGCTGGGCCTCCTTGTGGGACTTGGTGCTCCAGCTGCCCGTGATGATGAAATCCGCGCTGGTCCCGCGCGAGAGGTTCATCGGGACGATCGCGTTCTCGCCGAGCCCGCCGCCCTGCATGAACAGGATGTGGAAGTTCTCCGGTACCGCGAGGAGAAAACGCAGATCCGCCTCAGCCTGGGTGGAGATCGCGCCAAACTCCTTGCCGCGATGGCTCATCTCCATCACGCCCATGCCACTGCCCTGCCAGTCGAGCATCTCCGAAGCGGCGCGTTGCAGCACCGCGTCCGGCATTGCGGCCGGACCGGCAGAGAAGTTGTAGGGGCGCGAACTCGTCGGCCGCGTCACTTCTTGGCGGGCGCCTTCGCGGGCGCAGCCTTCGGTGCCGCTGCACCACCACCGGCCTGCGGATTGGTCGGTGCGCCGAGTGCCTTGGCAACGCTGCTGTCGAGCGCAACCATCTTCGGCTCAATCGTTGCGCGGGTCTCGGCGACCAGCTTTTCGGTGAGCGCTTGCTGCAGCTTCGGATTGAGGTCCTGGTACTTCTTGCTCAGCGGCGAGCTGATCCAGGCCAGGAGCTGCTTCAGCTCGTCTTCGCTGAAGTTCTGTTCCATGATCGGACCCAGGGCGCCAGGTGCGAGTTGCACGGCCTTGTCCCGCACGATCGGGTAGGCGTCGTCGAAGTACTTCTTGAGTTCGGCATCGGCCGCCTTCGCGGCTGCTTCGCGCTTCTCGGCCGGAACCTGCGTCTGCAGGTACTGCGAGCCGGCTGCGGCGATCGGGGCGCTCGACTGCTCGACCAGGCCACGCGCGAGGGATTCGATGCCGGGGCGTTGCAGATCGATGAACTGCTTCACGAGCGCGGCCTTGTCCTGGGCCATAGCCATCGAGCTACCGGCGAGCGCGACCGTCAGGATCGCGAGTTTGATTTTTTTCACTGAGGATTCTCCGTTGAAGATGTTGAGGATGTGTCGTCGGCGCCGGAGTCGTTCTCGACGTTCGCGTCATTCTCGACGATGCGCTGGAGCCCGCTGAGCTTGGCGCCTTCGTCGAGTCCGATCAGCGTGACGCCTTGCGTCGCGCGACCGAGTTCGCGAATCTCGGCGACTCGGGTGCGCACCAGCACACCCTTGTCGGTGATGAGCATGATCTCGTCGTCGGTGTGGACGAGAGTCGCCGCGACCACCTTGCCGTTCCGTTCACTTTGTTGAATGGCGATCATGCCCTTGGTTCCGCGGCCGTGGCGGGTGTACTCGGTAATGCTTGTCCTTTTTCCGTAACCGTTTTCGGTGGCGGTGAGGACGCTTTGCTGCTCATCCTCGGCGACGAGCATCGCGATTACGCCTTGGCCATCCTCGAGGGTCATTCCGCGCACGCCGCGGGCGTTGCGGCCCATGGGGCGAACGTCGTTCTCGTCGAAGCGCACAGCCTTCCCGCCATCGGAGAACAGCATGACGTCGTGCGCTCCATCGGTCAGCGCGGCGCCGATCAAATAGTCACCAGGATCGAGGTCGACCGCGATGATGCCGGCCTTGCGCGGATTGCTGAATTCGTCGAGCGCCGTCTTCTTCACGGTGCCCATGGACGTCGCCATGAACACGAACTGGTTGGCCGGGAACGTGCGCTTCTCGCCGGTGAGCGGCAGGACGACGTTGATCTTCTCGCCTTCCTGCAGCGGGAACATGTTGACGATGGGGCGTCCGCGAGAGCCGCGCGAGCCGGCGGGCACCTCCCACACCTTGAGCCAGTAGAGGCGACCGCGGTTCGAGAAGCACAGGATGTAGTCGTGCGTATTCGCGATGAAGAGTTGGTCGATCCAGTCGTCTTCCTTGGTCGTCGTCGCCTGCTTGCCGCGGCCGCCGCGCTTCTGGGCGCGGTACTCGCCCAGCGGCTGGCTCTTGATGTAGCCGCCATGGGACAGTGTGACGACCATGTCGGTCGGTGTGATCAGGTCCTCGGTGGAGAGATCGAATGCGCTGTGCTCGATCTGGCTGCGTCGGGCGCCGAGCTTGCTCTGGCCGAATTCCTGCTTGATGGAGGTCAGCTCGTCGCCAATGATGATCGAGACGCGCTCGGGCTTGGCGAGGATGTCGAGCAGATCGTCGATCTCTGCCATGACTTCCTTGTATTCGGCGACGATCTTGTCTTGCTCGAGGCCGGTCAGGCGCTGGAGGCGCATCTGCAGGATTTCCTGCGCCTGCGTGTCGGACAGCTTGTAGAGGCCGTTGGAGGCCAGGCCGAACTCGCGGTCCAGGCCGTCCGGCCGATAGTCGTCGGCGTTGACCACCCCGCCATCGGCGCGCGTGCGGGTGAGCATCTCGCGCACGAGCTTGCTGTCCCAGGCGCGAGTCATCAGCTCGGCCTTCGCGACCGGTGGGGTCGGCGCATTGCGGATGATCGCGATGAACTCGTCGATGTTGGCCAGGGCGACTGCGAGGCCTTCGAGCACGTGGCCGCGTTCGCGCGCCTTGCGCAGCGTGAAGATGGTGCGCCGCGTCACGACCTCGCGGCGGTGCTGCAGGAAGACCTCGATCAGGTCTTTCAGGTTGCACAGCTTCGGCTGACCGTCGACCAGCGCCACCATGTTGATGCCGAAGGTGTCCTGCAGCTGCGTCTGCTTATAAAGATTGTTCAGCACCACCTCGGGCACTTCGCCGCGCTTGAGCTCGATCACGAGGCGCATGCCCGATTTGTCGGATTCGTCCTGGATGTGGCTGATGCCCTCGATCTTCTTCTCGTGAACGAGCTCGGCCATGCGCTCCTGCAGCGTCTTCTTGTTGACCTGGTAGGGCAGCTCGTCGACGATGATCGCCTGCCGCTGGCCGCGGTCGATCTCCTCGAAGTGGCACTTGGCTCGCATCACGACCTTGCCGCGGCCGGTGCGGTAGCCCTCCTTGATGCCGTTGATGCCGTAGATGATCCCGGCGGTCGGGAAGTCCGGGGCCGGAACGATCTCCATCAGGTCATCGATACCCGCCTCGGGGTGGCGCAACAGGTGGAGGCAGGCGTCCACCACCTCGTTCAGGTTGTGTGGGGGAATATTGGTCGCCATGCCGACCGCGATACCGCCGGCGCCATTGACCAGAAGATTCGGCAGTTTGCTCGGTAATACCAAAGGCTCTTTTTCAGAGCCGTCGTAATTCGGACCGAAATCGACAGTTTCCTTGTCAATATCGGCGAGCATTTCGTGCGCAATTTTCGCAAGGCGAATCTCGGTATATCTCATGGCGGCCGCCATATCGCCATCCACCGATCCGAAATTGCCTTGGCCGTCAACCAGCATGTGGCGCATCGAGAAGTTCTGCGCCAATCGGACGATCGTGTCGTAGACGGACTGATCACCGTGCGGGTGATACTTACCGATCACGTCGCCCACAATACGCGCCGATTTCTTATATGGGCGGTTCCAGTCGTTGTTCAGTTCGTGCATCGCATACAACACGCGGCGATGCACCGGCTTGAGGCCGTCCCGGGCGTCGGGAAGGGCGCGCCCGACGATCACGCTCATCGCGTAATCGAGGTAGCTGCGGCGCATTTCCTCTTCGAGGCTGATGGGGAGGGTTTCTTTGGCGAACGAGGTCATGAACGGCGTGCTGACGGCAAGGAGGCGAAATTTTACGCTGTGGGCGGTGTCGCACCGCCGCAACACAAGGCCGGTATTCCGCCTCCGTCCTACGCTTCGAGGGCGTCTGGCGGCCTGTTTGCGAAAGACCCTATGGCACAATCGCCTCAACGTTTTGGGTGGTGGTCACTTAAAGCGTCCTTGATTCGCAGCGCGGCTGCGGCTTTTTCCCCAAGAGGAGAACCATGAAGAAACTGAATAAAGTGGCGATGATGTTTGCAGTCGCTGCGCTCGCCACTGCCGCCGGCGCGCAGAACCGTGTCA
>JAGIAI010000091.1 GCA_017744935.1 Variovorax sp.
GGCTTGCGCTCGAGCAGGTGGCCGAGTTCGAGGATCTTCGCCGCCTTGTCCACGCGGGTCTTGATCTCGGCGCCCGGCACCTTGGCGATCTTCAGGCCGTAGGCCATGTTGTCGAACACGCTCATGTGCGGGTAGAGCGCATAGTTCTGGAACACCATCGCGATGTCGCGCTCGGCCGGCTCCAGCTGGTTGACGACGCGGTCGCCGATGAGGATGTCGCCGGCGCTGATCTCCTCCAGCCCCGCCACCATGCGCAGCAGCGTGGACTTGCCGCAGCCCGAAGGCCCGACGATGACGATGAACTCGCGGTCGGCGATCTCGGCGCTGACGCCGTGGATGACCTGGTTCGCCTTCGGCCCGTGGCCGTAGCGCTTGATGACGTTGCGAAGCGAAAGGGATGCCATTGCGTTTGTTTACTTCTCTGTATCGACGAGGCCCTTGACGAACCATTTCTGCATGAGGACCACCACCAGTGCCGGCGGCAGCATCGCGAGCAGGGCCGTGGCCATCACGATGTTCCATTCGTTCTGGCTGTCGCCGCCGCCGATCATGCGGCGGATGCCGATCACGATCGGGTACATGTCCTCGCCGGTGGCCGCGAGCAGCGGCCAGAGGTACTGGTTCCAGCCGTAGATGAACTGGATCACGAACAGCGCCGCGATCGAGGTCTTCGACAGCGGCACCAGCACGTCCCAGAAGAAGCGCATCGGCCCGGCGCCGTCCATGCGCGCCGCCTCGATGAGCTCGTCGGGCACCGTGAGGAAGAACTGCCGGAACAGGAAGGTCGCCGTGGCCGAGGCGATCAGCGGGATCGTCAGGCCCGCGTAGCTGTTGAGCATGCCCAGGTCCGACACCACCTGATAGGTGGGTCCGATGCGCACTTCGACCGGCAGCATCAGCGTGATGAAGATCATCCAGAAGCACAGGCTGCGCAGCGGAAAGCGGAAGTACACCACCGCGAATGCCGAGAGCAGCGAGATCGCGATCTTGCCGAAGGTGATGCCCAGCGCCATGACGAGGCTCACGAACATCATGCGCGCGACCGGCGCCGTGGAGCCCGCGCCCGAGCCGCCGGCGCGGCCGAGCAGCGCGGTCTTGTAGGACTCCCAGAAATGGCCGCCCGGCAGCAGCGGCATCGGCCGCTGGACGATCTCCTGCGCGGTGTGGGTCGAGGCCACGAAGGCCAGGTAGATCGGGAAGGCGACGATGAGCACGCCGAGGATCGCCACGGCGTGCGCCAGGATGCCGAGGGTGGGGCGACGTTCGATCATTTCAGTAGTTGACTTTCTTCTCGACGTACCGGAACTGCAGCACCGTGAGCACGATGACCACCGCCATCAGCACCACCGACTGCGCGGCCGAGCCGCCGAGGTCCATGGCCTTGAAGCCGTCGTGGTAGACCTTGTAGACCAGGATGCGCGTCGCGGTGCCGGGCCCGCCCTGCGTGGCGGCGTCGACGATGGCGAAGGTCTCGAAGAAGGCGTAGACCACGTTCATCACCAGCAGGAAGAAGGTGGTGGGCGACAAGAGCGGGAACTGCACCGTCCAGAAGCGGCGCCACGGCCGCGCGCCGTCGATGGCCGCGGCCTCGATCAGCGACTTCGGGATCGACTGCAGCCCCGCGAGGAAGAACAGGAAGTTGTAGGAGATCTGCTTCCAGACGGCCGCCATCACGATCAGCGCCATGGCGTGCGATCCGTTGAGCAGGTGGTTCCAGTCGAAGCCGAGCTTGCCCAGCCCGTAGGCCACCACGCCGAGCGACGGCGAGAACATGAAGACCCACAGCACCGCGGCGACCACGGGCGCGACGGCGTAGGGCAGGATCAGCAGCGTCTTGTAGATCATCGCGCCGCGCACGATGCGGTCCACGAACACCGCCAGCAGCAGCGACAGCGAGATGCCGATGCCCGCGACCAGGATCGAGAACAGCGCCGTCGTCTCGAAGGACTCGATGTAGCCCGGATCGCCGAACAGGTCCTTGAAGTTCTGCAGGCCCACCCATTCGGTCGAGGTGCCGAAGGCGTCCTGCATCTGCATCGACTGCACGAGCGCCTGGCCGGCCGGCCAGAAGAAGAACACGCCGATGACGACGAGTTGCGGCGCGAGCAGCGCCCAGGGCAGCCAGCCCGAGCGGAACACAACGCGTTTTTCCATGAAATCCTCAAAAAGAAACCCCGCCGGTTTCCGGCGGGGCAGCGAGTCTAACTTCGCCCAAGACGCCAGCACCTCGGCAAGCACCCTCCCCGCCTGGCGGGGAGGGCAGGGGAGGGGTGCCAACAGCAGGGCCGAAGGCAAAAAGGGCGTCAGCCCTTATTTGCCTTCTGGAAGCGCTCGAGCTGCTCGTTGCCGCGCTGCACGATGGCGTCCAGGGCTTCCTTGGCCGTCTTCTTGCCGTTCCAGACCTGTTCGAGTTCCTCGTCCTCGATGGTGCGGATCTGCACGTAGTTGCCCAGGCGCACGCCACGGCTCTTGTCGGTCACCTTGCGGATCATCTGCGTCACCGCGACGTCGGTGCCGGGGTTCTGCTTGTAGAAGCCCGACTGATCGGTGAGCTGGTAGGCCGCGGTGGTGATCGGCAGGTAGCCGGTGCGCTTGTGGCTGGCGGATTGCACTTCAGGCGTCGAGATGAACTTGAAGAACTCGGCCACGCCCTTGTATTCCTCGGGCTTCTTGCCCGCCATCACCCAGAGGCTGGCGCCGCCGATCACGGTGTTCTGCGGCGCGCCGGGCACGTCCGGGTAGTAGGGCAGCGGGGCGACGGCATAGGCGAACTTCGCGTTCTTGGCGACGTTGCCGTAGAAGCCCGACGAGGTGTTGATCATGGCGCACTCGCCCGAGACGAACGAGGCCTCGGGGATGTTGGAGCGGCCCTTGTAGACGAACAGGCCCTGCTTGGCCATGTTGGCGAGGTTCTCGATGTGGCGCACGTGCAGCGGCGAGTTCGCCTTCAGGCGCGCGTCCATGCCGGCCAGGCCGTTCATCTTGCTGGCGAACTCGACGTTGTGCCAGGCCGAGAAGCTCTCGACCTGGGTCCAGTTCTGCCAGGCCGTGGTGAACGGGCACTTGTGGCCGCTGGCCTTGAGCTTGGCCGCGGCGGCGACCACCTCGGGCCAGGTCGCCGGCGCCTTGTTCGGGTCGAGGCCGGCGGCCTTGAAGGCGTCCTTGTTGTAGTAGAAGACCGTGGTCGAGCTGTTGAACGGGAAGCTCAGCATCTGGCCGTTGGGCGCCGTGTAGTAGGCGGCCACCGCGGGGATGTAGGCGCTCGGGTCGAACTTCTGGCCTGCGTCCTGCATGACCTTGGCCACCGGCACGATGGCGCCCTTGCTCGCCATCATGGTGGCGGTGCCGACTTCGAAGACCTGCAGGATGTGCGGCGCGTTGCCGGCGCGGAAGGCGGCGATCGCGGCCGTCATCGATTCGTCGTACTGGCCCTTGAAGACCGGGACGACCTTGTATTCCTTCTGGCTCTCGTTGAACTGCCTGGCCAGGTCGTTGACCCATTCGTTGTTGACGGCGGTCATGGAATGCCACCATTGGATCTCGGTCTGCGCCAACGCGGAAGTGGAAAGCGTTGCGGCAAGCGCCGAGGCCAAGGCGAGCGTTTTGAATCGCATGAAGACTCCTGAGGGGAAAAGAAAGCGCGGATGCTAGGCCGGGCTTGTGACACGGCAGCGTCACATTTTTTGACAAACGCGAAGTGTGCACCAACGGGGGAAACCCTTTTGGTGCGCAACGCCCCTGGCGCCGCATGTTGCAGTGCACCATGCTAGGATGATTCTTCCCTCTCCCCCGACGCGCATGAGCAAGACTTCCCTCGACAAAAGCAAGATCAAGTTCCTCCTGCTCGAAGGCATCCATCCTTCGGCGGTGGAGGTGTTGCACGCCGCCGGCTACACGCAGGTCGAAGCGCTCGCGGGCGCCCTGCCGGACGCCGAGCTCAAGGCCCGCATCGCCGACGTGCACTTTCTTGGCATCCGTTCGCGGACCCAATTGACCGCGGAGGTCTTTGCCGCCGCCCAGAAGCTGGTGGCGGTCGGCGCCTTCTGCATCGGCACCAACCAGATCGACCTGGACGCGGCGCGCGAGCACGGCGTGGCCGTCTTCAATGCACCGTTCTCCAACACCCGCTCGGTGGCCGAGCTGGTGCTGGCCGAGGCCATCCTGTTGCTTCGCGGGGTGCCCGAGAAGAGCGCCGTGGCGCACCGCGGCGGCTGGCTCAAGTCGGCCGAGAACGCCTTCGAGATCCGCGGCAAGCCGCTGGGCATCGTTGGCTACGGCTCGATCGGCGCGCAGCTCTCGGTGCTGGCCGAGGCGCTGGGCATGCAGGTCGTGTTCTTCGACGTCGTGACCAAGCTGCCGCTGGGCAACGCCCGGCAGGTGCGGGACCTGGACGAGCTGCTCGCGCAGAGCGACATCGTGAGCCTGCACGTGCCCGAGACGCAGGCCACCCAGTGGATGATCGGCGCCGCCCAGATCGCCGCGATGAAGCCGGGGGCGATCCTGATCAACGCCTCGCGCGGCACCGTGGTCGAGATCGAGCCGCTGGCCGCCGCCCTGAAGGCGCGCAAGCTGCTGGGTGCGGCCGTGGATGTCTTCCCGGTCGAGCCGCGCAGCAACAAGGACGAGTTCCAGTCGCCGCTGCGCGGCCTGGACAACGTGATCCTGACGCCGCACATCGGCGGCTCCACCATGGAGGCGCAGGCCAACATCGGGCTCGAAGTCGCCGAGAAGCTGGTCAAGTACAGCGACAACGGCACCTCGACCTCGTCGGTCAACTTCCCCGAAGTGGCGCTGCCGGCGCACCCCGGCAAGCACCGGCTGCTGCACATCCACCGCAACGTGCCGGGCGTGCTGTCGGAGATCAACCGGATCTTCTCCGACAACCACATCAACATCGCGTCCCAGTACCTGCAGACCAACGAGAAGGTCGGCTACGTGGTGACCGACATCGATGCGGCCTCGTCGGACCTCGCGCTCGAGAAGCTCGCCAAGGTGCCGGGCACGATCCGCAGCCGCGTCCTGTTCTGACCCGCGAGCAGGCCCTTCGGGGCTGCCTTAAAATCGGCGCCCCCCGGTTCATGGGCGCGCAGTGCCCGGCCGAGGCCCAACCCTAGACGCCCCGATGAATGCTCCGACCGCCCTGACGGCGTTGTTGTCGCAGGCCGCAGAGCCCGCGCGATTGCGTGAGATCCCGTACAACTACACCAGCTTCTCCGATCGCGAGATCGTGATCCGCCTGCTTGGCGAACGAGGCTGGGAACTGCTGCAGACCCTCCGGTCCGAGCGCCGGACCGGCCGCTCGGCCCGCATGCTCTACGAGGTGCTGGGCGACATCTGGGTGGTGCAGCGCAACCCCTACCTGGTCGACGACCTGCTGGACAACCCGCGCCGGCGCGGCCAGCTCGTGGATGCGCTCAATCACCGCCTCTCGGAAGTGCAGAAGCGCCGCACGCCCGACAGCGACCCGCAGCGCGATGCGCTGGTGGGCGAACTGGTCGGTCTGGTCGCGCAGGCGATTGCCGCGTTCGACGGCATGTTCCGCGACGTCGCCGCCCTGCGGCGCAAGGCCACCCGCACGCTGCGCCGCCTCACGGCCAAGGACAACATCAAGTTCGACGCGCTCTCGCGCGTGTCGCACGTGACCGACGCGACCGACTGGCGCGTCGAGTACCCCTTCGTGGTGCTCACGCCCGACACCGAGGCCGAGATGGCCCATCTGGTCAAGGGCTGCATCGAGCTCGGCCTGACCATCATCCCGCGCGGGGGCGGCACCGGCTACACCGGCGGCGCGATCCCGCTGACCTGGAACAGCGTGGTCATCAACACCGAGAAGCTGGAGTCGATGACCGAGGTCGAACTCGTCTCGCTGCCGGGCCTCGAAGCGCCGGTGCCGACGATCTGGACCGAGGCGGGCGTCGTCACCCAGCGCGTGGCCGATGCGGCCGAGCGCGCGGGCTTCGTCTTCGCGGTCGATCCGACCTCCGCCGAAGCCTCGTGCGTGGGCGGCAACGTCGCGATGAACGCGGGCGGCAAGAAGGCCGTGCTCTGGGGCACCGCGCTGGACAACCTCGCCTCCTGGCGCATGGTGACGCCGCAGGCCGAATGGCTCGAGGTCACGCGCATCGGCCACAACCTGGGCAAGATCCACGATGCCGAAAGCGCAGTCTTCGAGCTGCAGTACTTCGCGGCCGACGGCCGGACCGCGCTGCGCGCCGAGCGCCTGGAGATTCCGGGCAGGACCTTCCGCAAGGAAGGCCTCGGCAAGGACGTGACGGACAAGTTCCTCTCGGGCCTGCCCGGCATCCAGAAGGAAGGCTGCGACGGCCTCATCACCAGCGCGCGCTGGGTGGTGCATCGCATGCCGGCGCACACGCGCACCGTCTGCCTCGAATTCTTCGGCAACGCCAAGGACGCGGTGCCGAGCATCGTCGAGATCAAGGACTTCATGTTCGCCGAGCAGAAGCGCTCGGGCGTGCTGCTGGCGGGGCTGGAGCACCTGGACGACCGCTACCTCAAGGCGGTCGGCTACGCGACCAAGTCCAAGCGCCACGGCGGCGGGCTGCCGAAGATGGTGCTCTTCGGCGACATCGCCGGCGACGACGCCGACGCGGTGGCGCGCGTCACGTCGGAAGTGGTGCGCATCGCCAACTCGCGCAGCGGCGAGGGCTTCATCGCGATCAGCGCCGAGGCGCGCAAGAAGTTCTGGCTCGACCGCAAGCGCACCGCCGCGATCAGCCGCCACACCAACGCCTTCAAGATCAACGAGGACGTGGTGATCCCGCTGCCGCGCATGGCCGAGTACACGGACGGCATCGAGCGCATCAACATCGAGCTGTCGCTGCGCAACAAGATCGCGCTGGCCGACGAGCTCGAAGCCTTCCTCGCGCGCGGCAACCTGCCGCTGGGCAAGAGCGACGACGCGAACGACATCCCCACCGCCGAGCTGCTCGAAGACCGCGTGGCGCAGGCCATCGCGCTGGTGGCCGAGGTGCGCGCGCTCTGGCAGGGCTGGCTCGACGAGGTCGATACCCTGTTCCCGCAACTTCAGGACCACTCGCTGCGCGCGAGCTGGAAGACGCAGATCCGCGCGCCGCTGGCCTCGATCTTCACCGGCGCCGAGTTCGCGCCGATCCTGGCCGAGTGCAACGCCATCCACAAGCGCGTGCTCAAGGGTCGCGTCTGGGTCGCGCTGCACATGCACGCGGGCGACGGCAACGTGCACACGAACATCCCGGTCAACAGCGACAACTACGAGATGCTGCAGACCGCGCACGAGGCGGTCGGCCGCATCATGGTGCTGGCGCGCAGCCTCGACGGCGTGATCTCGGGCGAGCACGGCATCGGCATCACCAAGCTCGAATTCCTGAGCGACGACGAACTGCAGCCGTTTGCGGACTACAAGCGCCGCGTCGATCCCGAAGGCCGCTTCAACAAGGGCAAGCTGCTGCGCGACAACGCGGGCTTCGCGCAAGGCGGTCGCGCGCTGCACGCCGATCTGACCAATGCCTACACGCCGAGCTTCGGCCTCATGGGGCACGAGTCGATCATCATGCAGCAGAGCGACATCGGCGCGATCGCCGACAGCGTGAAGGACTGCCTGCGCTGCGGCAAGTGCAAACCGGTGTGCGCCACGCATGTGCCGCGCGCCAATCTGCTCTATTCGCCGCGCAACAAGATCCTCGCGACCTCGCTGCTGGTCGAAGCCTTCCTGTATGAGGAGCAGACGCGGCGCGGCGTGAGCATCAAGCACTGGGAAGAGTTCGAGGACGTGGCCGACCATTGCACCGTCTGCCACAAGTGCCTGACACCGTGCCCGGTCAAGATCGACTTCGGCGACGTGTCGATGAACATGCGCAACCTGCTGCGCAAGATGGGGCAGAAGTCCTTCCGGCCCGGCAATGCGGCGGCGATGTTCTTCCTGAACGCCACGAACCCGCAGACCATCAAGGCGATGCGCACGGGCATGGTCGACATCGGCTTCAAGGCGCAGCGCCTGGCCAACGACGTGCTGCGCGGCCTCGCGAAGAAGCAGACTGCCGCGCCGCCGGCCACGGTGGGCACGGCGCCAGTCAAGGAGCAGGTGATCCACTTCATCAACAAGAAGATGCCCGGTGGACTGCCCAAGAAGACGGCGCGCGCGCTGCTCGACATCGAGGATGCCGACTACGTGCCGATCATCCGCAATCCGAAGGAGACCACGCCCGAGACCGAGGCAGTGTTCTACTTCCCGGGCTGCGGCTCGGAGCGCCTGTTCTCGCAGGTGGGCCTCGCCACGCAGGCCATGCTGTGGCATGCGGGCGTGCAGACGGTGCTGCCGCCGGGGTACCTGTGCTGCGGCTATCCGCAGCGCGGCAGCGGCCAGTTCGACAAGGCCGAGAAGATGATCACCGACAACCGGGTGCTGTTCCACCGCGTGGCCAACACGCTGAACTACCTGGACATCAAGACCGTGGTGGTGAGCTGCGGCACCTGCTACGACCAGCTGCAGGGCTACCAGTTCGAC
>JAGIAI010000092.1 GCA_017744935.1 Variovorax sp.
CGGGATGGCGGAACAGCGCGTTGGAGTCGAAGTTGAACTTGGCGTCCAGGGCGATGATGTTGCCCTTGCTGTCACGGTTCAGCGGATTGATCTCGACCAGCGAGGCATCCGTTTCCATGTAGCAGGTGTAGAGCTTCTTGAAGACGTCCACGGCCTGGGCGGTGGAGTCGGCCGGGATGCCGATGGCGTCGGCGATCTTCTTGGCCTGTGCGTCACCGAGGCCGGTGAGCGGATCGACGAACTCGGTGACGATCTTCTCGGGGGTGGAATGCGCCACTTCCTCGATGTCCATGCCGCCTTCGCTGGAGGCGATGACCGCGACCTTCTGCGTGGCCCGGTCGGTCACGACGGAGACGTAGTACTCCTTCTGGATATCCGCGCCGTCTTCGATGTAAAGGCGGCGGACCTTCTGGCCTTCGGGGCCGGTCTGATGGGTCTTGAGCTGCATGCCGAGGATTTCGCCGGCCAGCTTCTTGACGTCGTCGATCGACTTGGCGACCTTGACGCCGCCACCCTTGCCGCGACCACCCGCGTGGATCTGCGCCTTGACAACCCAGACGGGGCCGCCGAGCTTCTGGGCGGCTTCGACCGCCTCCTGCACTGTGTACGCCGGAATGCCTCGCGGCACAGGCACGCCGAACTTGGCAAGAATTTCCTTGCCTTGGTACTCGTGAATCTTCATGAGGGTGTCTCTCGGAACGGGGTTTGGAGAACGGGAGAATTTTGGCTGTTGTCCACGGGCCACGGCGCCGAAGGCGGGGGCGGCGGACAGCAGAGGACTGTATCATGGTGCGCCGCACCACGGCAGACCCTTCTTTGCGGTCAATACGTACTTTCTCCAGAGGCCCCACACCATGCCCAAGGTCTTCATCGATGGCGAAGCCGGCACCACCGGCCTTCAGATCCGCGAGCGGCTGCAGAACATGCCGCAAGTCGAACTCGTCAGCATCGCCCCCGAGATGCGGAAGGATGTCGCCGCCAAGCGCGAGCTGATGTCAGGTGTGGATCTCGTCGTTCTCTGCCTGCACGACGACGCGGCGCGTGAATCGGTGGCGCTGATCGACCAACTCGACGGCCGCCGTCCGAAGATCATCGACGCCTCGACGGCGCACCGCGTTGCCGATGGCTGGGTGTTCGGTTTCCCCGAACTGGCTGCCGGACAAAAAGATGCTGTGGCCAAGGCCGACCGTGTCGCCAATCCGGGCTGCTACGCGACCGGCGCGATCGCGATCGTGCGCCCCTTGGTCGACGCTGGCTTGCTACCCCGCGACTTCCCGATCGCCCTGCCGTCGGTCAGCGGCTATTCGGGCGGCGGTCGCACCATGATCGAAGCGTATGAAAAGGGCGAAGCGCCCCCCTACGAAACCTACGCGCTCGGCCTCAAGCACAAGCACATTCCGGAGATCATGAAGTACACCGGCCTCACCCGTCGGCCGGTCTTCATTCCCGCCGTCGGCAACTTCAAGCAGGGCATGCTGGTCCAGCTGCCTCTGCATCTCGACGACCTGCCCAATCGCCCGAAGGCCGGCGATCTGCAGGACGCGCTCGCTGCCCACTATGCCCAGAGCAACACGCCGGAGCAGTTCGTCAAGGTGCTGCCGCCCACGGAAAACGGCAAGCTGGATGCCGTTGCGCTCAACGACACCAACCAGCTCGAGATCCGCGTGTTCCCGAACGAGGACCATCGGCATGCCGTGGTCATCGCTCGCCTCGACAACCTCGGCAAAGGTGCGAGCGGCGCCGCAGTGCAGAACCTGCGGCTGATGCTCGGCATCTAGCCGGACCGACTACTCTTCGTCGGGGTCGTACCTCAGCACTTTCGCGACCACGCCGGTCGCAAAGCCCCGGGCCATCATGAAACGCATCTGACGCGCCCGTTCGGTCGCGTCCTGCGGCAATGCGCCGAAGCGGCGGCGCCAGACTTCCCGTGCGCGATCCAGCTCCGTTTCCTGCAAGGTGGCGACCGCATCGGCGACCGCATCGGGGGCAATGCCTTTGTGCAGCAGCTCCTGGCGCACGCGTGCAGCGCCGAGTCGGGCCGAACGCTGATGCAGGACCGACTGCACCACCCTCGCCTCGCTGATGAAGTCCTTGGCCGTCAGCTCGTCGAGCGCCCGGGCCAGCGCGCCGGGCTCTTCCTCGTACTTGCGCAGCTTCCGCTCGAGTTCGGAGCGCGAGTGCTCGCGCTGGCTGAGCAGACGCAGGGCCCGGCCCTTGAGCGATGGGCCCGCCCTTCCCTCTTCCTTTTTACTTGTCACCCTTTGCAGGCTTTGCCGGTGCTGCCTCGGGCTCCTGGGCCGACTCGGCCAGCAGCGGGATACCCAGCGATTCGCGCACCTTGTTCTCGATCTCACGCGCCAGTTCGCGGTTCTCGCGCAGGAATTCGCGGGCGTTGTCGCGGCCCTGCCCGATCTTCTCGCCGTTGTAGGCGTACCAGGCGCCCGACTTGTCGATGAGCTTGGCGTTCACACCCATGTCGATGATCTCGCCCTCGCGGCTGATGCCTTCACCAAACAGGATGTCGAATTCGGCCGTCTTGAAGGGTGGCGACACCTTGTTCTTGACCACCTTGACCTTGGTCTCGTTGCCGATGGCTTCCTCGCCCTTCTTGATGGTGCCGATGCGGCGGATGTCCAGGCGCACCGAGGCGTAGAACTTCAGCGCGTTGCCGCCGGTGGTGGTTTCGGGCGAACCGAACATCACGCCGATCTTCATGCGGATCTGGTTGATGAAGATGACCATGCAGTTGGTCTTCTTGATCGTGGCGGTGAGCTTGCGCAGGGCCTGGCTCATCAGGCGGGCCTGCAGGCCGGGCAGCGAGTCGCCCATTTCGCCTTCGATTTCGGCCTTGGGGGTGAGCGCGGCGACCGAGTCAACCACGATCAGGTCGACCGCGCCGGAGCGAACCAGCGAATCGACGATTTCAAGCGCCTGTTCGCCGGTGTCGGGCTGGCTGATGAGCAGATCGGGAAGTTCCACGCCGAGCTTCTGGGCGTATTGCACATCGAGCGCGTGCTCGGCGTCGACGAAGGCGCAGGTGCCGCCCTGGCGCTGCATCTCGGCGATGACCTGCAGCGTGAGCGTGGTCTTGCCGGAGGATTCCGGCCCGTAGATCTCGACCACGCGGCCGCGCGGCAACCCGCCCACACCCAGTGCGATATCAAGGCCCAGTGAGCCGGTGGAGACCACCTGGATGTCTTCCAGCGCCTCACCCTCGCCCAGACGCATGATCGTGCCCTTGCCGAACTGCTTTTCGATCTGGGCCAGCGCGGCCTGGAGGGCCTTGGCCTTTTCGCTGTTGGGGCCCGAAAGGTTTGCGCCCTTGACCGCTGCGTCCATGTGGAAACTCCTTGAATATCAATAGGTTGCGTTGGATTCATCCTGCTGCGCTTAATCACAGGCTGGATGCTTGAACAGTAGTGTAGGGGTCAATGGATTGTTGTTGGCCCATTATTTGGTCAGTTTGATTTACTATCGACTCGCCATGACCGATCTACCTTCTTCCGTCGACCACGACGCATGGCGACAAACCCACCTGGGCCGCCTGCTGGGTCACGCGATGCGCCGCTTCGATGAGCGCGTACTCAGCCTGATGGCGCACGATGCGGACGTGCCGCTGGCGCTCTCGAACCTCGCAGCACGCGCACAGGTCACCGCGGCGCACATCCACATCACCCGGCACCTGTCGCGCGACGGCTCGCGCCTCACCGAACTGGCCGAACGCGCCGGCATGACCAAGCAGGCGATGGGCACGCTGGTCGATCAATGCGAGGCATGGGGCCTCGTCACGCGCGGTCCTGATCCACTCGACGCGCGCGCCCGCCGCGTGATGTTCACCGCCGACGGCCTCGCATGGCTCGAAGCCTTCCGAAACGCCGTCGCGCAGGCCGAAGCCGAGTTCCGCGCGAGCGTAGGCGACGAGATCGCCACCGTAGTAACCATCGGCCTGGAAGCCTACGCAGCCACCTAAAATTTGAAAGGTTGGCCCGGACCAAACCAGGAACCCCGCGGAACCGGCTCCTCCGGTCCGCCGGGGTTGCCCCCGGAAGGGGGGTGCAGAGCCACACGAAGTGGGCGAGGCTGGGGGTGAACTCAAGATGCGAATACTCATAGCGGAAGATGATCAGGTGCTGGCCGACGCCCTGTTGCGCAGCCTGCGCACCTCCGGTGCGGCGGTCGATCATGTGGCCACGGGCTCGCAGGCCGATGCGGCCCTGATGACCAACAGCGAATTCGACCTGCTGATCCTCGACCTGGGTCTGCCCAATATGCACGGCCTCGAGATCCTCAAGCGCCTGCGTGCGCGCGGATCGCAGCTGCCGGTGCTCGTGCTGACTGCCGCCGACAGCGTGGAAGAGCGCGTCAAGGGCCTGGACTACGGCGCCGACGACTACATGGCCAAGCCCTTCTCGCTGCAGGAACTCGAAGCGCGCGTGCGTGCGCTCACCCGCCGCGGCATGGGCGGCACGAGCAACGCCATCAAGCATGGGCCGCTCGTCTACGACCAGGCAGGTCGCGTGGCGACCATCGACGGCAAGATGATCGAGCTGTCCGCGCGCGAACTCGGCTTGCTCGAAGTCCTGCTGCAACGTGCGGGTCGCCTCGTGAGCAAGGACCAGCTCGTCGAGCGTCTGTGCGAGTGGGGGGAAGAGGTCAGCCTGAACGCGATCGAGGTCTACATCCATCGCCTGCGCAAGAAGATCGAGAAGGGTCCGGTGCGCATCGCGACCGTGCGCGGCCTCGGCTATTGCCTTGAAAAGATTCCTTCCTGACGAGCCGCTCGCCGGCTGGGTGACTGCTCGGTGAAACTTTTTCAGCGCGCCCAGCGCTCCCTGTTCGGCGAGATCCTCGACTGGATGCTCACGCCGTTGCTGCTGCTGGTGCCGGTGAGCATCGGCGTGACGTGGCTCGTGGCGCAGGGCATCGCCAACGCGCCTTTCGACCGGGCCCTCGAATCCAATATCCAGACCCTCGCGCGACTGGTCGACGTCGATCACGGCCGCATCCAGTTCGTGCTGCCTCAACCGGCGCGCGAGATCCTCGGCGGCGACGAGGCGGATCGCGTGTACTACCAGCTACTGGACGAGCATGGCGGTCTGCTGAGCGGCGAGCCCGAGGTCCCTCCGCCAAGCTCCGACGAGCCGCCTATGCCCGGCGTGGTCTACCTGCGCAACGGCCTGATCCAGGGGCAGCAGGTGCGTATCGCTTCGCTGTGGATTGCCGGCACGAACCCCGAGTCGCCGCTGGCGCTGCTACAGGTGGCCGAGACGCGCGAGAAGCAATCCGTGCTGGCCACGGAAATCATCAAGGGCGTGCTTCTGCCGCAGTTCGCGATCCTGCCGCTGGCGGTGCTCCTGATCTGGCTGGCGCTGGTACGCGGCATCAAGCCGCTGTCGGTGGTGGAGGCGCGCATCCGCGAGCGTCGTCCGGGCGACCTGAGCCCGCTCGATGAATCCTCTGTGCCCCTCGAAGTCGTGCCGCTGGTGCTCTCGGTCAACGACCTGCTTCGCAAGCTGAACGACTCGATCGGCACGCAGAAGCGCTTTCTCGCGGATGCGGCGCATCAATTGAAGACACCGCTCGCGGGCTTGCGCATGCAGGCCGACCTCGCGCAGCGCGAAGGCGCGAACGCGGAAGAACTCAAGCAGTCGCTCAAGCAGATCGGGCGCGCCAGCGTGCGCGCGACGCACACGGTCAACCAGCTCCTCTCGCTTGCGCGCGCGGAAGGCAACGGCGGCAACATCGGCCGGCAATCCTGTGACATCGCGCGGCTCACGATCGAGGTGGTGCGGGAAGCTGTGCCGCGCGCGATCGACAAGCGCATCGACCTCGGCTACGAGGGCGCCCAGCCCGGCGCGCCGGGCGTAGCGATCGACGGCAACCCGACGCTGCTCAAGGAGCTGGTGCGCAATCTCGTCGACAACGCGATCAACTACACGCCCTCGACACCGGAACGACCGGGCGTCATTACCGCACGAGTGCTGGCCGACCCCTTCGGCCGCATCGTGATGCTGCAGGTCGAGGACAACGGCCCCGGCATCGCAGAGGCCGAACGGGAGCTCGTGTTCGAGCCGTTCTATCGTGTGCTGGGTAACGAAGCCGACGGATCGGGCCTGGGCCTGCCGATCGTGCGGGAAATCGCGCGCCAGCATTTCGCGACCGTGCAACTGGAGGACGCCCATCCGGCCCAGCATCCGCCGGGCACGCTCGTCAGCCTGCGCTTCGATGGCAACGAGGGCGAACGCCGCGCCGCCAGGCCGCACTGAGCGGCCTCAGACCTTGCCGGGATCGACCTTGCGGATCTCCAGCATCTGCGGTCGCACCTGCTGCTGGAGACGCTGGGGCTCGCGCTCGCTGAAGCGCGCGGGCTGCGTGCCGAACAACGCGAGCGCACCTTGCGACCAGGCGTAGTAGCCGACGTTCGCGACGATCAGGAGCACGACCAGCAGCCGCAACATCATCACGTCGAAGGGGCAGGGCGCACGCTGACTTCGGCGCTGGTGATGGTCTTCATGCCGGCGGCCGTCTGCACCAGCAGTTCGCCGCCCCAGCCCACGCCTTCACAGCGGCCTTCGGTGCCGTCGCTGAGCCGCACATCGCGCCCGCGCAGCACATCCCGCGCGGCGAAACGCGGTGCGAAGGGCACGAAGCCGCGCTCATCGAAGAGCTGCACGTTCTCCACCAGCGGGACCGCGATCTCGCGAAGCACCTCTCCCGGTGTCGCATGTGGGCGCCATTGCTGCAGCCACGCCGGTTCGGTGCTGAGCCCGGTGGCTTCACGCGGGCCGATGTTGATGCCGATGCCGATCACGAGATAGCGCTCCGCCGCGTCGGGCTGGAGGAGGGCGGTCTCGATCAGGATGCCACCGAGCTTTCGGTCGCCGACCCAGAGATCGTTTGGCCATTTGAGCCCCAGCCCTGCCGAACTGGAAGGATCCAGGCTTTCCGCCACGCTCACGCCGACTGCGAGTGAAAGTCCCGACCAGTCGCGCGGCGCGAGCGGGAGGCCGAGGGAGAAGGTCAGTGATGCGGGTTGGCGGGCATCCTGCGCGCTCTGCCAAGCCCGGCCCAGGCGGCCGCGACCGGCAGTCTGGCGCTCGGCCACGAGCAGCACCGGCACGCGGCTGCCGTCGCGGGCCCGCCGCATGAGTTCGCTGCTCGTCGAATCGATCTCGGCAACGACCTCGACGCCGACGCCCGGCAGCCTTTGCGCCAGGGCACCCGCGATCTCGTCTTCGAACCAGGGCGCGGACATGCTCAACGCTTGTCGGACTTCAAGGACTTGGCGTTCTTGTCCTTGTTCTTTTTCTTCTTGGGTTCCTTGCGGACGTCGCCCGCGTCCTTCTTGCCCTTGCCAGCGCTCCTGGCTTCCTTTTTCTTCTTGCCTTTGCTTTTCTTTTCGTCGTCGGACTTGGGTGCAAGCAAAGTGCCGCGACAGTTCTTTGAACCGCACCAGCAGGGGAATTCGGACTTGAGCTTCTTCGTGTATGGCTCGTCGATGATCAGGCCGTAGTCGTAGCTGAGCTCTTCGCCGGCCGCGATATTGCGCAAGGCCTTGATGAAGACGCGCCCGTCCTGCTCGTCGGCTTCGCAGCTCGGATCGCAGGAATGGTTGATCCAGCGCGCGGCATTACCCTTCACACCGCCGTCGATCACACGCTCGTCATCGATATGGAAGTAGAACGTGTGGTTGGGTTGCGACGGATCGTGCGGATGGCGTCGGAGAGCCTCTTTCCAGGTGATGACCTCACCCTTGTATTCAATGAGCGTTTCGCCCTCCGCGATATCCTGCACGGCGAAAACGCCGTTGCCGTGGACGTCGGAGCGCCGGGTCTGGATGCGGCGGCCACTACCGGAAACGAGGGACTTGGAAGGCATCGGCGAAGTCTGATAGTTTGAATATGTACGCATGCGCGTGCGTGCGCGCACGCGAGAAGCGCCAGATTGTAAGGATGACGAGTCAATGAAGACTTTGGTGATTGCAGAGAAGCCATCGGTGGCCCAGGACATCGTCCGGGCACTCACGCCCGTGGCCGGCAAG
>JAGIAI010000093.1 GCA_017744935.1 Variovorax sp.
ATCGAGGCCGACAAGGCGGGCACCATCACCCAGATCCTCGGCGAGAACGGCCAGGCGGTCGAATACGGCCAACCGCTGTTCATCATCGAGTGACCATGTTCAAGAAGATCCTGGTCGCCAACCGCGGTGAGATCGCTTTACGAATCCAGCGCGCCTGCAGCGAGCTCGGCATCAAGGCCGTCATGGTCTATTCGGAGGCCGACCGCGATGCCAAATACGTCAGGCTTGCCGAAGAAGCGGTGTGCATCGGCCCCGCGCCTTCGTCCCAGAGCTACCTGAACATGCCCGCCATCATCTCGGCCGCCGAGGTGACGGACTCCGAGGCCATCCATCCCGGCTACGGCTTCTTGAGCGAGAACGCGAACTTCGCCGAGCGCGTGGAGCAGAGCGGCTTCCAGTTCATCGGCCCCACGCCGGAGTCGATCCGCATCATGGGCGACAAGGTGTCGGCCAAGCAGGCCATGATCAAGGCCGGCGTGCCCTGCGTGCCCGGCTCCGACGGTGAACTGTCCGACGACGCGACGGCCAACAAGCGCATCGCGCGCGCCATCGGCTACCCGGTGATCATCAAGGCTGCCGGCGGTGGCGGCGGGCGCGGCATGCGCGTGGTCCACACCGAGGCGGCGCTGATCAATGCGATCCAGATGACCAAGGCGGAAGCCGGCGCGGCGTTCAACAACCCGTCGGTCTACATGGAGAAGTTCCTCCAGAACCCGCGCCACATCGAGATCCAGGTCCTGGCCGACAAGCACAAGAACGCGGTCTACCTCGGCGAGCGCGACTGCTCGATGCAGCGCCGACACCAGAAGGTGATCGAGGAGTCGCCCGCGCCGGGCATTCCGCGCAAGCTGATCGAGAAGATCGGCGAGCGCTGCGCGATGGCCTGCAAGAAGATCGGCTACCGCGGCGCCGGCACCTTCGAGTTTCTCTACGAAAACGGCGAGTTCTACTTCATCGAGATGAACACGCGCGTGCAGGTGGAGCACCCGGTGACCGAGTTCACGACGGGCATCGACATCGTCAAGACGCAGATCATGGTCGCGGCCGGCGAGAAGCTGCCCTTCACGCAGCGCCAGATCGAGATGCGCGGCCATGCGATCGAGTGCCGCATCAACGCCGAGGACCCTTACAAGTTCACGCCCTCGCCGGGGCGCATCACGATGTGGCATCCCCCGGGCGGCCCGGGCGTGCGGGTGGATTCGCATGCCTACACGAACTACTTCGTGCCGCCCAACTACGACTCGATGATCGGCAAGATCATCGTCTACGGCGACACCCGCGAGCAGGCCATGGCGCGCATGCGCACCGCGCTCAACGAGACCGTGATCGAAGGCATCCAGACCAACATGCCGCTGCATCGCGAACTGATGGTCGACGCCAACTTCATGAACGGCGGCACCAACATCCACTACCTCGAAGAGTGGCTGGCGGCGCACAAGCGCTGAGTCACCGCAGCTGGAGCCTCCTGTGTTCGAACTTCGCCTGCTCGTGCCGGAAGACGGCGTCGAGATCGTCAGCGACGCGCTGGACGCCCTTGACGCGCTGAGTGTCTCGGTCGAGGACGCCGATGCGCAGACCGATGCCGAGCAGGCGCTGTTCGGCGAGCCGGGCATGCCGCCGCCCAAGGGGGGCTGGCAGCGATCGCGGGTCATCGCCCTCTTTTCGACCGAAGAGCTGGCGCGCGAAGCGGCGTCGGTCCTGTCCGCGCAGGACTTCTTCGCCGGCTGCAGCGTGATCGGCGTCGTCGACGTGCCGGAGCAGGACTGGGTGCGGCTCACGCAATCGCAGTTCGCGCCGGTCGAGATCACGAGCGAGTTCTGGATCGTTCCGACCTGGCACGAGCCGCCCGCGCAGGCGCGGCAGGTGATCCGGCTGGACCCGGGCCTCGCGTTCGGCACCGGCACGCACCCGACCACGCGGATGTGCCTGCGATGGACCGCCTCGCGCGGCGACTTGGCGGGCTTGCGTGTGCTCGACTACGGATGCGGCTCCGGCATCCTGGCCATCGGCGCCGCGAAGTTCGGCGCGCGCGACATCGACGCCGTGGACATCGACGAAGCGGCAGTCGAGTCGACCCGCCTGAACGCCGAGGCCAACGGCGTGCGACTGAAGGCGGGATTGCCGGAGGCGGCCCACGGCCGCTACGACATCGTCCTCGCCAACATCCTGGCGACACCGCTCAAGGTCCTCGCGCCGCTGCTGTGCGGCTACGTGGCGCCGGGCGGCTCGCTGGTGCTGGCCGGCATCCTCGATCGACAGGCTGACGAATTGAAGCTGGCCTACGCGCCTTACGCGACGCTCGAGGTCGCCGACAGCGAGGACGGCTGGATCCTGATGACGGCGCGCCTGTAGGCCCTGCGGCCTTCTCGCGCGGCGTGGGGGCGACCCTACAATCGGCGCCTCATGAGTCTGGTCACCCGTTGTCCCGCGTGCGGCACCGCTTTCAAGGTGGTGAAGGACCAGCTTCGCATTTCCGATGGCTGGGTGCGCTGCGGCCGCTGCAGCGAGGTGTTCGACGCCACGCTCGATCTGCAGGAAGCGCCCGGCGCGCGACCGGCGCCTGTCACCCCGGGGTCCGTCACCGAGGGGGGTGACACCGCGCCGCACGGCATCGACCATGTCGCCGAATCGGCGATCGACGAGCCGCCGCAACCCTCCGAACCGGCCGAGCCAGCACCTGCGCCCGCCGATGTCGAGGTCGATTTCCTCGACGACGAAACCGCCGCATGGGGCGGCAGCGAAGAGCCGCTGCGGCCCGAGGCCGTCTCGACAGCCTTGCCCACGCCTGCGGCTTCGGACCATCCCGCCCCCGCGGAGGAAGCCGCCTTCTTCGGCGGCATCCGTGCGGGTGAGTCATGGCCCGCTGCGGACCTGCTGTCGCTGGGCGACGAGGGGCGCACGGCCGTGCGTCCCCCGGCGCCGCCTCCGCTTTCCTTTCCGGACCTCGACCTCTCATTGTCCGCGCCGCCGCCCTCGCTCCCCATCGCCCCGATCGCTGCGGACGCGGCGCGGGGTGCCGACGAAGGCGGCCCCACGCCGGACGACGCCGGCCACGCGCAGCTCCAAAAGGCACTGCGCCGCGCACGCGCCAAGGCGGCCAAGGTCGCCAAGGCAAAGGCGCGCGAGCAGAAGCCCGCGCAGGTCGACACGGCGCCCGTCGTACTGGCCGCCAGCGAGCCGGAGCCTCACGCGTCGCTCCCGATGCCTGCGCCCTCGTTCTATGAAGCGGCGGGCGCCGGCGCGTTCTGGCGGCGCCCTGCAGTGCGGTGGGCCATGGGGTTGCTGGCGTTCCTCGGCGTCGTGCTCCTGCTGGGGCAGGTGGCGTATCAGGAGCGCGATCTGATCGTCGCTCGCCAGCCTTCGCTTCGCCCCGCCATGACATCGATGTGCAGGGTGCTGGACTGTGAGATTTCCGCGCTTCGCCAGATCAACGACATCAAGGTCGATGGCGCGTCGTTCTCTCGCGAGAAGAGCGACGATGGCTTTCGCTTCAGCTTCACGCTTCGCAATGCAGCGGACGTGCCGCTCGCCATGCCGGCCGTCGAGCTGTCCCTGCTCGACACGCAGGAGCGGGCGGTCGTGCGCCGCGTCCTCATGCCGGCCGAGTTCGGCGCACCGGCCGTGCTCCCCGCGCGGTCAGAGCGCGCCGCATCGCTGTCGCTCAGGCTCACCGGACCGGAAGCCGCGGCGATGCCGCCGGTGGCCGGTTTCCGTCTGGAAGCGCTCTACCCTTGAGCGCCCCGGACCTTCATCCTTTTCCACGACTTCATCAGGCGGTTCTCTCATGGCAGCAGTGATTTGCGGTTCGCTCGCGTTCGACACGATCATGACCTTCGAAGGCCGGTTCGCCGACCAGATCCTTCCCGACCAGTTGCACATCCTCAATGTGTCGTTCCTCGTGCCTGCGCTCAGGCGCGACTTCGGCGGTTGTGCGGGCAACATCGCCTACAGCCTGAACGCACTCGGCGGAACCGCGCTGCCGATGGCGACCGTGGGATCCGATGGCGCGGACTACCTGGAGCGTCTTCGCTCCCTGGGCATCAGCACCGAATTCGTTCGCCAGGTGGACGACACCTTCACCGCTCAGGCGATGATCATGAACGACCGCGACAACAACCAGATCACGGCCTTCCACCCCGGTGCCATGCAGCAGGCGCACATCACGCGCATCGCGGCGCGCGAGGACATCCAGGTCGGCATCATCGCGCCCGATGGCCGGGAGGCGATGCTGCAGCATGCGGAGCAGTTCAAGGCGGCGGGCATCCCTTTCGTGTTCGATCCGGGCCAGGGCCTGCCGATGTTCGACGGCAAGGAACTCGCGCATTTCGTCGAACTGGCCAGTTGGGTGGTCGTCAACGACTACGAAGGCAAGATGCTGTCGCAGCGCACCGGCTGGAGCCTGGCCGAGATCTCCAAGCGCGTGCGCGGGCTGGTGGTCACGCTGGCTGCGGAGGGGTGCGAAGTCTGGACAGAGGGCGAGCGCGAGCACGTGCCGCCCGTGACGCCCACTGCGGTGGTCGAGCCGACCGGTTGTGGCGATGCGTGGCGTGGCGCATTGCTGTTCGGGCTGGAAAAAGGATGGCCGCTCGCGCGCTGCGCGGCACTCGGAAATCAATTGGGCGCCCTGAAAATCGCCCAGCGCGGTCCGCAGAACTACACGGTCGATCGACAAGCGCTCGGCCTTTGACGGCGGCGCGGCAATAAAAAAGCCCGGTGTTCGCACACCGGGCTTTTGCTTTGACAGCGACTGAGGGACTCAGGGCTTGCTGGCCGTCGGGAACGGCCAGGCAGCCTGCGGGTTCAGCGTCGTCTGGGCGGCAGGCGAGGGGGCAGCGGCGACGGCAGCAGCCTTCGCAGGGGCGGCCTTGGCCTTCTTCGCAGCAGGCTTCTTCGCAGCCTTCTTGGCGGCAGGCTTCTTGGCAGCGGCCTTCTTTGCAGGCGCCTTCTTGGCGGCTACCTTCTTGGCAGCGGCCTTTTTCGCCGGGGCCTTCTTGGCGGCGACCTTCTTGGCTGCGACCTTCTTGGCAGGAGCCTTCTTCGCCGGCGCCTTCTTGGCTGCGACCTTCTTGGCAGGAGCCTTCTTCGCCGGCGCCTTCTTGGCCGCGACCTTCTTGGCAGGAGCCTTCTTCGCCGGCGCCTTCTTGGCGACGACCTTCTTCGCCGGCGCCTTTTTCGCCGGAGCCTTCTTGGCAGCGGCCTTCTTCGCCGGAGCCTTCTTCGCAGCGGCCTTCTTGGCCGGAGCTTTCTTTGCAGTTGCCATTTCTATTTCTCCTTGATCAAGTTGAAAAAATCAACCTTTTGAAGCACTCCGCGCCAGTTTGTCAGCGTGGAGCGATCCATGGCGTTGGGGCACGCCCCAGCACCATGAACACCGACGCCCTGCCGGTGTCGCACTCTTCGGTGCGATCCGCCGGCCAGGGCAATTCTTGAACTCACTTTGTTCTTGATTCAATCCCAGGAGAGCGCGCCACCCGACTGATACTCGATCACACGGGTTTCGAAGAAATTGCGCTCCTTCTTCAGGTCAATCATTTCGCTCATCCAGGGGAAGGGATTTTCTTCGTTCGGGAAGAGCGCTTCGAGGCCGATCTGCTGCGCGCGCCGGTTGGCGATGTAGCGCAGATAGCCCTTGAACATGGAGGCGTTCATGCCGAGCACGCCGCGCGGCATGGTGTCTTCGGCATATCGGTATTCGAGCTCGACGGCCTTCATGAAGAGGGCCTTGATCTCGGCCTTGAACTCCGCGGTCCAGAGGTGCGGGTTCTCGAGCTTGAGCTGGTTGATCAGGTCGATGCCGAAATTGCAGTGCATCGATTCGTCGCGCAGGATGTACTGGTACTGCTCGGCGGCACCGGTCATCTTGTTCTGGCGGCCGAGCGCCAGGATCTGCGTGAAGCCGACGTAGAAGAAGAGGCCCTCCATCAGGCAGGCGAAGACGATCAGCGACTTGAGCAGCTTCTGGTCGTTCTCGGGCGTGCCGGTGTGGAAGTTCGGGTCGCTGATGACGTCGATGAACGGGATCAGGAACTGGTCCTTGTCACGGATCGACGAAACCTCGTTGTAGGCGTTGAAGATCTCGCTTTCGTCCAGGCCGAGCGACTCGACGATGTACTGGTAGGCGTGCGTGTGGATCGCCTCCTCGAAGGCCTGTCGCAACAGGAACTGGCGGCACTCGGGCGCCGTGATGTGGCGGTAGGTGCCCAGCACGATGTTGTTGGCGGCCAGCGAGTCGGCGGTCACGAAGAAGCCGAGGTTGCGCTTGACGATGCGGCGCTCGTCTTCGGAGAGGCCGTTGGGGTCCTTCCAGAGCGCGATGTCGCGCGTCATGTTCACTTCCTGCGGCATCCAGTGGTTGGCGCAGGTGGCGAGGTACTTTTCCCAGGCCCACTTGTACTTGAACGGCACCAGCTGGTTGACGTCGGTCTGGCCGTTGATGATGCGCTTGTCGGCCGCCTTGACGCGGCGACCTGCCGTTGCGGCAGGTGCGGTGGAAGCGATGGGAGAAATTTGGGAAGCAATCTGCGAAGTCGAAAACTCCGACGAGCGGCCGACTTGCGCGCCGCCGTTCGATGCGTTTCGCACTCCTTGTTGAAGATCCGTTGGCAAGGAGGGCTTGACTTCTTCGTCCCAGGTCAACATAGAAAAATCCAATGCTCAAATTATGTGAGCAACGATGTGAGTTGCAAAGTGCTCCTCCACATCGCGCTCCAATTATGTTGTCGTTATGTTGTTCGCATGCATCGCGCGTTGTCGGGCGATGCCGCGAATCACGTCGACTTCATGCCGACATCACTGGCACGCTTCGCACGTCGGATCGTCGACGCCGCAGAACGCGATGTCGGTCGCGGGGATCGCGTTCATCTGCGCTTGCGCTGCCAGAGCGGCTGCTTCGAGTGCGCTCATGCCCGACGACGATGCATCGCCGCCCGACGAGACCGCGTTGAGACGGCCCGATTGCACGGTGGACTTCTCGGCGTGCGTCGCGCTCTGCGTGCGCAGGTAGTAGGTGGTCTTGAGGCCGCGCAGCCAGGCGAGCTTGTAGGTGTCGTCGAGCTTCTTGCCCGATGCGCCGGCCATGTAGATGTTGAGCGACTGCGCCTGGTCGATCCACTTCTGGCGCCGCGCAGCCGCCTCGACCAGCCAGGTGGTCTCGATCTCGAAGGCGGTGGCGTAGAGCGCCTTGACGTCCTGCGGCACGCGGTCGATGGGGCGCAGCGACCCGTCGAAGTGCTTCAGGTCCATCACCATCACGTCGTCCCACAGGCCCAGGCGCTTGAGGTCGCGCACCAGGTAGTGGTTGATCACGGTGAACTCGCCGGACAGGTTGGACTTGACCGAGAGGTTGCCGAAGCAGGGCTCGATCGAGGCGTCCACGCCGATGATGTTCGAGATGGTCGCGGTCGGCGCGATGGCCACGCAGTTGGAGTTGCGCATGCCGTCGGCCTTGATCTTCTGGCGCAGCTCGTTCCAGTCGAGGGTGGACGAGCGGTCCAGCTCGACGAAGCCGCCGCGTGCCTTCTCGAGCAGGTCGAGCGTGTCCAGCGGCAGCACGCCCTTGTCCCACAGCGAGCCCTTGTAGCTCGAGTACTTGCCGCGCTCGCGCGCCAGCTCGGTCGAGGCCCAGTAGGCGTAGTAGCAGATCGCTTCCATCGACTCGTCGGCGAACTGGACGGCTTCGTTCGACGCGTAGGGGATGCGCAGTTCGTACAGCGCGTCCTGGAAGCCCATCAGGCCGAGGCCGACCGGGCGGTGGCGCAGGTTCGAGTCGCGCGCCTTCTTGACCGCGTAGTAGTTGATGTCGATCACGTTGTCGAGCATGCGCATCGCGGTCGAGACGGTGCGCTTGAGCTTTTCCTGATCGATCTTGCCGTCCTTCAGGTGCTGCAGCAGGTTGACCGAGCCGAGGTTGCAGACCGCGGTTTCGGTGTCGCTGGTGTTCAGCGTGATCTCGGTGCACAGGTTGGACGAGTGCACCACGCCGGCGTGCTGCTGCGGCGAGCGCACGTTGCAGGCATC
>JAGIAI010000094.1 GCA_017744935.1 Variovorax sp.
CATCAAGGGCACCAACGGTGAATCGCAAGGCGTGGTTCCCTTCCTCAAGGTGGTGAACGACACCGCTGTGGCGGTCAACCAGGGCGGCAAGCGCAAGGGCGCGGTCTGCACGTACCTCGAAAGCTGGCACCTCGACATCGAGGAATTCCTCGAGCTGCGCAAGAACACCGGCGACGACCGCCGCCGCACGCACGACATGAACACCGCGAACTGGATTCCCGACCTGTTCATGCGCCGGGTGATGGAAAAGGGCAACTGGACCCTGTTCTCGCCGTCGAGTGTTCCCGACCTGCACGACAAGTTCGGCGCCGAGTTCGAAGCCGCCTACGTCGCCTATGAAGAGAAGGCATCGCGCGGCGACCTGAAGCCGAGCCGCACCCTTCCCGCGACCGACCTCTGGCGCAAGATGCTCACGATGCTGTTCGAAACCGGGCATCCGTGGATCACGTTCAAGGACGCCTGCAACGTTCGCTCGCCGCAGCAGCACGCCGGCGTGGTGCACTCGTCCAACCTCTGCACCGAGATCACGCTGAACACCAGCGACACCGAAACAGCGGTCTGCAACCTCGGCTCGGTCAACCTGCTGCAGCACCTGAAGGACGGCAAGGTCGATCAGGAAAAGCTCAAGCGCACCGTCTCCACCGCGATGCGCATGCTCGACAACGTGATCGACATCAACTACTACGCGGTCAAGAAGGCGCGCGACTCTAACCTGCGCCATCGCCCGGTCGGCCTCGGCCTGATGGGCTTCCAGGACGCGCTGTACGAACTGCGCATCCCCTACGCCTCGCAGGAAGCGGTGCAGTTCGCCGATGAATCGATGGAAGCGATCTGCTACTACGCCTACTGGGCTTCGACCGAACTGGCCCGCGAGCGCGGCAAGTATTCGAGCTACAAGGGTTCGCTGTGGGACAAGGGCGTGCTGCCGCTCGACACGCTCGACCTGCTCGAGAAGGCGCGCGGCGGCTACATCGAAGTGGACCGCTCTTCGACGCTTGACTGGAACGAACTGCGCCAGAAGATCAAAGCCGATGGCATGCGCAACTCCAACTGCGTCGCCATCGCACCGACCGCGACCATCTCCAACATCATCGGCGTGGACGCCTCGATCGAGCCCTGCTTCGGCAACCTCTCGGTCAAGTCGAACCTCTCCGGCGAGTTCACGGTCATCAACCACTACCTGGTGCGCGACCTCAAGCGCCTCGGCCTGTGGGACGACGTGATGGTGATGGACCTGAAGCACTTCGACGGTTCGCTGCGTCCCATCGACCGCGTGCCGCAGGACGTCAAGGCGCTCTACGCCACCGCGTTCGAGATCGAGACCACGTGGCTCGTCGAGGCCGCTGCACGTCGCCAGAAGTGGATCGACCAGGCGCAGTCGCTGA
The DNA here is from genome assembly GCA_017744935.1 of Variovorax sp. Classification (GTDB taxonomy): domain Bacteria; phylum Pseudomonadota; class Gammaproteobacteria; order Burkholderiales; family Burkholderiaceae_C; genus Variovorax. The sequence goes on from JAGIAI010000094.1 coordinate 1,386, forward strand.
ACATCTACATGGCTGGTGCATCAGGCAAGAAGCTGGACGACACCTACAAGCTCGCATGGCTGCGCGGCCTGAAGACCACCTACTACCTGCGCACGCAGAGCGCGACGCATGCAGAGAAGTCCACGGTTCAATCGGGTCGACTCAATGCGGTGTCGTCGGGTAGCGATTCGCCGTCCGGCATGAGCGCACTCGAAGCAGCGGCTCTGGCAGCGCAAGCGCAGATGAATGCGATCCCCGCAACCGACATCGCGTTCTGCGGCGTCGATGATCCGACGTGCGAAGCGTGCCAGTAATGTCGGCATGAAGTTGGCGTAGTTCGCGGCATTGCCTGACAAATTGCGATGCATGCGAACAACATAACGACAACATAATTGGAGCGCGATGTGTAGAGCACTTTGCAACTCACATCGTTGCTCACATAATTTGAGCATTGGATTTTTCTATGTTGACCTGGGACGAAGAAGTCAAGCCCTCCTTGCCAACGAATCTTCAACAAGGATTGCGGCACACATCGAACAGCGGCACGCAAGTCGGCCGCTCGCCGGAGTTTCCGACTTCGCAAATTGCTCCCCAAATTTCTTCCGTCGCTCCTGTCGCGCACGCATACGCTGAAAGTGCCGCAGCGCGCGCGACGCAGCCGACCGCATCGGCGGTGTCCACCGGCCACCGCGTCAAGGCAGCCGACAAGCGCATCATCAACGGGCAGACCGACGTCAACCAGTTGGTGCCGTTCAAGTACAAGTGGGCTTGGGAGAAGTACCTCGCCACCTGCGCCAATCACTGGATGCCGCAGGAAGTGAACATGACGCGCGACATCGCGCTCTGGAAAGACCCGAACGGCCTTTCCGAAGACGAGCGCCGCATCGTCAAGCGCAACCTCGGCTTCTTCGTGACCGCCGATTCGCTGGCCGCCAACAACATCGTGCTGGGCACCTATCGCCACATCACGGCGCCCGAGTGCCGCCAGTTCCTGCTGCGCCAGGCGTTCGAAGAGGCGATCCACACGCACGCCTACCAGTACATCGTTGAATCGCTCGGCCTCGATGAGAGCGAGATCTTCAACGCGTACAACGAAGTGCCGTCGATCCGCGAGAAGGACCAGTTCCTGATCCCGTTCATCGACGCTATCAGCGATCCGAACTTCCACACCGGCACGCCGGAAAACGACCAGACGCTGCTCAAGTCGCTGATCGTCTTCGCCTGCCTGATGGAAGGCCTGTTCTTCTACGTCGGCTTCACGCAGATCCTTGCGCTGGGCCGCCAGAACAAGATGACCGGTGCTGCCGAGCAGTACCAGTACATCCTGCGCGACGAATCGATGCACTGCAATTTCGGCATCGACCTGATCAACCAGCTCAAGCTCGAGAACCCGCACCTCTGGACAGCCGAGTTCAAGGCGGAGATCAAGGCCCTCTTCCTGAAGGCCGTCGAGCTCGAATACCGATATGCCGAAGACACCATGCCGCGTGGCGTGCTCGGCATGAACGCCTCCATGTTCAAGGGCTATCTGCGCTACATCGCCAACCGGCGCGCGCAGCAGATCGGCCTCGAAACGCTCTTCCCGAACGAAGAAAATCCCTTCCCGTGGATGAGCGAAATGATTGACCTGAAGAAGGAGCGCAATTTCTTCGAAACCCGTGTGATCGAGTATCAGTCGGGTGGTGCTCTCTCCTGGGATTGATTTCGACAAGAACAAAGTGAGTTCAGAACTTGCCCTCGCCGACGGACTGCACCAAAGAGTGCGGCAGCGGTAGGGCTTCGGTGTTCATGGTGTTGGGGCAGGCCCCAACACCATGGATCGCTCCGCGATGTCCAACATGCGTGGAGTGCTTCAAGAGGTTGATTTTTTCAACTTGATCAAGGAGAAGATAGAAATGGCAACTGCAAAGAAAGCGCCGGCCAAGAAGGCCGCTGCGAAGAAGGCTCCGGCAAAGAAGGCTCCTGCCAAGAAGGTAGCGGCCAAGAAGGCTCCGGCGAAGAAGGCTCCTGCCAAGAAGGTAGCAGCCAAGAAGGCTCCGGCGAAGAAGGCCGCTGCCAAGAAGGCCCCTGCGAAAAAGGCTGCAGCCAAGAAGCCTGCCGCCAAGAAAGCAGCGAAGAAGCCTGCTGCCAAAAAGGCCAAGGCCCCTGCGAAGGCTCCTGCCGCCGCCCCCGCTGCTGCTCCTACCGCAGCCCAGACGACGCTGAATCCCCAGGCAGCTTGGCCGTTCCCGACGGCCAGCAAGCCCTGATTAATCAGTCGCTGTCAAAGAAAAAGCCCGGTGTTTGCGCACCGGGCTTTTTTGTTTTTGGGCGATGAATTAAAGGCCAAGCGCCTTTCGATCCACCGTGTAATTCTGCGGACCGCGTTGGGCAATTTTGAGCGCGCCCAATTGATTGCCGAGTGCCGCACAGCGCGCAAGCGACCATTCCTTTTCGAGCCCGTAGAGCAATGCGCCGCGCCATGCGTCGCCGCAGCCCGTCGGCTCGATCACCGCGGTCGGCACCACGCCAGGAACGTGTTCGCGCTCGCCTTGCGCCCAGACCTCGCAGCCTTCCGCGGCGAGCGTCACCACCAGACCGCGCACGCGTTTCGAGATTTCGGCCAGGCTCCAGCCGGTGCGCTGCGACAACATCTTGCCTTCGTAGTCGTTCACCACCACCCAGCTTGCGAGATCGACGAAGTGCGCCAGCTCCTTGCCGTCGAACATCGGCAGGCCCTGGCCTGGATCGAACACGAACGGAATGCCCGCGGCCTTGAACTGCTCGGCATGCTGCAGCATTGCGTCGCGCCCGTCGGGCGCGATGATCCCGACGCGAATGTCCTCACGCGCCGTGATTTGCGTGATATGTGCCTGCTGCATCGCGCCCGGGTGGAACGCCGTGATCTGGTTGTTGTCGCGGTCGTTCATGATCATCGCCTGGGCGGTGAAGGTGTCGTCGACCTCGCGGACGAACTCGGTGCTGATGCCCAGCGAACGGAGCCGCTCCACATAGGAGCCACCGTCGCTGCCGACTGTGGCCATCGGCAGCGCATTGCCGCCGAGCGCGTTGAGGCTGTAGGCGATATTGCCCGCGCAGCCGCCGAAGTCACGCCGGAGACCGGGGACCAGGAACGACACATTGAGGATGTGCAACTGGTCCGGAAGGATCTGGTCGGCGAACCGGCCTTCGAAGGTCATGATGGTGTCGAACGCGAGCGAACCGCAAATCACTGCTGCCATGGGTGAACCGTCTGATGGAGTTGTCGAATGGTTGGATGAGGCGTGTGAGGCTCAAGGATAGAGCGTCTCCACGCGAAAGCCGGCCACGGGCGGCATGAGCGCTGCCTCGGGTCCGGTGAGCCTGAGCAAGAGCGACGCCGAGCGCTCCGAACGTGCCGGCAGGACGTTCGGCGCACCGAACTCGGCGGGCATGAGCACGCGCCTGACGACGGCGCGCTCTTGCGTGTCGAGCAGTGACAGTTCGACGGCAGGCATCGCGAGCGGGACCTCCGTCGCATTGCGAAGCGTGAAGCTGAATCGATAGCCGTCGTCGCTCTTCTCGCGCGCGAACGATGCCCCGTCGACCTTGATGTCGTTGATCTGGCGAAGCGCGGAGACCTCGCAGCCGAGCACATTGCACATCGACTGAAGCGCTGGGCGAAGCGACGGCTGGCGCGCAACGATCAGATCGCGTTCCTGGTAGGCCATCTGACCCAGCAGGAGCACGACGCCGAGAAAAGCAAGGAGTGCCATCAGGCCGCGCACGCCGGGACGCTGCCAGAAGCCCTTTTCGCTTTCCGCGCCGAAGAAGTGCGACAGCTCGGCAGGCATCGGCTCGGTGGCGGGCTCGGGCTCGCTGGCAGACAGCACCACAGGCGCCGTGTCGGGCGACGCGGCTTTACGCTCGCGCGCCTTGGCCTTCGCGATCTTTGCGGACTTGGCGCGCGCACGGCGAAGCGCCTTCTGCAATTGGACGTTGCTCAGGTCGTCTGATGCAGACCCGGCGTCCGCCGGCTCCGTTGCTGAAGCCGGCGCCGGTGCCGGCACAGTCGCGGCGCGCGGCGATGAGGGCAGCGAAAGATCGATATCGGGAAACGACAGCGGAGGCGGCACCGGTGGGCGCACAGCGACGCGTCCTTCGTCCCCGAGCGACAATATGTCCGCGTCAGGCCACGCGATATCGGGGACGCTTTCGCGAGCGGGCGTGTCGGTGCAATCGGCATCATCGTCGTCGGCCGCCAAGGGAGGTGCTGACACCGGATCGGGCGACGGAAGTGCCTGGCCTATCGTCAGCGCCTCATGCAAGTCGTCGAAGAAGTCCGTTTCGACTTCGACTGAAGCGGGATCACCATTTGCTTGTTCCGCCTCTGCAAGCGGCTCGGCGGTTTCCGAGAGTTCAACGGAGGGTTCGGCGTCGCGAGGAAGCTCGTCGACAACTGCATCGGGCGTGCGCGCTTCGAGCGCCGATTGAGGCGGGGGCGCGGGAGTTTCCACATGGAATTCGGCTGCTTCCTGCAGATCCACGGTCGCGTCGAAGACCTGGCTGCAGCGCCCGCATCGCACCCACCCATCGGAAATACGAAGTTGGTCCCTGACCACCTTGAACGGGGTGGCGCACGCGGGGCAGCGGGTGACCAGACTCATGAGGCGCAGATTGTAGGGTTGCCTCTGCGTGAGGCACGACGAGGCGAGGGCCGGCTAGAGCCGCGCCGTCATCAGGATCCAACCGTCCTCGCTGTCCGAAACTTCCAGCGATGCGTAAGGCGCGTAGGCCTGCTTCAGTTCGTCGGCTTGGCGCTCGAGGATGCCGGCCAGCACCAGCGAGCCGCCCGGCGCCACATAACCGCACAGCAGGGGCGCGAGCACCTTGAGCGGCGTTGCGAGGATATTCGCCAGCACCACGTCATAGCGACCGCTTGCGGCTTCAGGCAAACCGGCGTTGAGGTGCACGCCATTCGCATCAGCATTGAGCCGCGTCGATTCGACAGCGGCTTCGTCGATGTCGACCGCTTCAATATCGCGGGCCCCGAACTTCGCGGCGCCGATCGCGAGGATGCCTGAGCCGCATCCGTAGTCGAGCACACGCTGCCCGGAGAGGTCGCCGCGCGACGCGGTCCAGCGCAGGCACATGCGGGTGGTCGGGTGCGTTCCCGTGCCGAATGCCAGCCCGGGGTCGAGACGGATCACCTGCCGCGCCTGCGCGGGCGGCTCATGCCAAGTGGGCACGATCCAGAACTCGGGCGTGATCTCGACCGGCGCAAACTGCGATTGCGTCAGCCGCACCCAGTCCTGCTCGGGCACGTCGACCACGCCGACCACGCTGCATCCATCGAAGAAGTCTTGCGCCGACAGCACCGATGCGGCTTCGCGAGCCTGCTCTTCGGTGGAGAACAGTGCGATCACACGCGAATGCTGCCAGCCCTCCTTGGGCGGGGGCATGCCGGGCTCGCCGAACAGCGCCTGCTCCGCATCGGTCTGAGCGTCGGCATCCTCGACCGAGACGCTCAGCGCGTCGAGCGCATCGAGCGCGTCACTGATGATCTCGACGCTCTCTTCCGGCGCAAGCAGACGAAGTTCGAACACAGTTGGCTCCGGCCCTGGTTGCTCAGCGCTTGTGCGCAGCGAGCCACTCTTCCAGGTAGTGGATGTTGGTGCCGCCGTTCATGAAGTTGGCGTCGACCATCAGCTCGCGATGCAGCGGTATGTTGGTCAGGATGCCTTCGATCACGGTTTCGTTGAGCGCGGTGCGCATGCGCGCCATAGCCTGCTCGCGCGTGTCACCATAAACAATGATCTTGCCGATCATCGAGTCGTAGTTCGGCGGCACGAAGTAGTTCGTGTAGGCATGCGAGTCCACGCGCACACCGGGACCGCCCGGCGGATGCCACATCGTGATGCGACCGGGGGACGGCGTGAACTTGTACGGGTCCTCGGCGTTGATACGGCACTCGATGGCGTGGCCGCGCATCTCGATCTGGCGTTGCGTGAACGGAAGCTTCTCGCCCGCGGCCACCATGATCTGCGTCTTCACGATGTCGATGCCGGTGGTGAACTCGGTGACCGGATGCTCGACCTGCACCCGCGTGTTCATCTCGATGAAGTAGAACTCGCCGTTTTCGTAGAGAAACTCGAAGGTGCCGGCGCCGCGGTAGCCGATCTTCTTGCAAGCCATGGCGCAACGCTCACCGATCTTTTCGATCAGCTTGCGCGGAATGCCGGGCGCGGGAGATTCCTCGATGACTTTCTGGTGGCGGCGCTGCATCGAGCAGTCGCGTTCTCCCAGGTACACCGCGTTCTTGTGCTTGTCGGCCAGCACCTGGATCTCGATGTGGCGCGGGTTCTGGAGGAACTTCTCCATGTACACGGCGGGATTGTTGAACGCCGCTCCCGCCTCAGCCTTGGTCATCTGGATCGCATTGACCAGCGCCGCTTCAGTGTGGACCACGCGCATGCCGCGACCACCACCGCC
>JAGIAI010000095.1 GCA_017744935.1 Variovorax sp.
GACAGTGAAACGCCTCAGCGCCGATGATAGTGCGGGTTCCCGTGTGAAAGTAGGTCATCGTCAGGCTCTTACAGCCCCAAAAAGCCCAGCCTCTCATGGCTGGGCTTTTTGCTTTTTGGCGAGCTCAATGGAGATGGAAATCTCACTTCTACGTGAGATAGTTGTTCCATGATGATTGCGCGACTGCAGCGATGGTTGGTGCTGGCTTCGCTCCTGATTGCGGCGCTGTGGGCGCGCTATTGGTGGTCCGACTCGCCAACGATTGCGTTGTTGGGACTTTGCGTCCTGTTCTTCGGCCATTCGGCATTCCTGGCCATCGAGTTTTTCGCGAGCTATCGAATTGGCGAGTCGGACCCGATTCCGCGCGCGAGCCCTCGGCAGTATGTGAGGGCATGGCTTGCGGAATGCCGCGCTGCGCCGCGCGTGTTTTGCTGGCAGCAGCCGTTTCGCTCGCGAGCTATCCCCGATCAGCTTGCGCGGGATGGGCGTCGGGGCGCGGTGTTGATCCACGGCTTTGTCTGCAATCGGGGTTTCTGGAACCCTTGGCTGCGGGAGCTCCAAGCCGACGGACGCGCCTTTGTGGCGGTCGATCTGGAGCCGCCTTTCGGCTCGATCGACAACTATGTCCGGACGATCGACGAGGCCGTCGTGCGGGTCACCGCCGCCACGGGCCGGCCGCCTCTGCTGATCTGCCACAGCATGGGCGGCTTGGCCGCCAGGGCCTGGCTGAGAGAAGCCGATGGGATGCGCGCACACCGCATCGTCACCATTGCCACGCCGCACAAGGGCACCTGGCTCGCCCGGTTCGGTCGCACCACGAACGGACGAGAAATGCGGATGGGCGGCGAGTGGCTGCAGAAGATCGGCGCCGAGAAGGTCACCGTGCGGCAGGTGCCCTTCACCTGCTGGTACTCAAATAGCGACAACATCGTGTTTCCACCTTCGGTCGCCACCTTGCCCGAGGCGGACAACCGGTTGGTTGCCGGCCGAGGGCACGTGGAACTGGCGTTTGTCGAGCGCCTTCGGCGCGAAACCCTTTCCCTGCTGGATTGAGGGCGCTATCGGAGCCAGCGATCCATCGTCCGCTGGAACTCACCGCCGGCTTGCGACAAGTGCAACCATTGGTCGACGTAGGCCTTGAATGCCACGTCGTCGCGCGGCAGCATCCAGGCCATCTCGCCATACTGCAGCGGCTTGTCCGGGTTGATGGCGCAGAGGCCGGGCTTGAGCTTCTGCTGCGTGATCGCCTCGGCGGACTCGGTCACGAAGACGTCCGCACGGTTGGCCAGGATCTGGTCGAAGATGGTCAGGTTCTCGCCGTGCAGCGTCAGCTGGGCACGCTTGAAGTTCGCGCGTGCAAAACGCTCGTTGCTTCCGCCGGGGTTGAAGATCACCCGGACTTCGGGCTTGTCGATCTGCTCGATCGATTGATACTTGGCCACGTCTGCGCAACGCGCAACAGGCGTCTTGCCGTTGACCATGTACGGGGCGCTGAAGAAGGCGCGCTTCTGCCGATCGGTCGTCACCGAGACGCCTCCGACCGCGATGTCGCATTTGCCGGCGGCAAGCTCGGGCAGCAGATTGGCCCAGGTGGTCTTGACCCACTCCGGCTTCGCGCCGAGGCTCGCGCCGAATGACGTCACGAGGTCGACGTCGATCCCTTCGTAGCTCGCATCGGCTTTCTGGAAGCTGAAAGGCCGGTAGTCGCCCGGCGTGCAGATGCGTAGCACGCCGGACTTCTGGACCGCATCGAGCCGGGAGACGGCCGTCTCTCCACCTTGCTGCGCGGGCGTCGCGCATCCGCCGAGCGTCAACGCCGCTGCCACCACGAAGAGAGATGAACGAAGCGAAGTCGTTGCACGCATGCGCGGCTCCTCGTCGGAAAAGGGGGAGCGCTATTGTGCGGCGGCCAGCACCCCGCGGCGCATCTGATCGAGCTCGATGCTCTCGAACAGGGCCTTGAAGTTGCCTTCGCCGAAACCTTCATCTCCCTTGCGCTGAATGAACTCGAAGAAGATCGGACCGAGCTGGTTCTCGCTGAAGATCTGGAGCAGCAGAGCACCCTTCGTGCCGTCGATCAGGATCTTGCGCTTCTTCAGTTCCGCCACGCTCTCGCCGTGGCCCGGAATGCGCTTGTCGATCAGTTCGTAGTACGTGTCGATGGTGTCCAGCAGCTTCACGCCCGACGCGCGCAGGGCGTCCACCGTTTGGATCAGATCGCGCGAGCCCAAGGCGATGTGCTGGATGCCTTCGCCGTGGTAGCTGTCGAGGTACTCCTGGATCTGGCCGGCCTTTTCGTTGCCTTCCTCGTTGATCGGGATGCGGATCTTGCCGCACGGACTGGTCATGGCCTTGCTTTTCACGCCGGTGACCTGGCCTTCGATGTCGAAATAGCGGATCTCGCGGAAGTTGAACAGGCGTTCATAGAAGTCCGCCCATTCCTTCAGTCGCCCGCGGTGCACGTTGTGCGTGAGGTGGTCGATGTAGGTCAGGCCGTGCCCTTGCGGCGCCAGCGCCTCGACCGCGCTGAGGCCTGGAAGCGCCTCGAAGTCGACGTCATAGAAGCCGATGTTGCCAATGTCGCCGGGTTGCGCACCGTTCTTGCCGCGCCAGCGGTCCACGAAATAGATGAGGCTGTCGCCGATCCCCTTGATCGCCGGGATGTTCAGCTCACCCGGCCCTGCGCCGGGGGCGAATCCCCAGGCGCCGAGCGAGATCGCGCGCTCGTAGGCCGCCTTCGCGTCCTGAACGCGGAACGCGATCGCGCAGATGCTCGGTCCATGCTGGCGCGCGAAGCGCTGGGCGAACGAATCGGGCTCCGAGTTGATGATGAAGTTGATCGTTCCCTGGCGATACAGGAGCACGTTCTTGTGACGGTGCTTCGCGATCGGCCGGAAGCCCATCTGCTCGAAGACCTTGCCCATGGCGGCAGGATCTGGAGCGGCGTACTCGATGAACTCAAAGCCGTCGGTGCCCATCGGGTTCTCCCAGGGTGTGAAGGCGGGGGTGTCGTTGCTGCTCATGGCGCTGTCTCCGGGCGAGGTGATGAAGGAAGGAGTTCGGGTTTCGCCGCTGCATGGTGCGTGGCGGCGTGGTGCCCAACTGTAAAAGCGCAGATCTTCATGATTCCGGCGTTATCGGGACATCGTGGTGCAATTTGCGCAGGAAAACTGCAAAATCAAAGAAATGGACGCACTCGACAAGATCGACCGACATATCCTGCGCACGCTTCAGGCCGACGGGCGTGCCACCTACGACCAATTGGCCGAAGAGGTCGGCCTGTCCGCCAGTGCCGTGCTGCGAAGGGTCAAGCGGCTCGAGGAGGGGCGCGTGATCGACCGCTACGTCGCGCTCGTCAAGCCCCAGGCGGTCGGCCTCGGCCTGACCGCCTACCTGAACGTCCGACTCGAGAAGCACACGGAAAGCCACAAGAGAAATCCCATGGATGTGTTCAGGGCGAGCGTGCAGACCTGGCCGGAGGTGGTCGAATGCGCCGCGCTCACGGGCGACATGGACTACCTTCTGCGCGTTGTCGTTGCCGACATGGCCCACTACAGCCGATTCATCATGAACACGCTGCTCAAGCACCCCAGTGTGCAGGACTGCAAGACCAGCTTCGTGCTCGACCTCGTGAAGGCCACGACGGCGGTGCCGGTGTAATGGGAATGCGACAGTGGCCGCCCGCCCTATGGGTATTTGTTCTCCGATGAGACGCCAGAACGACCCATCAGGCTGGAGGGTTAGGGGAAAACCCTTATATTCGGGGCATGCTTACCGCCAAGGCCCTCCTCAAAGCCTCACTCGGCGTCGGCTCGTTCCTGAAGGCGCCGATGGTTGAGGCGCACCCGCGCGCACCTGCGCCGCCCCCTGTGATGGTTCCGATCCGCTCGATCGGGCCGCGCGAGCGCGATCGCATCGCGCAGCACCTGCTGGCCCTGTCCCAGCACGACCGCTACCTGCGTTTCGGCTACGCCGCGTCCGACGAGCAGGTGCAGCGCTATGTCGACGGGCTCGACTTCGACCGCGACGAACTCTTCGGCATCTACAACCGCCGCCTGGACTTGATCGCGATGGCGCACCTTGCGTTTCCTCCGGCCGATCAGGAGCAGGACTGCGCCGAGTTCGGCGTCTCGGTCGCCGAGCACGCGCGCGGCCGCGGCTATGGCGCCCGGCTGTTCGAGCGCGCGGTGGTCGTCGCGCGCAACGAAGGCGTCGGGATGCTGTTCATCCATGCGCTGAGCGAGAACGCCGCCATGCTCAAGATCGCCCGGAGCGCCGGCGCGACCGTCGTGCGCAGCGGCTCCGAATCCGAAGCGCACCTCGAATTGCCCGCCGCGACCTTCGACAGCCGGATGAGCGAGATCGCGTTGCAGCACTACGCGCAGGTCGACTACCAGCTCAAGACGCGCGCGAAGCAGTTCTGGGCTTTCCTGGCCGAACTGCAGGAAATCCGCAGCGGCGTGCGCGCTGCCCGCGACCGCTCGGCCCCATAGCCTTCGCCCCTGAAAAGGGCGAGGCCAAGGGGGAGTCAGGTATCCTCGTGTTTTCAACTCCGCCCTCCTGCAGTGGCCGACCCTCACCCTGAACGCGCGCCCGCCGAACGCGAGGACAAGCGCAGCTTCTTCCAGAAGCTCGCGGAATTCATCAACCCCGGGCCCGACTCGCGCGACGAATTGATCGAAACGCTGGCGGACGCCGAGGACAACGAAGTCATCGGCGCCGAATCGCGCGTGATGCTCGAGGGTGTGCTGCGGATGGCCGACATGACGGCCGGCGACGTGATGGTGGCGGCGCCGCGGATGGACCTGGTCAACATCGACGCGCCGTACGACTCGCTGCTGAACCTGGTGATCGACACGGCGCACTCGCGTTTCCCGGTCTACGAGGGCGAGAAGGAAAACATCATCGGCATCCTTCTGGCGAAGGACCTTCTCAAGCTGCAGCGCGCGCCGGGCCTGAACATCCGCGCCCTGCTGCGTCCGGCCACCTTCGTGCCGGAAAGCAAGGGCCTCAACGACCTGCTGCGCGAGTTCCGCGGCAACCGCAATCACCTGGCCGTGGTCATCGACGAATTCGGCCGCGTGGCCGGGCTGATCACCATCGAGGACGTGCTCGAGCAGATCGTTGGCGAGATCGAGGACGAGTTCGACATCCCCGAGGACGAGGGCGACATCTTCGGACTCGCCGATCACACCTACCGGGTGGCCGGGGACACGCCGATCGAGCGTGTGGCCGAGGCTTTCGGCATCCAGTTCGAGGACCAGGCCCGCAGCGAGGATTTCGACACCATCGGCGGCCTGATCGCGCACGAGATGGGCCATGTGCCCAAGCGTGGGGAGCATTACTCGCTCGGGGCCTTCGATTTCGTCGTGCTGCACACCAAGGGGGGTGCCGTGCGCTGGTTCAAGGTCTCGCCCAAGCGCGGCGACGACGCAGCCGATTGAACGTGCTGGCTCGCGCACTGGGCTTCGGACTGGCGGGGCTCGCCCAAGCCGTGTCGATTGCCGCGCCGTGGAATGGCCGGCCGCTGTGGTGGCTGCAGCTGCTCTCGCTCATCGCGCTCGTCTGGCAGCTCGAGGCATTGCGCCAGGCCGGCGGCACGTGGCGCCGCGGGGCCTTCCTGGGCTGGATCTTCGCGACGGCGTGGCTGTGCGGGACCTTCTGGTGGCTCTTCATCTCGATGCACACCTACGGCGGGCTCGCCGCGCCGCTCGCCGCGATCGCGGTCTTCGCGCTGTCGGCTGCGCTCGCGCTTTACTACGTCGTCGCGTGCGGGGCCTACATCGCGTTCGCGCCGGCCACACCGTTGGCGGCTGCCGCCTTCTTCGCGGCGCTGTGGACGCTGGCGGAACTGGTGCGCGGAAGCTGGTTCACGGGGTTCCCCTGGGGCGCCGGCGGCTATGCGCACGTCGATGGTCCGCTGGCGGTTTATGCGCCATGGATCGGCGTGTACGGGATCGGCGCCGTGGCGGCCGCTGCCGCGGCACTCGCGGCGCGGGCGCTGCGACACGCTCGCGGACGCCCCTTTGCGCGGGGCATCGGGTTCGCGGCCGTTCTCTTGTTCGTGCCGGCGCTGCTGGCTTCTGGCCGCGTCGCGCTGCACGACGATGCGTCGCGTTCGCAGGGGCACCTGCGCATCGCGCTGCTGCAGGGCAATATTCCGCAGGATGAGAAGTTCATCCCGAGCGGTGGCGTCGCTACCGCGCTGCGCTGGTATGGCGAGCAACTCCAGACGGCCACGGCGCCGCTCGTGATCACGCCCGAAACCGCCTTGCCGCTCTTGCCTTCGCAACTGCCGCCCGGTTTCCTCCAGGCCATCGCCGCCCGCTACGCGAGCGGCAGCCAGGCCGCGATCGTGGGGCTGCCGATCGGAGACGGCCAGGGCTACAGCAACGCGGTGATCGGATTCCGGCCGGGCGAGACGGTGCCGTACCGCTATGAAAAGCACCACCTGGTGCCCTTCGGCGAGTTCATCCCGGGGCTGTTCCGCTGGTTCACGGAGATGATGAACATCCCGCTGGGCGACTTCGACAGCGGCGGTCTTGGCCAGGCGCCGTTCCTCTGGCAGGGCCAGCGCATCGCGCCGAACATCTGCTATGAGGACCTGTTCGGCGACGAGATCGGCGCCAACTTCCGCCACGAGGCCGACGCGCCGACCATCCTGCTGAACGTGAGCAACATCGCCTGGTTCGGCGATTCGGTCGCGATCGACCAGCACCTTGCGATCTCGCGCATGCGCGCGCTCGAGTTCCAGCGCCCGATGGTGCGCGCGACGAACACCGGCGCCACCGCTGTCATCGACCACCGCGGGCGCGTGACGCACGAGCTGCCGCGCCTGACGCGTGGCGTGCTAGAGGCCGAGGTCGAGGGCCGCACCGGCATCACGCCCTACGCCTTCTGGGTCTCGCGCCTGCGCCTCTGGCCGCTGTGGGCGCTGTCGCTGGCGGTCGTGGCGGCCACGCTCGGGGCGCGGCGCCATGGGCGGCGAACGGCCGCCGCGGGCTCTTAAAATCCCCGGTTCGCCGCGCCGGGGACGGTTGTCCCCGCGGGCCATCGGGCCGACCATGCTGACCTTCCAACAAATCATCCTCAAGCTTCAGGCCTACTGGGCCGATCAAGGCTGCGCGCTGCTGCAGCCCTATGACATGGAGGTCGGCGCGGGCACCTCGCACACCGCCACCTTCCTGCGCGCCATCGGGCCCGAGCCCTGGAAGGCGGCCTACGTGCAGCCCAGCCGGCGGCCCAAGGACGGCCGCTATGGCGAGAACCCCAATCGCCTGCAGCACTACTACCAATACCAGGTGGTGCTCAAGCCGGCGCCGAGCAACATCCTCGAGCTCTACCTCGGCTCGCTCGAAGCGCTGGGCTTTGACCTGCGCAGGAACGACATCCGCTTCGTCGAGGACGACTGGGAGAACCCCACGCTCGGCGCCTGGGGCCTGGGCTGGGAGGTCTGGCTCAACGGCATGGAAGTGACCCAGTTCACCTACTTCCAACAGGTCGGCGGCATCGACTGCCGGCCGATCACCGGCGAAATCACCTACGGCCTCGAACGCCTCGCGATGTACCTGCAGGGCGTGGACAACGTCTACAACCTCGCCTGGACCGAGGGGCTCAGCTATGGCGACGTCTACAAGCAGAACGAGGTGGAGCAGTCCACCTACAACTTCGAGCATTCCGACGCCGACTTCCTCTTCCAGGCCTTCGCCGCCCACGAGAAGCAGGCCAAGCACCTCATGGAGCAGCAGCTTGCGC
>JAGIAI010000096.1 GCA_017744935.1 Variovorax sp.
TGCCCTTCGTGATGGCCGACGCCACCACGCTGACCGAGGCCGGCTATGTCGGCGAGGACGTCGAGAACATCATCCAGAAGCTGCTCCAGAGCTGCAACTACGAGGTGGAGCGCGCCCAGCGCGGCATCGTCTACATCGACGAGATCGACAAGATCTCGCGCAAGTCCGACAACCCCTCGATCACGCGCGACGTCTCGGGCGAGGGCGTGCAGCAGGCGCTGCTCAAGCTCATCGAAGGCACCATGGCCAGCGTGCCGCCGCAGGGCGGGCGCAAGCACCCGAACCAGGACTTCCTGCAGATCGACACGACCAACATCCTGTTCATCTGCGGCGGCGCGTTCGCGGGCCTCGAGAAAGTCATCGAGAACCGCACCGAGGCCTCGGGCATCGGCTTCGGCGCGTCGGTCAAGAGCAAGAAGCAGCGCAGCCTCACCGAGGTGTTCCGCGAGGTCGAGCCCGAGGACCTGATCAAGTTTGGCCTCATTCCCGAACTGGTGGGGCGGATGCCGGTGGTGGCGTCGCTCGCCGAACTCAGCGAGGACGCGCTGGTCCAGATCCTGACCGAGCCGAAGAATGCGGTGGTCAAGCAGTTCACCAAGCTGCTGCAGATGGAAGGCGTGGACCTCGAGATCCGCCCGGCCGCGTTGAAGGCGATCGCGCGCAAGGCGCTGGCCCGCAAGACGGGTGCGCGGGGCCTGCGTTCGATCCTTGAACAGTCGCTGATCGACACCATGTTCGAGCTGCCGAACGCGAGCAATGTCGACAAGGTGGTGGTCGACGAATCGACCATCGACGAGAACAAGCCTCCGCTGCTCGTCTACCGCGAAGCCGCCAAGAAGGCGTGATGACCGCGCAGCCGGCCGCTTCCCTCCAGGCGTCCGGCGTCTTCGCCGAAACCGGCGTCCGCGGGCTTGAAAAGCGCGTGCGACCGACCATCTTTTCATGATCAAGTAAAGGATTCCCATGTCCGGTCATACCCCCCTGCCTGCCGCCGAACTCGACCTGCCGCTGCTGCCGCTGCGCGACGTGGTCGTGTTCCCCCACATGGTCATTCCGCTGTTCGTCGGCCGTCCCAAGAGCATCAAGGCGCTCGAACTGGCGATGGAGGCCGAGCGCCGCATCATGCTGGTGGCGCAGAAAGCCGCCGCCAAGGACGAGCCCTCCGTGGAGGACATGTTCGAGGTCGGCTGCATCTCGACCATCCTGCAGATGCTGAAGCTCCCCGACGGCACGGTGAAGGTGCTGGTCGAAGGGCAGCAGCGCGCCCGCGTCAACCGCATCGACGACAGCGAGACGCACTTCTCGGCGAACGTGATCCCGGTCGAGGCGGCCGACATCTCCGCCCAGAAGGCGACCGAGGTCGAGGCGCTGCGCCGCGCGGTGATGCAGCAGTTCGACCAGTACGTCAAGCTGAACAAGAAGATCCCGCCGGAGATCCTCACATCGATCTCGAGCATCGACGATCCGGGCCGCCTCGCGGACACCATTGCGGCGCATCTGCCGCTCAAGCTCGACAACAAGCAGGCCGTGCTCGACCTCGACGACGTCAAGGCGCGCCTGGAGAACCTCTTCGGCCAGCTCGAGCGCGAGGTCGACATCCTCAACGTCGACAAGAAGATCCGCGGCCGCGTCAAGCGCCAGATGGAGAAGAACCAGCGCGACTTCTACCTGAACGAGCAGGTCAAGGCGATCCAGAAGGAGCTCGGCGAAGGCGAAGAGGGCGCGGACATCGAGGAGATCGAGAAGAAGATCAAGCTCGCCAAGATGCCCAAGGACGCGCTCAAGAAGGCCGAGAGCGAGCTCAAGAAGCTCAAGCTGATGTCGCCGATGTCGGCCGAGGCCACCGTGGTGCGCAACTACATCGACGTGCTGGTCGGCCTGCCGTGGAGCAAGAAGACCAAGATCAAGCACGACCTCGCGCATGCCGAAGAAGTGCTCAACGAGGACCACTACGGCCTCGAGAAGGTCAAGGACCGCATCCTCGAATACCTCGCGGTGCAGCAGCGCGTCGACAAGGTCAAGGCGCCGATCCTGTGCCTCGTGGGCCCGCCGGGCGTGGGCAAGACCTCGCTGGGGCAGTCGATCGCCAAGGCGACCGGCCGCAAGTACACGCGCATGGCGCTGGGCGGCATGCGCGACGAGGCCGAGATCCGCGGGCATCGCCGCACCTACATCGGCGCGCTGCCGGGCAAGGTGCTGCAGAGCCTGGGCAAGGTCGGCACGCGCAATCCGCTGTTCCTGCTCGACGAGATCGACAAGCTCGGCACCGACTTCCGGGGCGACCCGTCGAGCGCGCTGCTCGAAGTGCTCGACCCGGAGCAGAACCACACCTTCGGCGACCACTACGTCGAGGTCGACTTCGACCTGAGCGACGTGATGTTCGTCGCGACCTCGAACTCGATGAACATCCCGCCGGCGCTGCTCGACCGGATGGAAGTCATCCGCCTCGCCGGCTACACCGAGGACGAGAAGACGCACATCGCGCTGAAGTACCTGCTGCCCAAGCAGATGAAGAACAACGGCGTGAAGGAGGACGAACTCCTGATCACCGAGGAGGCGGTGCGCGATATCGTGCGCTACTACACGCGTGAAGCCGGCGTGCGTTCGCTCGAACGCGAGCTGTCGAAGATCTGCCGCAAGGTGGTCAAGGGGCTGCTGCTCAAGAAGATGGAGGCCAAGGTCGTCGTGAAGGGCGAGAACCTCAACGACTTCCTGGGCGTGCGCAAGTACACCTTCGGCCTTGCCGAAAAGCAGAACCAGGTGGGCCAGGTGGTCGGCCTCGCGTGGACCGAGGTCGGCGGCGACCTGCTGACGATCGAGGCCGTGACCATGCCCGGCAAGGGCGTGATCAGCCGCACGGGCTCGCTCGGCGACGTGATGAAGGAATCGGTCGAGGCGGCCCGCACCGTGGTGCGCAGCCGTGCGCGCCGGCTCGGCATCAAGGACGAAGTCTTCGAGAAGCGTGATATCCACATCCACGTACCCGACGGCGCGACGCCCAAGGACGGCCCGAGCGCCGGCGCCGCGATGACGACGGCCT
This sequence comes from Variovorax sp., assembly GCA_017744935.1. Taxonomy (GTDB): domain Bacteria; phylum Pseudomonadota; class Gammaproteobacteria; order Burkholderiales; family Burkholderiaceae_C; genus Variovorax. Next base: position 3,041 of record JAGIAI010000096.1, read on the forward strand.
TCGTCTCGGCGCTGACCGGCATCCCGGTGCGGGCCGATGTCGCGATGACCGGCGAGATCACGCTGCGCGGCGAAGTCACGGCCATCGGCGGGCTCAAGGAAAAGCTGCTGGCCGCGCTGCGCGGCGGCATCAAGACGGTGCTGATCCCGGAAGAGAACGCCAAGGACCTCCAGGACATCCCCGAGAACGTCAAGAACGGCCTCGAGATCGTGCCGGTGAAGTGGATCGACAAGGTGCTGGAGATCGCGCTCGAAAAGGCACCCACGCCGCTGTCCGACGAGGAGGTGGCGGCTTCGGCGGCGGCGATGGCCGAGCAGGCCAAGCAGCGCGCGCCGCAGCCGGCGGAAGGATCGATCAAGCACTGAAAAACGCAAAGCGACTGCAGAGTCTCAAAAAATTGCTATATAATTTGAGGCTCTGCAGCACTCGTTGAAGAGTTGCAGTACGCGGGAATAGCTCAGTTGGTAGAGCGCAACCTTGCCAAGGTTGAGGTCGCGAGTTCGAGTCTCGTTTCCCGCTCCAATTAAAAAGGGAAGCCCGCGCTTCCTTTTTTTTCGCAGGTCAAGCGAGCTTGAAAATCTCGGCAACGAGAGTGGCGCGATAGCAAAGCGGTTATGCAACGGATTGCAAATCCGTCTAGTCCGGTTCGACTCCGGATCGCGCCTCCACCGATTCCCTCTTTGAAAATGAAGTCCCGCCAATCAAAAATTGCCGGGGCTGTTTTTGTTTGGGGTATCGTCGACGTCCGACCGGAAGCCCGGATGGTGAAATTGGTAGACACATCGGACTTAAACTCCGCCGCTTCCTGCACAAGGGGCATACCGGTTCGACCCCGGTTCCGGGCACCACCACACTACAAGGGAGCAAGACATGCCTCGCTATAACGCTCCGTTCGAGATCCACGTTCACGGTGACGTGCCGCTGCGTTCCGACGTGAATTTCGAGCAGATCCAGGAAGCCCTGAAGCCGCTCTGGAAGTATGCCGGTGCGCGTTCGCTGGCCGACGGCGCGAGCAGCGTCTACGAAGAAGAGCCGGGTATCCGCTTCGAGCAGAAGGAGCACATGCTCCAGATCTGCTGGACGGTTGCCGGCGATGACGATTTCCGCCAGGCGCTCGACGAGATGTGCATGGCGCTCAACGAATTGTCCGACCAGGGCGCTGCCCTCGAAGTCACCTTCTACGACACCGACTTCGACGAGGAAGAGGGCGATCCGGAGCAGGAGTCGCGCGACGACTTCCTGATGCTGTTCGTCGGGCCGAACCCGGCCGCGATCATGCAGGTGCAGCGCGACCTTCTCGTGGAGGACGTGGTGAACCTGATGGAACGCCACTTCGACGGCGCCGAACTCGGCGGCGTGGTGGCCGAGATCGACAAGCTCTTCGGCGACCGCTTCGACGCGCTGGTGAACTCGCTCGAGATCGGCAAGCGCCCGCGCGGCGGCACCGGCGGAGCCGGCAGCGGCGGCCACGGCGGCGGACGCCGGCCGCGCCACCTGCACTAGCCAGCGGCTCGCGAGAGACACGGAGCGGTCAGGCTGCTCCGCTATGCTCGGCGGCGTTCTTTCGAGGAGACGTCGCTTGGCCTTGTTCCCCCAATCCGCTCTCCAGCCGGGCGTTCGCAAGCGCGAAGTGTTCGGTTGGGCGATGTACGACTTCGCCAACTCCGGCTACACCACGGTGGTGATCACCGCGGTGTACGCGGCGTATTTCGTCGGCGGCATCGCCAAGGGCGCGCCCTGGGGCGCCTTCGCGTGGACGCTGGCGCTCAGCATCTCCTATGCGCTCGTGATGGTGACCATGCCGGCCATCGGTGCCTGGGCCGACCTGCACGCGGCCAAGAAGCGCGTGCTGATGCTGGCGACGGCGGGCTGCGTGATCGGGACCGCGGCGCTGGCGTTCACGCCGCGTGTCGACGGATTCACGGGTGTCGTCGTGGCGATGGCGCTGGTGATCGTCTCCAATGCCTTTTACTCGTACGGCGAATCGCTGACCGGTGCTTTCCTGCCGGAGCTGGCGACCGCCGACGGCATGGGCAAGGTCAGCGGCTGGGGCTGGGGCTTCGGCTATATCGGCGGCATGCTCACGCTCGGTGTCTGCCTGGCCTATGTGCTCTGGGCGCAGGCGCGGAGCTTGCCGGCGGCGCATTTCGTGCCGGTCACGATGCTGATCACGGCCGGGCTCTATGGGTTGGCGGCCTGCGCCACCTTCGCGCTCCTGCCGGAGCGCGCGGTGCCGCAGCCGCGCGGCGCGGCGACGAGCGCGTGGCAACAGTTGCTCGGCACCTTTCGCGAGGCGCGCAAGTACCGGGACTTCATGTGGCTGCTCGCCTGCACCGTCTGCTACCAGGGCGGGGTGGCGGTCGCCATCACGCTGGCGGCCATCTACGCCGAGCAGGTGATCGGCTTCGTCCAGAGCGAGACGATGGTGCTGATCTTCGTGCTGAACATCGCGGCGGCCGCCGGCGCCTTCGTGTTCGGCTATTGGCAGGACCGCATCGGCCACAAGCGCTCGTTGGCGGGCACGCTGGTCGCATGGATCGCCGTGTGCCTCATCGCGGCGTCCGTCACGACCAAGAGCGGCTTCTGGTGGGCCGCGGCCATCGCCGGGCTCGCCATGGGGTCCAGCCAGTCCGCCGGCCGGGCGATGACCGGCGTGCTGGCGCCGCCGCGCCAACTGGCGGAATTCTTTGGCCTGTGGACTTTCGCGACCCGCCTGGCCAGCATCATCGGCCCCCTGAGCTACGGCGCGATCACCTGGATGACGGGCGGCAACCAGCGCATCGCGATCCTTGCGACCGCCGTGCTCTTCGTGGCGGGGCTGCTGACGTTGCTGCCGATCGACATGCGGCGCGGGCGAGCCTCTGCCGTTCCGCCCGACGAACTTCAGCGCCTGGCAGCGCGGTAGCGGGCACCGTCGTAGCGCAGCACGACGCTGTCGGAGGTGGCCGGCCGCTCCTGCGTCACGCACTCGTCGCCCTGGAGCAGCGACCGGGTGCTGGAACGCGTGCGCCGGAGCATGAGGTCGGGCAGGCCGTTGCTCGTGGTCCGCATCACCGCGAGGGTGCCGCGCATCGTCTCGAACGTGCCGGTGCAGCTGGTGTCCCACTCGCCGCGCTCCAGCGTCATCTCGAGCGGGTCGAGCACCCGGGCAAGCTTCTGACCTTGCGGCATGTAGAGGCTCACGGTTTCACGCGCATAGGGATTGGCTCGCGAAGCACCCTGGTAGAGGACGCGCAGGCCGAACGCGCGGGCCTCGGGCGCGAGCGCGTAGCGCGCGGTGTCGAGCCGGATCTCCGCGATGCGGACCGCATCCTGCGCGAGCGCGTCTTCCTCGAAGAGGCGCGACACGATCCTGGCCCGCTCGGTGTTCCCGTTGTCGGCCTGCTGGATGACGAGCACGTCGAGGTCGAAACGGGTCGCGCCGGCGTCGAGGCCCGGACGCGGCATCGGCAGCACGACGACGAAGCGGCCCGGCACGGCCCGCCAGGGCTCGCACACGGCCAGTTCGTGGTCGAGGCTGCGCTTCGGATGGAGCTTGGCATGCATGCGCTCTGCGAGCCCGGTGTCGCAGGCGGCATGCCCTGCAGCGCAGAGGAAGCCGAGGAGCCAGCCTGCGACGATAAAGCGGCGCATGCGGCGGATCAGGGGGCCGGGGTGTCGGCCGTCCAGGCACGCACGGCGGGAACGACGGGGCCCCGTACCCATCGTGCCGCCGCCTCGTCGAGGCTCGCGGGTTCGCCGCTGGTGAGCAACTGGATCTGCCCGGGGCCTCCAGTTGCGAGCTGCCCTGCCGCCAGGAGCAGCCGGCGCGTCTGCTGCGCCACCGGCGCGCCGGTGTCGATGAAGCGCACGGCATCGCCGGTCCAGCGGCGCAGATCGCCGGCGACGAAGGGGTAGTGGGTGCAGCCGAGAACCAGCGTGTCGATCTGGCCGGGGGCGTCGCCGAACCGGCCTGCCGCGCCGAGGTACTTCTCGCACAGTGCGGCGATGCGGTCGGTGTCGGAGCGCTCGATGGCGCCTGCCAGGCCATCGCAGGGGACGATGCTGAACGTGGCCCGCGCCGCCAGCGAGGCGTGCAGCGCGTGGAACTTTCGGCTTTCCAGGGTCACGCGAGTGGCGATGACGGCGATGTGCCCCGTCCTGCTCGATGCCACCGCCGGCTTGAGCGCCGGTTCGACGCCGACGACGGGCAGGGTGGGGTGCTCGGCGCGCAGTTGGTGGATCGCGGCCGCCGTCGCCGTATTGCAGGCCACCACGAGGGCCTTGATGCGATGCTCCGCGAGCAGATGGCGCGCGATCGTCGTGGTGCGACGGGCGACGAAGTCGTCGCCGCGCTCGCCGTACGGCGCGTGGGCCGTGTCAGCGAAGTAGGCGAAGCGCTCGTGCGGCAGTTCGGCGCGCAGCGCGTTGAGGACGCTCAGGCCCCCGACGCCACTGTCGAAGACGCCGATCGGACGATCGGCGCCCTGCGAGCCCTCGGCCGCGGAATGGTTCAAACCGCTTCCAGCGTGATGGTCTTGAACTCGCCGCTGGCGATGCGCTTCTGCCACTCGGCCGGGCCGGTGATGTGGGCGCTGGTGCCGCCGGCGTCGACCGCGACGGTGACCGGCATGTCGACCA
>JAGIAI010000097.1 GCA_017744935.1 Variovorax sp.
AACAGATTCAAACAAACTAACTGCAAACGACGAACGTTTCGCACTCGCTGCTTAATTGCCAGTGAGCTTTGCAACAGCACGCCGATGGGCTGGGCAAGGGGGTGAAGGAGCAATCCGACGCCTCCCGGCTGCAAAGTTAATCTACATCGGCTGGCCTTGATCCGGGTACCTTGGGTCGAGGCGAGAACCAAGGGTACTGGCGGCCGGTGTAGCGTGCGACTGCGCGACACCGGTTGTGAGACTTAAATCAGACCGCTAAACATGTAGATCTGCGCGAAGAAGGCTTACGGACGGGGGTTCAAATCCCCCCAGCTCCACCACTCAATGCAACCGGCGCCTATGGATGACCATTGGCGCCGGTCCTTTTTGACATGAGACAACTTCGATGGAGCACCGCGCTCGGCAAGGCGGTCAGCGCCGTTCTCGTTCTGGCTGCCGCTGCGCATGCAGATGCCGCTTCGCAGGCGCCGGTCGCCGCCGAGAACGGCATGGTCGCAAGTGCACAGCATCTTGCTTCCAAGGTTGGAGTCGATGTTCTCAAGCGCGGTGGCAACGCCATCGATTCAGCGGTCGCGGTGGGCTATGCGCTGGCTGTGGTCTATCCGGCCGCCGGCAATCTCGGCGGCGGTGGTTTCATGACCATCCAACTCGCGGATGGACGCAAGACCTTCCTGGACTTCCGCGAGAAGGCGCCGCTCGGCGCGACGCCCAATATGTTTCTCGACAAGGACGGCAACGTCGTCCAGAACCTCAGCACGCTGGGCCATCTTGCTGCGGGCGTGCCTGGAACGGTCTCCGGGCTCGAGTTGGCGCGCGAGAAGTACGGGAGCATGGGGCGAGGCGCGCTGATTGCACCCGCGATCTCGCTCGCCGAGAAGGGCTTCGTGCTCGATCAAAGCGATGTCGACACGCTGTCCACCGCCACTGACGATTTCCGAAGCGATCCTGCATCCGCAGCCATCTTCCTGAACAAGGGCGAGCCCTTTGCCGTCGGTCAGACGCTGGTCCAGAAGGATCTGGCGAGAACGCTGAGGGCAGTCGCCCGCAACGGCGTGGACGGCTTCTACAAGGGCCCGGTTGCCGCGGCAATCGCTGCTTCGAGCAAGGCCGGCAACGGGCTCATCACGCAGGCCGACCTCGACCAGTACAGCACCCGCGAACTCGCGCCGGTCGAATGCGACTACCGCGGCTATCACGTGGTCTCGGCGCCGCCGCCCAGTTCGGGCGGGGTGGTGCTCTGCGAGATGCTCAACATACTCGAGGGCTATCCGCTCAAGGAGCTGGGATTCCGTTCGGCACAGGCGGTGCACTACCAGATCGAGGCAATGCGCCATGCGTATGCCGATCGCAACAGCCATCTTGGCGACCCGGACTTCGTTAGCAATCCCGTCCGCCGATTGATCGACAAGGGTTATGCCAACGACATCCGCGCCGCCATCGATCCGGCGAAGGCCGGGGTCTCGGAGGACATCAAGCCGGGTGTTCCGCCGCACGAGGGAACCAACACCACGCACTATTCGATCGTCGATCGCTTCGGCAACGCCGTATCGGTGACCTATACGCTCAACGACTGGTTCGGCGCCAAGGTCACCGCCGGGGGCACCGGCGTGCTGCTCAATAACGAGATGGACGACTTCACCTCGAAGGTCGGCGCGCCGAACATGTATGGGTTGGTGCAGGGGCAAGCCAATGCCATCGCGCCGGGCAAGCGTCCGCTGAGCTCGATGACCCCGACGATCCTGACAAAGGACGGCAAGCCGGTCTTCGTCGTCGGAACGCCTGGCGGCAGCCGCATCACGACGGTGGTACTGCACGCGATCCTCAATGTCGTCGACTACGGCATGAACGCCCAGGAGGCGCTCGACGCACCGCGCTTCCACCAGCAGTGGCTGCCCGACGTGACGGAAGTGGAGAACTTCGCGCTGTCGCCCGACACGCGCAAGATCCTGGTCGACATGGGGCACAAGCTGGGGCCGCCGCAGCCGCCCAACCATGCGGAGGCGATCATCGTGGGCGCCCCCACGCTGGGTGGCGCGCCGGTCGGCAACAAACGGTTCTACGGCGCGGATGATCCGCGCCGAAACAAGGGACTGGCCCTGGGGTACTGATGCACATCGACGAAATCCTTTACACGCAGGGCTTCGGGACGCGCCGGGTTTGCGCCGGGCTGATCCAGCAGGGGTATGTCGTCATGGATGGCACGACGGTCACGGACCCCGCCGAGGAATTCGAGACCGCCGGGCTCCGATTCACCGTCCAGGGGACCGAGTGGGCGTATCACGAGAAGGCCTACGTGATGCTGCACAAGCCGGCCGGTACCGAGTGCTCGCAGAAGCCTTCGACCTATCCGAGCATCTACACGCTGCTGCCTCCGCCGCTGCGCCAGCGGCCGAACAAGGGCGCTGTGCAAGGCGTGCAGGCGATCGGCCGCCTGGACCAGGACACGACAGGCCTGCTGCTGCTGACCGACGACGGCCAGTTCATCCACCGTATGGGCTCGCCGAAGCACCATGTGCCGAAGGTCTACGAAGTGACGACGAAGCATCCGATCGACGCGAAACAGGTGGAGCGCCTGCTCGCCGGCGTGGTGCTCGACGACGATCCGAAGCCGGTGCGCGCCGCGGCTTGCGAGGTCGCCGAGGCTCATCACCTGAGCCTGACGCTTACCGAGGGCAAGTACCACCAGGTCAAGCGCATGCTGGCCGCCGTGGGAAATCGTGTCGAGGCGCTGCACCGCTCGCGCATCGGCATGCTGACGCTCCCGGAGGACTTGGCGCCGGGTCAATGGCGCTGGCTTGATGTGGCTCAAGTCGAAGCCTTGCGAAACGCGCGCGCAAGTCAGCCAGCCGCGGGGGTCGATCGTTAAAATCCGAACTCTTCTTTCGGAAACTTCCCTTGCGTCTCACTTCCCATCTGACAGGCCGCCTCGCGGCCTTTTTGTTTGCTTGTGCGGCGCTCGCGTCGCATGCCGCGGAGGCACCTCCCGTCTTCGTGCTGAACTCCCTCGATGCCACGGTGAGCGTGATCGATCCGGCCTCCTGGACTGAGAAGGTTCGCATCCCGACCGGCAAGGAGCCGCACCACCTCTATCTGGCCCCGGACGAGACGTCGCTGATCGTCGCGAATTCGGCCGGAGATTCGCTGACCTTCCTGAACCCGCGCACGGCCGAGGTGCAGCGCGTGGTCTACGGGATCATCGACCCCTACCACCTGCGCTTCTCACCCGACATGAAGTGGTTCGTCACCGCGGGCAACCGCCTGAACCACGTCGATGTCTACCGCTGGGACGGCAAGGAGCCCAAGCTCGTCAAGCGCATCCCGACCGGCAAAACGCCGAGCCACATCTGGATCGACCCGCGCAGCACCACCGCCTACGTGACGATGCAGGACAGCGATGAGCTGATCGCCGTGGACCTTGCGACGCAGTCCATCCGCTGGCGGATGCCCACCGGTCCGATGCCGGCGGACATCTACGGCATCCATGACGGCAAGACCCTCTTGGTGGGCCTGACCGGCAGCGATGGCGTGCAGGTGTTCGACGTCGCGGGGGCGCAGCCCAAGCTGGTCGGCAAGCTGCCGACAGGCAAAGGCGCGCACGCGTTCCGGTCTGCGGGCGACGGGCGCAGCGTGTTCGTCAGCAACCGCGTGGCCAATACGATCAGCCGCATTGACATCGCGACGCTCAGGGTCACCGATACCTACGCAGTGCCCGGCGGTCCGGACTGCATGGACGTTTCCGCCGACGGCAAGACGCTGTATGTGACTTCGCGCTGGGCCAAGAAGCTCACCGTGGTCGATCTCGTCGGCAACAAGGTGCTGCGGCAGGTGAACGTCGGGCGCTCGCCGCACGGCGTCTGGACCCTCGACCATGCAAAGTCGTAAGCGCGCGTTCGGCGCGTTGCTGCTGGCGACTTCGCTTGCCGGCAATGCGGTGGCAGAGGGCGCCTGCACCAAGCCCGTCTACCTCACTTTCGACACTGGCCACATGGGCATCGCCCCGCTCGTGGCGGACGTGCTCAAGCGGCAGGACGTGCGCGTGACCTTCTTCGCCGCGGCCGAGCACACCGAGACCGGTGGCGACAGCCTCGACACGCAATGGGCGCCATGGTGGAAGGCGAGGGCGGCCGAGGGGCATGAATTCGCTTCCCACACCTACGACCATGCGTACTGGCGCGGCGACCTCAAGGGCATCGAGCCGCGCTTCCGCATCAAGCCGACCGCCGGCGCCTTTGCCGGCCGTGAATTCACGTGGGACGCGAAGCAGTACTGCGAGAACATCACGAAAGCCGCCGACCGGCTGGCGTTCGTCACCGGCAAGAAGCCGCTGCCGCTGTTCCGCGCGCCCGGCGGCAAGACTTCGCCGAAGTTGTTGCAGGCCGCGAAGAGCTGCGGCTACGAATACGTCGGCTGGGCGCCCGCCGGCTTTCTCGGCGACGAGCTGCCAAGCGAGAAGTTCAGCAACGAGAAGCTGCTCCAGCAGGCGCTCGACACCATCCAGCCTGGCGACATCCTGCTCGCTCACCTCGGCATCTGGTCGCGCAAGGATCCATGGGCGCCGGCCGACCTCGAGCCGCTGATCGTCGGCCTCAAGGCCAAGGGCTTCTGCTTCCAGACGCTTCGGCAGCATCCTGCGTATCGCGACTGGATCGCGGCGCATTCCTGAACCATCGCGACTGAACCGGATCGCACGGCGATGGAGTGGCTCACCGACCAATTCTCGGCATTGCAGCAATGGCTTTTCGAGGCCGCCGTGCAGCCGTTCGTCTATGCGATCGGCCTTGGCGGCTGGGTCGAAGACGCCTTCGACGCCACCGGCTGGCTGCTGGTCGGGCTGATCCAGATCGCGGTGCTGTTGGCGGTGATCGGGCCGATGCAGCGCTGGAAGCCGGTGGAACCGGTGGTCGACCGGCCTGCCATCCGCACCGACATCATCTACACGCTGATCCACCGGCTGGGCCTGTTCCGCCTCGCGATGTTCTTCGCGGTGACGCCGTTTTTCGACGACCTGCTCGGCATGGTCCGCGCGGCCGGATGGGGGACGATGCACCTGGACGCGCTATGGCCCGGCGTGACCGACATCCCCTGGGTCACCTTCGCGATGTACCTGGTGGTGATCGACTTCGTCGAGTACCTCATCCATCGCGGGCAGCACCGCTTCAACTGGTGGTGGGCTCTGCATTCGCTGCACCACTCGCAGCGGCAGATGACGATGTGGAGCGACAACCGCAACCATCTGCTCGATGACCTGATCCACGACGCGATCATCGTCATCGTCGCGCAGCTGATCGGCGTCGCACCGGGGCAGTTCATCGCGATCGTGGCGTTCACCCAGCTCAGCGAAAGCCTGCAGCACGCGAATCTGCGTCTGAGCTTCGGCAAGCTGGGCGAGCGGCTCTGGATCAGCCCGCGCTTTCATCGCGTGCACCACAGCATCGGCATCGGCCACGAATCCGATGGTCCGCGCACGCTCGGCGGCCACAACTTCGGCGTGCTGCTGCCGTGGTGGGACATGCTGTTCCGCACCTCGAACTTCGACGAGCGCTACGACGCGACCGGCATTCGCGACCAGGTCGAGCCCGACGCGCAGGGCCGCGTGAGGGACTACGGCCGGGGCTTCTGGTCACAGCAGTGGCTTGGCCTCAAGCGACTGGCCGGCCGGGGCTGAAGCGCGCTTTCGCTTCTCGCGCTGGCGTTATCCTCGGGCCCCCATGCGACTTCTTCTCGATTCGTTCTGGCGCGCGGTCGCCTACTGCATGCACCCCAAGGTGATCGTGCTGTCGTTCCTGCCGCTCGGGCTGATGGTCGTCATCTCGGCGGTGCTCGGCTACTTCTACTGGGACGCCTCGGTCGCGTGGATGCGACAGGCACTGGATGCATGGCCCCTGCTTTCGGGCGTCTGGGCGTGGATCGGCGGGATCTTCTCCAGCGATGTGAAGGCGATCCTCGCGCCGCTGCTCGTGGTTCTGGCCGTCACGCCGCTGATCGTGGTCGTGTCGTTGCTGATCGTGGCCGGATTCATGGCGCCGGCGCTGACCCGTCTCGTCGCCGAGCGGAGATTCCCTGGACTCGAGCATAAGAAGGGTGCGTCGTTCATCGGAAGCGCGGCCCGTTCGTTCGGATTGACCATTCTTGCGATGCTCGCGCTCGTGGTGTCGATGCCGCTGTGGCTCATTCCGCCGCTCGTCCTGATCCTTCCCCCACTGATCTGGGGCTGGCTCACCTATCGGGTGATGAGTTTCGATGCGCTGGCCGAGCACGCCACCGCCGAAGAGCGCAACGCCCTCCTGCGCGCCCACCGCCTGCAGCTTCTGGCAATCGGCGTGCTGTGCGGGTATCTCGGCGCGGCGCCGAGCATCGTCTGGGCGTCGGGCCTGCTGTTCGCAGCCGCGTTCTTCGTGCTCGCGCCGATGGCCATCTGGATCTACACGCTGGTGTTCGCGTTTTCCGCGCTCTGGTTCGCTCACTACTGCCTCGACGCGCTCGCAAGACTGCGCCTGCAGCAGGCGGCCGCGGCGGTCGCGCCGCCGGCGATCGACATGGCGGATTCGAAAGCCGCCGCAAGCCAATGGAGCGCACCATGAGCCGGTCATTCGGTCTGATCGTCGTCGGCGACGAAATCCTGTCGGGCAAGCGCCTGGACAAGCACATGCCCAAGGTCATCGAGTTGCTCGCTGCCCGCGGCCTGCAACTCGCCTGGGCGGAGTACGTCGGCGATGTCCCGGCGCGCATTACCGCTGCGCTCGCGCGTGCTTTCGCTTCGGGCGATATCGTGTTCTCCACCGGCGGCATTGGTGCGACACCCGACGACCATACCCGCCAATGCGCTGCCGCAGCGCTCGGCGTCCCGCTGGCGCTGCACCCCGACGCCGAAGTCCTGATCCGCGAACGCATGCGGGACACGGCGAGGGAGCAGGGGGTGGTCTACGAACCCGATCGCCCCGATAACGTGCATCGCCTCAACATGGGCGTGTTCCCGCTAGGCGCGAAGATCATCCGCAATCCGTACAACAAGATTCCCGGCTTCAGCGTGGGCGATGTGCATTTCGTGCCGGGCTTTCCGGTCATGGCCTGGCCGATGATCGAATCGGTGCTCGACGAGCGCTACGCCGACCTCTTCGCACGTGGGCGCTCCGTCGAGAAATCAGTGGTTGTCTTCGGCTCCATGGAGGCGACGCTGACGCCGCTGATGGAAGCGATCGAGCGCGAGCATCCGGGCATCAGAGTGTTCAGCCTGCCGAGCGTGGACCACCCCGAGCACGGCCGCCATATCGAACTGGGCGTCAAGGGTGACGCCGACAAGATCGATGCCGCCTATGCGCAGCTTCTGCACGGCCTGCACAACTTTGATGCACGCCTTGGACCCGAATTGGTGCGATAAGGAGCGACGCACCAATTTGGTTACAACTTGCATGTTCCTGACTGTGCATGAGTGCACCAAAGGCTCCTGCGCGCCAGTGACAATGGCACAGAAACTGCATTCCTTTCCCCCGTAATACCAACCACCATCCAAACCAGGAGAACCTGATGGCAAAGACCGTCGCCGATGTACTCAAACTCGTGAAGGAAAACGAGGTCAAGTTCGTCGACTTCCGCTTCACCGACACCCGCGGCAAGGAACAGCACGTGAC
>JAGIAI010000098.1 GCA_017744935.1 Variovorax sp.
GCTTGGTGATGCCGATGCCGTGCTCGCCCGAGATCACGCCGTCCAGGCTGCGCGCCAGCACCATGATGCGCGCGACCGCCTCATGCGCCGTCTGCAGCATCTCGTAGTTGTCGCTGTTGACGGGGATGTTCGTGTGCACGTTGCCGTCGCCGGCGTGCATGTGCAGTGCGACCCATACGCGGCCCTTCAGCACGCGCTTGTGGATGGCCCTGCATTCGGCCAGGATCGGTGCGAACTCCGCTCCTGTGAAGATGGATGCCAGCGGCTCGCGAATCTGCGTCTTCCAGCTTGCGCGCAGCGAATGATCCTGCAACTGCGGGAACAGCGTGTCGACGTTGTCGAGCCAGCCCTGCCACAGCGCACGCACCTCGGCCACCAGCGCGATGGCCTGCGCCACGCGGTCTTCCAGAAGCTCGGCGGTGGGGATGTCGTTCGCGTCGTCGCTCTTGCCCAGCGGCAGGTTGCCGCGCGCGAGGAACGCTTCGAGTTCGTCGGCGAGCGCAATCTTGTTGCGCAGCGACAGCTCGATGTTGATGCGCTCGATGCCGTCGGTGTATTCAGCCATGCGCGGCAGCGGGATCACGACGTCTTCGTTGATCTTGAAGGCGTTGGTATGCCGGCTGATCGCCGCGGTGCGCTTTCGGTCGAGCCAGAACTTCTTGCGCGCCTCGGGGCTGATCGCGATGAAGCCTTCGCCGCTGCGCGAATTGGCGATGCGCACGACTTCGGAGGTGACACGCGCCACCGCATCGGCATCGTCGCCGGCGATGTCGCCGAAGAGCACCATCTTCGGCAGGCCGCCACCATGGCGCTTGGACTTGGTCGCGTACCCGACCGCCTTGAGATAGCGATCGTCCAGGTGCTCCAGCCCCGCCAGCAGCACGCCGGAGCGCTTCTGCTCGGCAAACATGAAGTCCTTGATCTCGACGATGCTGGGCACCGCGTCCTTGGCGTTGCCGAAGAATTCGAGACAGACAGTACGCGTATGCGCCGGCATGCGGTGCACCACCCAGCGTGCGCTGGTGATGAGGCCGTCGCAGCCTTCCTTCTGGATGCCCGGCAGGCCCGAGAGGAACTTGTCGGTCACGTCCTTGCCGAGGCCTTCCTTGCGGAAGGTCTTGCCGGGGATCTCCAGCCGCTCGGTGCGCAGCGCGGTCTTGCCGTCGGCCGCGAAGTACTGCAGCTCGAAGACCGCGCTTTCGGCGTCGTGGATCTTGCCGAGGTTATGGCCGATACGCGTGACTTCGAGCCATTCGGCCTGCGGTGTCACCATGCGCCACGAGGCGAGGTTGTCGAGCGCCGTGCCCCACAGCACGGCCTTCTTGCCGCCCGCGTTCATCGCGACGTTGCCGCCCACGCACGAGGCTTCTGCGGAGGTGGGGTCGACCGCAAAGACGAAGCCCGCGCGCTCGGCTGCATCGGCCACCCGCTGGGTGACCACGCCGGCTTCGGTCCAGATCGTCGGCACCGGCGCTTCGATGCCTGGCAGCGAGATCATTTCGACCTCGGTCATCGCCTCGAGCTTCTCGGTGTTGATGACCACGCTGTTCCAGGTCAGCGGGATCGCGCCGCCGGTGTAGCCGGTGCCGCCGCCGCGCGGAATGATGGTCAGGCCGAGCTCGATGCAGCCCTTGACGAGACCCGCCATCTCGACCTCGGTATCGGGCGTGAGCACCACGAAGGGGTACTCGACCCGCCAGTCGGTCGCATCGGTCACATGCGACACGCGCGAAAGCGCGTCGAACTTGATGTTGTCCTTGGCTGTCAGCCGGCGCAGCGTACGCGTCGCCTTGCGCCGCAGGGCCGCGACGTCGCGGAACATGGTGTCGAACGCGGAAATGGCCTTGGCGACGAGATTCACCAGCTCGCCCACCAGCGCATCGCGCTGCGGATCGCTGTCGGGTGTGCGGCGCTTCTGCACCTCGGAGAGGCGGTGGTTGAGCGCGTCCACCAGCTGGCCGCGCCGGCGCGGGTTGTCCAGCAGGTCATCGACCAGATAGGGGTTTCGTTGCACCACCCAGATGTCGCCCAGCACCTCGTAGAGCATGCGGGCCGAGCGGCCGGTGCGGCGCTCGGATCGGAGGGTTTGCAGCAACTCCCAGCCCCGCTCGCCGAGCAGGCGGATCACGATCTCGCGATCGGAGAAGCTGGTGTAGTTGTATGGGATCTCACGCAATCGCGCGGGCTCTGCGGCCTGCGACAACAACGCCGTCAACGCGGTCGGAGCATTCATCGGGGAGTCGGCCTCGGTCGGGCGCTGCGCGCCCCTGAACCAGGGGCGCGAATTTTAAAGCCAGTTGCCAAGCCACGCCGCGCTGGGGCCTTGCCGCCCGGTACCGTGGAACCACAGACCAGGGACCCCGCGGAACCGGCTTTGCCGGGCCGCTGGGGTCGCCCCCTGGAAGGGGGTGTCAGAGCCACACGAAGTGGGCGAGGCTGGGGGTGATCAAAACAGCACTCGGCTGCGGATGGTTCCGGGCACCTTGGCGAGCTTCTCGAGCGCGAGGTCCGAAGAAGCCGCATCGATGTCGGTCACGACGTAGCCGACCTTCTCGTTGGTCTGCAGATACTGCGAGGCAATGTTGATGTTGTTGTCGGAAAAGATCCGGTTGATCTCCGACAGCACGCCGGGCACGTTGCGATGGATGTGCAGCAGCCGGTGCTTGCCCGGATGCGCCGGCAGCGCGACTTCGGGGAAGTTGACCGACGAGGTCGAGGTGCCGTTGTCGCTGTACTTGACGAGTTTCTCGGCCACTTCGAGCCCGATGTTGGCCTGCGCCTCCATGGTCGAGCCGCCGATATGCGGCGTGAGGATCACGTTGTCGAGCCCGCGCAGGGGCGACTGGAACTCATCCTTGTTGGACCGCGGCTCGACCGGGAAGACGTCGATCGCTGCGCCCAGCAGTTTCCGGTCCTTCAGCGCGGCGGCCAGCGGCTCAATCTCGACCACGGTGCCGCGCGAGGCGTTGATCAGGATCGCCCCGGCCTTCATCGCGGCGATCTCGGCGGCGCCGATCATCCACTGCGTCGCCTGCGTCTCGGGGACGTGCAGGCTCACGATGTCGCTCTGCGAGAGCAGTTCGTTCAGGTCCCTCACCTGCCGCGCATTGCCCAGCGGCAGCTTGGTCACCACATCGAAGAACGCGACCTGCATGCCCAGCGCCTCGGCCAGCACCGACAACTGCGCGCCAATCGAGCCGTAGCCCACGATGCCCAGCGTCTTGCCCCGGATTTCGAAGGCGTTCTCGGCGGACTTGAGCCAGCCGCCGCGATGCGCAACGGCGCTCTTTTCGGGCACCCCGCGCAGAAGCAGGATGGCTTCGGCCAGCACCAGTTCGGCCACGGAGCGGGTGTTGGAGAAAGGTGCGTTGAAGACGACGACACCATGCTCGCGCGCCGCATCGAGATCGATCTGGTTCGTGCCGATGCAGAAGGCGCCGACCGCGACCAGCTTCTGGGCGGCGGCAAACACTTCAGGAGTCAACTGCGTGCGCGATCGGATGCCGAGGAAGTGCACATCGGCAACGCGGGCCTTGAGTTCGGCATCCGGCAACGCGCCCGTCACCGTTTCGACGTTGGTATAGCCAGCGGCCTTGAGCACCTCGACTGCCGAAGGATGGATGCCTTCGAGCAGGAGGAACTTGATCTTGCTTTTGTCGAGGGAAGTCTTGCTCATGCGCATCGAGGAAGGCCAGCCCAGATCCCAAGTGCCAAGAGCCATGAGGCAGAGCCAGCAGAGCCAAAAAAAGGAGGGAAATCCTAGCATGGTGCGCTGCAGCATGCAGGCGTCATGGCTGTTGCGCCCCAAAAGGGTTTCCCCCCTTGGTGCACACTCCGGGGCTTGTCAAAAATTGTGACGCGACCGTGTCATAAGCACGGCCTAGCATCCGCGCTTTCTTTTTCCCCTCAGGAGTCTTCATGCGATTCAAAACGCTCGCCTTGGCCTCGGTGCTCGCCGCAACGATTTCAACGTCCGCGCTGGCACAGACCGAGATCCAATGGTGGCATTCCATGACCGCCGTCAACAACGAATGGGTCAACGATCTGGCCAGGCAGTTCAACGAGAGCCAGAAGGAATACAAGGTCGTCCCCGTCTTCAAGGGCCAGTACGACGAGTCGATGACCGCCGCGATCGCGGCCTTCCGCGCCGGCAACGCGCCGCACATCCTTCAGGTCTTCGAGGTGGGCACTGCAACGATGATGGCGAGCAAGGGCGCTATCGTGCCCGTGGCCAAGGTCATGCAGGACGCGGGCCAGAAGTTCGACCCGAGCGTGTACATCCCCGCCGTGGCCGCCTACTACACGGCCCCCAACGGCCAGATGCTGAGCTTCCCGTTCAATAGCTCGACCACGGTCTTCTACTACAACAAGGATGCGTTCAAGGCTGCCGGCCTGGACCCGAACAAGGCGCCGTCGACCTGGCCTGAAGTGGTTGCCGCAGCGGCCAAGCTGAAGGCCAGCGGCCACAAGTGCCCGTTCACGACGGCATGGCAGAACTGGACCCAGCTGGAAAGCTTCTCCGCCTGGCACAACGTCGAATTCGCGACCAAGAGCAACGGCCTGCAGGGCATGGACGCCCGCCTTAAGGTGAACTCGCCGCTGCACGTGCGCCACATCGAGAACCTCGCGAACATGGCCAAGCAGGGTCTCTTCATCTACAAGGGCCGCTCCAACATCCCCGAGGCAACGTTCATCTCCGGCGAGTGCGCCATGATCAACACCTCGTCAGGCTTTTACGGCAACGTCGCCAAGAACGCGAAGTTTGCCTATGGCGTCGCGCCGCTGCCCTACTACCCCGACGTGCCGGGTGCACCGCAGAACACCGTGATCGGCGGCGCCAGCCTCTGGGTGATGGCAGGCAAGAAGCCTGAGGAATACAAGGGCGTGGCCGAGTTCTTCAAGTTCATCTCGACGCCGGCCGTGCAATCGGCCAGCCACAAGCGCACCGGCTACCTGCCGATCACGACCGCGGCCTACCAGCTCACGGAGGAATCGGGCTTCTACAAGCAGAACCCCGGCACCGATGTGGCTGTGACACAGATGATCCGCAAGGTAACCGACAAGAGTCGTGGCGTGCGTCTGGGCAACTACGTGCAGATCCGCACGATCGAGGATGAAGAACTCGAACAGGTCTGGAACGGCAAGAAGACCCCGAAAGAGGCCCTCGACGCCATCGTGAACCGCGGCAACGAGCAACTGGAGCGCTTCCAGAAAGCCAACAAGGGCTGACGCGCTTCTCGGCGCCGTTAGACTGCTGCCCCGCCGGATACGTACCGGCGGGGTTTCTTTTTGAGGGATTCATGGAAAAACGCGTTGTCTTTCGCTCGGGCTGGCTGCCTTGGGCGCTACTCGCGCCACAGTTGATCGTCATCGGCGTGTTCTTCTTCTGGCCCGCCGTCCAGGCGCTTCTGCAGTCGATGCAGGTGCAGGACGCCTTTGGCTCCTCGACCGAGTGGGTGGGCTTGCAGAACTTCCGGGACTTGTTCAACGATCCGGGCTACATCGAGTCCTTCGAGACCACGGCCCTCTTCTCGATCCTGGTCGCGGGCATCGGCATCTCGCTGTCGCTGCTGCTCGCGGTTTTCGTCGATCGCATCGTGCGCGGCGCGATGATCTACAAGACGCTGCTGATCCTGCCCTACGCCGTCGCGCCCGTCGTGGCGGCGGTGCTCTGGGTCTTCATGTTCTCGCCGTCACTGGGCGTGGTCTCGTACGGGCTCGGCAAGTTGGGCTTCGACTGGAACCACCTGCTCAACGGGTCGCACGCCATGGCGCTGATCGTGATGGCTGCCGTCTGGAAGCAGATCTCCTACAACTTCCTGTTCTTCCTTGCGGGCCTGCAATCGATCCCGAAGTCGCTGATCGAGGCCGCTGCCATCGATGGCGCGAAGCCCTGGCGGCGTTTCTGGACGGTTCAGTTCCCGCTGCTGTCGCCCACCACGTTCTTCCTGCTTGTGATGAACGTCGTCTATGCCTTCTTCGAGACCTTCGCGATCGTCGACGCCGCCACACAGGGCGGCCCCGGCACGGCGACGCGCATTCTGGTCTACAAGGTCTATCACGACGGCTTCAAGGCCATGGACCTCGGCGGCTCGGCCGCGCAGTCGGTGGTGCTGATGGCCGTCGTCATCGTGCTCACGGTCCTGCAGTTCCGGTATGTCGAGAAGAAGGTGAACTACTGAAATGGTCGAACGCAATCCTTCCCTCGGCATCCTGGCGCACGCCGTCGCCATCCTCGGCGTCCTCATCGTCGCCTTTCCGATCTATCTGGCCTTCGTCGCCTCGACCCACACGGCGCAGGAAATCGTCCAGAGGCCGATGCCGCTTCTGCCAGGCGGGCACCTCTGGGAGTCTTACAAGACCGCGCTTCTCGGCCGCGCCGGGGGCTCGGGCGCGGGCTCCACGGCGCCGGTCGCGCGCATGATGTTCGTGAGCCTGGTGATGGCGCTGGGCATCACCTTCGGCAAGATCGCGATCTCGCTGCTCTCGGCCTTCGCGGTGGTGTACTTCCGCTTTCCGCTCAGGAGCCTGTGCTTCTGGGCCATCTTCATCACTTTGATGCTGCCGGTTGAAGTGCGGATCGGGCCAACCTACCAGGTGGTCTCGAATCTGGGCATGCTCAACAGCTACGCCGGCCTGACCATTCCACTGATCGCCTCGGCGACGGCGACCTTCCTGTTCCGGCAGTTCTTCCTGACGGTACCCGATGAGCTCATCGAAGCGGCCCGCATGGACGGTGCCGGCCCGATGCGCTTCTTCTGGGACGTGCTCGTCCCGCTATCGAAGACCTCGATCGCGGCGCTCTTCGTCATCCAGTTCATCTACGGCTGGAACCAGTACCTGTGGCCGCTGCTCGCGGCGACCGGCGAAGACATGTACCCGATCGTGATCGGCATCCGACGCATGATCGGCGGCGGCGACAGCCAGAACGAATGGAACATCGTGATGGCGACGGCATTGCTCGCGATGCTGCCACCGGCGCTCGTGGTGGTCTTCATGCAAAAGTGGTTCGTCAAGGGTCTGGTAGATACCGAGAAGTGACCCTCACAGATCCGAAGAAACAGATCAGAACATGGCATCCCTTTCGATTCGCAACGTCATCAAGCGCTACGGCCACGGGCCGAAGGCGAACCAGGTCATCCACGGGGTCAGCGCCGAGATCGCGGACCACGAATTCATCGTCATCGTCGGGCCCTCCGGGTGTGGCAAGTCCACGTTGCTGCGCATGGTCGCGGGGCTGGAAGAGATCAGCGTGGGCGACATCCTCATCGGCGACCGCGTGGTGAACAACCTCGAGCCGGCCGAGCGGGACATCGCGATGGTGTTCCAGAACTACGCGCTCTACCCGCACATGTCGGTGTTCGACAACATGGCCTACGGCCTGAAGATCGCCAAGGTGCCGGGCGCCGAGATCAAGACCCGCGTGGACAAGGCGGCGAAGATCCTCGAACTCGGCCACCTGCTCGAGCGCAAGCC
>JAGIAI010000099.1 GCA_017744935.1 Variovorax sp.
GGCGAAGGCTGCGACGGCGGGTTCTGGATGGGCGGCACGCTGTTCGACCACGTCACGCCCCGGATGCGCATCTACAAGGAAGAGATCTTCGGCCCGGTGCTGTCGTGCGTGCGCGTGCACGATCTGAAGGAAGCGGTCGACCTGATCAACGCCCACGAGTTCGGCAACGGCGTCTCGTGCTTCACGCGCGACGGCAACGTGGCGCGCGAGTTCTCGCGGCGCGTGCAGGTGGGCATGGTCGGCATCAACGTGCCGATCCCGGTGCCGATGGCCTGGCATGGCTTCGGCGGCTGGAAGAAATCGCTCTTCGGCGACATGCATGCGTATGGCGAAGAAGGCGTTCGCTTCTATACCAAGCAGAAGTCGATCATGCAGCGCTGGCCGGAGAGCATCGGCAAAGGCGCCGAGTTCGTGATGCCAACTGCAAAATGAAAGGCCCCAGGCGTTTCAAGGCCAGGAACCCCGCGGAACCGGCTTCGCCGGGCCGCTGGGGTTGCCCCCGGATCGGGGGTGCCAGAGCCACACGAAGTGGGCGAGGCTGGGGGAGAACTTAGTGACCGACACCACCTTCGACTACATCGTGATTGGCGCCGGAACCGCCGGGTCGCTCATGGCCAATCGCCTCTGCGCGGACAAGCGGATGCGCGTGCTGCTCATCGAGGCCGGCCGCAAGGACGACTACCACTGGATCCACATCCCGGTCGGCTATCTCTACTGCATCGGCAACCCGCGAACCGACTGGCTCTACAACACGGAACCGGACGCCGGCCTCAACGGCCGCAGCCTGCGCTATCCGCGCGGCAAGACGCTCGGCGGCTCGTCGAGCATCAACGGGATGATCTACATGCGCGGCCAGTCGCGCGACTACGACCAGTGGGCCGAGCTCACCGGCGACGATGAGTGGCGCTGGGAGAACGCCCTCCCCGCCTTCAAGAAGCACGAGGACTACTACCTCGGCGCGGATGATCTCCACGGTGCCGGCGGCGAATGGCGCGTCGAGAAGCAGCGGCTGCGCTGGGACATCCTCGACGCCTTCGCCGAAGCGGCGGTGCAGGCCGGCGTGCCGCGCAGCACCGACTTCAATCGTGGCAGCAACGAGGGTGTGGGGTACTTCCAGGTCAACCAGAAGGATGGATGGCGCTGGAACACCGCCAAGGCCTTCCTGCGGCCGACCTGCTATGGCCGCCCGAATTTCGAGCTCTGGACCGGTGCGCAGGTATCGCGCCTGATCTTCGACTCGCACGCCGACGGTAGCCACCGCTGCACCGGCGTGCAGGTGTGGGACGGGCATGAGATGGTCATCGCCCATGCCACGCGCGAGACGATTCTCTGTGCCGGCAGCATCGGATCGCCGCAGATCCTGCAGCTTTCGGGAGTCGGTCCTGCGGACCTGCTGCGACAACACGGCATCCAGGTGGTGCGCGATGCGCCTGGCGTCGGCGCGAACCTGCAGGACCACCTTCAGATCCGCGCCGTCTACAAGATCAAGGATGCACCCACGCTCAACGTGCTGGCGTCGTCGCTCTACGGCAAGGCGAAGATCGGCATGGAATACGTGCTCCGGCGTACCGGCCCCCTGAGCATGGCGCCTTCGCAGCTCGGCGCGTTCACACGCAGCTCGCCGGCCTATGAATGGCCCAATCTCGAATACCACGTGCAGCCGCTGTCGCTTGATGCCTTCGGCGAGCCGCTGCACAGCTTTCCGGCGTTTACCGCCAGCGTGTGCAACCTGAACCCGACGAGCCGGGGCACGGTGCGCATCAAGAGCCCTCGCTTCGAGGACGCGCCGGCGATCGCCCCGAACTACCTCAGCACGGACGAGGACCGCAAGGTTGCCGCCGATTCGCTGCGCGTCACGCGCCGCATTGCGTCGCAGCCGGCGCTGGCCAGGTACAGCCCGGAGGAATGGAAGCCCGGTCCGCAGTACCAGAGCGACGACGAACTCGCGCGTCTAGCAGGCGATATCGCGACCACGATCTTCCATCCGGTCGGCACCACGAAGATGGGCCGCGACGACGATCCGATGGCGGTGCTCGATGCGCGCATGCGCGTGCGCGGCGTCGACGGGCTGCGCGTGGTCGACGCAGGCGCCATGCCCACGATCACCAGCGGCAATACCAACAGCCCCACGCTGATGATGGCGGAGAAGGCCGCGACATGGGTGCGCGAAGCCACTGCTGAGCGGGGTTGAGCGCTGTTGCGTTGCCGGTTGTTGCAGATTGGGGCCGATTGGCGGGTAATCCCCGATGCACTGCGGCGGTGCACCGAATAAAGTCCAGCCACTCGCAAACGGGCCTGCCCGCTGCGCGGGGGACCGAGGAGACAAACCTTCGAAGAACCAGAACACTAGACACAAGGCATCCGGACGAGATGCTGTTTTTTTGATCAAGGCGCCGCTGGTCGGCGCCTTTTCTTTTTTGAGTCGTGTTCGAAAGCGCCCGCAGGGCATGGGTTCGGCGCTACCAAATCAATAGCAAACCGCGCTGCGACAATTCCCGCAATGGAAATCGTCGTGCTGACCCTCGCCTCGCTGTTCGCGGGATTCGTTGATTCAATCGTGGGGGGAGGCGGACTGATCCTGGTGCCGGCGCTTTTCAGCGTGCTGCCGGGCGTGGCCCCCGCGACCCTGCTCGGCACCAACAAGAGCGCCTCGGTGTGGGGCACGGCCGCTGCGACCGCGCAGTTCCACTACCGCGTGGGCCTCCGCTGGCGCACGCTGATGCCGGCGGCCGCGCTGGCCTTCTTTGGTTCGCTGATGGGCGCGTGGGCCGTGACGGTGGTGCCCGGCGACTTCCTGCGAAAGCTGCTGCCGGTGATCCTGATCGTGCTGCTTCTCTACACGCTCGCGCGCAAGGACATGGGCAAGCACCACGAGCCGCGCTTTCACGGCCGTGCCGAGCTGGCCGCCACTGCAGCGATCGGTTTCGCGCTCGGCGTCTATGACGGCTTCTTCGGCCCCGGCACGGGCAGCTTCTTCGTATTCCTGTTCGTCCGCTGGCTGGGCTACGACTTCCTCAACGCGGCCGCATCGGCCAAGCTGCTCAACGTCATGACCAACCTGGGCGCCCTGCTGCTGCTCGGGCTCAAAGGACATGTGCTGTGGCGCTACGGGCTGGTGATGGCGGTAGCCAACGTCGCCGGTGGCGTGATCGGCGCCCGCGTTGCGATCCGCCATGGCGCCGGCTTCGTGCGGACGGTCTTCATCCTCGTCGTGAGCGTGCTGATCCTGAAGACCGCTTACGACGCCTTCCTCCGGTGATGAAGCGGCCTGCGCCGGCGGATCAAACTCAGGGAGCGGTCGACGCCGCGGCCTGCGCGCCTGCCGGCGGCCACGCCACTTCGCTCGCGACGCGCGGCTTGCCGATCGGCGCAGCAGCCTTGCCCTGCTGTATGGCGGCCAAGTCGGCCTCGTTCGGGTACTGGTTCAGCAGCCAGTAATCGAACACACGGCGTGCAATCGGCGCCGCGGCGCCGGCACCCCAGCCCGCGTTCTCGACGATGAGCGCCACGGCGATCTTCGGATCGTTGGCTGGCGCGTACGCCATGAAGAGCGCATGGTCGCGCTGGTGCTCTTCGAGGGCCTTGGCGTTGTACTTCGTGTTCTGCGCCATGCCCACCGCCTGTGCCGTGCCGGTCTTGCCGGCCGCCTGGTAACCCGCGCCAGCGAAGACGCCGCGCGCCGTGCCAGCATTGACCACTGCCACGAGGCCGTCGCGGATCACGCCGATGTTGGCGGGAGGAATATTGAGGTTCTGTGCCGGCGCCTGCTCGATCGGCTTCACATCGCCGGTCACGGTGTCGCGCACCGCGAGGCCCAGATGCGGCTTGAGCTTGATGCCGCCATTGGCCACGATCGAAGTGGCGTGCGCCAGCTGCAGCATCGTGAAGGCGTTGTAGCCCTGGCCGATGCCGAGCGAAATCGTTTCGCCGGCGTACCACTTCTTCTGCTCGGGGCGCTTGTAGGTGTTGCGCTTCCATTCGGTGCTCGGCAGCACGCCGCGCACCTCGCCGCCGATGTCGATGCCCGTGATCTGGCCGAAGCCCAGCGGTTTCATCGAGTCGTGGATCAGGTCCACGCCCATCTCGTTGGCCAGTGAATAGAAGTAGATGTTGCTCGACAGCTGGATCGCGCGCCGCATGTCCACGCCGCCGATGTTGCCCTCTGGGCTGCCGAAGCGGTGGCCGCCGAAGTTGAAGTAGCCCGGATCGTTGACCACCACGCTCGGCGCGCGCTTGCCCGTTTGCAGCGCAGCCAGCGCCATGAAAGGCTTGTAGGTCGAGCCCGGCGGGTAGGTGCCGCGCAACGCCCGGTTGAGCAGCGGCTTGTTGATCGACTCGCTGAGTTCCTTCCAGTTGTCGATGTCGATGCCTTCCACGAACAGGTTCGGATCGAAGGTCGGCTTGCTGACGAACGCCAGGATCTCGCCTGTCTTGGGATCGATCGCGACCAGCGCGCCGCGTCGATCGCCATACATGTCCTCGACCAGTTTCTGCAACTTGATGTCAATCGACAGCATGACCGTGTTACCCGGCGTCGCCGGATGCGCTGCAAGCCGACGCACCGCACGGCCACCCGCGGACGTTTCCATCTGCTCGACGCCTGTCAGGCCGTGCAGGGTCTTCTCGTAGCTTTGCTCGACGCCGAGCTTGCCGATGTACTCGGTGCCCTTGTAGTTGGCGAGATCCTCGTCTTCCCAGTCTTCCATGGCCGCCTTTTCGGCCTGGTTGATACGCCCGATGTAGCCGAGCACATGGCTCGCCAACTCGCCGTGCGGGTAGTTGCGGAACAGTCGCGCCTTGATTTCGACACCCGGGAAGCGGTAGCGCTGCGCGGCGAACCGGGCGACCTCCTCGTCGCTCAGGCGCGTACGGATCGGCACCGAGTCGAAGCTGCGCGAGTCTTCGCGCAACCGCTTGAACCGGCGGCGGTCGCGAGGCGTGATCTCCAGGACCTCGGACAGGGAATCGATTGTTTCCTCGAGACTCCCGGCTTTCGACGGCGTGATCTCCAGCGTGTAGGCCGAATAGTTGGAGGCCAGCACGATCCCGTTGCGATCGACGATCAGCCCGCGATTGGGCACCACCGGCACGATCGCCGTGCGATTGCTCTCCGCCTGCTCGGCCAGGTCCTCGTGCCGCACGACCTGCAGATACACAAGCCGCGACGCCAGCAGCCCAAACGCCACCAGCACGACCAGCGCGATCACGACCACCCGGCGCTTGAAGCGCGACAGGTCAGCAGCGACGTTACGGATCTCGGTCATGAAAGTTCAGCTTAGCGGGACAAGGAACGAAAGCAAATACTCACCCCAGCAACTCTATCGGCCGGGCGGGCAACATCTAGAGTGGCCGGTTGGCATCGGGTTCCGGCGCCCTGCGCTGGGGTGCCAACAAAAGCACACTGACCAGCGGCCATAGTGCTGCCTCGATCAAGGGCGCGATGAGCAGTGTCCAGCCCGGGAACACGCCGCCGCCGATCATTCGGATCGCCAGCTCGATCAGGTGTGACACCGCAAACAGGGGAAGCACCTGTAGCGCCTGCGAAGCCACCGAAAACCACAGAAGCCGGCGGTGGATCATGATCGCGAAGAAGCCGAGCGTCGTGTACGACAGCGCGTGCTGCCCGAGCATCGAGGCCTGGTGCACGTCCATCAGCAGCCCGAAGACGAAAGCGGCGCCGATGCCGATCCGCGCCGGCTGGTGCACGCTCCAGAAGACGATCACCAGCGCCAGCAAATCGGGCGTCCAGGCGGCCCGGCCGATCGGCACCATGTTGATCAACAGGGCAACGATCAAGCTAGCCCACATAAACAGCGGGCTGACGGGCAAAAGGAGTTGCTGCTGGCCGGGTCGCATGATCATGGCGCGCGCTTCTCTTTTTTGTCGGCCGACTTGTCTGTCTTTTCCGCCTTGTCCGTTTTCTCGGACTTGCTGTCGGCCTTTGCGGCGGCCTTGTCCGACTTATCAGATTTGTCGGACTTGGCGCCCGCCTTATCGGACTTGTCGGTCTTTTTCTTGGTCGAGGTGCTTGCCGCAGGCGCGGCAGGAACGGGCTTCGGCACAGGCGGCGTGCCCGTCGGTGCCAGCACCAGCACATACCGGGCGGAATTCACGTGACCCATCGGCGTCAGGTGGATGCGGGCGAAGGCCGAATCGGCGCGACGCTCGATGCGGTCGATCTTCGCAACCGGCAGCCCTGCCGGATAGACCCCGTCGACCCCGCTGGTGGTCAGGACATCGCCTTCCTGGACATCCGAATTGGCGCCCATGAAGCGCAGCTCCAGCCCGCCACCATGGGCGCTGGCGTCGCCGAAAGCCACGCTGCGCGCACCGGTCCGGGTGTTCTGAACGGGGATGGCGAGATCGCGGTCGATCACCAGCGTGATTTCGCTCGTGAAAGGTTGCACCTGCGTGACCTGCCCGAGCACGCCGTTCTCGTCGATCACCGGCGACCCTGGCGCGATGCCGTGCGTCAGACCCTGGTCGATCACCACCTTGCGGGTGTAGGGATCCGCGGTGTCGTAGAGCACCTCGGCGACCCGGCCTGGTGTCTGCGTGACTTGGCGCAGCTCGAGCATCGTGCGGAGCCGCGCGTTTTCCTGCGCAAGCAGGTCGGCCTGGCTGGCACGTTCCGACTGCAGCGCCAAGGCCTTGCGCGCTTCAGCCTCATTGGCCTGCGCGACCTGCAGGTCTTCGAGGTATCGGCCGCCGCCCATCACCAGTTGAACGGGTTTCAGCGCCAGCCACTGAATCGGATAAAGCACCGCACCGACCGCCGTGCGGACCGGCTGCACGATGTTGAAACGGGCATCGGCCACCATCAGGAACAGCGCGAGCGCGCTGAAGAAGATCAGCTTGCTGAGCGCCGAAGGTCCCTGGTTGAACAGGGGTGGCGCAGTGCGATCGAGCGTGCCGAGCGGCATGGCGGAGGGACTTTAAATTGAAAAAGCCGGCCCTGCGCAAACGCGGGCCGGCCATTTGCGCATCAAGCGCATTATTCGCTCGTGAAGATGCTCCCGAGCCGGTCCATGCGCTCGAGGGCAATGCCGCAGCCGCGGACCACGCAGGTCAGGGGGTCTTCGGCAACAAGCACCGGCAGGCCGGTTTCTTCGGCCAGCAGGCGATCGAGGTCACGCAGCAACGCACCACCGCCGGTGAGCATCATGCCGCGCTCGGCGATATCGGCACCGAGTTCCGGCGGCGTCTGTTCCAGCGCGTTCTTGACGGCGGAAACGATGTTGTTCAGCGGATCGGTCAGCGCTTCCAGCACTTCGTTGCTGCTGATCGTGAAGCTGCGCGGCACGCCTTCGCTGAGGTTGCGGCCCTTGACTTCCATTTCCTTGACTTCGGAGCCAGGGAACGCCGAGCCAATGCTCTTCTTGATGACTTCTGCCGTCGGCTCGCC
>JAGIAI010000009.1 GCA_017744935.1 Variovorax sp.
CCCGCGGGGGAATCACCATGATCCAAAGCACGCATTCATTGCATTCACATGGAAGCCGGCGCATCTCGCGCGCAGTCACGTCGATGGCGGCAGATGCCTCGCTTCTTGCCGCAGGCGGGACCCTCCTGGCGATGGCTCTCCTGACGGTCGCGGCCGCCGGGCTGCTCGTCGCCGGCGGAGCCGGGCATTCGCAGCTGAGGCTTGTCGCGTAGTGAGCGGCATGCGCTTCACCATGTTCGAAATCGCACCGCGCAACGGGGCCCGATCCGGCTCATCGCTGCTTCAGAGCCGCATGCAGAAGACTGCGGCTCGACGCACCAACCTGGCTCGCCCCTATCGGGGGCTTCCCCGTTCCATCTCGACCCGCTCCGGCCCTTTGCGCAAGCTGGCCTGGGTGTTTGGCTTCTGCTCCGGCTGACGCCTGCACGCAAGGCGCATCGGAATGGTCCTTGTTCTCTACAGAGCGGCCATCGCCCTCGTGACCGCTCTCACTGTCGCCTATATCGGCCTTGGGGTTGCCTACATGATTTCTTAGATTGCGGCCGTGGACCCGACCTCGGGCGGCCCCGTCTTTCGTGCGGTGCGGCAGTCAGCGAGACGTCCAAGTCGCGCATTGCTAAAGAGGTAGTGCAATGAAGGCCTGTGTCGCTCGCAAAGTAGCCCTTCCCTTGCGCTGGCCAAGGACCGCAAAGGGCACCAAGGGGCAGTTCCGCCCTGCCCTGCTCTTCGTCCGCAATCGCTGCAAAGCCGGCTTCGTCAAGACATTGGGGCAGTTAGCCTAGATTTCGAACCGATCTAGTTTTTCCGACCTAGGCCTTTGCGAAGAAGATGAACGCATGACGCTACTTCCGGCGTCTACCGTTTAACTTCAGAGGAACAACCATGTCCACGCAGAACATCTCCTCGGCCGCCATCCATGTGGTCGGTCAATACAACGACGCAGGCAAGACCCTGCTCAACGCCTACCGCACCGGCGCGCATCGCCTGCTCGGCGGTGTCGCTTCGCACTACAACAGTTTCTTCGAAGGACGCGAGCTGCCGCTGATCGATGAAGACGCCAAGGCGCGGCTGCTGGGGGCGTACGAGAAGGTCACCGGCTTCCTGACGAACCGCGTCGACATCGACACCGGTCGCGCCCTCGCCCTGATGGACCGCGCGGCCGAGACGGCCACGAGCGGCATCGAATCCCTCGCCCAGGCCTCGGCGCGCGTCGAAGAGTCGCTGGGCTCGTCGATCGCCGAAGTGGTCCAACACGTCCACGAGCCGATCGCGAGCCTGTCTGTCAAGATCGCCGATGCCGTTGCCGCCAGCGCGAAGATAGTCGAGAGCCGCGTGGCTGGCACCGCAGCCGCATCGCAAGAGGTGGAGACCGTGAAGGCGAAGCCCGCGACTCGTGACCGCGCCAGCCGCACGTCGCGTGCGCTCAAGGCCTGATCCAGCTGCGCGTGGCGGCCACGGCCTCTCTTTCGAAACACCTTGTGGAGCACGCATGGCAACTCGCCGCGATGGAACCGAGAACGTGAACAAGAAAGAGAAGGCACCGTCGGCCGCCCGCAAGACCGCGCCCGCCAGGAACGCGGTTTCGCACAGGAAGCCGATGCCCACTGCGCCCGTGGTACCCGAAGCCCCGGCGCAGGACACCGGCGGGGCCAGCGCCCTGCTGCGGGCGGGGCTGCAGGCACTGGGCAATGTGCACGACGACGTCGTCAAGCACCAGACCAACGTGGTCGAAACGCTGCTCGGCATGCCGAAGACTGGCGGCGGCCGAAGCGCCACCGCACGCGCCTTTCCCGCCCTCGATGTCGGGCTGCGCAAGTTCGAGGACGTGTTCGACCAACGAGTCGCATCGGCGATGGAGCGCCTCGGCCTACCAAGCGTGCAACAGCTCGACGAGTTGCGCGAGCAGGTGCGCCTATTGCAGAAACGCATCGACCGGCTGGAGCACGGCGAAGCCTCCGTCCGCCGCAAGCGCTGAGGTCCGACGGACCGCACCGACGCCAGCCGTGGCCAGTCTCACGACCCGCGAACGCATCCTGCAGTCCAGCCTCGCGCTTTTCAATGCGCAAGGGCTCGCCGCAGTGTCGACGCATCGCATCGCCGCCGAACTCGGCATCAGCCCCGGCAATCTGCACTACCACTTCAAGGCCAAGCAGCTGATTGTTGAAAGGCTCTTCCGCCGCTTCGAGGAGCGACTCGAAGAGCTCAACGCCTCGACGGATAGGGTGCGCGCGATCGACGATCTCTGGCTTACGCTCCATCTGCGCTTCGAAGCCATCGATGCCTACCGCTTCATCTACCGCGACATGGCCTACCTGGGCAGCGAGTACCCGGCGCTCGGCCAGCGCGCGCAGGCGCTCACAGCGGGGAACCTTCTCGCGGCCAAGGCGCTGTGCGAGACGCTGCGCGCCACCGGCGTCATTGAAGCCACGGCGGAGGAGGCGCAGATACTCGCGCTGCAGATGGTGTTCACCACCACCTGCTGGCTGTCGTTCGAACAGCTCGTTCCGGGACGGGATGCACTCCAGCAGGCCGACCCGGGCCTGGCGGCTTTCTACACATTGACGCTGATTTCGCCCTATGTCTCGAGCGAATCGAGGGCCTATCTCGACTACCTGCGAGGCAAGTATCTTCGCTAGAACAAGCAAGGGCCCCCTGACCGTGCCTAGCCCCGCAGGCCTTACCCGAGGCTGCGCGCGATCACCAGCTTCTGGATGTGACTTGTGCCCTCGTAGATCTTCGTCACGCGCACGTCACGGTAGTAGCGTTCCACCGGAAAGTCCGTCACGTAGCCGTAGCCGCCATGGATCTGCAACGCGTCGGAGCACACCTTCTCGGCCATCTCGCTCGCAAACAGCTTGGCCATCGAAGCCTCCTTGGCGCACGGCAAGCCCGCCTCGCAAAGCCGCGCCGCATACACCATGTACTGCTGGGCCACATCGACCTGCGTCGCCATTTCGGCGAGATCGAAGCTCACGCCCTGCAGCTTGAAGATTGGCGCGCCGTAGGCCTCGCGCTCCTTCGCGTACTTCACTGCCGCATCCAGTGCCGCGCGTGCTGCGCCGATGGCCACTGCGGCGATGGCAACGCGTCCCTCGGACAGGGAAGCCATGATGCGCTTGTAGCCGGAGCCTTCCTCGCCAAGGATGTTTTCTGCCGGGATTCGGCATTCGTCCAACTCGATCTGGGCGACGTGCGCGGAGCGCTGGCCAAGCTTGTTTTCCACGCGAGTGACCTTGTAGCCCGGATCCTTGGCATTGACGATGAGCACGCTGCTGCCGTTCTTGCCCGAAGGCTTGTCGGTCACGGCAAGGACGAGGCCCACGCTGGCTTCGCTGCCGTTCGAGATGAATTGCTTGCTGCCGTTGACCACGTAGTGGTCACCGTCGCGCCGCGCCGACGTACGGAAGGCGGCCGTGTCCGATCCCGCATGCGGTTCGCTGAGCAGGAATGCACCGATGTGCTCGCCGGAGGCAAGCTTGGAAAGGTACTCGCGCTTCTGGTCTTCCGTGCCGGCCCTACTGATCATGAATCCGACGGAGTTGTGCACGTGCATCAGCGTGGCAAAGCCTGCATCCGCTGCGGCGAACTCCTCGATCGCCAGGCAGTATTCGACGAAGCTTGCGCCCGAGCCACCGTAGGCCTCGGGCGTCAGCATTCCCAGGAAGCCGAGTTCACCGACCGTCTCGAGCTCCTTGTGGGGCCACGCGCTGGTGCGATCGCGCTCGGCGGCTGTGGCGGCCACGACTTCGGCGGCAACCTTGCGCGCCGAGTCGCGGATCATGACTTCTTGCTCGCTCAGGAAGGTAGTGGAGATGTCGCTCATGGTGTCCGGGGGTGGGTCAATCGATACGGCCAGCTTAGGCGAGAGCTTCCCTGGCGGTGCTCCTTCTTTTTGGGGTGGGTTCCCTTGCTTGCCATGCGTTGTGCGCCCAGGCCTCACCGAAAGGGGGGGTCTCGTCAGGGCCGGTGTTCCTAGACTGGGTCGCCATGATCAAGACCACCTGGCACCAACGCGTCGCGATGCTCTCGCTCGACCGCCCCGCTTCCCTGAACGCGCTCGACCCCGATCTCCTCCATGCCCTCGGCTTCGCGTTGAACGAAGCTCTGACTCACGGCGCCGCAGGCATCGTTCTCAAGGGAGAGGGCCGCGCATTTTCGGCAGGCGCAGACCTTCGCTGGTTCGCCGGGCGCAGTGCCCAGGGCCCGGAGGCCCACGCGGCGGCGCTGTCGGAGATGCTCGAGATTGGAGGCCGCATCGTTCAGGCTTTCATCAAGGCGCCGGTGCCGGTCGTCTCCGCGATCAACGGCCCCTGCATCGGAGGTGCCCTCGGCATTGCGCTGGCCACGGACGTTGCGCTTGCAGCCCGCTCGGCCTACTTCTGCCTGCCTCAGGTGCCGAAGCTCGGTATCGTCCCGGACTTGGGCGCCACCTGGGTGCTGCCGCGGCTGGTCGGCCGGCCGCGTGCGATGGCGATCTCCCTTCTGGGCGACAAGATCCCCGCTGAGCAGGCAGAGCATTGGGGGATGGTCTGGCGATGCGTGGACGATGCCGAACTGCAGGCGCAAGCACTGGCAACCGCTCATGGGCTCGCCGCGATGCCCGTGGAGGCCATCATTGCCACCCGGCGCCTGATCGACGAATCCCCGGCCTCTTCGATCCAGTGGCAACTTGCGCAGGAGGCCCACCAGCAGCAGGCCTTGTCGAGGCCCTAGAGGCCCGACCCCGAGGCCGGGCCTGACCGATGTCAGCTCGCTGCGACGCGCTGCATTCCGGCCATGGCAGCCTGGATCAGTGCATGCACCTGGGCATTCGAATCGTCGTAGGCGCGAGCAGTGTCCCAGTCAGTGATCTGGGCGAAATGATCGGCGACGCCTTCGACGGTGCATTCCTTGGGTCCCAGATAAACCGCCGCGGTGTCCTCGATGCGGCAGGCCGAGAACGCGCCGCCGCCGGCCGAGAGGGTCGTCTTGGAAGGTGCATCCTCGCTCACCAGATAGAGCGCCGCGGGTGTCACCTGCTCAGGCTTGATCGCCTCGAGCATGGCGGCCGGCAGCACGTCCTCGGTCATGCGCGTGGCAGCCATCGGCGCGATGGTGTTCACCCGGATGTTGTTCTTCTTGCCTTCGATGGTGAGCATGTGCATCAGACCCACCAGCGCCATCTTTGCGGCGCCATAGTTGGACTGGCCGAAGTTGCCGAACAGCCCCGATGCCGAGGTCGTCATGAGGATGCGACCGTAGTTCTGCTCGCGCATCATCTCCCACACAGCCTTCGTGCAGTTCACCGAACCCATCAGGTGCACGTCCAGCACTGCCTTGAAGTCAGCCACTTCCATCTTCGAGAAGGTCTTGTCGCGCAGGATGCCTGCGTTGTTGAGCAGCACGTCGACGCGGCCGAATTCGGCCTTGGCCTGTTCGGCCATGGCGAGCACCTGCTCGAAGTCGCACACGTTGGCGCCGTTCGCAATAGCAACGCCACCGGCGGCACGGATCTCGTCCACGACCTTCTGCGCCGCCTCCGAGGAAGCGCCCTTGCCGTCCCGGCTGCCGCCGAAGTCGTTGATCACGACCTTCGCGCCGCGGCGCGCCAGTTCCAGAGCATGCGCGCGGCCCAAGCCGTTGCCGGCACCAGTCACGATGGCCACACGGCCGTCAAATCGAATCGTCATGTCATTACCTTTTCAAGCAGGATGGAAGAAATCAGGGGAAGCGTCGCGTGATCGATTCGGCCACGCAGACCGGCTTGGGAGCGCCTTGCATTTCGATCGACATCTCGATGAGCAGTTGCGCACCGTTGCCGTCCAGCGGCTCCCAGCTCAGGAGCTTGAAATGCGCCCGCAGGCGGCTGTCGACGGGCACCGGTTTGATGAAGCGCACCTTGTTGAGCCCATAGTTGACGCCCATGGTGCTCTTGCGGATCTCGAAGGCCGTCTGGAAGAAGGCCGACAGCAGACTCAGCGTGAGAAAGCCATGCGCAATCGGCGTCCCGAAAGGGCCGCTATTGGCGCGGTTTACGTCGACATGAATCCATTGGTGGTCACCAGTGGCATCGGCGAATTTGTTGATGCGCTGCTGATCGATCAGCAGCCAGTCGCTGGTGCCGATGTTCTCTCCGACCAGCGGCTTGAGGTCCTCGAGGGTTTCGTAGCTTTTCATGGAGGCGCTCCAGGTTGAATGCGGCTAGGTTAAGCGTCCGCCCCTGGAGAAGATCCCCCCTTCTTTGGAGGGGCGCCGCAAGTAGGGAGCTACTCGATCAGACCCTTGTTGCGCGCCCAGGTCAGCGCGTCATACCGGCTCGACATCCGCAGTTTTGCCAGCACGTTGCGGATGTTCCACTTCACCGTCTCAGGCGTGATGTTGAGGGTCTGCGCGATTCGCTTGCTCGACATCGCCTTGGCCACGAGGCCGAGGATCTCGATCTCGCGCGGGGTCAGAGTGACGGCGTCCGTATTGGCACCCTTGGGCGTCGTCTCGTCCTCCTCGCCGCGATCGCCTGTCTTGAAGTAGCCGTCGGCCGTCATGCTCTGGGCCGTAAGTTCCGGTTGTTTGTAGTAGCCGAGCATCAAGGTTGGCCCCTTCATCAGCACCTCGCCTCCTTCCCCGATGCGCACACTCACCCCGGGCGCCGGCTCGCCGCAATAGCCCAGGCGCACTCTGCCTGGCTGGGTCAGGTGCGAATGGCAGAAGTTCTCCGTCATGCCGTAGACATCGAGCAGCTCCAGGCCGAGCTCGCGGTACCAGGAGATGATCTCCGCGGACAACGGCGCAGAGCCGGTGAAGGCGATCCGCACCGCATCCAGCCCCAGCATTTCGAGGATCTCCTTCTTCCGGCCCGAGGCATCGGGCGACGCAAACAGCAGCTTCTGCTTCTCCGGCGGCACCTTGGCGCAAACACTTTGGTAGAACTTGGTCCACAGCCGCGGCATGGAGATGAACAGCGTCGGCCGTGCGCGCCGCAGGTCGGCGGGGAAGGTCTCCAGGCTGTCGTTGAAGTACAGATGCAGGCCCTGGCAGATCGCATGCGTCTCGACGAAAGCGCGCTCCGCGGCATGCGCGAGCGGCAGGTAGGAGAGCATGCGGTCACTCGGGCTGATCGAGCAGTACTCACCCGACAGCTTCGAATACTCCCACATGGCGCCGAAACTGTGCATCACGCCCTTGGGCATGCCGGTGGTGCCGGACGTGTAGATGATGGTGGCCAGGTCGCCGGGATCGGGAAGATGCACTTCCTGCAGAGGCTCGTACTGCTCCATCAGCGCATCCCAAAGCGCCGGCAAGGGCCCGGGCGACATCGGCAGGCCCACCATCGGCACCTCCGGCGGGACGAGGCTGCGGACCTCGTTCCACGAATCGCCTTTGCCGTCGACCTTGCCGACGAAGAGCAGCCGCACGTTGCAGTGCTGGAAGATGAAGCTGGCGTTCGCCGAATTGATCGTCACGTAGATCGGCACGGACACATGGCCCGCCATCCAGATGGCCAAGTCGGCCATGATCCAGTGGGCGCTGTTCTTGCCGAAGATCCCGATGCTGCTTCCGGCCGGCAGGCTCAGTGACCGAAGGTGGGCGGCCATGCGCCGCGCCTGGTCGCCGACCTGCCTCCAGGTGAAGTCCACCACGCTCCCGTCCGGACGGGGCTCGGTGAAGAAGATGGCTTCGGGCTGCGCCTTCTCCCAATGGAGAAAGCAGTGGACGGGGGTGCTCGTTTCGTGCGTGTTCAAGGTTGTCTCCTTTTTTGTGTCGTTTCGACGGCGCATGCCGCCGGCAAGCCTCTCCAGGCGGTTCAGCGCCGCTTCAGCAGATGAGGCATCGAATCCAGATGAAATCCCTCAAAGGGGATGCTCTTGCAATGGGGAAGCAGCTCCCATGAGCTGCGCGCGTTGGGACCGCCGCCATCCACCCGCACGCAGCTACCGGTGATGAAAGACGCGGCGGGAGACAGCAGGAACACGATGGCCGCAGACACCTCCGACACCGTGCCGTAGCGCTGCGCCGGGATCCTGGCGGCGTACCCGAGGATGCCGTCCACCGCCTTGCCGGTGTAGTTGTCGAAGCCGCTGGAAGCAATCATTCCCGGCGCGACGCTGTTGACGCGCACGCCGGAGGCGGCCCATTCGCAGGCCGCGCTCTCGGTAAGCGAGTTCATTGCCGCCCGCGAGGCGCCAGAGTGCGCGATGCCGGGCAGGCCCATCCACATGTCGGCGCTCATGTTGACGATGGCGCCGCCGTGCGCCTCCATCCAGCGCCGGTAGACCTCGCGCATGAAGATGAAGCCGCCGGTGAGGTTGTTGCGCACCACGGCGTCGAAGCCCTTGGTCGAGATCTCCGCAAGGGGTGCGAAGAACTGGCCGCCGGCGTTGTTGACGAGCCCGTCGATGCGGCCGTGCCGTGCCAGCACCGCCTCGACGGTCTCGATCACCGCGGCCTCGTCGCGGATGTCGCATGCATGGGTGGAGACGACGGCTCCCCCGGCTTCGATCTCTTCTGCCACGCTGGCCAGCTTTTCCGCCTTGCGCCCGACGATGGCGACCCGCGCCCCCAGTGCAGCCAGCTCGTGCGCCGCGCATCGCCCAATGCCGCTGCCGCCGCCTGTCACGACGACGACCTGGCCTTCGAAAAGGCCGGGACGATAGATAGACCGGTAGCTCATGGTCTGCGCTCGGGCTTCAGGTCAACGGGCGACGCCCCAGTCCCGGAGTACGACGTCGGTATGCTCGCCGCGCCGCGGTACGGCTCCGAGTTGCGGAGCCGGCGTGCCGGAGAACCGCGGCGCCGGGTTGGCTTGCAACACGCCGCCGATACGGCTGTAGACCTCGCGGTGCGCCATGTGCGGATGCCGGGCCGCCTCGTCAGGGTCGAGAACGCCGGCGAAGCAGGCGTCGCTGCCCTCCAGCAGGTCGCACCACTCGTCGCGGGTTCGCGTCGCGAAGATCTCGGTGAAGCGCGCGTGCAGTTGAGGCCACAGTTCGGGATCGTGCGCGTTCGCGCAGGTCGCATCACCGGCAAGGCCTAGCTTGTCGAGAAGGATGCGATAGAAGCGCGGCTCCAGCGAACCGACGCTGACGAAGCGGCCGTCGGCACAGCGGTAGCTGCGATACCAGTGCGGGCCGTCCAGCAGGCTCCTGCCGCGCTCGCTGGTGAACCGGCCAGACGCCTTCAGTGCCAGCAGCAGGTTCATCATGTGCGCGCTGCCGTCGACGATGGCCGTGTCGACAATCTGGCCGCGGCCGGTGGCGCGCGCGCTCATCACGCCGGCCAGCACGCCCACGGCGAGGTACATGGCTCCGCCACCGATGTCGCCCACAAGGCTCGGGGGTGCCATCGGCGCTTCGCCAGGCTGCCCCGAATACCAAAGGGCGCCGGAAATCCCGATGTAGTTGATGTCATGACCCGCGGCGTGCGCCAGCGGCCCGTCCTGGCCCCAGCCGGTCATGCGGCCATACACGAGCCGGGGGTTGCGTGCGAGGCATACGTCCGGACCCAGGCCCAGGCGCTCCATCACGCCGGGGCGCATGCCTTCGATCAGCGCGTCGCAGCTCTCCAGCAGATCGAGCACCGTCTGCACGCCCTCGGGCGTCTTCAGGTCGATCGCGATCGAGCGCTTTCCACGATTGCTGATGCTGTGCGCGCCAAGGTCGAGATCTTCGGCTCCTGCCTGCAGGCGATCGACCAGCACGACCTCTGCACCGAGGTCCGCGAGCAGCATGCCGCAGAACGGAGCCGGACCGATGCCGGCGATCTCGAGGACGCGCAAGCCGGCCAGCGGCCCGCCTCTGCTGTTGTTCACTGTCTTCTCCCTATGCCGGATATGGCGCCGCCTGCGACAAGGCCTCGGCGCAGGCCGCCTCGTGGCGATCGGCGCTGCCGAAGAGCAGGTCGGCCACGACCGCGCGCTTGAAGTAATTGCCGATCAGGTACTCCTCGGTCATCCCGATGCCTCCGTGGAGTTGAATGGCCTGACCGCCGACCGACTTCGCGGCACGGCCGATGAGCGCCTTGGCGGCCGAAAGCGTCCGCTGGCGTTCGGCCCCTTGCTGGTTCTGCACGGCGGAAAGCGCCGCAAACAGCATCGAGCGCGCCAGTTCCATCTCGGCGGCCATATCCGCCAAGCGGTGCTGCAGCACCTGGAAGCTGCCGATCGGCACCCCGAACTGCTTGCGGGTCTTCAGGTAGTCGGCGGTGAGTTCGATGGCCTTTTCCATCGCGCCGATCTGCTCGGCGCAGAGCGCCACGATGCCGTGGGCAAGGCCCTCCCGGAGTGCCGGCAGGCCACCGCCCGGTTCGCCAAGCAGCACGTCGGCAGCAATTTCGACGCCATCGAACACCAGTTCCGCTGCATGGCTGCCATCGTGCAAGGGCACGGCCTGACACAGAAGCCCTGGTGCATTCGCATCCACCAAGAGCAGGGTGACGCCGTCCGAGCCGTCCACTGCCGCGGAGACGATGAATGCGTGCGCCTGGCTCCCGCCGAGCACCAGCGACTTCCGGCCATGCAACACGTAGCCACCCAGCGAGCGCTCGGCGCGCAGCGATACGGGCGTCGGCATCCCGCGCGACTCAAGCTCGCTATAGGCGAGTGCGATGCGCAACGAGCCGTCGGCCAGCATCGGCAGCAGACGATCGTTTTGCGCGGCACTTCCGGCGGCGACGAGCGTCTGCGCTGCGAGCACGGCGCAGCCCAGCCAGGGTTCGATGACCAGACCGCGACCGAGCTCTTGGGCGATGATCGCGGTGTCGATGAGCGACCCGCCCAGACCGCCAAAGGCTTCGGGCAACGCCGCCGCGAGCCAGCCGTTGTCGGCGAAGGTCTGCCAGTTCGCGGCGCTGCCGCCCTGCCCTGATTTCACCAGCGCGGCCCGTGCTTCGTGCCCGTACGCCTTGTCGACGAAGCGGCGTACGCTGTCCTTGAGGAGCCGCTGCTCGGGGTTCAGTTCGAAATCCATGGTTCGTCGCTCAGAGTTGGAACAGCAGCCTGGCGATGATTCCGCGCTGCACTTCGCTCGTTCCGCCGTAGATGGTCGAAGCCCGGCGAAAGAACATGTCGTTGGCAAAGCCCCGACCCACTTCCTGGCCCGGCAGCTGCACTTCCGTATCGAGCTCGGGATGCGGATAGGCCACCGCCCCGCAATCGCCGAGTGCCTCGACATGGAATTCGGTGAGCTTCTGCTGAAGTTCGGTGCCACGGATCTTCAGCATCGAACCCAGCGGGAGCGCGTCGGGGTGATGCTGCATCTCCAAAGCCGCAACGCGCTGCACCATCATGTCGATGGCGAGCAGCTCGGCCTCCAGTCGCGCGAGCTTGAGCGCGAACTCGGGGCGTTCGCGCAGCCGTTCGCCATCCACGCGCTGCGTGTCCGCCAGGCGATGGATCTCGCGGAGGTAGCGCTTGAGCGAGGGAAGCTCGGCCGTCGAGGCGTGCTCGTTGTTCAGCAGGAA
The DNA here is from genome assembly GCA_017744935.1 of Variovorax sp. Lineage (GTDB taxonomy): Bacteria > Pseudomonadota > Gammaproteobacteria > Burkholderiales > Burkholderiaceae_C > Variovorax. The sequence goes on from JAGIAI010000009.1 coordinate 11,434, forward strand.
CTTGGTGATGGTCCATCCCTGGCCTTCCTCGCCCACACGGTTGCCGACGGGCACGCGCACGTTGTCGAAAAAGGTCTCGTTGAGATGGTGGAAATCGTCGATGCTGCGAATCGGGCGCACCGTGATTCCCGGGGTCTTCATGTCCACCAGCAGGAAACTGATGCCGGCCTGCTTCTTCACGTTGGTGTCGGTGCGAACCAGCAGAAATATCCAGTCCGACTCGTGCGCGTAGCTGGTCCAGATCTTCTGGCCATTGACCACATAGTGATCGCCGTCGAGTTCAGCGCGCGTGCGCAGGGACGCCAGGTCCGAGCCGGAACCGGGCTCCGAAAAACCCTGGCACCACAGCCGTTCACCCGCGAGCGACGCCGGCAGGTGCTGCGCCTTCTGCTCGGGCGTGGCGAACTCGTTGAGCACCGGGCCCAGCAACTTGTGCAGGAAGCCATCCTGGGTGGGTGTGCCGATGGCAGCGCACTCCTCGTCGAAGGCGAGCATCTGCTGCACCGACCAACCGGTCCCGCCATCCGCCTCGGCCCAGTAGGGCGCTCCCCAGCCGCGGGCATGCAGATTCTTCTGCCAGCGCTTTACATCCGCGGGCGCGGAACGCGTGCTGCGCGGACGTCCGGTGAGCTCCTTCGGAAGTTGTTGCAGGAACTCACGAACCTCCTGGCGAAAAGCCTCCAGTCCGAGATCGGGATTGAAGTCCATGTGCGGTCCCGCCTCAGTTTCTGTACATCGTCACGACAGCGGCACCGCCGATGCCGACGTTGTGCTGCAACGCGATGCGCGCACCCGATACCTGGCGCTCGCCTGCGTTGCCGCGCAGCTGCTGCACCAGTTCCACGCACTGGGCAAGTCCGGTGGCCCCAATGGGGTGCCCCTTCGACAGCAAGCCGCCGGAAGGATTGACCACGTACTTGCCGCCATAGGTGTTGTCGCCGTCGTCCACGAACTTCTGCGCGCCGCCCTCGGGGCACAGGCCCAGGGCCTCGTAGGTCATGAGTTCGTTGTGCGCGAAGCAGTCGTGCAGTTCGACCACGTCCACGTCCTCGGCGCCGATGCCTGCAGCCTCGTACACCTTGTTGGCCGCTGCGCGCGACATGGAGAAGCCCGCCAGGTCGCGCATGTCGCCCGACTTGAAGGTCTCGGGGCCATCGGTGGTCAGCGCCTGGGCCGCGATCCACACGCGTGTATCGAGGCTGTGCTTCTTTGCGTACTCTTCACTGCACAGCACGACGGCCGCCGCACCGCAGGTGGGTGGGCACGCCATCAGGCGCGTCATCACGCCGGGCCACACCACCTGGTCCGCCATCACTTCCTCGGTGGTCACGACCTTGCGGAATACCGACATCGGGTTGTTGGCAGCGTGGCGGCTTGCTTTCGCGCGGATCTTCGCGAAGGTTTCGAGCGGCGTGCCGAAACGGCGCATGTGCTCCAGCCCGCCGCCGCCGAAGATGCGCAGCGCCGGCGGAATGTCCTGGCCCCCCAGCAGCTCGTCGAATTGCTGCATGAAACGCTCGGTCGGGTTCGGACGATCGTTGAAGTTCGAACCCAGCGCGCCCGGATTCATCTGCTCGAAACCGACCGCCAGCACGATGTCGACATCACCGGCGGCGATGGCCTGGCGTGCCAGGTAGATGGCACTGGACCCGCTGGAGCAGTTGTTGTGAACGTTGATGATGGGAATACCCGTCATGCCCACGTCGTAGAGCACGCGCTGGCCGGCGGTGGAGTCGCCGTAGATGTAGCTGGCAAAGGCCTGCTGGATGGATTCGTAGCCCACACCGGCATCGGCCAGCGCGATGCGCGCAGCCTGTGCGCCCATGACGGGATAGGTCTCGGCCACGCCCGGCTTCTTGAACGGGATCATGCCAACCCCGGCCACGACGATCTTCTTGCTCATGTCTCTGTCCTTTTCCTGAACCTTCTACTCAGACGAAGGCGCTGATGCCGGTCAGCGCGCGAGAGATCATCAGCTTCTGGATCTCCGTGGTGCCGTCCGGAATCGGAATCACGATGGCCTCGCGTGCCAGCCGTTCCACGTCGAATTCCTTGGTCAGTCCGTTGCCGCCATGCAATTGCACCGCGTCTCGGCATACCTTCACCGCCATCTCCGTGGCAAACCACTTCGACATCGAGGACTGCACGTCGCAGCGCACGCCCGCATCCATCATCGAGAAGGCGCGCATGCACATGAGGCGCGCAGCATCGGTGAGCGTCGCCATCTCGGCAATCTTGGCCGCGATGAGCTGATGCGCCGCGATGAACTTGCCGAACTGCTTGCGCTCCTTGGCGTAGGCGATCGAGGCTTCGAGCGCCGCGCGCATCAGGCCGACCGAGAGCATGCCCACGTTGGCCCGCGCCTTTTCGAACATCTTCATCGTGTTCTTCAGGCCCGCTCCGCGCTCCCAGACGATGCAGCTTGCCGGCACGCGGCAGTCGGTGAAGAACACCTGCGCCGTCGACTGGCCGTTCATCGCAATCTTGTCGATGTTTCGCGACTCGAAGCCGTGCTCCTGACGATCGACCATGAAGTGCGTCAGCTCCTTCGGCCCGGTGCGCGCGGTGACGGTCAGGAAGTCGGCGTAGTGGCCGTTGGAGATCCAGGTCTTCTCGCCATTGATGATGAAGTGGTCGCCGTCTTCCCTTGCGGAGGTCTTCAGGTCGGCCACGTTCGAGCCCACATCGGGTTCGCTGATGCAGGCGCCGCCGAAGAGGCGACCGGCCAGGATGCCGGGCAGGTACTTTTCGCGCAGATGCGTTTGCGGCAGTTCGGCCAGGAAGTTGGCGGTGCCCTTGTTGATCATCACGCACAGCGCGACATCGCAGGACACGGCGCACAGCTCTTCAAAGAGCAGTGCTTCCATGACATAGCCCAGGCCCATGCCGCCGAACTCGACCGGCACGCTCGCGCCGGGCAACCCGAACTCGGCAATTCCCTGCGTGATCTCGCGCATCTTCTCTTTCGGGATGTGCTGGTCACGGTATTGTTTGACGACGGGTCGCAGCTCGGTGTCGAGAAACTTGCGGAAGCTCTCGACAGCCAGTTTCTGGTCGTCGGTGATCATTTGCATGTTCATGTTGCGTCTCCTTCGTTCAGGCGCGGCCGAAGATGCCGATGTGTTCCGTGGCCTCTTCCACGCGCCACAGGCCGCCGCCGTTGCCCTGGATCGCAAGGCGCGCGCCTTCCACCTGGCGCGGGCCGCTTTCGCCGCGCAGTTGCGAGACCAGCTCGAAGATCTGGCCGAGGCCGGTGGCGCCGATCGGGTGCCCCTTGGACTCAAGCCCGCCCGACGGGTTGACCGGGATCGACCCGCCGAGGGTCGTCTCGCCGCGTTCGGCGAGTTCGCCGCTCGCGCCCGGCTCGCGCAGGCCAAGGGCCTCGAAAGAGAGCAGCTCACCAATCGCAGTGGCGTCATGCACTTCGGCCACGTCGATCTCTCCGGGCGCGACGCCAGCCTGCTCGAACGCCTGCAGCGCAGCGAGGCGCGTGCAGCCTGCGTCATGGTCGTCGGCATCGCGCGCCGAGGCGGATCGCACGACGCTGGCCAGGACCTTGATGGCGCGCTTGCGATCGAATCCGTACTTCGCCAAGGCCGACTCGGTGCACACGATCGTGGCGGCCGCGCCGTCGGAGATCGGCGAGCACATCGGCATCGTGAGCGGATAGGTGATCGCGGGGGCGGCCAGAATTTCCTCGATGCTCATCGGCTTGCGGTACTGCGACCGCTCGTTGTGCACCGAGTGGCCGTGGTTCTTCGAGGACACTGCGGCGAGCTGGCGCTGGGTGATGCCGTAACGCGCCATCAGGCCACGACCCAGGGAGGCGTATACATCCATGAAAGGGCTGTAGGGCTTGTCGGACTGCGAGCCGGCGGGCGGCACGATGGCCTTACCCATTTCGGCCAGGTAGCCCTTGTTCGCTTCGAAGGTCTCCAGGTCCCATGCCGACTCGAAGCACGAGAACATCTTGGCCTTATCGCTCGTGTACATCTTCTCGGCGCCCACTGCCAGGGCCACGTCGGCCGCGCCCGCGCGAAGCTGCATGACGGCGAGGTTGAACGCATGACTGGAAGATGCGCAGGCGCCTTCCAGGTTGTAGATAGGAATCCCCTCGATGCCCAGCGGCAGCAGGGCGACCTGGCCGCGAATCATGTGCTGGCCGTCGAAGTGGCCCTGCGTGGTGTTGCCAAAGAAGGCCGCGCGGATGGCCTTGCGGTCGCAATTTGCGTCTTTCAGCGCGTCTTCGACCGCCCAGGCAGTGAGCTGCTTCACGCTCTTGTCCATGTGGCGGCCGAAAGGCGTCATGCCGATGCCGACGATGTAGATGTTTTCCATGCTCCGAAACTCCGGTGTTCTGTTCAATAGCCGCGGAATTGCGGCTTGCGCTTTTCGGCGAAGGCGGCAAGGCCTTCCTGGATGTCCCAGGAACGCTGGTGGTTGCGCAGCTCCAATTCCTCGTCGCGCAGCGCGTCACGCGCCGATTTGTCGGTTGCCTCGTTGGCCACGCGCTTCATGCGCGAGAGCACGATGGGGCTCTTGGTCGCCAATTTCTCGCCAAGCGCCTGCGCGCGCGCCGCAAGCTCGGCATCGGCCACTACCTCGTTGACCAGGCCGTAATGCCGCATCTCTTCGGCCGGCAGCGAGTCACCGGTGAAGAGCAGGTACTTCGCCACGTTGGCCGGCACCTTGCGCGGCAGGATCGCCGCGCCGCCTCCGCCCGGGAATACGCCGAAATTGGAGTGCGCATCGCCGAAGCGCGCGCTCTGGCCGGCGATCACGAGGTCGCAGCACATGACGGTTTCGAGTCCGCCGGCCAGGGCCAGGCCGTTGACCGCCGCGATCACAGGCTTCGGGAAGGCGCGAAGCAGGGTGAAGAAGTCGACGATCACGTCGAGGTAGTCCTTCTCGCCGGGCTCGACCGGGTCGCCGGCCTGCTTGAGGTCCGCGCCGGCACAGAAGGCCGCGCCCATGCCGGTCAGCACCACCACGCGCACTGCCGGGTCTTGTCGCCACTGCGACAGCGTTGCCGTCATGGCTTCCACCATCTCGCGCGTCAGGGCGTTCATGGCCTTGGGCCGCTCCAGGGTGATCCACCCCACCCGCCCCTTTGTCTCGAAAGAAACACTCACGTTGATCTCCTTGATGTCATCCGTCTTGGACTCAGTCTAGGAGGCGACCGCCTCGGGAGCGCCTCCCCTTTCGAGGGGGGAGAGGGAGGGCCGGCGAAAGCGGTCGCCACCCAGCAGGAAGTGGGAAAGCGCAGGAATTAGGACGAGCGCACCGAGCATGTTCCACACGAACATGAAGGTCAGCAGGATGCCCATGTCGGCCTGGAACTTGATCGGCGAAAAGGCCCAAGTCACCACGCCCGCAGCCAGCGTCACGCCGACCAGGGCCACCACCTTGCCCGTGAAGCGCAGCGCGTGGCGGTACGCGTCCTTCAGCGACGCGCCGGCGCGCTGTTGCGCGAGCTGGATGCTCAGCAGGTAGAGCGCATAGTCCACGCCGATTCCGACGCCCAGCGCGATCACCGGCAACGTGGCGACCTTGACGCCCATGCCCAGCCCCACCATCAACGCCTCGCACAGGACGGAGGTGAGCGCCAGCGGCAGCACGGCCACGATCACGGCGCGCCAGCTGCGGAAGGTAATGAAGCACAGCACGATCACCGCGGCATAGACGTACAGCAACATCGTCGTGTTGGCCTCCTTCACCACGATGTTGGTGGCCGCCTCGATGCCGGCACTGCCCGCGGCCAGCAAGAACTGGCGCTCCGGCGTGCTGTGCGCGCCGGCAAAGGCATCGGCCGCAGCCACCACGCGATCGAGCGTCTCAGCCTTGTGGTCGGCCAGGTACGCGATCACCGGCATCACCGAGCATTCGGTGTTGAACAGATCCGGGTTGCCTGTGACGGCCGTGCGCACCGCGTAGTTGAGGATTTCCTGGTTGGGCGACAGGGTCAGCCACTTGTTGCTGCCCTCGTACGAGCCGGCAGTGACTTTGCGCACTGCATCGGGCAGCGACACCGTCGTCTGCACACCTGGCACTTGCTGCAAGGCCCAGCCCAGTCGATCGGTCTCGACCAGCGTCGGGTACTCGAGGCATCCTTCGGCCCGCGTCTTCACGATCACCGCGAAGGGATCGCTCGACAAGGCATATTGGCTCGTCACATAGGCGTTGTCGAGGTTGTAGCGCGACCCGGGCCGCAACTCCGAAGCGCCTGCGTCGAGGTCGCCGATCTTGAGGTGCGTGCTCATGGCAAAGCCCCCGACGGCGAGCACCGCGGACAAAGCCAACGCCACGGAGGCCCAACGCCGTTCGGTGAAGCGCTCGAGCGCGCGCCAAAGCGGACCGGCCTCGCGCTGTTCGGCACGCAGGCTGCGTGCGGCCGCATCGGCGCTCACGCCGGTGTACGACAGCAACACCGGCAGCAGCACCAGATTGGTCACCACCAGGAGCGCGACTCCGATGCTTGCCGTGACGGCAAGCTCCTGGATGACCGGAATGTCGATCAGCATCAACACTGCGAAGCCGACCGCATCGGCCGCGAGCGCCGTGAGCCCAGCGAGGAACAGGCGACGGAAGGTATAGCGCGCCGCCACCAGCCGATGCGTTCCACGTCCGACGTCCTGCATGATGCCGTTCATCTTCTGCGCGCCGTGCGACACGCCGATCGCGAACACGAGGAAGGGCACGAGGATCGAATACGGATCGAGGTCGTAGCCCAGCCAGGTCACCAGCCCGAGCTGCCAAGCCACTGCGACCAGCGAGCACGCCAGCACCAGGCCAGTGCTTCGGCTGCAACGCGTCCAGCCGTAGATGATGAGCGCGGCGATCAGCGCGGCCACCGCGAAATAGATCACCATCTGGCTGAGCCCGTCCAGCAGGTCGCCCACCACCTTGGCGAAGCCGACGATGTGGATGGCGACTTCGGCGTCGCCATGCGCCCCGGAATACTTGGCGCGGATCGCTTCGAGACGATCGGACAGATCGCGATAGTCCAGCGCCGCGCCGGTGCGAGCGTCCTTGTCCAGCAGCGGCACGTAGATCATGCTCGAGCGGAAGTCGTTGCCGACCAGGCTGCCCTGGATCTGCGCGCGTGCGATGTTCTGGCGGAGTTGCTCGGTGTCCTTGCTGGAGCCTGCGTAGTTGTCAGGCATCACCGGACCGCCGGTGAAGCCTTCCTCGGTGACCTCGTTCCAGCGCACCACCGGCATCCAGAGCGACTTGACATTGGCCCGGTCGACGCCCGGCGTGAGGAACAGTTCGTCGTTGATCTGCTTGAGCGTCTGGAGATAGTTCGGGTCGAAGATCTCCCCTCGCCTGTTTTCCACGACCACGCGCACGGCGTTGCCCAGTCCGCGCAACGCATCGCGGTTGTCCAGGAAGTTCCTGATGTAGGGCTGGTGGTGCGGAACCGTCTTCTCGAAAGCGGCATTCAGGCGCAGGTGCGTGGCCTGCCAGGCCAATGCCAAGGTGGCCAGCACGCACACCACGAGGACCATCAGGCGGTGGTTGAAGATGAGCCGTTCGAAGCGGCTGCCCGAATTGCGGTCGAAATCCTTCAGCTCGGCGATCGCCGGCATGGTGCTGTGAGCGTCGTTCGTCTTCATGGCTTGCGGGCGTTCGCCCCGTCCTGTTGTCTCTGTTTCACTGCATCGAGGCGTTCAACCCGAACACCCCGGAATCCGGCAAGCGCCAGGCCCGCATTGCCCGCATCGGCAATCGCGAACACCGGTGCCTGCACGAAGGTCTTGACGCGGGCAAAGGTTGCCCCTCCATCGGTGCTCATCAGCACATCACCAGCCTGGCTGGCGAGCACCACGGAGCCGTCGGTGCGCACCACCGCGCTCGAGAGTCCGGCCGAAGTGCCGGTCTCGACGCGCGTCCAGGTCACTCCGCCATCGGTAGAGCGAAAGGCGTTGCCCCGCAATCCGAAGACGAGCACCGAGTCCCGCGTGCCGACGACGCCGAACAAGGTGCCCTCGTAGGGCAGCACCATGCGTACGAAGCGCTGGCGCTCGCGATCCAGGCGCAGGACCAGTCCCTGCTCGCCCACGATGAAGACCGAACCGGCAGCCGGCCGGATCGCATAGAGATGGAGGCCCTTGGGGTTGTCGACGCGATCGAGCCAAGGGGTCCAGTTCTTGCCGCCGTCCTCCGTGCGCAGGATCAGGTTGAAGGCACCGACTGCGAAGCCCTTCTTCTCGTCCTCGAACCAGACGTCCAGCAGGGGCTTGTCGGCTGGCAAAGCGGCAAAACCCGCCGCGCTCTTTTGCAGTTGCCGTGCAGCGGCATCGTCGGGCATTGCCGGGTTGCCATAGCGCTCGACCAGCAGCGACGTGATTTTTGTCGCGTCGAGTTGCCGTTGCCACGTCAGGCCTCCATCGGCGCTGTGCAACACGGCTCCCTCGTGTCCGACCACCCACCCCTGCTGCGCCGTCGGGAAGCTCAACGCCGTCAGGTCGGCGCTCAACGGCACCGTGGATTGGGTCCAGGTGCCGGCATCGTCCGAGTAGAGGATATGGCCGCGCTGACCCGCGACGACATTGCGTTCGCCCGCGCGCGCGAGCGCGTTCATCGAGGTGCGATTGGCCAGCGCGCTTCGGGCGGCGGGCACTTCGGAAGGCGGCAGGAACGCGGTTGCAGCCGCGGTCGATGCCGTGAGGATGGCGGCCAATACGGCGACCGGAATTCGTTTGGCGGGATGGTTTGGCACGGCAGGGCTTTCTTGCACGGGTATCGGAAATGCACGTGCGCGAGCGTTGGCTCGCCACTGCCTCGGCAGCAGTGGCGGCCACGCTCGCGGCGCATCGCGCGCACGAAGCGCGCGTGGGGGCTCGGGTTAGCGCACGCCCTGGCTCGCGAGACTGTCGCCGGTCCAGGACGAATCGGGCAGATGGGTATCGGACAGCTTCACGCCGTTGGTGCCCGGCCAGATGTTCATGTAGTAAGTGCCGGCGATGAGGTCGTAGTGCCCAGCCGTGGTCGTGGTAGGAACCGGCATGTCATACGACTGCGTCAGATAGGCGAAGCCCGCGCGCCACAACTGGTTGCGGCCGTCATACTGGTCGCTTGCGAGCGCGGCCCAGCTGTCTTCGTCGAGATAGAACGTCCGACGGGAATAGACATGGCGCTTGCCTTCCTTCAGCGTCGCCTCGACGATCCACACGCGATGCAGCTCCCAGCGCAAGACCGAGGGGTTGATCGACTTGGGCTGGAACACCTCATCGGGCTTGTCGTTGTACGTGAAGCGGTAGGTGTTGTACGGAACGTAGAACTCCTTCTTGCCCACCAGCTTGAAGTCGAAGCGGTCCATGCGCCCATTGAAGAGGCCCACGTCATCGTAGGTCGACATGCCCGCGGTGCTGGGGTTCGGCGTGTCGTAGGCGAGGTCCGGTGCCAGGCGGACGCGACGCTGGCCGGGCAGGTACTGCCATGCGCGGCGACCGCGCTCGCTGTCGATCGCGTCGAGCACCATGATCGACTCGCCCGCACGGCGGGCCGGCCCGGTGTAGTCGGTCCGCACACGATTGAGCAGGGTGAGATCAGGCTTCGCTTCGTCGTAGTAGACGCTTTCCTGGAGGTAGGCGCCCTGCGATGCCAGCGTCACCTTGCCGGCACTGTCGGAGTTGTACGCGCTGAACTTCGGCACCTGGAAGGTCATGCCGTTGTAGCGCGAGATGAAGTTCTGCATCGCCTCGACGCCGCTTTTCGGAATCGGGAACGGAATGCCGGCGCGGGCCCCTTCCAGGTCACCCTTGGCATCGAGCTTTGCGCGCGTCGCGTTCTTCACCGTGTTGTCGAGCACGAACTTCGGATAGGCCGCAGTGCGGTGCGTCGGGTAAACGTCGATCCGGTAGTCGGGGTTGGCCTTCATCAGCGCCTTGGTGCCTTCGCTGAGCTTATCGGCGTAGGTGGCCATGTTCTTCGCGTCGATCGAGTACAGGGGTTTCTCGTTCGCGAAAGGATCCTGCCGCACGTTCTTCGACTTGTCGAAGCCCGCTGGCGCCGTGGTGAGGCCGCCCGTGTACTCGGGAATGGTCCCTTCCTTGTTGCCGGCTTTTTCGGCGCCCACGGCCGTCAGTTCGGCACCGAGCTTCTTCGCCTCATCGGCCGATACCGCGGCCTGGACGGATCCCGCATACACGGTCAATGTGCCCGCGCAAAGCAGGGCTGCTGCTGTCTTTTTCATGATGGTCTTGTCTCGCTTAAAGCGTGGTCTTGAAGGTCAGGAAAACTGCGCCGCGGTCGCGCAGGTAGGCGTACGTGCCGTTCGCAACGGCAATGGCGCCGGCCGGAGTGAGGGTGTAGTCGCCGAAGTAGCCGATGTACTTGAGGTCGAAGCGGTACTTGCTGTACAGGTCCAGGCCCAGGCCGACGCCGAAACTTCCCGCGTTCTTGTTGCCGCCGGAGGCGACCGCGGAATTGCCGCTCAGGCCGGCCGAGTAGCTCAGCGGCATCGAGAGGTCTGCGCCAGGGAACACCTGGTACCACGTCGGCGTGAAGTTCAGCGCCAGGCCGAAGTAGTCCTTGCTGACCTTGTCGATCCCTGTGTAGCCGTCGCGGCCCTTGAAGTACTGGGCGCCCTGCGTAACCGACGTCCAGCGGTTCCAGGTGAGTTCGCTCGACCACGTGGCGCTGTTGAACAGCGGCGTCGAAGGCACCGAGCCGATCGCATTCAGCACGCCGTGCAGCGTGTTGCCGCGCGCACCCAGCAGGTCGCCTGCAGTGGGCAATTGCGACAGCGACGTGACTTGCACGACGTCGCTGTTGAGCGGCATGTTGCGGCGGTAGTTCAGGTCGGCCCCGACGCTCACGCCGGCGATCTGCTTGGCCAGACTGACGCCGTACATGTCGATGTCGTCGCCATACGTCAGGAAGTACTGGCGCGGGGCGGTGGCCTTCACGACAAGCTGCGGCAGCTTGTCGGAGAAGTTGCGCACGTACGCGCCCATCGTGCCGTCGAGCCATTGGGGGCTCCAGCGTGACATCAGGCCCCAGTCGCCGCTGTTCTTCGGCGTCAGGTCCGAGCCCCGCAAGGCTCGCACGCCCGGCGCCAGCAACAGCGACTCACCACCTTTCTGAAGCGCGTCGTTGAAGCCCAGGTAGCTGCCGCTTTCCGGGAAGCGACTCGCATCCCATTGGAGGAAGTACTGTGCTGCGAACGACAGTTCGGGCGTCGCCTGCAGCGTGCTGGAGATCTGGTTCAGCGGTCGATAGAGTTCCTTGGCTTCGATGCCCGGGCTGGCAAAGGACTTGGCCAGATCCAGGGGCGCCTGCCCGTAGGTGATGCCGTGGATGGCGCCCCCGCCGAGAAGAGCTTCGCCCCAGTTCACCGTGTGACGGCCGACACGCACGCTCAAGGGCATCGAGCCGAGGTCGGTGCTGCCGAAGACGAAGGCATCGAGCAACTCGCCCGAGGGACCTTCATAGTAGCGCTTGGTGTAGTTGCTGAGCCCAAGAGCCGGCTGGCCGTTGACCACATGGTTGGAAGTGGCAAGGCTCGTGTTGTCGAAGCCCCCCGAGTAGGCGTTGTCATACCAGCCGGCACCGCTTACGCGTGCGCCGAATTTCCGCTGGTACACCACATCGAATTCGCTGAGCAGGTCGACGCGGTTGTTGACGGTGCTGTGGTTGCCGAAATTGCGATCGCCGTCGTCGGCGTTGATGTTCTTCAGGACCACCGGATCCTGGCCCTGCACCCGATGGCCGAAGTTGTAACGCACGGTGTTGTCCCACCGCACCTGCAAGTCGTCGTTGCCGGTATCGAACTCGAAGGCATTGACGGTCGTCAAGGTGCCTGCGCACAAAGCCAGTACCGCTGCGCTCAGCGCATGTCGGCGAATTGCCGCGTGTTTCATTGTTTTGAAGTCGTTCATATGAAAAAAAGGTCTCCTCAGCTCTTGTCCTCAAACCCGTTGACGAGGCCCGTGAGCGCGGTGTGTCTTCTCCTTTGGTCGTTGAGTGGGGCCGCGAGAAGTTAAGGCGCGCAGAGCCAAGCGCATCCCCCCCTTTCTTGAGAGGCGGGATAACCGCCTCCGGCATTTCCCTGCCCTTCCAAAACAGGGGGGCTGCGGCGCACGCGCACCTCCGTAAGCTCGCTCAGCACGGCGCCGTGAACGCGGTACGCGATTGGCAAAGACTGAACGGAAAGGCAGCGGACATGCTGGAAGGACTACTCAGGAATCTCGCCCGCAACGGGCAGACACGACTGGCGCGGCGGATCCTCGCGACGGCGGTGATCGGCGGCGCCGCTTTCGGCGTGTGTGCCGCGGCGCCGGCAGCGCCCGCGACAAACCTCACACCCGCGGAGGCCAGGGCCATTGCGAAGGAGGCCTACACCTACGGCTATTCGCTGGTCGACAACTACCGTATCCAGCACGCCTTCTTTGTCGACGGCTCCAACGCCGAATACAAAGGCCCGTGGAACACGATCTACAACGATGCAAGGGTCTACACGCCCGAGGACAAGGCGATCCAGACGCCGAACTCGGACACGCCCTACTCGTACCTGGGTGCCGACCTGCGCACCGAGCCGCTGGTGCTGTCCATGCCCGCGGTCGACAGCAAGCGCTACTACGCCGCGCAGTTCATCGACGCCTACACCCATAACTTCGCCTATGTCGGCAGTCGCGCCACGGGCAGCGAAGCCGGCAACTATCTGCTCGCCGGTCCGGACTGGAAGGGCGCCAAGCCCGCCGGCATCAAGGAAGTGATTCGCTCCGAGACTGAATTCGCCTTCGTCTTCTACCGGACCCAGCTCTTCGGGTCGGGCGACATGGCCAACGTCGAGAAGGTGCAGGCCGGCTTCAAGGTTCAACCGCTGTCGGCGTACCTCCGCGAGCCTTCGCCCGCGCCGGCACCGGCCATCGGCTTCATCAAGCCGCTGACCATCGAGCAGGAGCGCGGCTCGCTCGAGTTCTTCCACGTGCTGAACTTCGTGCTGCGCTTCTGTCCGACCCATCCTTCGGAGCGCGAGCTGATGAAGCGCTTCGCGCGGCTGGGCATCGGGGCAGGGTTGAAGTTCGATGCCGAGGCGCTCTCGCCGGAACTTCGCCAAGCCATTCAGGACGGCATGGCCGACGCCTGGGCCGCACAGGACGAGCTGCAGAAGCTGGTCAACGCTGGCAAGCTCAGTAGCGGCGACCTGCTCGGTAGCCGCGAGGAGCTCGGCAACAACTACCTCTACCGCATGAGAGGCACCTTCGCAGGCATCTACGGCAATTCGAAGCAGGAGGCCATCTATCCGGCCTACTACGCAGATACAACCGGCCAACGACTCGATGGCGCGAATCGCTATGTCCTGCGCTTCCGTGCGGATCAGCTGCCGCCGGTCAATTCCTTTTGGTCGCTGACGATGTATCGGTTGCCCTCCCGTTTCCTGGTGGCCAACCCGATCAATCGGTACCTCATCAACTCACCGATGCTGCCGGACCTACAACGCGATGCGGACGGCGGCATCACGCTTTTCATCCAGCGCGAATCGCCCGGGAAGGACAAGGAGTCAAACTGGTTGCCGGCGCCTGAAGGCCCGTTCGTGATGGCGATGCGCCTGTACTGGCCCAAAGCCGAAGCGCTGAATGGCCAATGGAAGAAGCCCGAGCTGGAGCGCGTACAGCCCACCGCCAAGGCAACCGTTCCTGTCACCGCTGACAACTTCATCCGCGCCGAGTCGCATTGGTATTTCGGCAATGTGGTGCGCAACGGTGGCCTCGGAAAGTTTCGCCATAACCGCGCGCTCGCGTCTGTCGATCGCCAGCTCGTCGTGCGGATGAACCGCGACACGCTCTACTCCAGCGCAGTGTTCGACCTCGACGCCGGGCCTGTCACCGTGATCCTGCCCGACGCGGGCAAGCGCTTCATGACGATGCAGTCGTTCAACGAGGACCACTACACCCCTGCGGTCGTCTATCGCGCGGGCGACTACACCTTCAGCCGCGAATCGGTCGGCACGCGCTATGTGCTGATCGGCATCCGGACGCTGGTGAACCCGGTTGATCCCGAGGATGTTCGCCAGGCCCATGCATTGCAGGACGCCATCGTCTCCCGCCAGGCCGCGCCGGGCAGTTTCGATCCGCCCAACTGGGATCCGGCCAGCCAGAAGAAGGTGCGCGACGCGTTGCTGGCGCTCGGTTCGAGCGTGCCGGACCTCAGGCGCAGTTTCGGCATGCCCGAAGAGGTCGATCCGGTGCGCCACCTGATCGCCTCGGCCACCGCGTGGGGCGGCAACCCGGAAAAGGACGCTACCTACCTCACCGTGGCGCCGGCGCGCAACGACGGTAAGGTGGTCCACCGGCTGGTGGTCAAGGACGTGCCGGTCGATGCGTTCTGGTCGATCAGCGTCTACAACGCACAAGGCTACTTCGAGCCGAACCAGCTCGGCGCCTACACGGTCAGCAGCATCACCGCCGTCAGGGAACAGGACAACTCAGTCGCGGTGCAGTTCGGCGGCTGCGACGGCGCAGTCCCGAACTGCCTGCCGCTCACGCCGGGCTGGAACTATCAGGTTCGGCTCTATCGTCCACGCGCGGAGATCCTCGACGGCCGATGGGTATTCCCGGAGGCGCGGGCGGTGAACTGAACGTTGCCGATTGGCTCAGACGTGGCCGGCGAGCCACTGCTCCTGGGTCATGATCAGCCGAAATCCGATGTGCGACATGCTGGTGTACGGATCGGTACCGCGCCGCGCGCTGGGACGGTAACTGAGACAGAACGCCTCATTGCAGAGGAAAGAACCGCCGCGCGTGACACGCTTGGGCGCGGTCGCCGGAACGCCCGGCTCGCTCGGGTCCCAGCTCGATGCCGGCCCCTGCGGATCCTCGGGCACGCGGCCCGTTTGCGACTCGATCCTGAACTGGTCGGCGCGGTACCAGTCGGCCACCCACTGCCAGGCGTTGCCGGTCATGTCGTAGAGCCCGTAGCCGTTGGCGGGAAAGGTCCCCGCTGGACTCGTGCCCGCTGCACCGCCCGCCTTGGCGCTCACTACCGGAAAGGGGGGCGGCTGCTGGCGCTCCCACACATTGGCCATCTGCTGCCCCTCGGGCGCGAACTCCTCGCCCCAGGCGTAGGTGGCCTGCTCCAGCCCGCCGCGCGCAGCGAACTCCCACTCGGCTTCGGTGGGCAGGCGCTTGCCCGCCCACTTCGCATAGGCCAGCGCGTCTTCGTAGCTCACCTGAACCACCGGATGCTGGTCCTTGCCGTCGATGCTGCTGCCGGGCCCCTGGGGGTGGCGCCAGTCGGCTCCGGGCACATAGCGCCACCAGCGCGAGGTGTCCGCATAGTCCACGACGTCGGGCGTGCCGACGAACACCAGCGCGCCCGGCACGAGTGCGTCCTCGCGTGGCTTTGGCGTGCCCGGCGGCAGCTGGGGTGCGATCGTCGCCCAGTCGGGCTTGCGCTCGGCCGTGGTCACGTAGCCTGTGGCTTCGACGAAGGCGCGAAACTGCGCGTTGGTCACGTGGCGCGTGTCCATCCAGAATCCACTGACGCGCACCTTGTGTGCCGGTTTTTCGTCGGGCTGCGCGAGCTTGTGGTCGCTGCCCATGAGGAACTCGCCTGCGGGCACCCAGGCCATGCCCGGCGGACCATTCCGGCCATCGCCAAGAACGACTTTCGGACGCGTCGTCCGGGTCGCAAACAAGCGCGACCCCGCCTCCCACCCGCCGAAGCCGAGCACCGCGGCGACGCCGGCGACTGTCAGCGCACGGCGCCGCTCACTCGACTTGCTCATGGCTGCTGGCGTTTCTGGCTTTGAAGAAGGTCCTGCACGAGGTTCGATCGGTCGAATGACTTCGCAGCCTGCACCGGCGGATACTCCGCCAGCGTCTTCAGGTGCGCGCCGATCAACTCGCCCATCGGCCCCGAGATCCATGAGTTCTTCTGGATCATGTGACCATAGGAGTCCTTGCTGTCATAGCTCTCGAACGGATCGCTGCGCAGGTTGAACATCAGCGGCGCGAACAGCGGCTGTATGGGTGCGTAGTAGTCTTCCTTGGTTGAGAAGTGCAGCTTCCACGGGCCCATGCGTACCGCCGTGAGCTTGCTCTCGATGTAGTAGAAGAGGCTGGTGCGCGCGCTGTCGGGGGACTTGCCGGTCCAGTAGGCCAGGTTGTTGACGCCGTCGATGAATTGTTTCTTCTCGGTCTTCATCTGCTCGACGACATCCGGGACGCCCGCCGCGGCCGCGAAGCTCGTGAACATGTCCTGGTGCGCCTGGATGCCGTTCTTGATTTGCCCGGGCTTGATCACGCCCGGCCAGCGCAGCATCGAGATCACTCGCACACCGCCTTCATAGGTGGTCATCTTCTCGCCGCGGAAGGGTGTCGTTGCACCGTCCGGCCATGACGAATGCTCCGGCCCGTTGTCGGTCGAATACCAGACGATGGTGTTCTCGTCCAACCCGTTCTTCTTGAGGAAGTCGAGCACCTGGCCGATGTCGTGGTCGTGCTGCAGCATGCCGCTGCCGTGGCTGTCGTCTTCGTGCGTGTACTTCGCGGCGGCGTGGTCCCACTTCTCGCCAAGGCGCGTGTACAGGTGCATGCGGCTGGTGTTGAGCCAGACGAAGAAGGGCTTGCCATCCTTCTTCGAGTTGCGCATGAAGTCCATCGCCTTGGGAATGATCTCGCCGCCGTCGAAGTCTTCCATGCGCTTCATCGTCAGCGGCCCGGTGTCCTCGATCTTCTGCTTGCCGACGCGACCGAAGCGCGGGTCGACCGTCGGGTCGTCCTGCTCGGTCGCCCAGGTGTGCAGCACGCCGCGCGTCTGGAACTTCCGGGCGAACGCCTCCGGGCCGCCGGGGTAGTTCTTGGCGAAGTTCCGGTAGTCGCCGTATTCGTTCTGTTCCTCCGTGTTGAGGTGGTACAGGTTGCCGAAGAACTCGTCGAAGCCGTGCACGGTCGGCAGGTGCCCGTTGTTGTCGCCCAGGTGGTTCTTGCCGAACTGGCCAGTGCGGTAGCCGACCTTCTTGAGCACCTCGGCCAGGCTGGGCGAAGCGGCCTGCAGGCCGAGCTTGTCGCCAGGCTGGCCGACGGTGGTCATGCCCGAGCGGATCGGATACTGCCCGGTGATGAAGGCCGCCCGTCCGGCGGTGCACGAGGGCTGGCCGTAGTGGTCGGTGAAGCGGATGCCTTCTGCCCCGATTCGATCGAGATTGGGCGTGGTGTAGCCCATGGTGCCCATTCCGTAGGCACTCACGTTCTGCCAGCCGATGTCGTCGCCCCAGATGACCAGGATGTTGGGCTGCTTGGCCGTCTGCGCGGGTGCCAGCGCCGGCCCGAGCAATGCGCAGGCCGCGCTCATGACGGCCACTGCCCGTCTAATGCTCTTGATCATGAACTGTCTCCTTTGGGTGGTTTGACTCATGCCTGGCGCCTCATGCACGCAAGGACCGGGCGAGCTGCTCGCGCAGCTCGGGACTGCCCGCGTAGGGATCGGGCGGGTTGCGCTGCTCGACGATCGCATCGAAGCGCTCGCGCGCAAGCCGCAACGCCTTCGGATGCGAGTAGATGTAGAAGGAGCGTCTGCGAATCGCATCGAACGTCATCTGTGCGATCTCCTCGGCACTGACCTTGGCGGCACTGGTGGCCGCCTGGTTCTGAGCCTGCGCCGCGAGCTGCGAGCGCGTCGGCGCCGCGGCATTCGCCAGCTCGCCGGGTCGATGCCGGCCGGAATGGCTGATGCCCGTCGGCACGAAGTACGGGCACAGCACCGAGCAATGCACCTGCTCGGAAACCAGGTCCAGGTCGTGGTGCAGGGTCTCGCTCAGCGACACGACGGCCTGCTTCGTGAGGTTGTAGGCACCCATCGTCGGCGCGTTGACAAGGCCGGCCATCGAAGCGGTGTTGACGATGTGGCCCTCGTAGTCGGGGTCGGCCGCCGAGGCCGCCAGCATCAGCGGCGTGAAGATGCGAACGCCGTGGATGACGCTGCGCACATTGACGCCGAGCACCCAGTCCCAATCTTTTTCGCTGTTCTCCCACACCAGGCCACCGGCGAGCACGCCGGCGTTGTTGAACAGCAGATGGACGGCACCGAAGGCGGACATCGCTGCATCGGCCAAGGCTTGCACCTGCCCGGCGTCCGAGACGTCGGTGCGCAGACCGATCACCGAGGCGCCGCGTGAGCGAAGCGCGCTCACGTTGGCTTCGAGCGCTTCGGCCTGGATGTCGGCCAGCACCAGCTTCATGCCAAGCTCCGCACCCATTTCGGCAAAAGCCTTGCCGAAGCCCGATGCCGCGCCGGTGATGACTGCAACACGTCCCTCGAATTCCTTCATGCCGTGACCTCGATGGTTTCCAATGCGCGCCGCAGTTCTGCTGGCAGGGGCACGGGCCGGCGCGCTTCGCGGTCGACGTACACATGCACGAAGTGGCCTTGCGCTGCGGCCTGCTGGTTGTCGTTGGCAAAGAGGCCCACCTCGTAACGCACGCTCGAGGTCCCCAGGCGCGCCACGCGCAGACCGGCCCGCACGAGGTCTGGAAAGGCGACGGACGAGAAATAGCTGCAACTCGTCTCGACCACCAGGCCCACGGTGGGGCTACGCTGGAAGTCGAGCACCTTCTGTTCCAGCAGCCACCCATTGACCACCGTGTCGAACCAGCTGTAGTAGACGACGTTGTTGACGTGCGCATAGACGTCGTTGTCCATCCACCGGGTGGTGATGTCGCGGAAGTAGCAGTACGCGCTACGACCTTCCGGCGCGGGTCTGGTCATGTGCTCAGGCCTCGACCTTCAGGCGACGCACGCGGATGTCGGCCTGCTCCTTGTGGCCGGACATGTGCTCATAGCCGCACAGGCGCGAGCAGTACTCGCCCACCATCACGCTCGCTTCGTCGGTCAACACCCGCTGGTAGGTGTGCGTCTTGATGAACTTGCCGACCCACAGGCCACCTGTGTAGCGACCGGCACCCATGGTGGGCAGCGTGTGATTGGTGCCGATCACCTTGTCGCCGTAACTCACGTTGGTGCGGTGGCCGAGGAAGAGCGCGCCGTAACGCGTCATGCGCTGGAGATACCAATCCGGGTCTTTGGTCATCACCTGCACGTGTTCGGAGCAAAGGCGCTCGGCCACTTGCAACGCCTCCTCGTCGGTGTCGCAGAGATGAATCTCGCCGTGGTCGCGCCATGAGACGCTGGCAATCGGCGCGGTGTCCAGGCGACGGAGAACCTTCTCGATCGCAGCGGGCAGTTCTTCCGCGATCTTGCTGCTCGTCGTGACGCAATAGGCCGGCGAAGTCGGCCCGTGCTCGGCCTGGCCCAGCAGGTCCACGGCGACCAGTTCCGCATCTACGGTGTCGTCGCAGATCACCATCGTCTCGGTGGGCCCGGCGAACAGATCGATGCCGACGCGGCCGTAGAGCTGACGCTTGGCTTCGGCCACGTACGCGTTGCCCGGGCCAACGATCATGTCGACCCCGACGATGCTCTCGGTGCCGATGGCCATCGCAGCCACCGCCTGGACGCCGCCCAGGCAGTAGATCTCGTCCGCGCCCGCCAGGTGCATGGCCGCCACGATCTCGGGGCAGGGCTTGCCTTCGAAGGGCGGCGCTGCGGCGATCACACGCTTGACCCCAGCCACCTTGGCGGTGAGCACGCTCATGTGCGCGCTGGCGATCAGCGGGTACTTGCCGCCGGGGATGTAGCAGCCCACCGAGTTGACCGGGATGTTGCGATGACCCAGTACCACGCCGGGCAGCGTCTCGATCTCGACATCGTGCATCGAGCTTTTCTGGATCTCGGCGAAGCGGCGGATCTGCGCCTGCGCGAAGCGGATGTCGTCCAGCGTCTGCGCGGGAAGGCTGGCGATGCACTCCTCGATCTGCGCCTGCGTGAGCCTGAAGCTCGTCGGCGCCCATTGGTCGAACTTCTGCGAGTAGTCGCGCACCGCAGCGTCGCCGCGCTGCTCGATGTCCGCGAGGATGCCTTCGACGGTGGCGCGCACCTGCGCCTGATTGCCTGCCTTGGCTTGAGCCGTCTGGCCGCTCTTGATGACTTGGATCATGGATTTCTCTGCGTGTGGTTGAACGTGTCCCGCTTCAGGCGGCTCGTGTGTGAAGCGCCGGCGCGACCCGCCGGAAGACGATCAGCAGAATCAAAGCCGCCGACACGTAGACGCTCATCACGAAATACAGGCTGTGGACCGTGCCGCCCGTGGCGGCGTTGATCGCACTGGTCACCGGTGGAGCGATCGCGCCGCCGAGGTTGCCGATGCTGCTGACCAGCGCGATGCCGGCCGCAACGGAGGTCCTGGGGAGGTATTCGGAGACGATCGCGAAGAACACGGGCGGTATCGAGGCGATGCCCATCACCGCCAGGCTCAGGCCTGCGATCGAGACGAGGAGATGACCATCCGCGAGCGCGATGAATCCAAGGCCGGCCACCACGACCAGCGCGGCCCCGGTGAAATGCCATCGCCGTTCCTGGTGGCGGTCCGAACTACGGCCGAGCAGGACGACGCCGAACATCGCGCATACCTGCGGCACGGCCGCGTAGAGGCCGATCTTCAGCATGTCGTCGACGCCCCAGCTCTTGATCAGCGTCGGCGTCCAGAAGGCGATCGCATAGGTGCCCGCCACAACCAGCACATACGCCAGCGACAGCGCCCAGACCTTGGGGTCGCGAAGCAGGTCAAGCAGCGACGTATGCGCAGCCTTGCTCGATGACTGGCCTTCCACGTCGAGTCGCCGCTGCAGGGCTGTCTTCTCTTCGGGGCTGAGCCATGGCGCCCGCTCAGGCTTGTCCACCAGGCAACGCCAGGCCGCGATGCCCAACAGCGGCGCGGGCAGGCCCTGCACGAGGAAGAGCCACTGCCAGCCATGCCAGCCGTTGGCGCCATCGAGGTACTTCAGAATGGCGCCCGACAGCGGTCCGGCGATCAGGCTCGCCACGATGGCGCCGAGCAGGAAGACCGCGATCATTCGCGCGCGACGCGCCGGGGGATACCAGTAGGTCAGGTACAGCAGCACGCCGGGCGTGAACCCTGCCTCGAAGGCGCCGAGGAGAAAGCGCAGCACGTAGAACTGCGTCGGCGTCTGCACGAACATCATCGCCACCGCCACGAGACCCCAGCACACCATGATGCGCAGCAGCGTCTTGCGCACGCCAATCTTCTCGAGCATCAGGTTGCTCGGCACTTCGAACAGCAGGTAGCCGATGAAGAAGATGCCCGCGCCGAGCGCATACACCGGATCGCTGAAGGCGAGTGTCTGCTTCATCTGAAGCTGCGCGTAACCGACATTGATGCGGTCCAGAAAAGCGACCACATAGGCCGCGAGCAGCAGCGGCATGACACGCCAGCTGATCTTCCGATACATCGCCCTGTCAGCGGCAGTCTCTGCCATGGGGCCCGTCGTTTGATTCATGTCTGTCTCCTTCATTTGTCGTTCTTCATCCCAGGAAGCTGCGGCGACCTCGGCGCGCGGCCCCGGCTACAGGGAAGCGCACAGATGCCCGCCATCGACTGGCACGCAAGCGCCCGTCATCCACGAGCCCGCCTCGGTCGCGAGCAGCAGCAACAAGCCGTTCAGCTCCTCGGGCGTGCCGAGCCTGCGCATCGGGATGCGATCGATCAGCGCCCTGCCGTGCTCCGTGTCGCCGATGCCCTCGGTCATTTCGGTGCCGATGTAGCCCGGTTCGATCGCGTTGACGCGAATGCCGTAGCGAGCCCATTCGAGCGCGAGGCTCCTGGTCATGTGAATCACCGCTGCCTTGGAGGTCGAGTACGGAGCGATGCCGGGCCTGACGCGCTCACCCTGGATCGATGCGATGTTGATGATCGAGCCGCCGCGACCGGCTTCCTTCCAGCGCCGGGCGGCTTGAACGGCGACGAGCCAGACGCCGCGCACGTTGGTCGTCATCACCGAATCGAAATCCCGTGTCGGTGTTGCGAGCGCCGGGCTTACGGTGCCGATGCCTGCGTTGTTGACGACGACGTCGAGCATTTCGCCTGAGGCGTCGATCGCCGCAAACGCCTCCTCGATGGAAGCCTCGGAAGCGACGTCCATCGCGACGACGCTCACTTGTGGCGAGCCCAGCCTGACCAGTCCGTCGGCGAGCGCGTCGAGCCGCTCTTTGCGTCGCGCCGCGATCACCAGCTTGGCGCCGCAGCCAGCGGCCAACCGCGCGAAGTTCTCGCCGAGTCCGGAAGACGCTCCGGTTACCAGCACCCGTTTGCCCGCGAGCATTTCACCCAGATTCATATCTGCTCCCTCATCATTGCTTGGCGGGTGCAAGCGCCGACTTGCGGGTCGGCGCCTTCCTGGGTGCCGTCTTCCTGGCTGGTGCCTTCGTGGCTGGCGTCTTCTCCGCCCCTGCCTTCGCCCTTGGCTTCTTCGGCTTCGCGGTGCTCAGGGCAGGCGATGGCGTCACCGACGCCGTCGCCGTCGCAGCGGCCGCAGCGGCGGCAACGGCAGCCGCCTTCGTTTCCTCGAAGGATTCCCGCAAGCAGAGCGCCAGGAACTCCGGATCGGGCACCACGTTGGGCGAGCTCGTCAGCGAAATGAACACCTTCCCGCAATAGCTGGTCGGGTTGAATATCAGCGACATGCCATCCGTCACCGGCCCCACGCCGCCCCAGTGAATGAGCTTGGCGCCGAGCATGTAGAGCGGCGCGTTGGGTCCCGGAACATTGGTCACGAGGCAGTTGTGCAGGATCAGCGGCCCCTTGCCGCCCGACCCCGTCAGCGCCGCGAGCCGGCCCGCCAGGCCGAGCGTTGCGGGCGGGGCGAACTTCTGGATGTCGGTGAGCTGCTTCGCGCCGATGGCCTTCTGCATCTCTTTCGATTCGGCTGTCGCCGCGCGCACCGCCTCCAGGCGTTCGATCGGATGCTCGATGTCGGTGCCCATCGGAAAGCGCACCATCGAGACGTTGTTGCCGCTGGCGGGGTCCTTCGAACCCTCTTGCCGCGTGTTCACCGGCGCCAGCGTCATGAGCGAGCGCTCCGGCAACTCGCCCTTCGAGTCCAGGTAGCGGCGGACGGCGCCCCCGATGATCGCGATCAGCGCATCATTGACCGTGGCGCCGGGCACCACGCTCTTGATCCCCTTGACCTCGGCCAGATCGAAGGTCACCGAATCCCACACACGGCTCGCCACGATGTCAGCGTTGAATCGTGTCTGAGGCGCCGTCAGTTCGTACGTGTTGCCCTGTTGCAGCAGCGAGCCCAACCTGCTGCTGGCGATCCGGGGCAGCACTTCTGCCAGCGGAGTCGCCATGCGGCTGAGGCCCATCAGGTTGTCGACAAGCGCGCGGTGCATCGTGTCGATCCAGTTCGAGCCTAGGCCCTGGGCCGGCACCGGCTGAGGCACATCGACGATCGGCTCCCGACCACCAGCGGCGCGCTGGACTTCATGCAGCGCCCAGGTCAACTCCACGGCCGCCATGCCGTCCATGGCGGCATGGTGGATCTTGCTCAGGACGGCGAAACTCCCTTTGGGCATGCCCTCGATGTTGTCCAGGCCTTCGATGACATACATCTCCCAGGGCGCCCGTGCAAGATCGATCGCGCGGGCGTGGATGCGCGACACCATGATGCAGAACTGCCGCCAGTCGCCCGGCTTGGGCAGCGCGAAGTGCCGCACGTGGAAGTCGACATCGAACAGTTCGTCGTCGACCCAGAAGGGATAGCCCAGGCCGAAAGGAACCTGCACGATCCTGCGCCGCAGCACCGGCGATGCGTCCAGACGGCTCTCGATGTGCCGGACGATCTCGCGAAAGCCCAGCGGCTGCCCACCCAGCGGGGATTGGTCGTAGATGTAGACCATCGTGCCGTGCGAGGCGGCATGCGGCTGCTCCACATGCAGGAACATGGCGTCTTGGCCGGTGAGCTTTTCATTCATGATTTCAATGGTCTTTGGGTTGTCTCGGGGGTCAGCTTAGGTCTCTGCCCAGCGCCCCGTTCCCCCCCTTTTTGTGGGTTCCCGGCCTTCGCGCCGCCGCCGCGGCGGCAATGCAGGCACCCCCCAAAAAAAGGGGAGGTGGCAGCACCGACCCGTGCTCCTAAGGTCGGAACACCTTCACCAACATTGACCACACTTGCGCAAGCCGACCACACCAATACGAGCAGGGGACCGCGCGTCGGGGTCTTCCTGGTGGGAACAACTGCCGGAAGATTTCGACCGACACATCGGTCGAACCGGTCGCACCGGCCTTGACGCCCGCGAGCGGCTGCAGGCGCGAGGCGCCGCCGCACTTGAACGCATCGTCCGCGTTCCGCTGGCAACCGCGGTCGCCACGGCGATGACGGCGTCGCTGTGCGAACCTGGCCGCGCGGCCCGGGAGTTCGAAGCGCTGCGCTTCTACGAGCCTCTCGCACGCGCGGGCGATGCATCTCGCGTGTTCATCCCTCCGCCGAAGGACGTCCCGATCGACACGCGGCCCCTCGCTTCAATCACGTCGGCCGGCACCGAGATCAAGCGGCGCGAGTTGCGCTTCACGAGTGCCTTCAAGCCCCTGAACACGGCGGCTGAGTCTGTGTTCGCCCGCTTGAAGTGCAACGCCGTCGCGCACGCCGAGCATTGGTGCCATGGCGACCGCCCGCGGTCCACGCTGATCGTGCTACACGGCTTCGCGGCCGACATGCAGTGGCTGAACGCGGAGGCGCTCGCGCTGCAATCGCTCTACCGCGCCGGCCATGACGTCCTGCTCTTCACATTCCCCCATCACGGACCGCGGGCGGAGCCCCTCGTGCCGTTCACGGGCTACGGACTCTTCGGCAATGGATTGCTGCACTTCAACGAAGTGACGCTCCAGGCGATCCACGACCTGCGCGTGTTCATCGACCACCTGCATTCGCGGGGGGTCGAGCGGATCGGCGCGGCCGGCATCTCGCTCGGCGGCTACACGGCGGCCTTGCTGGCCAGCGTCGACGACCGACTGGACTACTGCATCCCGGTGGTGCCCGGAGTGAGTCCGATCGACGCGTTTCTCGAATGGCAGCCCACGGGCCTGCTGCTGTCCGGCCTGATGTGCAGCCACGACGTCGGCGTCACCGAGATGCGAGGGCTGGTCGCGATCCACAACCCGCTCACCTATGCGTCGCCGATGGCAGGGGAACGGGTGCTGATCATCGGTGGCGCCGGGGACATCGTCACCCGGCCGCACCATGTGGAGTTGCTCCACCGACATTGGCCGGGCAGCACCATGCACTGGTTCGCGGGCAGCCACCTGCTGCATCTGGGGCGAGAAGACTACCTGCAACTCATGCGGGCGCACATCGATCGATGGACACGGCAATGAAGACGCGCGGAGCGCAAATGGGAGCGGGGTTCGTTCCGCGCGTGAACGATCGGGGAATCCGCCCGGCCCGGGCGGCACTGCCTCACTTCCGGCGCGCGGCAGCGAGTTGAGTCTGCAGCGCATCGATGCGCCGATGGTTGTCTTCGGAGCCGATGTAGCTGCGGAACAGCCACTCCTGCATGCGCATGGCTCCATCGAGATCCTGGTTCAGGATCTGGTTCGACAGTCGCTTGGTGTCCGACAGCGTCGAGCGGTCCAGCGAGGCCATCTCGCGCGCAATGGCCTCCACCGAGGCGAGTAGCTGGCCGTCAGGGAAGACGTGGCTGACATAGCCCATGCGCTCGGCCTCCTCGGCGCCGTAGATGCGTCCGGTGAGCGCCAGCTCCTTGGCACGGCCCAGGCCGACGATGCGCCACAGCGGATCCATGATCGGCGTCAGTGACAAGACGACCTCCCGCTGGCCGAACTTCGCGCGCGTCGACGCGTAGCGGATGTCGCACATCATCGTGAGGTCGAAGCCGCCCGCGATGGCGGCGCCGCCCACCGCGCAGATCACCGGTTGTGGACAGAAGAGCACCGCGCGATACGCGCGATGGAACAGCGCGACGTAGGTCTCGTTCGACACCTTCTCGAGCTTGCGAATCTCGTTGAGATCGAAGCCGGCCGAGAAATACTTTTCCCCGCCGGTGAAGACGATCACGCTGACGTCGTCACGCTCGGCGAGCGCGGAGAAGACGGCCACGATTTCATCGAGAACACCGGGCGCAAGTGCGTTGCCCTTGTCGGGTCGGTGGATGGTGACAGTCGCGACCCTGTCGCGAACGTCGAGCAGGAGGTATTGATAGGTCTTCATGATTCTTCTGTCAGTGGGCCGTTCATCAGACGACCAGTTCGATGAGGAACGGGCCGGGCCGCCGGTTGGCCATGGCAAACAAATCGGCGAAGGTCTCCACGTTGTCGGCGCGCGCGGCCGCCACTCCCATGCCATTGGCCAGCTGCACCCAGTTCAAGTCCGGATTGCCGATGTCCAGCATGTCCAGCGCCGTCTTGCCCGGCGTTGCGCCGACGCCCGCAAGTTCGGCCAGCAAGATCGCGTACTTGCGATTGGCCAGCACCACCACGGTCACGTCGAGCTTCTCGCGCGCAATGCTCCACAGCGCCTGGGGTGTGTACATGCCAGAGCCGTCTGCCTGGAGTGCGACGACGCGCCGCCCCGGCGCAGCGATGGCCGCGCCCAGTGCCATCGGGAGGCCGTCGCCGATGGCGCCGCCGGTCAATTGCAGCCAGTCGTGCGGCGCTGCGTGCGTGGTGGCGGGATAGAAAGCACGGCCAAAGGTGGCGCTTTCGTCCACCACCACGGCGTGCTCCGGCAACAGCAGGGAAAGCACCTGCGCCACGGATTCCGACGTGAGCGCACCGCGCGGCAACTCGCGCGAGTCCGGACCGGCGTCGGGCACCGACACGCGAGGTGCGCCGAGTTCGTCGCACAGGCGGGAGAGTGCGTCGGCCAGGTCCTCTTCCGGTCGCGCCAACACGTGCACCGTCGCGTCTTCGGGATAGGGGCGCGAAGACTTGCCTGGATATGCGAAGAACGTGGCGGGAGTCGGGGTGCCCACGAGGACCAGGTGACGAAGTCCGGCCAGCTTCGCGCGCGCCATGTCGCCAAGGTATGGAAGGCGCTCGATCGCAAGGCGCCCTCTGCCTCTTTCCGTCCTTGCGCTGAAGGTGGTGGACATCAACTGCGCACCTGTCGCTTGCGCGATGCGATGTGCGTCGGCCAGGGCGGCGCCGTGCAGCGCGCCGCCCGCCAGCAGGAGCAACGTCGGCTCGCGGGACCGCAGGACGCGTGCAACCTGCCCGACGGCGCGCGGCAC
The DNA here is from genome assembly GCA_017744935.1 of Variovorax sp. Classification (GTDB taxonomy): domain Bacteria; phylum Pseudomonadota; class Gammaproteobacteria; order Burkholderiales; family Burkholderiaceae_C; genus Variovorax. The sequence goes on from JAGIAI010000009.1 coordinate 38,548, forward strand.
GACCTTGGGCACTGGCAGAAGCGGCAACGGCGCCGCCACCTGCCCGCCTTCGTCCCAGCACACGTCTGACGGCAGGATCAGGCTGGCAATGCCGCCAGGCGCAGCACGCGCCGCCTGCACCGCAGTCGCGGCGTCCGAGCCAACGGACGCCGCATGCGTTGCCGTGCGCGTCCACGCCGACACCGGCCGCGCCCAACCTTCGGTGTCGGACGTCAATGGTGCGTCCAGCGGCCGGTGGTACGTGGCCTGGTCGCCGATCAGGTTGACCACTGGCGTATTCGCGCGATACGCGTTGTGCAGATTGGCCAGGCCGTTGGCCAGCCCCGGCCCGCAATGCAGCAGCGTCGCGGCCGGCTTGCCGGCAATCCGCGCATAGCCGTCGGCCGCGCCGGTGACCACGCCCTCGAACAGGCCGAGCACGCAACGCATGCCGGGGATGCGATCGAGCGCAGCCACGAAGTGCATCTCGCTCGTGCCCGGGTTGGCAAAGCAGGTGTCCACGCCGCACGCCAGCAGCGTCTTCACCAGGCTTTCGGCGCCGCTCAGGGGCACAGGTCCTTGCGTCATGACCCCACCTCCGCCGACGCCATTGGACTGGCCGTACCGACCTCGTCGCGCCTTTGCACGATCGGTTTCCGCTCCTGCAACAGACGCGCCGGGACGAGCGAGAGCAATACCGCCGCGCCCAGCACCAGCACCAGGGCGATCGCGTCGAAAGCGACATAGAGATTGCCCGTGAGCGACTTGATGGCGCCTACCCCGGCCTGGCTCACCACGCCGGCGAGATTGCCCATGCAGCTGATGAGCGCGATACCCGCGGCCGCATTGGCGGTGGCAAGGAACGCTGGCGGGATGGTCCAGAACAAGGGGATAGCGCACATGCCGGCGGCCGCACCCACGCTCATCAGCGCGAGCGCCAGCGGCGCGTGCTGCGGCACGAAACCCAGAAACAGGAAGCAGAACCCACTCAACAGCATGGGCAGCGCCACGTGCCAGCGTCGCTCCATGCGCCGGTCGGAACTTCGGCCCAGCACGTACATGCCGACGAGGGCGATGACGAATGGCACGCTCGTCAGAATGCCGATGGTCTTGAGATCCTCGACACCGAGCCCGCGAATCAGCGTCGGCATCCAGTAGCCGGTCGTGTTAACGCCGCAATAGATGCAGAAGTACACCAACCCCGCGATGTACACGCGCCGGTCGCGCAGCACGTCCCGCAGGCGGCCTTGAGAGGCTTGTCGCGGAGAGTCGGCGGCCAGCGCGCTGGCCAACCTCAATCTTTCCTCGGAGTTCAACCACGATGCGGTTGCCGGGGTGTCGGAGAGCCTGAACCAGGCGAACAAACCCAGCAGCACGGCCGGAATGCCTTCGAGAACGAAAAGCGCCTGCCAGCGGTGAAAACCGCCCCAACCGTGGAGGCCGGTCATGATCCAGCCGGCGAGGGGACCGCTCAGCACGCCTGCGAAGATGCCTGCCATCAGGAACACCGCAGTCACCCGGCCACGGAATGCTGCCGGGAACCAGTAGGTCAGGTAGAGGATCACGCCGGGAAAGAAGCCGGCCTCCGCCACACCCAGCAGGAAGCGGGAAACGACCAACTGCGCGGGCGTCCTGACGAAGGCGGTGGCGACCGTGATCACGCCCCAGAGCAACATGATTCGCGTCAGCGTCGCACGCGCCCCGATGCGCTGCAACAGCAGGTTGCTCGGAATCTCGAACAGGATGTAGCCCAGGTAGAAGACGCCCGCGCCCAAGCCGTACGCGGCGTCGCTCATCACGATGTCCTCGGCCATGCGCAGCTTGGCGAACGAGATGTTCAGGCGGTCGATACCGGCGATTGCATGTGCGAGAACCAGGAACGGCATCAGCCGCCAGAGCACCTTGCGCAAGGTGGCCTTCAGGTCTGCGTCCGCCACAGGAGAAAGTTGTTTGACATCGGTCATGCCGCGGCCGACTCCCGCAGCGACGCCATGTCGATCACGAAACGGTACTTCACGTCGTTGGCCTGCATGCGCGCGTAGGCATCGTTGACGCTTCCGATGTCGATCAGCTCGCATTGCGGCAGCAACTGGCGCTCGGCGCAGAAGCAGAGCAGTTCCTGCGTCGCGGGCAGACCGCCGATCAGCGAACCGGCGAGCCTGCGGTTGTTGCGGATCAGCAGGCCGCCGTGCACCGGCTCGAGCGGCTCGATCGCACCGACCACGACCAGCACGCCGTTGCGGCCCAGCAGCATCAGGTAGGGATTGACGTCGTGCCGCTTCGGGATGGTGTCGAGGATGAAGTCGAAGGCATTCAGCGAAGCCATCATCGACTTCCGGTCCGTGGACAGGAGCACCTTGTGCGCGCCGAGTGCGAGAGCATCGTCGGCCTTGGAGGGCGAGGTGGTGATGACCGTGACTTCCGCGCCGAGCGCGACTGCGAGCTTCACGCCCATGTGGCCCAGCCCGCCGAGGCCCACGACCGCGAGCTTCGTTCCCTTGCCTACGCCGTTCTCGCGCATGGGAGTCCACACGGTGATGCCAGCACACAGCAGCGGCGATGCGTACTTCAAGTCCAGCGCATCGGGCACGTGCAGCACGAATTTCTCACGCACCACGATCTTGTCGGCGTAGCCGCCCAGGGTGTTTTCCCCCGACACGCGATCCTTGCCGTTGTAGGTGGCGGTCACGCCGCCCGTGCAGTGCTGCTCCTGCCCTTGCAAGCAGGACTCGCATTGGCCACAGCTGTCGACGAAGCATCCGACCGCGACGCGGTCACCCACCTTGTGCCTCGTGACCTCCGGCCCCACCGCGGCGACATGGCCCACGATTTCGTGGCCCGGCACGCACGGGAAGGTGGTGTTGTTCCAATCGTTGTTCACCTGGTGCACATCGGAATGGCAAACACCGCAGTAGGCAATCTCGATCAAGACATCGTCCGCCCTCAGCGCACGGCGCTGGAACATCTTCGGCAGCAGCGGGCCGTGGGCATCGCAGGCGCAATAGGCGGTGAAAGCAGTCATTCGGGAAGTCCTTGCAAATGGGAAGAAGCCCCGGACCGACCGGGGCAAGAAGAGAGGTTCAATGATCGACAGGCAGCGATGGCCTCAGCCACGCCGCTGGCGCCTTCTCGGGCGAAGCGATCTGATTGGAGATCCACTTGCCCATGCGTCGCATCGGCTCGATGGCGTCCTGCGGTGCGGCCAACTTCATTGCGCCGGCATAGCCGAGCGAGACGATGCGCTGCGCGCCGTGCAGCGGCAGCAGGTCCTTCAACTCGCCCTTGAGCGATTCGGGATAGATGCCCACCGTTTGCGTGTAGGCATCGACCGCATCCATCACCTCGTCGAGCGAGTCGACCGGCACCAGATTGGCGGTGCGGTCGTCGAGCATGGCCGAGAAGGACACCGCCTCGGGAATCTTCGACACGATGACGGCGCCCTCGCCATCCTGGCCGCCGATCACCTCGTACCACTCGTCATCGAGGCGCAGCGCATCGACCTCTGCCTTGAGTCCCGGGTCGTAGCGCCTGGGCGCGGTGCTGACGCTATTGGGCAGCTTCATCAGCGCGTCGTAGACCATGCGGCCAAAGGCGTTGAGCTTCGCCACTCCCTCCTCGTCGGTGCCGCTCTGCGCATAGACCACGCGGGCGCAGACGCACCCCTTCTGGTTCAGCACACCGATGTCGGTGGCCAGACGCACTGCGGCCTCGCGCATGGCGGCCTCGCTGTCGAATGTCTCGCCGCCGAGGATGCTGGCGCTGCGCTTGGGATCGAGGGAGATCAGCTCCAGCCCCGGCTGGATATAGCGCGTGACGTGCTTGAGCGAGGCGAATCCACCCCAGGCGACGATCTTCTCGACGTTCTGCGGCTGGTACAGGCGCTCCTCGAAGGCGGTGTCGCCGCCCTTCCAGTAGGCCACGCTCACATGCTTGGTGAGCGGATGGTCTGGCGCCATCTCGATCATCGTGCGGGCGATCGCGAGCGCGGTGAACGGATCGTTGGACGGCGCCTTGATGATTGCGTCGCTGCGCAGCACCATGTTTCGCAGGATGGTCCACAGCGACAGCGCTGGCGCATTGCCCGCCACGATATGCAGCGCGCGAGACCCGAAGCAGCGCACCTCCAGCTCGGTGCCGTCGAGCAGCCTCTGCGGCACCCAGCCCTCGAGGTACTTGATGCCGACGCTGGCCTCGACCGCCTCGATGATGTTCTCGCGTTCGAGCACGCGGCCCAACCCCATGTAGCTCGTCTTCACGAGCGAGGGCGTGGTCGGCGCGGTGAGGTAGGAGAGCTCGCAGGCTTCCTGCAGATGGCGGTTGTCCGCGAGGTTGAGCCTTTGTCCCAGCTCGACCGCGTAGTCGAGGATGTCGTCGAAGCGGAGCTTGTAGAGGTCGGCCAGCTTCGTCGGGTTGCCCAGCGGCAGCCGGTCGACGTAGCGGTTCCAGTCGGGCGTGAGAAAGGCGAGGTCGCCGCCGCGGCCGCCCACCTCGACGAGGTGGTCCGTGATGATCTGCCCGCGGATGATCATCGGGGCGATGGGTTTGTCGATCGTGCTCATTGGAATCAGCCTTCGAGGGTGGCGAGGAAGTCCATCGCTTCACGATGCGAGGCTTCGGTCGCGGCACAGGTGATCTTGTCGTCGCCGCCGTTCTTGTCGCTGTAGCGCTGGATCGGACCGACGACGTAGGCGCTCGGACGGCCGCAGGCGCAGGGCTTGTCCCATTCGACAGTGATCTCGTCGCCGGTGATGAAGCCACCCCAGCGGGTGTCGGCGCCCAGGTCGAAGAAGGCCGCGCGGCCTGTCTGCCGGCCGGTGCGCGGCAGCGGCTTGCTGGTCTCGGGATCGAGCAGGTACGGAATGACGGTGTGCGCGAAGTGGTAGTGCCCATGCTCGCAGCGGGCGTGCGAGCCCGAGACCAGTTCCGACATTGCATAGGTCTCGTTGAGCACCCTGGCGCCGGTGAAGCGCAGGATGTCTTCGCGCCAACCCTCGGGTTGGGGCATGCCCTTGGCGCCGCCGGTGGTCGTGATGTACGAGTCGGCGGCGAACACGCCCTGCAAGCCGCGCTCAAGGCCGGCCTTGGCCATCGCGTGCAGCAGGTTCCAGGTCGCACCGATGTACACCCGCTTGCCGCGCAGCTCCTGGGTCATGCGCTCGAAGAAGGCCGCGAGATGCTGCGGCATCTCGGCCTGCAGCTTGTCGAAGGCCAGCTTCTTGGCTCTCGTGGCCGGGCTGATCACGAGCCGGTCCAGGGTCCCCTTGGCGTGCGCGGCGCGCAGCTTCGCGCCCAGGTGCAGAACGTCGCTGGACAGCGTGGACGGGTAGGCTGCATGGAAGTTTGCTTCGCCGGGCAGGAGCGCCTCGATCAGGAAATCGTTCGCGCGCACGTGGCTGAGGAAGCCAGAGCGGTAGTAAGGGTAGGCCGTGTGCAGGTCGGGGTCGGGCGTCTCCGGTCCTTCCATACCCCAAACGTACATCTTGCGCACCTGGCAGGCCTTGCGCCATTCGGTCACGCTTTGCGGCAGGAACGAGACCGTGCCGGAGGTGCCTGAGGTGTGGCTCATGCGCAGTTCCGGCACGGCCTGGTCCATGCGCGGAAACCAGTCGTCGAGGCCTTCGCAACCGCTGACGTCGGCGGCGGCGAGCTTCCCGGCGATCTCCGGTGTGACCAGCTTGCCGAGCCACTTGTTGATCTGCGCGAAGTTGCGCTTCTCGAGCAGCGAGGGCGGGTAGGACTTGTAGACCGTGTGCTCGAACATCAGCGGGACGATGTCGTCGACCTGTTCGACGCGATCGACGCCTTCCGCATCGGCCAGCTTCTTCAGCATGGGAATGCGATCGCGCAGTTCGGCGAAGCGCTGCTTCAGGGCAGAGAGTTGCAGCACGTCGATCTCGGCGCGCGGCATGTGACCCCAGGCATGCAGCGAATGGTTCGCCAAGGCGGCCGGCTCGTTCAGCAGCATGCGGGTCTTTTCTTCGAGGGAGGCTTGTGAAGGTGACATCGTCGGGCTCAGCGGTTCTGCGTTGGGACCGGGTCAGTCTAGGAAGCGCAAGCCCATTTCCCAATCCGGATTCCGCTAGCGGCCACCCATGCACAAGTGCTTGTCGCGCAATGAGAATTCAAGAATTCCCGAAGACCGAAGACCCTTCATTCCGGCTTTGTGTCGGGCACGTCTCCGGCCGTGGTCATGAGTGAGTGCAGCATGCGCGCGATGAGTCGCGGCGTGTCCTCGTCGCCGAGATATTGAGGGCGCCCGAGCACGATGGCGCGGGGGATGGCCAGGAGTACGTGGTGGGCGAGGAAGGCCGCCTTCTCGCGGTCGCGCACCAGCACTTCGTCGGAGAACTTCTCCATGAGTGCCGGCATTGCGACTGCCGACCAGAAGTGCTCCGACTTGACGAGCTCCAGCCGCACCAGCTCCTCGTAGTAGGTCGCCTTTTGATTGAATGCCGGGTCGATCTCCGCCCACCGCTCCAGAGTCGCCAAGCCAAAGCGCAGCAGCGAAACGATGCCCTCGAACAGCCCTGCAGAGGCAGGTAGCGCCGCGATGTGTTCGACCATCTCGCGCCGGATGTCGCGCCGAAAGTCGCTGAAGATCGCCGCGATCAGCGATTCCATCGTCGGGTAGTACTCGTAGATCGAACTTACCGCCACGCCCGCGCGCTCCGACAGGTTCTGCACGGTCAAGGCATCGCGGCCCTGGCGGTCAAGGATCTCCCGTCCTGTTTCCTTGAGCGCCTCCACGAGCGCGACGGATCGCATCTGGCGCGGCCGCTTGCGCGGCTTGGCCGGCACTTCGATGCGAACGACGTCGCTGCCGGACGGATGGGGACGTGTCATGCGAAGCCTCTTCTTCATTTGCCATGGATGCGCAGGACAGCTTATGTGCGTGTGCGCCCCGGCCGCCCCCTCATTTAGGGGTGGTTCAGGAAAAGAGCTTCCGTGGTCTCCTTGCGGGGCTGCCTCAAAGCCGCGACTGCGCGTCGCTTCAACTGAATGACCAAAGAACTCTTTCTCTCGCGTAGCGATCTCGACTTCCTGCTCTTCGACTGGCTGAAGGTCGAGGCCCTCACCGAACGAACCCGCTTTGCCGGACAGGATCGCTTCGACTACGCCGCGGTCCTGGATACCTACGCCAGGATCGCCGCCGACCTTTTTGCTCCGCACAACAAGAAGAGCGACTGCCACGAGCCTTCTTTCGACGGCGAGAACGTGCGCGTCATCGATGAAGTGGGCGTCGCCATGCGCGCGTTCTCGGCGGCTGGCCTCATGTCCGCGGCCTTCCCGCCGGAACGCGGTGGCATGGGCCTGCCCTCGGCGGTGGAACGCGCGGGCTTTGCATACCTGATGGCCGCCAACGTGGCGACCGCGGGCTATGCCTTCCTCACCATCGGCAATGCCAACCTGCTCATGGCCCACGCGGAACCCGAACAAGTGGCGAAGTACGTGCCGCCGATGGGCGAAGGCCGCTTCTTCGGCACGATGTGCCTGTCCGAACCACAGGCCGGCTCCAGCTTGGCCGACATCCGCACGAAGGCGCTACCCACCGGCGACGGACGCTATCGGCTGTTCGGAAACAAGATGTGGATCTCGGGCGGCGACCATGACGTGTCCGAGAACATCGTGCACCTCGTGCTCGCCAAGATCCCGGATGCGAACGGCCAGCTTCTGCCCGGCGTGCAAGGCATCTCGCTGTTCACGGTTCCGCGTCGCCTTGTCAACGAGGACGGCAGCGTCGGCGAACGCAACGATGTGGCTTTGGCCGGCGTGAACCACAAGATGGGGCAGCGCGGGCTGGTCAACTGCCTGTTGAACTTTGGCGAGGGAAAGTTCAAGCCCGAAGGCGAGGCCGGGGCGCTCGGCGAGATCGTCGGCGAGCCGGGCAAGGGACTGGCCTACATGTTCCACATGATGAACGAGGCGCGCATCTCGGTCGGCCTTACCGCGGCCTCGCTTGCCTATACCGGCTACCTGCACGCGTTGGACTATGCCGGGACCCGGACGCAAGGCCGCACGCGCAACCACCGCGACCCAGCTTCGCCGCCGGTGCCGATCATCGAGCACGCCGACGTGCGACGCATGCTGCTCGCGCAAAAGGCGTACGCCTCTGGCGCCCTTGCGCTGTGCCTGTATGCCGCGCGCCTGAACGACGACGTGCATTCGCTGGCAGACGCTGCTGCCCGCGACCATTCCCATCTGCTCCTCGAACTGCTGACGCCGATCGTCAAGAGCTGGACAGCCCAGTGGGGCCTCGCGGCCAACGATCTGGCGATCCAGGTCCATGGAGGCTACGGCTACACCCGCGAGTACAACGTCGAGCAGTTCTATCGCGACAACCGCATCAACCCGATCCACGAGGGCACCTTCGGCATCCAGGCCATCGATCTACTCGGCCGCAAGACGGTCATGGAGCACGGCGCGGCCATGCGGCTGCTGTCTGCGCGCATCGCGGCGACCGTTGAAGGAGCCACGCGCTTCGCATCGCTGCGGCGCCACGCCAGCGTGCTCCAGGCCGAATGGCGGCGTCTGCTCGTCGTCACCGAAAAGCTGCATGGCCTGAAAGATGCCGAGATGAAGCTGGCCAATGCCGGCCCCTATCTCGAAGCCTTCGGCCATGTGGTCGTCGGCTGGCTGTGGCTGGACCAGGCCGTCGCTGCATCCGAGCTGCTCCAGGGCCCGCAGGGCAGCGATTTCCATCGCGGCAAGCTGGCCGCTTGCGACTACTTCTTTGGCTGGGAAATGCCGAAGGTCGCCGCATGGATCGCGGTGCTCGACCCGGTGGAACGCACGCCCCTGGACACCCCCGCGGGCTGGCTCTGAGCCACCCATACGCACCATTCACTTCACTTGGAAACGACATGAGAAAGATAGATCTGGCGGGCAGGGTTGCCATCGTCACCGGCGCGGGCGCCGGCCTCGGGCGCGAACACGCTTTGCTGCTCGCACGCCTGGGCGCCAAGGTGGTGGTCAACGATCTGGGAAGCGACGTGAGCGGGCGCGGTGGCTGCACCTCGGCGGCGCAGAAGGTAGTCGACGAGATTGCCGCACTGGGCGGCGAAGCAGTGGCCAACACCGCCTCGGTCACCGATTTCGAGGCCGTGAACGAGATGGTGGCCGGCACCGTGGCGCGCTGGGGCCGGGTGGACATCCTGGTCAACAACGCCGGCATCCTGCGCGACAAGAGCTTCGCGAAGATGGCGATGGAGGATTTCCGCACCGTGCTCGAGGTGCACCTGATGGGCGCCGTTCACTGCACCAAGGCGGTTTGGGAGACGATGCGCCAGCAAGGCTGGGGCCGGATCGTGATGACCACCTCGTCATCCGGCCTGTACGGCAGCTTCGGCCAGGCCAACTATGGCGCGGCCAAGATGGCGCTGGTGGGCCTGATGCAAACGCTCGCGCTCGAAGGCGAGAAGTACGGCATTCGCGTGAACTGCCTGGCGCCGACGGCGGGTACGCGCATGCTCGACGGCCTGATGCCACAAGACAAACTGGCCGCCTTCTCGCCGGCGGCGGTGAGCCCCGCCATCGGGGCGCTGGTGGCCGAGGACGCACCGACACGCATGGTGCTGTGCGCAGGCGCGGGCAGCTTCGAGGTGGCTCACATCACCCTCACGCGCGGGGTCCACCTCGGGACGGGCCCGCAGGTGGTGCACGAGCTCGCCGCCCGGCTGCCGGACGTCGTCGAACGCCATGGGGAGACGGTGCCCTGCAATGGCGCCGCCCAGGGCAACCTCGAACTGCGAAACGCCGGCTTCGAACTGGCCGGCGGTGCTGTGGGCCTCGCCTGAAATCGCTTCCCTTACCTCGAAAGAAAGAAACATGGTCGACGCTGTCATCGTCTCCACCGCCCGCACGCCCATCGGCAGAGCCTATCGCGGGGCCTTCAACGACACCAAGTCCCCCACCCTGCTCGGCCACGCCATCGCCCATGCGGTGCAGCGCGCCGGCATCGAACCCGACCGCATCGAAGACGCCGTGATGGGCTCGGTGTTGACCGCCGGCACCGCCGGTTCCAACATCGCGCGCCAGGCCGTCCTGGCTGCCGGCCTGCCCAACACGATTGCGGCCCAGACCATCGATCGGCAATGCGCGTCCGGGCTCATGGCGATCGCCACCGCCGCCAAGCAAGTGATGGTGGACGGCATGGAAGTCGTCCTAGCCGGCGGGCAGGAAAACATCTCTGCGGTGCAGCAGCGCTACTTCGACTGGGTGGCGCAGGAGCAGGATGCCAACGTGCTCGCCCGCGCGCCCCATGCGCACATGCCGATGCTCCAGACAGCGGAATTCGTTTCACGAAAGTACGGCATATCGCGTGAAGCGCAGGACCACTACGCACTCGAATCGCAGCGTCGCGTTGCGCATGCCCAGGCGGAGGGGCGATTCGATGCGGAGATCGCAGCCATCTCCACGCAGATGAAAATCACGAACAAGGAGACAGGCGAGACCAGCTACAAGCTGGTGGCTCTCACCAAGGATGAAGGCAATCGCCCCGAGACCACGCTGCCGGGTCTTGCGTCGCTCAGGCCCGTGCTCGAAGGCGGTGTGGTCACGGCCGGCAACGCCAGCCAGCTTTCCGATGGCGCGAGCGCGTGCGTGGTCATGAACGGCGCACTCGCAGAACGCCTTGGCCTGCAACCTCTCGGGATCTACCGGGGCATGGCCGTTGCCGGCAATGCACCCGAGGAGATGGGCGTCGGACCGATCCACGCCATTCCCAAGCTGCTCCGGCAGCATGGACTGATGGTCGAAGACATCGATCTGTGGGAACTCAATGAGGCCTTTGCATGCCAGGTGCTGTATTGCCGGGATCATCTGGGCATCGATCCCGCCAAATACAACGTCAATGGCGGCAGCATCGCCATTGGCCATCCCTACGGCATGACGGGAGCGCGGCTGACAGGCCATGCGCTGGTGGAAGGCAAGCGGCGCGGGGCGAAACGCGTCGTGGTATCGATGTGCGTGGGTGGCGGCATGGGCGCCGCGGCACTGTTCGAGATTGCCTGAGATACCCCCTCCTTTGTGGTGGGGTCGAAATATGCCGGGAGCGGTTAACTTTGACGCATCGCTTCGATGAACTAACCAGCGGGAAAGCAAGCAGTCATGAAAATATTGGTGGCAGTCAAACGCGTGATTGACGCGAACGTGAAGGCGCAGGTGAAGTCCGATGGCTCCGGCATCGAACTCGCCAGCGTGAAGATGAGCATGAACCCCTTCGACGAGATTGCCGTCGAAGAGGCTGTGCGGTTGAAGGAGAAGGGCGTTGCCACCGAAGTCATCGCTGTCTCTTGCGGCGATGCCAAGTGCCAGGAGACGCTGCGCACCGCGATGGCCATTGGCGCCGATCGCGGCATCCTCGTTGAGACGTCCGAAGAGCTTCAGCCGCTGGCCGTCGCCAAGCTGCTCAAGGCGCTGGTCGACAAGGAACAACCCGGCCTGGTGATCCTCGGCAAGCAAGCCATCGACGACGACAACAACCAGACCGGCCAGATGCTGGCTGCGCTGGCTGACCTTCCCCAAGCCACCTTCGCCTCCAAGGTCGAAGTCGCAGGCGACAAGGTCAATGTGACCCGTGAAGTCGATGGCGGCCTGGAAACCCTGTCCCTCTCGCTCCCCGCGGTCATCACCTCCGACCTGCGCCTGAACGAGCCGCGCTACGTGACGCTGCCCAACATCATGAAGGCCAAGAAGAAGCAGCTGGACACGGTGACCCCGGCGGATCTGGGCGTGGACGCAGCGCCCCGCCTGAAGACTCTCAAGGTCGCAGAGCCTCCCAAGCGCGGCGCCGGCATCAAGGTGCCCGATGTGGCCACCCTCGTGGACAAGCTGAAGAACGAAGCCAAGGTGATCTGAGGAAGACTGTCATGACCGTACTTGTTATTGCCGAACACGACCACGCCACCCTCAAGCCGGCGACCCTGAACACTGTCACTGCCGCAGCGGCTTGCCAAAGCGGGGATGTGCATGTCCTCGTGGCTGGCGCCAATGCCGCCGAAGCCGGCAAGGCCGCTTCCCAAGTCGCTGGCGTTGCCAAGGTGATCGTGGCCGATAGCCCGAGCCTGGCGGAGAACCTCGCCGAGAACGTTGCCGCGCAAGTTCTGGCGATCGCCAAAAACTACAGCCATATCCTGTTCCCGGCCACGGCCAACGGCAAGAACGTGGCTCCCCGAGTTGCAGCCAAGCTGGACGTGGCGCAGATCAGCGATATCACCAAGGTGGACAGTGCCGACACCTTCGAGCGGCCGATCTACGCGGGTAACGCCATTGCCACCGTGCAGAGCAGTGATTCGATCAAGGTGATCACTGTGCGTACGACGGGCTTTGACGCCGCAGCAGCCACGGGCGGCAGCGCCGCAGTGGAGAGCGCCGAAGGCGTCGCAGACAGCGGCAAGAGCAGCTTCGTGGGCCGCGAAGTGACCAAGAGCGACCGACCTGAACTGACCGCCGCCAAGATCATCGTCTCGGGTGGCCGGGCTCTTGGTAGCGCCGAGAAGTTCAACGAAGTCATGACGCCTCTGGCGGACAAGCTCGGAGCCGCCCTCGGCGCCAGCCGCGCCGCCGTGGACGCAGGCTACGCCCCCAACGACTGGCAAGTCGGCCAGACCGGCAAGATCGTCGCCCCGCAGCTGTACATCGCAGCCGGCATCTCCGGCGCGATCCAGCATCTGGCAGGCATGAAGGACTCCAAGGTCATCGTCGCGATCAACAAGGATGAAGAAGCGCCGATCTTCTCGGTGGCCGACTACGGCCTCGTGGCCGACCTCTTCACGGCTGTGCCGGAACTCGTCAAGTCTCTATGAGCAACTGGATGCGCTTGGCGGGGCCAATCTCCGACAACTCCCGTCATGGAGATGCTTGGCTTCCTGGAGCGCGTCAAGCCACTCCTGGGGACTCCGCCCGCCGGAGAAGACACTGGTGAAGACTGGCGGCGGTGCGCGCCGAGCGCGCGCTGGGTTCCCCGAAGTTGCCGGACCGACCTCAGGCCCGCTTCATCGCGCGATGCGCGGCGCGCTCCAGCGTCTCTTGATGCTCAGGCGCAGCGACCGCGATCATGCGCGGAACGCGCTGAGCCAACGTCAGGCCGCGCAGGTCTGCGACACCGTGCTCGGTCACGATGACGCAGGCATCGCTGCGTGGCACCGTTACTGGCCCGGAGAGCGTCGGGACGATGCGGCTGCGCGAGCCCGCCGTCGAGGGAAGGGCGATGACCGGTACACCGCCGCGACTAGCTTGCGCTGCGCGCAGGAAATCAGCAATGCCGCCGACGGCGCCGACATATCGCCCACCCGCAAGCTCCGCATTCACCTGGCCTGTCAGGTCGACCTCGATGGCCGAGTTGATGGCGACGAAGCGCTCGATGCTCCCGAGCACGCGCGGGCTGTGCGTGTAGTCCGTGCCGCGCAATTCCAGCGCCGGATTGCGATGTGCGAAGCGGCGCAGCTTCTCACCACCGATCAGTACGCCGCCTATGCTCACTCCCTGATCGATGCTCTTGCAGCTGTTGGTCAGCACGCCGGCCTCGTACAGCTGCGCGAACCCATTGCTGATGCTGCCGGAATGCACACCGAGTTCGTGCCTGTCGTGCAGCTGGGACAGCACGGCATCGGGAATGCTCCCGATACCCGCCTGCAAGGTGGCGCCATCTTCGATGAGACCGGCCACGTGCTTGCCGATCACCGCTTCCACGGGCCCTGGCGGCGCGGATTCTCCGTTTGGTAGCGGCTCGGTCGAATGAACGAGCAGGTCAATGTCATCTTCATGCAGATAGGGTCCGCCATAGGTCCAGGGGACATCCGGATGGACCTCCGCAATGATCGCTCGCGCAGTGATCAATGCATCGACGAGGTACTCGCGCGCCATGCCCAGGCTGTAACGGCCCAGCGAGTCGGGGGGCGAAACCTGGAGCATGACCACGTCCACACGCAAGGGCCCGCGCTGGATCAGCCGTGGCAGTTGCGAGTAGTGGGCAGGCAGGATGTCGAGTACGCCGGCTTCGGCCAACGCGCGGTTGGCGCCAGTGCCGCAGTAGGCCATCAGGTCGAAGGCGTCTGCATGCTCTGGCGTAAGAAGGGTCCCAGCGCCGATGCCGAGGAATATCCGGATCCGGCGCAGGCGCTCGCGCTGCGCGATGAGCGCCCGAACGAGGCTCGCCGGCTCTGCGTGTGACTGGCCCCACATCACCGTGTCGCCAGGGCGGATGTGCCGTGCAAGATCCGGCTCGGCTGCGGATATGAAGGAGTCTGAGTTCATGGCTTTCCCGGGACTCTAGGGATTGACGTCCGGGCTGCCAAATGAACAAATCGAAAGCACCGTTTCGTGCTGAGCGAAGCGACCCTGATTCTTGACGCACCATGACATTCAATCGCTTGCACCTGATCCGTCAGGTGGATCTCTTCACCTTGCGCCTCTTCCTTTCTGCCGTGGAGGAACAGCAGATCGGCCGGGCCGCCATTCGCGAGAACATCGCAGCATCCACTGCCACGAAGCGCATCCAGGATCTCGAGGAGATCGCCGGCATCGAACTGCTCGAGCGCACACCGAAGGGCGTGGCGCCCACGCCGGCGGGAGAAGTCCTGGTGCGTTGCATTCGCGCGATCTTCGGCAACCTCGACGACATGCGCGCGCAGATCGCCGCTTTCACGGAGGGAGTCCGGGGCGAAGTGAGCGTCGCTTCGGCGCGCACCATCATCGCGCCGTTCCTTGCCCGCGAGCTCGGCGACTTTGCTCGCGATTTTCCGCGTGTCGATCTGGTGGTGCGCGAAGTGGAGAACGCCGACATCGTGCAAGCTGTCACGCAGGGCGAATGCGACATCGGCGTGTTCGCCGTGGTTCGAGATCTCGACCTGAGCGGTGTGGAAACCATTCCCTATCGCACCGACCGCCTCGTGGCGGTCGTTCCGCGCACGCATCCGTTGTCCGAACGGAAAAGTGTTTCGTTCGAGGACCTGATGCCGGAGAACCTGATCGCAGTGGGCGCGATGAACGCCACGTTTGCGGCGGCTGCACGGCGGCTCGGCAGCGAATACAAGCCGAAGTACAGCGTACGAAGTTCCGGCGTTGCGATCAGCCTCGTTCAGGCCGGGCTCGGCGTCACCGTCCAACCCGAATGCGTTGTGGGTCTTGAGCTGTTCGATCGCGTTGCGGCCATCGACCTCACCGAGCCCTGGGCGAAGCGCATCATCCAGATCGCCACGCCCCGAGGGCGAACCCAGAGCCCGGCCGCCATGGCCCTGGTCAAGCAACTGGTGAGCGGGCCCGCCGAAGCGGCGGGTGGAAATGCAACGCCCCCGCAGGGCTGAAGCACAACGCACTCCCGGTTTTCGCTGAGAAAAGAGCCCGAGAGATCGGCAGGTCCGGCATGGCCGAGCCGGCGCAACCGTTGCTGGCAATTTCCCTGATCGCACGCGGTATTCGAGCGGATCGAAACACCGCTTCGAAATTCGCAACTTGGATTGCGCGCCCGCCTTCCCTAGCCTACGGGGTATCGGCACGCACTCACACACAAGGAGCAATCAACCATGGCCAACTTCCTCGACGAATCACAGCAGTTGTGGCTCGACACCGTCAACAAATTCATGGACAACGAGGTCACCTGCGAATACATCCGCAAGTGCGACCAGAACCGCGACTATCCCTACGAAGCCTACGAAAAGATCGCCCAGCAAGGCTGGCTCGGCCTGCTGTTCTCCGAAGAAGAAGGCGGCGTTGGGGGCAACATCTTCGATTACGTGCTGATGGCCGAAGGCCTGGGAAAGTACGGCTTCGACTTTGCCGCAGCCATCCTGGTACCCACCTTCACCGCGATGAACATCGCCAAGTACGGTTCGGCCAAGCAGAAGGACATGTACGTCAAGCCCTTCATCGACGGCAAGATCCGCTTCTCGGTGTCGATGACCGAGCCCGACGCGGGCTCGGACGTGTTCGCCACCAAGACTCACGCCAAGAAGAACGAGAACGGCGACTGGGTCGTCAATGGCGCGAAGATGTTCTGCTCGGGCGCGCAGGCCGACAACACCGTCATCGCCATGCTGGTGCGCACCGACATGAACAACAAGCATGGCGGCCTGAGCATGCTGCTCATCCCGAACAAGACCCCTGGCATGGTCATCAACAAGCTGCCCACCCTGTCGCGTCATGCGACCGGTACGACCGAAATCTTCCTGGACAACGTGGTGGTTCCCGGTGATGCGATCCTGGGTGTGGAAGGCCAGGGGCACGAGATCATCCTCAACCACCTCGAGCTGGAGCGCTGCGCCGTCGCTGCCGCCTACACCGGCAACGCGCAGGAGGCCGTGAACAACGCCAACCGCTATGCGCACCAGCGCACGCAGTTCGGCCAGCCGATCTTCAACTTCCAGGTGCTTAAGCACATGCTGGCGGAAGACCAGACCCGCGTCGATGCGGCCCGCCTGCTGACCTATCGCGCCGGCGTCATGAAGGCCGAGGGCAAGCCCGCGCCGACCGAGACCTCCATGGCCAAGCTGTTCGCGTCCGAAACCCTCAAGCAGTGCGCGCTCGACGGCATGCAGATTCTGGGCGGCTTTGCCAACCTGCCCGAGGCGGATATGGAGCGCTACCTGCGTGAATCCATCCAATGCACCATCGGTGGCGGCACCTCGCAGATCCAGCGGACCATCATCGCCAAGTCGCTGCGCCTGAACTGAACGAAACCGGAGACAACCATGAGCCTCATCAACAACCAGATCAACCAGACCTTCGACGAGTTGGAAGACGGACAGGTCTTCAACTCGGGCGGCCGCACCATCACCGAAACCGACGTGGTGAACTACTGCGCGCTGACCGGCAACTGGATCGCCATCCATTCGAACACCCTCTACGCGTCCAAGACCCGCTTCGGCAAGCGCCTAGTGCAGGGCGCGCTGACCTACTCGATCGCCACCGGCCTGATCCAGTTCGGGCTGGGCATCCAAGCCAACTACGGCATCGACAACATGCGCTTCCTCAAGCCCGTGCTGATCGACGACACGGTTTTCGCCCGCGCCACCGTGATCGGCAAGAAGGTCAAGGACGACAAGTACGGCGTCATCCAGTTCCTGATGCAGGTGCTCAACCAGGATGGCGACGTGGTGCAGCAGGGCGAATGGAGCCTCTTGATGCTGCGCCGGCGTGAGGACCTGGATGCGCTGGTCGCCTCGACGCTGCCGGCGCCCAAGTCGACCCCGCAGGCGGCCTGATATGCCCGGCCAGCCGATCGCGGCCATCGTGGGCATGGGTGACGCCTATGCCTCGCGCGCCGACCGCAAGGACCCGATGCAGTTGGCCGTGGAGGCCACCCACAAGGCATTCGCCGACGCCGGCATCCGCAAGGACCAGATCGACGCCGTGTTCACCGGCCGCTCGCCCTGGGCCGACAAGCGCTCGCAGTGGAGCAACATCTTCATTTCGCACATGCACATGCCGGTGACGCTCGACACCGAGCTGACCATGCATGGTTCGGGCCTGACGGCGTCGGTCGCCATGGCCGCGCAGATGATCGCCGCCGGCCGCGCCGACTACGTGCTGTGCCTGCAGAGCGACGCCACGGAACTGTTCGTCGACGCCGTGGCCATGGGGGCCGAGGCCGACGCCGACCCGCAGTTCGAGATTCCCTACGGCCCCATCATTCCCGCGTTGTACGGGCAGGCGGCGCAACGCTACTTCCATGAGTTCCGCATCACCGAGGCCGACCTGGCGGACGTCGCCATCGCCAACCAGCGCTGGGGCGTGCACCACCCGCACGCGGCGAAGGCGCGCTTCGGCGAAATCGACCGCGAGAAGGTGCTGGCCAGCCCTTACGTCAGCACGCCACTGCGGCGTTGGATGTGCTCCACCTGGGGCGGCGGCACGGGCGGGGCGCTGGTCGTCACGTCGGTGGAGAAAGCGCGCGGCGTGCCGGGCGCCATCCAGGTGCTAGGCTGCGGCTCGGCCTCCACGCACGAGTACCTCACCGACCGCATGAACATGCGTCGCTGCCGCTACCCCAGCCTCGGTGACTTCCCGAACCTCACCACCACCGCCACCGCCGAGGCGGCGCGCCAGGCCTACGCGGCCAGTGGCCTCACGCCGGCCGACATCGACATGGCGCAGATCTCGGTGAATTTCGCGCACATGGGGCCGATGGTGATGGAAGACCTGGGCTTCGCGCCCAAGGGCCGGGGCATCGATCTGTACCGCGAAGGCCGCACCGGGCTCGACGGCGATCTACCCACTGACACCAACGGCGGCTGGCTGTCCTTCGGTCAGCCGGGCATCTCCTGCAACATGGACAGCTACGTGGAGGCCATCCGTCAGCTGCGCGGCCAAGCCTTGGGACGCACGCCGGCCAAGAGGCCCAGGACCGTGCTGGTCCAGGGTGCGGGCGGCATGCTGGCCGCCGGCGCCGTGACGATCCTGGCCAAACCCACCTGAAGGAACCCGCCATGAGCGAAATTCACTATGTCGACGGGTGGCCGCAGCCTTATGCGCAGATGGATGCGCAGCCCTACTGGGCAGCCTTGAAAGAGGAGCGCCTGACCTACCAGCACTGCAACAGCTGCAACCAGGCAGTGTGGCCCGCGCATTCGTACTGCCCGCATTGCGGCGCGCAACCGCAGCAACTGGAATGGCGCGAGTCCGCCGGACGCGGGACGGTCTATTCGTTCAGCACGGTGATGCGCGGCCCGACGCCCGCATGGGCGGCTATTGCGCCCTACACCGTGGGCTTCATCCAGATGGACGAGGGCTACTACCTGTTCAGCCAGATCAACGGCAAGCCCGAGGACATGCGAATCGGCAAACCGGTGAAAGTGCGTTTTCTGCAGCGCGGCGACCAGATATTGCCGGTGTTCGACATGGCCGGCTGATCGCCGCGCGTACTTACCAAAATCGAGAGACAAACATGCAAGCAACTAGCCAGGGTCATTGGACCAGGCGGAGGGCAACGCTCGCCGCCGCAATGCTGGGACTGATGGGTATTGCAGGCCCGCACGTGGCCTTCGCGCAGGAATGGCCGACCAAGCCGGTGCGCATCGTGCTGGCGATCGGCGCCGGTTCATCGGGCGATACCCTGGCGCGCTTGATGGCGCCCAGGCTGGAAGCGATCTGGAAGCAGCCGGTCATCGTGGAGAACAAGCCCGGCGCGGGCGGCGTGGTGGGTACCGAGTACGTGGTGCGCGCGACCGACGGCCACACGCTGCTGCTGGGCACCCAGAGTTCCATCCTGCCCAAGTACACCCAGAAGGGCCTGCGCTTCGACCCGCTGACGGACCTGGTGCCCGTGCGCAAGGTGCTGAACTACCAGTTGGTCATCGCCGTCAACGGCGAGACGGCAAGGCAGGCAGGGACGCTCAAGGACATGATCGAGCTCAGCAAGAAGGACGGCCGGGGCCTGTTCTTGGCCGGCCTGGGCCCCACCTCGGTGTTCAACCTGTCCTACGCCATCCTGAACCAGCAACTGGGCGTGCGCTACACCGCGGTCAACTTCAACAACGTGAACGATGCCAACCTGGCGCTGATTCGCAACGATGCGCAGTTCATCGTCAACAACCCGGCCTCCATCCGACCCTACTTCGAGGCCAAGGGCGTGCTGCCGCTTGCTGCCATCAGCGCCCAGCGTTACGCCGACCTGCCCAACGTGCCGACCCTGAAGGAGGCCGCGGGCTACACCGGCTACCTGCCGCAGTTATGGACGGGTTTCTTTGTGCCGAAGGGCACTTCCCCCGCCATCGTCAACCGCATCAGCAGTGACGTGGTCACCATCTTCAGTGACCCCGAATTCCGCAAACAGGTGGAGGACAAGCTCACCGCCTCGGTGGTGGATTCATCGCCCGGCGCGTTCGCCAAGGACATCCGCGAGGAAACGAGCGTCTGGCAGGACCTGTTCAAGACCCTGAACATCAGGCCGGAGTAGGGGCCATGGCTGGACCTCTCAGCGGGGTGCGGGTCCTGGACCTGAGCTCCAACTTCATGGGCCCGTATGCCTCGCTGCTGCTGGCGGACATGGGCGCCGACGTCTGCAAGATCGAAGCCCCGGCGGGCGACCCGACGCGCGGCGTCGGCCCCTGCCGCAACAAGGGCATGAGTGCCATCTTCCTGCACCTGAACCGCAACAAGCGCAGCGCGATGCTCGACCTCAAGCACCCCGAAGCCGCGCGGGCGCTGCAGCGCATGATCGAGTCTGCCGATGTGGTGCTACACAGCCTGCGCCCCAAGGCCATGGCCAAGCTCGGGCTGGCCTACGAAGACGTGAGGAAGATAAACGCGCGCATCATCTACTGCGGCGCCTTCGGCTTCGGCCAGAACGGGCCCTATGCCGACCGACCGGCCTACGACGACCTGATCCAGGCCGCGGTGGGCATGCCGGTGCTGCAGGCCCGCAAGGCAGGCCCACCGGACTACGTGGCCACGGCCATCGCCGACCGCGTGGTTGGCATGGCGACCTGCAACGCCGTGGCCATGGCGCTGTACTACCGCGAAAAGACCGGCCACGGTCAGTCCGTGGCCGTGCCCATGTTCGAGACCTTCGCGCACTTCGTGCTGGGCGACCACCTGTACGGCCATACGTTCGAGCCGCCGATCGGCGACTGGGGCTACGCCCGCATGATGAGCGCCGAGCGCCGTCCCTATCGCACGCAGGACGGCTACGTGGGCGTCAACATCTACACCGACCGTCACTGGCAGCGCTTCTTCCTGGCCGTGGGGCGCGCCGACATGGCCGAGGACCCGCGCTACGGCACCATCTTCGGCCGCACCGAGAACATTGCCTACCTGTACGAGTTCCTGGCCAGAACCTTCGAGACCCGAACCACGGCCGAGTGGCTGCGCATCCTGACCGAGGCCGACATCCCGATCATCGAGATGAATACGCCGGGCACGTTGCTGCAGGACCCACACATGCAGGCGGTGGACTTCTTCCAGATGCAGCAGCACCCCAGCGAAGGGCTGTTGCGCATGCTGGGCATCCCGCAGCAGTGGAGCGAAAGCGCGCCCGAGCAGCGCTACCCCGCTCCGCGCCTGGGCGAGCACACGCGCGAGCTGCTGGCAGAGTACGGGCTCGACAGTGCGCAGATCCAGCGGATGGTCGACGCCGGAGGCGCGTTCCAGGCGCCGGCGCTGGACCCTTGAGCGGCGCACGGAACGGTCACGGATGGAGATTTACGACTACATCGTGGTGGGGGCCGGATCGGCGGGCTGCGCGATTGCCAGCCGCCTGTCGGAGAACCCCTCGCTGAGCGTGCTGCTGATCGAAGCTGGCCCCCGTACGGACAACTTCTGGGTGCGCACGCCTGCGGGCATGGGCATGTTGTTCATGAACCGGCGCTACAACTGGGCCTACAGCACCCAGCCTGTGCCGACACTGGGAGGGCGCAGCGTGTACTGGCCCCGCGGGAAGGGGCTGGGCGGCAGCAGCGCCATCAACGGCATGATCTACATGCGCGGCCAGGCCCATGACTATGACAGGTGGGCGCAGCTGGGCAATCCGGGGTGGGGCTGGCGCGACGTGCTGCCGTACTTCATCCGCTCGGAGACGAACGCGCGCGGGGCGAGTGAATTCCGTGGTGGCAATGGCCCGCTGTGCGTGAGCGATCCGGCTGAACTGCATCCCACGGTGCGTGATTTCGTGGAGGCGGCCAGGAACAGCGGAATTCCCAGGTCCGAGGACTTGAATGCACCGCCGCATCCCAGCGTCGGCTTTCGGCAGTACACCATCAAGCGGGGACGCCGGCATACCGCCTACGACGCCTTCATCGCGCCTGTGCGCCACCGGCGCAACCTGAGCGTCTTGACCGATACGCAGGTCCTGCGCGTGCTGCTGTCCTCGGGCGCTGCCACCGGCGTCGAGGTGCTGCAAGGCGGGCAACGACGCCGGATCGCGGCGGCCAGGGAAGTCGTCCTTTCCGGCGGCGCCTTGGCGTCGCCCCAACTGCTGATGCTGTCGGGCATTGGCGAGCCGGCCAGGCTGCACCGCCACGGCATCGCCACGCAGCTGGAACTGCCCGGCGTGGGATGCAATCTGCAGGACCACTGGTACGCCTCCTTTGCATGGCGCTCGACGCCGCAGAGTTCCGTCAACCACCGCCTGCGCGGCGTGCGCAAGTACCTGGAGGGCGCGCGCTACCTGATGACACGTGGCGGCTACCTCGCCATGGGGGCCGCCCCCGTGATCGCCTACGTGTGCAGCGAGGAACAGCGCCAGCATGCGGACGTGCAGCTGTCCTTCAGTCCGTTGACGTTTGCGTTCTCGCCGTCCGGCGAGCCCCTGCCGGACAAGTTTGCCGCGGTCGCGGGTTCGATGGTGATGCTGACGCCGGAATCGCGCGGCCACATGGATCTGTCGTCGGCTGACCCGCTGCAGGCGCCGGCCTTCCATCCCAACTACCTGAGCCATCCCGACGACATCCGGCGCTCTATCACGGGCATGCGCCACTTGCGCCGGATCGCGCAGACGAGGCCGCTGGCGTCTCGTCTGCTCGAGGAAATCAAACCGGGCCCGGCGGGCACCAGCGATGAGCAATTGCTCGACTACCTGAAAAGCGCGGGCGGCACCGCATTCCACCCCGTGGGCACTTGCAAGATGGGCAATGACCCCATGGCGGTGGTGGATGCGCGGCTGCGCGTGCGCGGCATCCATCGGCTGCGGGTGATGGATGCCTCGATCATGCCCACCATCGTGACGGGAAACACGCACGCCCCATGCGTGATGATCGGCGAGAGAGGCGCGGACATGATCCGCGAAGACGCCGTCCCGCCGCGTGTCTTGTCAGCTTCACAGGAGTTCAAATGACCCACGCAGAACATTCATTCACGCTCCCGCACACCGACCGTTTGTACATAGGTGGTCAATGGACGGTGCCGGCCACATCCGAAACCTTCGAGGTGCTCGACTGCAGTACCGAGGAAGTTGCCGCGCGTGTTGCCAAGGCCGGCGAATCCGATGCGGCCTTGGCGGCGCGGGCGGCGCGAGAGGCCTTCGACCATGGGCCGTGGCCCCGCATGACGCCCGCCGAGCGCGGCGCATACCTGGAAAAGATGGCGCAGCGCTTCGAGGCACTGAACGATAGCTTCGCCGCGATCTGGACCACCGAGACCGGCATCCTCTACAAGATCGCCAAGCCCCGGATCGGCTTGTTCCTGGCCGGCGCGTTTCGCCAGTACGCCGCCATGGCCGCGACCCATCCGTTCGTGACGCCGACCCGCTCGGCCAGCGGCCACCAGGCGTACCGTGTGCAAGAGCCCGTGGGCGTGACGGTCGCCATCGTGCCGTGGAACGGCCCGGCGGCGTTGATGGCCTACAAGGTGGCGCCCGCGCTACTGGCGGGTTGCACGGTGATCATCAAGTGCTCGCCCGAAGCGCCGCTCTCTGGCTATCTCTTTGCCCAGATCTGCGAGGAAGTCGGCTTGCCTCCCGGCGTGGTGAACATGCTGACGGCGGACCGGGACGTGTCTGAATCGCTCATCCGTAATCCGGGCGTCGACAAGATCACCTTCACCGGCTCCACGGCCGCCGGCCGGCGCATTGGCGCGGCTGCGGCGGAACGCGTGGCGCGCGTCACGCTGGAACTGGGAGGCAAGTCGCCCGCCGTGGTGCTGGACGACTTCGATGTCGAGACAGCCGCGAAATCGCTGGGTGCGCCTTACTTCAGCTACATGTCGGGGCAGGTCTGCCACAGCATCACGCGCATCATCGTGCCGCGCGCCAAGCACGACGCGATGGTGGAGGCGCTGAGCGCAAGTGCACGCGGCATGGTGATCGGCAATCCCTTCGACGAGGCCAGCACCATGGGCCCGCTGGCGACGGCCCGGCAGCGCGAATCCGTCGAGCGCATGGTGGCGCAGGCCATGGCCGAGGGCGCGCAGTTGGCGGCCGGTGGCGGCAGGCCCAGGCACTTGGACCGCGGCTTCTTCTTCGAGCCGACCGTATTCGGCAATGTGGACAACCGCTCCAGCCTCGGGCAGGAGGAAGTCTTCGGCCCGGTGCTGTCCGTCATCCCCGCAGACAGCGACCAGCATGCGATCGACATCGCCAACGACACCATTTTCGGACTGAATGCGGTGGTTTTCACCAACGATGCGGAGCGTGCCATGGCCGTGGCGCGCCAGCTGCGTGCGGGCTCGGTGGGGCACAACGGCTCGCGCACCGACTTCTCGATCGGCTTTGGTGGCTTCAAGCAGTCCGGCATTGGCCGCGAAGGCGGGGTGGGCGGGCTGGAGGCCTTCCTTGAATCCAAGACCGTCGTGTTGGACCAGGCCCTCGCTTGATCAAGAAGATGAGGGCGCGTTCGCGCTCGATCTTGCAATCTGTGCGGCCTCGGGATTGCAGGATTAATCCGCTTCGAGAGCGTCGAACCGAAGCCTCGTCAATCTTCAGTTGATCGGAGTCGTCTTGGGGACCACAGTCCTTCGAAGCTTCCGAATCAATCTGGAGCTACTGACGCAACTGCATCAGAAAGCGGATGCAGAAGATCCAAGGAAAGAAGGAGATAGCGGCATGGCCGAAATTGCATCCAACGATCTGCCGCTGGCAGGCGTGACCGTCGTGGAACTGGGCGACAGCGCATCGGCTCCCTTTGCCGGACAGGTTTTCGCCGCGCTGGGCGCGCAGGTGTGGAAGGTCGAGCGCCCGGGCACGGGCGACTCCTCGCGCGGCTGGGGGCCGAGCCAATGGAAGGGCAGCGGCGCCGCCTATCACGCGCTCAACCGCGGCAAGAAGTCGATCTGCCTAGACATCAAGGAACCGGCCCAGCTTGCGGATCTCAAGCGCTTGATCTTCGAGCATGCGGACGTGTTCTTGCACAACCTAAGGCCGGGCTCCGTAGGGCAGTACGGGCTGGACGCCGAAAGCCTGCGTGCACGCAAGCCGGAACTTGTCTGCTGCGAAGTGGGAGCCTTCGGACATGTGGGCCCCATGAATTCGCTGCCGGGCTACGACCCGTTGATGCAGGCCTTCTCCGGCATCATGAGTCTGACCGGCGAGGAAGAACAGGCACCCGTTCGCGCGGGCGTTTCCATAGTCGATTTCGGCACCGGCATGTGGGCTGTCATCGGTACGCTGGCCGCGCTGTTCCGCAGGCAGGCGAAGCACCAGGGCGCCACGGTCAACAGCTCGCTGTTGGAGACCGCCTTCGCATGGATGACCGTGGGCATCGCCAACTATGCGGCCGACGGGCACAAGGGCGGGCGGCACGGCTCGGGCATTGGTTTCATCGTTCCGCATCGGGCCTATACCGCGTCCGACGGCTACCTCGTGGTGAGCTGCGCGAACGACCGGCTGTTCGCAACCCTGTGCGAGGCCATGGGTCAGCCGGCGCTCGCGAAAGATGCGCGCTTTGCAACGAACGCGGCCAGGCTGGAAAACCGGGCGGAAATCGACCGCATCATCGGCGAGTGCCTGTCGCGGCAGACGCGCGCCTTCTGGCAGGAGCGCTTGCAAGCCCATGGTGTCGCTTGCGCCCCTATTCAGGACGTTTCGGAGTTGTACGCGCACGAGCAGACGCGTGCGCTCGGCATTCTGGGCAAACCGGCGGAAGGCGAGATTGCCCTGGTCGGGCTCCCCCTGTCGTTCGATGGCCAACGCCCGCCGCCGCTATCGTCGGCCCCCGAGATCGGGCAGGACAACGGCAGGCTGGCCGAGTTGTTGCGCCGCCCGGCAGCCAACGACAGATAGCAGGGTGGAAACGCGATGACCGATGAAGAGAGTGCCGGGCTTTCGCCCGCAGCGGAAGTAACCCGGGAGGAGCTCCATGTGCGGCGCATCGAGTTCCGGGGTTTCCGCCGCAGCGATGGCTGGTACGAAGTGGAGGCCAGCCTCACGGACCGCAAACCCCATGAGTTCACTCCGCCGAGCGGCGGACATCCGGTGCCGGCTAACGAACCCATTCATGACCACGGGCTGCGTGTCGTGTTTGACGCCGACATGGTGATCCGTGCCGTCGAGACGTCCATCCGCGCCTATCCGTACCGCGAATGTCCGCAAGGGGGCGCGACCCTGCAGGCGTTGGCGGGACTGCGCATCGGTCCCGGCTGGGGTGGCGAGATCCGCCGGCGGCTGCCCGCTGAGGACACATGCACGCACTTGCGCGAGATGCTGATCCCGCTGGCTACTGCGGCTTTCCAGTCGATGCACATGGTGCGCATGCAGTGGCTGCAAGACGATGTGGATGCGCAGGGCAAGCCACGAAAGATCGACAGCTGCTACGCCTACGCCGCTTCGCGCGAGCTCGTGAAGCAGCTCTGGCCGGCCTTCCATCAACCGCCTGCTGGCAAACCGTGAATGAGAACGAGCGACACATGACCCAGAAAGCACAAGGCCCCTTGGCGGGCATCAGGATCGTCGAGCTCGGCGGCGTCGGCCCGGCGCCATTCTGCTGCATGCTGCTGGCCGACCTGGGCGCCGAAGTGATCCGCATCGATCGCCCGCCGGGCTATGACGGCGGTGCGCCCATCGATGCGCGCTTCAACCTCCTGAACCGCGGACGACGCAGCCTCAGCATGGACCTGAAGAACCCCGAGGCTGTTCCGGCCGTTCTTCGGCTGGTTCGCGAAGCGGGTGCACTGATCGAGGGATTTCGCCCTGGCGTTGCAGAGCGGCTTGGACTGGGCCCGGAGGCATGTCATGCCGTCAACCCGAAGCTTGTGTACGGGCGCATGACAGGCTGGGGCCAGGACGGCCCGCTCGCGCACGCGCCTGGGCATGACATCAACTACATCTCGCTCACCGGTGTGCTTCACTCGGTAGGCCGCGCGGAAGGGCCGCCGGCCATACCGCTGAATCTCGCGGGCGACTTCGGGGGAGGTTCGCTGTACCTGGCACTCGGCGTCGTCAGCGCCATCCTCGAAAGCCGCAACTCGGGCCGCGGGCAGGTGGTGGATGCCGCGATGGTGGATGGCTCCGCCTCGCTCATGACCCTGGTCTACGGTCTGCACGCAGCCGGCTATTGGCGCGACGAGCGCGGCGCCAACAGGCTCGACTCCGGTGCCCCCTGGTACAACGTGTACGAGACCCGGGACGGCAAGTACATCAGCATCGCCGCAAACGAAGCGCGCTTCTACCGCAGCGCGCTGCAGGTGCTCGGGCTGCAGGACGAAGCACTCCCGGACCAGCACGACCGCAGCGGCTGGCCCGGCTTGCGCGAACGCTTTGCTGCCGTGTTCAGGACCCGCACGCGCGATGCCTGGATCGCGCTCGCCCAAGGCACGGAGTCATGCATCTCCCCGGTGATGTCACTTGCCGAAGCACCGGCGCATCCGCACCTGCAGGCGCGCGGGACGTTTGTCGAAATCGATGGCGTCGTGCAACCAGCGCCAGCGCCGCGCTTCAGTCGTACGCAGGCGGGTATTCAGCGCCCGCCTGCGGAGCCCGGTCAGCACACGGACGAGGTGTTGCGCGATTGGGGATTCACCGGCAGCGAAATCAAGGCACTCCACGCTGCTGGTGCAGTGAGCTGAGCGACCCGCCGCCGGCCTGCATGCGAATGCCTGGTCCGGCGATTTCAAACCTCATCATGAACGGAGTTTGTATGAAGAGCGTCAGTATCAAGACCCCCTACTGGAACATCGCAGCGGATGTGCACTTCCCACCCGGCTTCAACGAAGGTGGCAAGTACCCGGCCATCATCAGTGCGCACCCGATCGGCAGCTGCAAGGAGCAGACTTCGGGCAATGTCTACGGGCAAGCATTGGCGAAGGAGGGCTTCGTCGTCGTCGCCTTCGACCGCAGCTTCCAGGGCGGCAGCGGCGGAGAGCCGCGCTCCATCGAAGACCCGACGCTGAGTGTGGAAGACTTCCGTCATGTAGCCGACTACCTGGTGACGCTGCCCTACGTGGATGAAGATCGCATCGGCGTGCTGGGAATCTGCGGTGGCGGTGGGTATGCCATCAACGCCGCCATGACCGAACGCCGAATCAAGGCTGTGGGCACGGTGACCGGCGCCAACTACGGCCGACTGATGCGCGAAGGTTTCAGCGGGTATGACCCCGTTGCAGCGCTGGAGGCCATGGCCAAGCAGCGTACGGCTGAAGCGCGGGGCGCTGCGCTACGGGTGGACGATCTGTTGCCGCCGTCGCCGCAGGCAGCGAAAGAGGCTGGCGTGAAGGAGATCGACGTCTATGAGGCCACCGAGTACTACCGCACGGATCGTGGCCGCGCCCCGCACGGCCTCAACCGTGCCCTGTATTCACATCAGGCCGCCGCCATTGGCTGGGACGCCTTTCACCTGTGCGAGACGCTGCTGACGCAGCCCTTGATGGTGGTGGTGGGCGACAAGGTGGGCGCCTTCGGTGCCTACCGCGACGGCTGCGAAATCATCGGGCGCGCCGCGTCGAAGAAGAAGGAGCTGGTGGTGGTCGAGGGCTGGTCTCACTACGACCTGTACGACAAGCCGGAGCCGGTGGGCAAGGCGCTGGCGAAGCTGGTCCCGTTCTACAGGGAAAACCTGTAGGACTTCGGTGTGGCCGAACTGCGGCTTCAAGAATAACCAGTAGGTCTTGATGCCGGGGCACTCTAACCTTGGTGCATTCCTATCAGGAAGATGCCAAGGAGACAATTTTGGTCACATCCATCGACCCATCCGATCGACCCCTGCACGGTGTGCGCGTGCTTGCCGTCGAAAACTTCGTCGCCGGACCGTTTGCTTCGATGTGGCTGGCCGATGCAGGTGCTGAGGTCATCAAGGTCGAAGCGCCTGCCGGCGGCGATTTCGCCCGCAGCACAAGCCCCGTCAGGAAAGCCGATGACGGCAGCTTGCACGCCTTGTCGTTCCTGCGAACCAATCGCAACAAGAAGAGCCTGACGCTCGACCTGAAGACGCCGGAGGGCAAGCGCATCTTCACTGAACTGGTCGGTCAGACCGACATCGTGGTCGAGAATCTGCGCCCCGGCGTGATGGACCGCCTCGGCATTGGCTACGAGGCGCTGCGCGCGCGCAATCCGCGCCTGATCTACGTGGCCATCTCGGGCTTCGGGCATGCCGACGTCAAGCCCAGCCCGTACACCGACCATCCGGCGCTGGACATCGTTGGTCAGGCGCTCAGCGGCCTGATGTACCGGCCCGAGCGGCAGGGCGATCGTCCGACCTACTTGGGCTTCTCGATGAGCGACCTGCAGGGCGGCATCCTGGCCGTGCAGGGCGCGCTGATGGCGTTGTTCCAGCGTGAGCGCACCGGGCGCGGCAAGAAGGTCGACGTCTCGCTCTACGACGTCTCGCTGGTGCAGAACGAAATCTCGGTGGCGATGTACTCCGGCCTGGGCCGGCCGCTGCCACCGGGCGCTCCCGCGGTGACAGCGCCGTTCGGCCCATACCGCGCCAGCGACGGCTACATCGTGATCGCCGTGCTCGGTGAGCACATATGGCAGCGCTTCTGCGAGGTAATTGGCAAGCGCGAGCTGATCGACGACCCTCTGTTCGTAGATGGCGTGGCAAGGCGCAACCACATCGGCGCGCTCGATCCGCACATCGATGTCTGGCTGGCCACGCGGACGCGCGCCGAAGCCGCGGCGCAACTCCGCGAAGGCGGCGTGCCCGCCTCCGTGGTCAACGACGTCGCTGACCTGTTCGACTGTCCACACGTGGCAGCGCGGGACATGCTCATGACGCTCGACGACCCCGTGTGGGGGCCTGTGCAGGTGGTCGGCAACCCGATCAAGATGTCTGACGTGCCCGAGCCGGAAGCCGGCCTGCCGCCGCGGCTCGGAGAGCATACCGAGGCCGTGCTGCGGGATTGGCTGCAGCTCGATACGGAGCAGATCGGCGTGCTGCGGGCAGACAAGGTCGTTTGACGGGCGAACATGTAACGAGTCGACGCGAGGATGCAAATGAAAAATCTCGAAGGCAAGGTGGCCATCGTCACCGGCGGCACAGGTGGAATCGGCAGAGGCGTGGCGCTCGAGTTGGCTGTGCGCGGGGCTCTGGTCGTCATCAGCGGTCGGTCCGCCTCGAAGGCTGAGGCAGTGCTGGCAGAGATCCGGCAGTTCGGCGGGGAGGGCGACTTTATCGCGGGCGACGTTCGTTCGAAGGCCGACATGGATGCGCTGGCTGCCGAAACCGCGCGCCGTCACGGCGGCATCGACATCCTTGTTGCCAACGCTGGCGGCAACGACGACGAGGCGCGCCGTCCCGATGTGCGCGGTCCCTTCGGCGACATCGACCTCGCGCGCGTCTGCGCCGTGGTGGCGGAGAACATTGCAGCCAAGCTGTTGCCGGTGCAGTCGGCCTTGCCCTTCATGCGCGAGCGCGGCGCGGGCGCGGTGGTGTTCGTGACTTCGGAAGGCGGCCGCGTGCCGACGCCGACACAGACGGCCGTCGCCACTTTCGCTGGTGGGCTCATTAGCGCAAGCAAGGTGTTGTCGAAGGAACTGGCGCGAGATCGCATCCGGGTCAACTGCGTCTGCGTGACGGTGGTGCGCGATAGCCCTTCATGGAATGCGGCGTTCGAGCATGCCGATGGCGTCTCGGACCGCCATCGCAAGCAGTACGAGAAGATCATTGCCAACAGCCCATTGGGCGTGGCCAGCCCGCTGGACATCGGCCGCGTCGTTGCCTTCCTGGCATCCGACGAAGCGGGCTACCTCACCGGGGCGACCATCAGCCCGACCGGCGGGCTGACGATTCATTGAACTGCTCTGAGCAGTACGAGGAGACCTCCATGCACTACGAAGATTTCCAGCACCTGCTGTTCGAGCGCCGTCCGGACGGCGTGCTTCTCGTCACCCTCAACCGACCCGAGGTGATGAACGCCACCAACAACCAGATGCACTGGGAGCTGACCCAGGTGTGGGGCGTGGTCGATGCGGATCCAACGGTCAAGGTCATCGTCGTCACCGGCGCTGGCGAACGGGCGTTCTCGGCCGGCGGAGACCTGTCGGTGGTAGAGGAGATGGCCAATAGCCAGGAAGCGACCATGCGCGTGATGAAGGAGGCATCCGACATCGTCTACAACATGGTGGCCTGCGACAAGCCCATCATCTCCGCCATCAACGGCACGGCCGTGGGCGCGGGCTTGGCAGTGGCGTTGCTGGCAGACGTGAGCGTGATGGCCGAGGACGCCAAGATCACCGATGGCCACGCACGCCTCGGTGTGTCGGCGGGCGATCATGCCGCCATCATCTGGCCGTTGCTCTGCGGCATGGCGAAAGCCAAGTACTACCTGATGACGGCCGACTTCGTCGACGGCAAGGAAGCGGAGCGCCTGGGCCTGGTGACCTTCTGCGCCCCGCGCGAAGAAGTGCTGCCCAAGTCGCTGGCCATTGCCGCGAAGCTTGCGCGCGGCAGTCAGGCGGCAATCCGCGCCACCAAGAAGTCACTCAACAACTGGCTGCGACTCGCCGGCCCGGTGTTCGACAACTCGTTGGCGCTGGAGATGCTGTGCTTCCTCGGGCCCGACGTGAAGGAAGGGCTGGATGCGATGCGCGGCAAGCGGGCGCCGGATTTTCCATCTGCACGCCTGCCTTCCTGAGTGCGAAGAGAGGGCTGTTGCGATGCCACGGCCCGGATGCTCAACGCGTGGGAAGTCAGCGCAATTCGCGCACCATGTTGCGCGCGATGACCGTCTGCTGGATCTGCGTGGTGCCTTCGTAGATGCGGAACAGGCGGACGTCGCGGTAGAAGCGCTCGATGCCGTATTCGCTCATGTAGCCGGCGCCGCCGAAGATCTGCACCGCGCGGTCGGCCACGCGGCCGCACATTTCCGATGCGAACATCTTCGCGCACGAAGCCTCGGTGCTCACCGGCAACTTGTCGTCGCGGCGACGCGCCGCGTCCAGCACCATGCAGCGCGCGGCGTAGATTTCCGCCTTGCTGTCGGCCAGCATGGCCTGCACCAGCTGGAAGTTGGCGATGGCTTGGCCAAACTGCTTGCGCTCGACTGCGTAGTTCAGCGCCATGTCCAGCATGCGCTCGGCCACGGCCACGCACACCGCGGCAATGTGGATGCGCCCCTTCTCCAGCACCTTCATGGCGGTCTTGAAGCCCTGGCCTTCCTTCAGGCCGATGAGGTTGGCGGCGGGCACGCGCACGTTGTCGAAGATCACGTCGCAGGTGTGGGCGCCTTTCTGGCCCATCTTCTTGTCTCTCTTGCCGAAGCTGATGCCCGGCGTCTCCGCATCAACGATGAAGGCCGACACGCCGCCCGCGCCCTTGTCGGCCGGATTGGTGCGTGCCATCAGCGTGAAGATGCCGGCCTGCGGCGCATTGGTGATGAAGCGTTTGGTGCCG
The DNA here is from genome assembly GCA_017744935.1 of Variovorax sp. Taxonomy (GTDB): domain Bacteria; phylum Pseudomonadota; class Gammaproteobacteria; order Burkholderiales; family Burkholderiaceae_C; genus Variovorax. Next base: position 70,716 of record JAGIAI010000009.1, read on the forward strand.
TTGACCACGTAGTGGTCGCCATCGAGGATCGCGGAGGTGCGCAGCGATGCGGCGTCGGAGCCTGCCTCGGGCTCGGTGAGGGCGAAGGAGGCCATGAGTTCGCCGGTCGCCAGGCGCGGCAGGTATTTCTCCTGCTGTTCGGGGGTTCCGTCGAACAGGATGCCTTGCGAGCCGATGCCCACGGTCGTGCCGATGAGCGAGCGGAACACCGGCGAGGCGCGGCACAGCTCGAACACCGCAAGCACCTCTTCTTCCATCGTCAACTGCAGGCCCCCGAACTGCTCCGGAATGGTCAGGCCGAACAGGCCCATGGCCTTCATGTCGTCGACGATGTCGGCGGGAATCTCGTCCGTTTCGGCCACGAGTTCCTCGTTGGGAACGAGTCGCTCGCGCACGAAGCGGGCGATGTTGTCCAGCAGGACGTTCAGTGTCTCTTGGTCTCTGATCATGGCGTGAGGTGCTTGGGTGAACGACTCGACATGCTCATGCCACGGCGACACGCTCGTCAATGCGTTGCTTCTTCATGTTCCGTACATCGGAATTGCATGCGAGTGGCATTCGCAGCGTTGTCCCAGGCGCGTAGCTCCAAAGTAATTCCAAGGTACGGAACAACTGATCAGGCCGCATTGCGGCGAGGAAGTGCGTGCGTCATCGTTGAGGGCATCAAGCCATGAACACGCCATTCAATCCTCACGCACTGCTGTCTCGTCGCTTCGCGCCGATCGAGCATATCTACACGCTTCGCGACTCCCAGCTCTATGCGCTGGGCATCGGCCTGGGCGCGGAGCCGCTCGACGAGAAACAACTCAGCTATCTGTATGAAGGGGTGGAGGGGCAATCGCTGCGCGCTGTGCCGACCATGGCCAACGTGCTGGCCTATCCAGGCTTCTGGGCACGCGAGCCCGACACCGGCATCGACTGGCGCAAGCTCGTGCATGCGGAGCAGGAGATCGTGCTGCACAAGCCACTGCCGGCAAGCGGCTGCGTAGTGGGGCACAACCGCATCACGGCGCTGTGGGACAAGGGACCCGGCAAGGGCGCACTGATGCAGCAGCAACGCGAGGTGCGCGGCGGCACCAGTGGCGCGTTGCTGGCGACGGTGACGCAGCTGACGCTGTTGCGTGGCAATGGTGGCTTCGGTGCGGGCGGTAGCGAGGGCGCACCGCCCGCGCCGCATGCCTTGCCCGACCGCGCGCCGGATCGGGTCCACGACGCCCGCAGCCTGCCTCAGGCCGCGCTCATCTATCGACTCAGTGGCGACCTCAATCCGCTGCATGCCGACCCGACCGTGGCACGCGCGGCCGGCTTCGAGCGCCCCATCCTGCACGGCATGGCCACCATGGGATTCGCCGCGCACGCCGTACTTGCGGCGGTGCTGGACTACGACGCCGCGCGCTTCGCAGGCATGCGCGTGCGCTTCACCGCGCCGGCTCTGCCGGGCGACACGCTGCGCACCGAGATGTGGTTGGACGGCAATGTGGTGTCGCTGCGCACCACGGCGCTGGAGCGCGGCGCGGTGGTGCTGAACAACTCGCGCGTCGACCTGCGCTGACGCATTCGCATACCCGAACACGAGACACGACAAGGAGCAATCGAATGGATCTGGGACTCAAGGACAAAGTGGCCATCGTCACCGGCTCGGCGCGCGGCCTGGGCGCGGCGACTGCACGAAGGCTGGCCGAGGAGGGCGCGAAGGTCGTCATTACCGACATCAACGCCGAACTCGCGCAGGCCACGGCCAAGGCGCTGCAGGCCGAAGGGCTGGCCGCGCACTGCATCGTGGGTGACATCACCAATGGAGTCGATGTGCAGCGTGTGGTGGATGAAGCCGTGGCGCACTTCGGCGGGGTGCACATCCTGGTGAACAACGCCGGCGCGCCGCGCGACAAGTACCTGGTCAAGATGAGCGAGGACGATTGGGACTTCGTGATGGCCGTGATGCTCAAGGGCGCCTTCCTGGCGACCAAGGCCGTCATGCCGCACTTCATCGAACAGGGCTGGGGCCGCGTGATCAACATCAGCTCGCGCGCGCACCTGGGCAACCCCACGCAGGCCAACTACTCGGCCGCGAAGGCCGGGCTGATCGGCATGGCCAAGGCGCTGTCGAAGGAGGAGGGCCGCTACGGCGTCACCTGCAACTGCGTGGCGCCCGGCTTCATGGAAACCGAGATGGTGCAGGCCCTGTCGACCTACGAAACCATCAAGGACGCAGCCGTCGCCGCCCAGCCCATCAAGCGCGTGGGCAAGCCCGCCGACATCGCGGACGCGGTGGCCTTCCTGGCCAGCGAACGCGCCGGCTTCATCAGCGGCGAAGTGCTGCACGTCACCGGCGGGCGCTACGGCTGACAAGACATGAATAAACCTACTGCGCAAGCCGATCTCGCGCCTGCGGTCCTCGCCGTAATTCAGTACGGCTGCGGTTCTTCACGCCTTGTTCACCGCCAAACAACGTATTCCTGAGGATTCAGATCATGAAGAGAGCTGCAATCGTTTCGCCGCTGCGCACGCCCGTCGGGTCCTATGGCGGCGCCCTGAAACCCGTGCCCGTGGAAGAACTGGGCGCCACCGTCGTGCGTGCGATCGTGGAGCGTACGGGCATCGACCCCGCCCGCATCGAGGACGTGGTGTTCGCGCAGAGCTACACCAACGGCGAGACGCCCTGCACCGGCCGCTGGGTGGCGCTACAGGCGGGCCTGCCCATCGAGGTGGCCGGCATGCAGCTGGATCGCCGATGCGGCGGCGGCGTGCAGGCTCTGGCCACCGCCGCGATGATGGTGCAGACCGGCGCGGCGGACGTCGTGGTGGCCGGCGGCGCCGAGAGCATGAGCAACGTCGAGTACTACACCACCGACATGCGCTGGGGCAAGCGTGCCGGCTCGGTCACGCTGCACGACCGGCTCGACCGGGGCCGCGAGCGCTCACAGCCCGAATCGCGCTTTGGCCGCATCAGCGGGATGATCGAGACGGCAGAGAACCTGGCGCGCGACTACGGCATTTCGCGCGAAGCCTCCGACGCCTTTGCCGCGCGTAGCCATCGCAATGCAGCTGCGGCATGGGCGCAAGGTCGCTTCGCCGACGAGATCGTCAACGTGCAGGTGCCTCAGCGCAAGGGCGATGCGCTGGTGTTCGACAAGGACGAAGGCGTGCGCGGTGATACCACGGCCGATAGCCTGGCCAAGCTGCGGCCCATCACGAGGGACGGCGTGGTCACCGCCGGCAATGCCTGCCAGCAGAACGACGCGGCCGCTGCCTGCCTGGTCGTCGCCGAGGACAAGCTGGAGCAGCTGGGCCTCACGCCGATCGGCTGGCTGGTGGGCTGGGCCGCCGCCGGCTGCGAGCCCTCGCGCATGGGCATCGGCCCTGTACCTGCCGTGCAGAAGCTGCTGCAGCGTACCGGCCTGCGCTTCGACCAGATGGACCTCATTGAACTGAACGAGGCATTCGCCTGCCAGGCGCTGGCCTGCGTGAAGGGCTGGGGCAGCTCCATGGACGAGCTGGAGAACCGCCTGAACGTCAACGGGTCGGGCATTTCGCTGGGACATCCTGTGGGCGCGACCGGCGTGCGAATCGTGACCACGCTGCTGCATGAGCTGCAGCGGCGTAAGGCGCGCTACGGACTGGAAACGATGTGCATCGGCGGCGGGCAGGGTATCGCAGCAATCTTCGAACGAGCCTGACTCGCACGAGGGTTCTTTTCGCCACAGCAACGAGACAAAGAGACAGCAACTATGAGCACCGAGACGAACACCTGGAAGCCCGGCCCCGCGCAGTTGCAGGAGTCGGGCATTGCGCAACTCATGCGCGCTCTCGGCACGGTCCGCTACGAAGACCTGCAGGCCCTATCGAACAACGAGCCGGCGCGCTACTGGGCCGAGATCATCAAGTTCTGCCAGATCAACTGGGACATGCCCCCCAGCGGTCATGTGGACCTGAGCGCCGGCCCCGAGTTTCCGAAGTGGTTCCCGGGCGGGCGGCTCAACTGGGCCAACATCGTGTTGGACTGGAGCAAGCGACCCGATACGAGGGACAAGCTCGCCGTGGTGGCCGAGAGCGAGGACGGCAGCGTGAAGTCGGCGACCTATGCGCAGCTCGCAGCGCTCGTGGGCCAGTTCACCGCCGGGCTGGCGGCGCAGGGCATCCAGCGCGGCGACCGCGTTGGCCTGCTGATGGCCAACGGGTTGGAAGCCACCGTCTCGCTGCTGTCCCTCGTGTCGCTGGGCGCCGTGGTCGTGCCGCTGTTCAGCGGCTTCGGCGTGGATGCCATCGTGGCGCGCCTGTCGGCGGCCGAGGCAGTGGCGGCCATTGCGTCCACCGGCTTCTCGCGCCGCACCAAGCGCGTGAACGTCGAGGGCGCGCTGCGCGACGCCTGGCGCCAGCTGCCCACGGTGCGCAACGTCATCTGGAAGCGCACGGGCGACGAGACGCTGTCCGACCCGCGCGACCTCGACTGGCAGGGCGTGCTGGATGGCGCGAAGGGACAGACGCTCGCGCCGGTGGTGCTCGCTTCCGATGCCCCCTTCATGGTCATCTACACCTCGGGGACGACGGGCAAGCCCAAGGGCGTCGTGCACAGCCATGGCAGCTTCCCGATCAAGATCGCGCACGACGCGGTGGTGCACTTCGACGTGCATCCCGGCGATGTGTTCAGCTGGCCCTCCGACATGGGTTGGATCGCCGGCACGCTGGTGCTGGGCTGCGCGCTGCTGCGAGGCGCGACGCTCGTGTGCTACGACGGCGCGCCCGACTACCCGGACTGGTCGCGTATGTCGAAGCTGGTGGAGCGGCACAAGGTCACGCACTATGGCTCGGCGCCCACGCTCATCCGCGGGCTGGCCAGCAACGAGGCGCTGGCATTGCAGGGCGATGTCTCGTCCGTGCGCCTGCTCATCACTGCCGGCGAGGGCATCGACCCCGAGCATTTCAGCTGGTTCCAGCGCACTTTCGGGCGCGGTACGCAGCCGCTGATCAACTACACCGGCGGGACCGAGGTTTCGGGTGCGTTGTTGTCCAGCGTGGTGGTGCGGCCGATTCCGCCCAGCGGCTTCAATACGACGTCGCCGGGCGTCGACGTCGACGTGGTCGACAGCGAAGGCCGGCCGGCCACCGGCGTAGTCGGCGAGTTGATTGTGCGCAAGCCCTTCATCGGTATGACGCAATCCTTCTGGCGCGACGACGAACGCTACCTGGACACCTACTGGCGCACCATCCCCGGGCTGTGGGTGCACGGCGACCTGGCACTGCGCCGCGAAGATGGCAACTTCTTCATGATGGGGCGCTCCGACGACACGCTGAAGGTCGCGGGCAAGCGGCTCGGACCTGCCGAAGTGGAAGAGGTGGTGCTGGAACTGCACGAGGTGGCCGAAGCCGCTGCCATCGGGGTGGATGACCCCGACAAGGGCCAGAAGCTGGTGGTATTCGTGGTGCCGGCGCCGGGCACAGGCGCAGAACGGTCCGCGCTGTCGTCGCAGGTGGCGCAGCATGTGGACAAGCGGCTGGGTCGGCCCTTCCGGCCGAGCGCAGTGCATCCAGTGGCGCAACTGCCCAAGACGCGCAGTTCCAAGATCATGCGGCGTGTGATCCGCAGCGTCTACTGCAGCCTGCCGCCGGGCGACCTGTCCTCGCTGGACAACCCGGCTGCGCTGGACGAGATCAGGGCCGTGTCCGGCAAGGACTGAACCATGCCGCAGCAGCAGGGCACCGAGCGCATGGCGCGATCCTCCGCCTCTCCCGCGTCGGCGCGAGCCCGTGCGACCGAGGAGAAGGGCGGGCGCACGATGGTCACGCCCTTTGCCCGCGCCATGGAGCTGCTGTGGGCCTTCACCCCGCAGGACCGCTGGCTGGGCAACCGCGAGCTCGCGCAGCGCACGGGCCTGCCGCCCTCCACTGTCTCGCGCATCGCGCAGACCCTCGTGGTGCTGGGCTACCTGCACTACGACGCTGCCGAGCGCAAATACCGCCTCGCACCCCCGGTGCTGGCGCTTGGCTACGGCGCCATTGCCAACTCGGGCGTGCAGCGCGCCGCGCGCAGGCAGATGCAGGCACTGGCGGACGAGCACCGGCTGCACGTCAACCTCAGCTCGCGCGACAGGTTGGACTTGATCGTGCTCGAAAGCTGCAGCGGCGCAGGGGCGCCTCTAGCCCTAACTCTGCACGCAGGCGTGCGCGTGGGCATCGCATCCTCGCCCATGGGCTGGGCGCTACTGGCAGCGCTGCCGGAGTTGGAGCGCTACTACCTGCTGGAGAACGTGGAGCGTCGAATGCCGCGCGAGTGGCCACGGCTGCGCCGTCGGTCCAGCGAGGCCATCGCGCAGGTGCACCAGCTGGGCTTCTGTACCTCACTGGGCGAATGGGATGCCGAGCTGGGCATCATCGCCGCGCCGCTGCTGGTCGAACACCACGCGCCGCTGGTGGTTGCGTGCGTAGGGTCCAGTGCGCAGATGACGCGCGCTCGGGTGGAGCGCGAACTCGGGCCGAAGCTTCTGGCCGCCGTTTCGGCGGTGCAGCAGAAGGTGAGCGAATCATGAGTGCGACTATGGCGACGCCTTCCGAGGGCGTGTTGACCGTCGCACGCGGCATGCAGGTCTTGCGCGCCTTCCGCTCCGATCGTGCATCGCTGTCCAACGCGGAGCTGGTGCGGCGCACCGGCCTGTCCAAGGCCACGGTGTCGCGGCTCACCACCACCTTGCTGCAACTGGGCGCATTGCGTCGAGTGGCCGGCGGGAGGGAATTCGAACTTGGCGCGGCGCCGGTCGGTATCGGCCATGCCTATATCGCTGGAAGCGATCTGCTCGAGCGGGTCAATCCCTTCCTGCAAGAGCTGGCGGACCGGCTCAACGTGTCGGTGGCGCTGGCCGTCCGCGACGACCTGGAGATGCTCTACCTGGGCTACCGGGTCGGGCACAAGGTGGCCACGCTGCGCCTGGGTCAGGGCTCGGTGCTGCCCTTGGGCACCACGTCGATCGGACATGCGTACCTGTGGGGTCTGCCGCCGGCCGAGCGCGCACCGCTGATCGCGGCGCTGCTGCGTGCCTACGGCGCCAACGCGGGCCAGGTCGAACGGGTCATGCAGGAGAGCTTTTGCGACCTGGAGAGCACCGGCACCTGCGCGGTGCTGGCGGGCTACCAACGCGACGCCTACGGCGTGGCGCTGCCCGTGCGGGTAGGCCGGCGCGGCATCGTCATGGGCCTTAGCTGCGGCAAGGCCGATGTGCAGCCCGATCTGGCCGCTGAGCAGCGACGCATTGCGCCAGTGCTGCGCAAGGCCGCGAAGGAACTTGAAAAACTGATGGCCGACTTCGACGGCGAACCATGAAGGCAAGGTGCAATGAACAAAGTATTGGAAGGCGTGAAGGTCCTGGACTTCGGCCGTTTCATCGCGGGGCCGTACTGCGCGGCGCTGCTGGCGGACTTCGGCGCGGAGGTGATCCGCATCGACCGCGTGGGCGGCAGTGAGGACCGTTTCATCGTGCCCGTTTCGGAGGAAGGCGAGGGCGCGCTGTTTCTGCAGGTCAATCGAAACAAGCGCTCGCTGAGCCTGGAGATCGACACACCGGAGGGCAAGGAGGTGATGAACCGCCTGCTGCGCAGCGCCGATGTGGTCATCGCCAACATGCCGCCCAAGACCATCGCGAGTCTGGGCCTGGACTACGAGAGCCTGTGCAAGGTCAAGCCCGACATCATCCTCACTGCGTCGTCGGCCTTCGGGTCGTCGCCCACCATGCGCGACCGCATCGGCTTCGACGGCGTAGGGCAGGCCATCAGCGGTGCAGTTCACATCACCGGCGAGACCGACCGGCCCACCAAGTTCATGGTGCCCATCGTGGACTTCGCCACCGCGATGTCGTGCGCGCTCGGCACCGTGATGGCGCTGTACGAACGGAAGGCGAGCGGCAAGGGGCAGGAGGTGGGCGCCTCACTGCTGCAAACCGCGCTCAACTTCTCCAGCGGCGCGCTGATCGAGGAGGCCGTGTTGCGCCTGAACCGGGGCGGCACCGGCAACCGTGCGCCGCAGTACGCCCCATCGGACATCTTCAAGACCAAGGACGGCTGGATCATCACGCAGGTGATCGGCCCCGCGATGTTCAAGCGCTGGGCGCGCCTGGTGGGCAAGCCGGAGCTGGTGGAAGACGAACGCTTCAAGGATGACCTGAGCCGGGGCGAGCATGGCGAGCTGCTGAGCGCCTGGATGTCCGAGTGGTGCGCGCAGTACACGCGCGACGAGGCGCTCGCTCATATGGAAGAGGCGCGCATTCCGGCTGGGCCGGTCTACTCGCCGCGCCAGGTGCTGGACGACGAGGCCATCCGTGCGTCGGGCGCTTTTCATCCGGTGCAGTACCCGGGCATCCCGGAGCCCGTGCCGCTGGTTTCCGCACCGATCTCGCTTTCGCGTACACCGCCGACCATCGAGCGTCGGCCGCCAAAGGCCGGCGAGCACACTGACGAGATCCTGCATGAGCTGGGTTATTCGACCAGTGACATCGCAGGACTGCGTGAGCGAAGGGTCGTGTAGATGCTGCCTGCGAGGCAGCGCTGTGAACCCGTGCGGAACCTGATCCGTGGCGTCGTGGTCCCTGAAAGTGCATGGCTCAAAGCTCAGCGCAGCTTCTTCTGCACGGCGACGATCACCGCAGCGAACACCGAGATCCCTGCAACCCACAGGTACAACTGCTGGCCCGCAAGAAAGAGGGCCTGCGATTCGACCCCAGCGCCGGCGTCCCCCCTGCCGCCAAGCGCGGTGTATTCGAACATGCGCACGTTCTGCAGCGACACGGCGGCCACCGCGGACGCCAGCGACACCATCATCTGCCGCATCACGTTCTTGGCCTGGTAGCCCTTGGCGAAGTGCGTGTCGCCCAGCGCCCTCCAGGTGAGCGAGGCCGCGGGCAGCACCATCATCACGCCGAACAGGCCGCGCACCGCGAGCGGGGCCAGCAGGGCGATGGGCTTTGCGTCAATGGCCAGGGTCGACATCCACCATGCCGATGCGGCCATGCACAGGCAGCCTGCCACCATCATGGGTCGCTTGTCCGCGATGCGGGCGGACCAGCGCAAGTACGCCAACACACCCACCAGGGCGACCGTACCCGCGAAGCTGTTGAGCCAGCCCGTGGTCAGCACCGGCAGCCCCATGCCCAGTTCGGCGAACTGCGGGAAGAGGTAGTTGCTGAAGCTGACGATGAAGTAGTACAGCGCATACAGACCCAGGCCCGCCAGGTAGCCGGGGTGGGCGAGGTCGCGCAGGTGCAGCAGGGGCTCGTCGTTACGCCACTGGTGAACGCCGAACAGCCCCAGCAGCGTGATGCCGCCCAGCACGGCCAGCGCCAATTGTTCGGGGTGGGCCAGTAGCCGGTGGTCCGCCTCGACGAAGCTCCACTGCATCAGTCCCGCCGCGATCAGGAACAGCAGCACGGGGGCGAGCGACCAGCGCACCGGCGCCACGCTCTTGCCCACATGCCGCGGAATCAGACGCTGCACCCCGGCGACCAGTACCAGCACGATCGGCACCTGGATCCAGAACACCCACGGCCAGCCCCATGCATGCACCAGGTTGGCTGCCAGCGCCGGCGCCACGGCCCCCGCAGAGAAAACCGCAACCATGAAGGTGCGCGACGCCAGCGGGCGCATCTGCACCGAAAACAGCACCGGGATCAACACGCGCGTGCTCAGGAAGAAGGCGCCGCCGCCCATGCCCTGCAGCATGCGTGAGGCGATCAGCTGGGGCAGGCTCGTGGCCAGCGCGCAGCCGATGTCGCCCAGCCCGAAAAGCAACAGCGCCAGCAGCAGGTAGCGGCGGTAGCCGAAATACCGCGTCATCCATTGCTGCAGCACGACCATGAGCATGTTGCCCACCGCGTAGCCCATCTGCACCAGCGCGAAGTCCTGCGGCTCGGCATGGATCGCCGCCAGGATGGGCGCGGCGGCGAACACGAACATCCCCACCTCGAGGAACTCCACGCCCACCAGCGCGCCGACGAGCAGCATCAGCAGGCGCTGCTTGTGCCTGTGCACTGTGCGCTGGTAGATGCCGCCGGCGCGGGTCATTCCTTGGCGCGGGCCCTGAGGTCAGCCCGGCTTGGCGGCCAGCCGCACGAAGCCGGCAAGTTGTTCGATGAGCGTGGCATTCATAGGTCAGTGGGCTGTAGCCTGGCCGAAATAGTGCTCCTCTACCTCGGGGTCGCGGGCCAGCACGTCGGCGTCGCCCTGCTTGACGATGCGGCCTTGCTCCAGCACGGCGGCGCGGTGCGCCGTCTCCAGCGCCAGGCGCGCGTTCTGCTCTACCAGGAAGATGGTCATGCCCTCCTTGTTGAGTTGGCGGATGGCGCGGAACACGTCGGCGATGACGACAGGCGCCAGGCCGAGGCTGGGCTCGTCGAGCAGCAGAACGCGCGGGTGGCCCATGAGCGCGCGGCCGATCGCCAGCATCTGCTGCTGGCCGCCGGAGAGCGTGCCCGAGACTTGGTCGCGCCGCTCGGCCAGGATGGGAAACAGCGCGAACACGCGGTCGAGGTCGGCCTGCACATTGCCCTTGCGCGCGCCCAGGGCCTCGCGGCCCAGCATCAGGTTTTCCAGCACCGACAGCGGCGCGATCACGCGCCGCCCTTCGGGAACTTGGATCACGCCCAGGCGGGCGCGCTGGTACGAGGGGAGGGCGCTGAAATCGCGCTCTCCGAACTCGATGGCGCCGGTGGAGCGCACGATGCCCGTCACGGCGTTGACCAGGCTGGACTTGCCCGCGCCATTGGGGCCGATCAGGGCGAAGATCTCGCCCTGCTTGATCTGCAGCGACACGCCGCGCAGTGCGGTGATGCCCTGGTAGTGCACTTCCAGCCGGTCGATGGACAGGGCGTGGGCGCCGGAGAGATTGATCGGACGGTTCATGCCGCTCAGCTCCCCAGATAGGCTTCGATCACCACCGGATCGGCCAGCACCGCCGCAGGCGCGCCCTGCGCGATCAGGCGGCCCGAGGCCGAGACGTACAGGTGCGAGCAGATCTGCGTGACGAAGCGCATGTTGTGCTCCACCAGCAGGATGGCCACGCCGTCGGCGGCCACCTGGCTGAAGATGCGGCCCAGCTCGGCGGCCTCGGTGTCGTTCATGCCGGCCACGGGCTCGTCGAGCAGCAGCAGCGTGGGCTTCATGGCCAGCGCGCGCATCATCTCGATGCGGCGCTGGTGACCGTAGGACAGCGTGCTCGCGCGGTGCTCGGCCAGGTGCGCCATGCCAAAGCGCTCCAGCAAGGCGACGGCCTCGGCGCGGTGGGCCGCCTGTTCGGCGCGCGCGGAGGGCAGGCCCATCAGGTTGGCCCAGAAGCCCGTGCGCTGGTGGACGTGAAAGCCCGAGAGCACGTTGTCCAGCACTGTTCCCTCACTGACCAGGCGGATGTTCTGAAAGGTGCGGGCCATGCCGGCGCGGGCCAAGTCGGCGGCCTCCAGCGTGGAAACGTCCTGGCCGTTGAACACGACGCGGCCGGACGTGAGCTTGAGGATGCCCATGATGAGGTTGATCACCGTGGTCTTGCCCGCGCCGTTGGGGCCGATGAGGCCCGTGATGGTGCGCGCCGGCGCCGACAGGCTCAGGCCGTCGACGGCGGGCAGGCCGCCGAAGCGCTTGCCCACGTTGTCGAGTTGAAGGGCGGGTGCGCTCATTGGGCAACCTCCGTGCTTCGCACTGCGGTGCGAGCGCCTTCGGGCGGCCGGGCGGCGCTCGACTGGATCCTCCGGTCGTGCCGCCAGGCGGCCAGCGTGTCTGCGATGCCGTGGGGCAGGTAGATGATGATGAGCATGAGCAGCGCGCCCTGCACCACGCCGCGGTAGTCGGCGAAGAAGCGCACGAACTCCGGCAGCGTGGTCAGCACGGCCGAGCCCACCAGCGGTCCCCAGATCGAGGTGGCACCGCCCAGCACCGCCGAGGCCAGCGTGTGCACCATCATTCCGAAGCCGAACTCCTCGGGCTGGATGGCGTAGGAGTTGCACGCGTGGAGCGCGCCGGCCAGGCCCGCCAGCAGACCCGACAGCGTCATGGCCAGACGCTGGTGATAGGGCACTCGAATGCCCAGCGACACCGCCACGGTCTCGTCGGCGCGGATCACGTCCATCGCGCGGCCCAGGCCGAAGCGGCCCAGTGTGTAGAGCAGCGCGGTGCACAGCGCCACAGCCAGCAGCAGCCACCCGGTCGTGGCCACCTTCGGGATGCCCGAGATGCCCAGTACGCCGTTGGTCACGCTGTCCCAGTTCTGTGCGATGGTGACCACCACCTGCACCAGCGCCAGCGTGGCCAGTGCCTGAAACACACCGCGCAGGCGAGACAGCGGGTAGGCCATCAGCGCGCTGATCACGCCCGCCAGCAACGTGCCGCAGGCGATGGCGATGAGTGGCGGCCATGCCTGGCTGGTGATCAGGATGGCGGCGGTATAGGCACCGACCGCGGCATACGCTGCCGAGCCGATGGAAAAGGTACCTGCCCGCAGAACCACGGCCTGGCTCATTGCTAGCAGCGTGTAGACCAGCACGTGGTCGAGTACAGAACTGTAGGAAAGAAGGTAGTCGATCATTGCCGCTGCACCCGCATGACAGCCCCGGGCTTGCCGAACAGGCCCGTGGGTCGGATCAGGATGATCACGAAGAGGATGACGAAGGCGATGGCATCGGCCGCGGCGGAAGACACGTAGGCATAGGCCAGCGTCTGCACCACCCCGATGACCACGCCACCTACCAGGGAGCCGGCGATGCTGCCCAGTCCGCCCAGGATGATGATGACGAAGGCCCGCATCAGGAAGGGCTCCCCCATCAGGAAGTGCACCGAGTTGAAGGCCAGCCCGATGAGAACGCCGGCGAAGCCCGCCAGCGCGCCGGAGATGAAGAACACCTGCACGTTCACCCATTGCGCGTTGATGCCCAGCAGTTGCGCCGTGCCTTCCGAATGCGCCACGCAGCGGATGCGACGTCCGAAGCCGGTGTGATAGAGCGCATGGACCAGCCCGGCCACCAGCAGCAGCGCGCTGGCGAGGATGATCAGCTGCAGCAACTGGATCTGCAAGCCAAGGAATTCGAAGACCACCACCGGGAAGGTGTCCGCCGGAAACTGCCACACCGCCGTGTTCGACGCCTTCTGCGCCAGCGCGACAAGCGCGATGCTGGCGCCGATGGAGCTGAGGATGTAGGAGAACTCCGGCGCGCCTCGCCGGCGCAGCGGGCGGAAAGCCAGCAAGTCCAGCAGCACTGACAGCAGCCCACCCGCCAGCATGCCCACGACCAGTGACAGGACGAACGACGCATCAAACGTCGTGGCGGTGTACAGGCCTGCGAAGGCGCCCCACATGAACACTGTGCCGTAGGCCATGTTCAGGATGTGGTTGACACCGAAGAGCAGAGTGAAGCCCAGCGCGAAGACGGCGAAGGTGCCGCCCACGACAAGACCGTTGAGAAGCTGTTGGACCAGCATGGCGTGCCTTTGGAAGAGGGGAGCAGGTCGGCCGTCAGGGCGCAGCAACGAACTTGCCATCCTTGGCCATGAGCACGATGGCACCGTAGGTGGGCACGCGATCCTTCTGGTTCCACACGCCCGATCCAGTGACGATGGGCACATCGCGTACGCGGTGGTAGGCATCGCGCACCCTGTCGCGCGTCGGCGCGGGGCCGGCCTCCTTCACGGTTGCCAGCGCCACCTGGGCCAGCGAATAGGCTGAGGCGGCCCAGCTGTCCGGCTCCGTGCCCCAGCGCGCCTTGTAGGCGGCCTCGAAGGCCTTGTTCATAGGCCGGTCCGTGCCGGCCACGTAGTCCGACACGGCGATGGACCCTTCGGCCGCTGCGCCCGCGATGCTCAGGAACTTGGGCGACACCATTGCGATGGTGCCGATGGCGCGCACCTTCTCGGGCACCCCGGCTTGGCGCAGTTGCAGCATGATGTTGGCCGACTGCTCGGCGTAGGTGGCCAGGTACACCGCGTCCAATTCCAGGCTCTTGAGCTTGGTGGCCAGCGGCAGGAAGTTTGAGTCGCTGCTGACCACGGCTTCCTCGGCCACCACCGTGCCGCCCCCGGCCTTGAGCGTGTCGCGGAAGGCATTCTTGTATTCGATCAGTGCCTCGTTCGTTCGGTCGTACACGAGGGCGACTTTCCGGATCGGCGTCTTCTCCAGCACGTACTTGGCGGCCATCGGGCTGATGACGGCAGGTGACTGCTGGAACTTCAGCGTCCACGGGCCCGGCTTGAGAACGGCGTCCGAGGTGGCAAAGCTCAGGTTGGGCGTCTTGCGGTCGCTGAAGATAGGGGCCACGGCCACGCTGTCGGTGGTGGAAGAGGGGCCCAGCACCAGCACGGCGCGGTCGCGGTCTATGGCCTGGTTGACCAGGTTGATGGACTGGCCCTTGTCGCTGGCGTTGTCGCGCTCCTGCAGGTCGATCTTCTGGCCATTGATGCCGCCCTTGGCGTTGACTTCCTCCACCGCCAGCCGGATAGCCTTTTGGTAGTTGGCGCCGGCAAACGCGACGGCGCCGGTGGAAGACTGGATGGATACCACGGCGATGTCCTCGGCGCGCGCAGATGCGGCGGCCAGGGTGGTCAGCGCGGCGATGCCGACCAGCTTCTTGAATGCGTTCTGGGTGTGTTGCATGGTTTGCCTTCTCAGAAAACGAACACGCCCTTGCCGCCGGCCTGGCCGTCAAAGACGCGGTAGGCCTCCTCGGCCTGTTCGAGTTGCCAGCGGTCGGTGAAGAGCTTGTCCACCTCCACGCCGTGGTCGGCGATGAAGGTCACGCAGTCCTTCATGCTTGGCTCGGAGAAGGTGTAGGAGCCGAGGATGGTTCGCTGCTTGCCGATCACGTCCTTCATGCCGTCGATGTTGAGGTTGCCACCCACCGCCACCAGGGCGATGCGGCCCCAGGGGCGGGTGCAGCGCACCGCCTGCTGCTTGGGCATCTCGCCACCGGCGCAGTCCATGGCGCAGGTCGCGCCCAGGCCGCCAGTGAGCTTGAGGATTTCCTCGATGGGGTCGGCCTTGCTGCCGTCGATGGTGTGCGTCGCGCCGAACTCCTTGGCGCGCGCCACGCGGTCGGCCGAGATGTCGACGCCTATGACCTCTGCGCCCATGGCCGCGGCCAGCTGCGCGGCCGACAGTCCCACGGGGCCGAGACCGAACACGGCCAGCGTGTCGCGGGCGGTCAACTGAAGGCGCATTAGCGCGCCCCAGGCCGTGCCCGTGCCGCAGGACACGGCGGCGCCGGTCGTGTAGGAGACTTCCTCCGGCAGGTGCACCAGCGAGGTCACAGGCACTTTCATGTACTGCGCGTGACCGCCGTGCTTGATCAGGCCGTGAATGTCCGCGCCGTGGTTGCACATCTGCGTCCAGCCGCTGCGGCAGTGGTCGCAGAGCTGGCAACCTTCGTAGTGGAAGACCGTGACGCGGTCGCCCACCTTGAACACGCGCGGGTCGACTGCCGAGCCCAGCGCCACGATCCGGCCGCAGGGCTCGTGGCCCGCGATGACGGCGGCGTCTTCCGCCATGCCGCGCGAGGCCAGGTCCTTGAAGCCCAGCGACTTGATCACCTCGGCGGGGTTGTTGCGATAGAAGTGCAGGTCGCTGCCGCACATACCGGAGGCCTTTATCTCGATGACTGCGTCTCCCGGTCCGGGTGTCGGGTCGTCGAAGTCCAGGATCTCCAGCTTTCTTTCGCCTCTGAAAACTACGCCTTGCATCGTGTTTGTCTCCTTATCGGTCAAGCTGCGTAAAGATTGGGGAACTGCCCTGTGGTGCTGATGACGGTGGTGCGCGTCTCCAGGTACGGGTCGAGCGCCTGGATGCCGTTCTCGCGGCCCCAGCCGCTGGCCTTGAAGCCGCCGTAGGGCGTCGACCAGCGCAGGAACGAATAGGTGTTGACCCAGACCATGCCCGCGTCGATGCGGCTGGACACTCGATGCGCGCGCCCCACGTCGCGGGTCCACAGGCCGGCGGTCAGGCCGTAGGGCGTGTCGTTGGCAATGGCCAGCGCCTCGTCCTCGTCCTCGAAGGGGATGAGCGATGCGACCGGGCCGAAGATCTCGTCGCGCGCGATGCGCATCTGGTTGTTCACACCGGCGAACACCGTGGGCTCGACGAAATAGCCGGCCGCGAGTTCGGGCGTCTCGATGCGGTGTCCGCCGGTGACGAGTTCCGCGCCGTCTTCCATTCCGTACTGGATGTACGACAGCGTCTTGTCCAACTGCTGCTGGTGCGCCTGAGGGCCCATGTGGTTGGAGTCGATCGACGGCAGGCCCACGCGAACGGCCATGGCACGTTCGCGGAAGGCCTCGACCACACGGTCATACACCGCCCGCTCCACCAGCACGCGCGAGCCCAGCGCGCAACTCTGGCCGGTGAGCCGCCATGACGATGCGGTAGCGGCGTTGATGGCGTTGTCGATGTCCGCGTCCGCGAAGATGATGTGCGGCGCCTTGCCGCCCAACTCGAAGGTGAAGCGCTTGAGGTTGTCGGCGCCGGCGCGGACCATGCTCTTTGCGGTCTGCGTCGATCCGGTGAACGAGACCTTGTTCACATCGGGATGCTCCACCAGCCGCTGTCCGGCCGTTCGGCCGAAGCCCGGCACCACGTTGAACACGCCAGGCGGAAAGCCCGCCTCGTGGATGAGCTTCGCCAGTTCCAGCGCCGAGACGGGCGTTTGCTCGGCCGGCTTGACTACCAGTGTGCAGCCTGCTGCCAGCGCAGCGCCCACCTTGAGGCAAGTGGCCAAGAGCGGCGCATTCCACGGAATGATGGCGCCCACCACGCCCACCGGCACGCGCGTTGTGAAGGCATGCACGCTGTCGTCGATCGGAATGGTGCTGCCTTGCGCCTTGTCTGCCAGCGACGCGAACCAGTGATACCACTGCACTTGTGCGGCGAGGCTGGCCTTGTGCTCGCGCACCAGGTTGCCGTTGTCGCGCGACTCGATCACCGCCAGCCTCGGGATGGCGGCCGCAAAGAGGTCGGCGAAGCGGCGCAGCAGCGCTGCACGATCATGGCCCGGCACTCGGCGCCATGTGGCGAAGGCCCGCCGGGCGGCCTCCACCGCCCGGTCGATGTCCTTGGCGCCACCCATGGGTGCGACAGCCCAGCCGCGACCGGTGGCGGGATCGATGCTCTCTACGAGCTCGCCGTCGATGGGGGCACCCCATTCGCCGTCGATGTAGAGGTGTTCGTAGCGCTCGAGCGCGGAGTCGGGCTTGGGGTTGGGAAGACTCTGCATTACTACGGAAGAAGGTTGGGGTTCGTCACTTGGTCACGCGCGGCGTGGCCGATTCGCGAACGGATGGTCTGCAGCGGCATGCGTGTCTCTGTGGATTGATACGCCATGCGAGCAGGAGGCACGCGTCGACGTATCTATCTCTTGTTGGATTCAATGTTGGACGCCGCCCCTGCCCGGCGCAATGCACGCGGCGCAGGTGTTCCGTACTTCAGAACCTCCCCTGGGCAGGACAGTTTGCGGCGCGGCGCTGAATCGCCACCTGCGCGAGAACATCGCACCCTGCAAGCGACCTGAGCGCATCGACGAACTGCCGGTCAATGCCTACGGCAAGGTGTTCAAGCTGCGCTTGCGCGCGCTGCTGTGATGCGGCTGATGCCGGTCCGCAGTACGGAACGTTCTGCCTCTTGCGATTGACTTGGTTGTGTCGCACCAGCGAACCTGTCGTGGCCGTGATTGAAGCGGGTCTTTTCCATCGCCCGATCGCTTCGACTGGCATTCAACGACATAGATCTGAAGACAACCTTTCCGGCAACCTCAACTCCAAGCGGCTTGGCCTGCGCGTAACGAATATGGACATGCAAGACACTCAAGAACGCGTGCACATCACGCCCGAGGCGCTGACCCGCCTTCGTAGCTGGGAAGGACGCAGCGTGAGGCTGGACGACATCAATGCTGACCGATTTCTCCTTCAAGGCCGTTCGCCCGACCTTCGATCTGAACTCCTCACCGTACACGGCCAGCCCTCGGCCGACGGCAAGACCGTGCAGCTGTGGGCACGTGATCACGAAGGCTGGCTCACCATGCAAGCGACGGCCAAGCTCCTCTGACATCCAGACATTCTTTTCTCAAGGCCCGACCATGCTCGAAAAAACCGGCTCCAACAACTACCACGAGATCCGCGACGCGGTGCGCGACCTGTGCAGCCAGTTCCCGGCTGAATACCACCGCAAGATCGACGAGGCGCGCGGCTACCCCGAAGAATTCGTCAATGCGTTGACCAAGGCCGGCTGGCTGGCGGCGCTGATCCCGCAGGAATTCGGAGGGCCCGGTCTCTCGATGGCCGAAGCCTCGGTCATCATGGAAGAGATCAATCGGTCGGGCGGCAACTCCGGCGCATGCCACGGCCAGATGTATGTGATGAACACCATCGTGTTCAGTGGCTCGAAGGCGCAGAAGGAGCAGTACCTTCCTCGCATCGCCTCGGGCGAGCTGCGTGTGCAGTCGATGGGCGTGACCGAGCCTACGACCGGCAGCGACACCACCAAGCTCAAGACCACGGCGGTGAAGAAGGACGGCCGCTGGCTCATCAATGGCCAGAAGGTCTGGATCTCACGCGTGCAGCACAGCGATCTGCTGATCCTGCTCGCGCGCACCACGCCGCTGGACCAGGTGCAGAAGAAAAGCGATGGCCTGTCGTGCTTCATCGTCGAACTGGACAAGGCCATCGGAAAGGGCCTCACGGTGCAGCCCATCCTGAACATGGTCAATCACGAGACCAATGAACTGTTCTTCGACAATCTGGAGCTTTCCGAAGACGCGTTGCTCGGCACGGAGGGCAAGGGCCTGAAGGTGATATTCGACGGCCTGAACGCCGAGCGCACGCTGATCGCAGCCGAATGCATCGGCGACGGCTACTGGTTCCTGGAAAAGGCCCGCGACTATGCGAGCGAGCGCAAGGTGTTCAATCGACCCATCGGCCAGAACCAAGGCATCCAGTTCCCGCTGGCCGAGGCCTTCATCGAACTGGAAGCCGCCAATCTCATGCGCTGGCGCGCCTGCGGGAAGATCGATGCACGCGAGAACGCCGGCACCGAGGCCAACATGGCCAAATACCTGGCCGCCAAGGCCAGCTGGGAGGCGGCAAACGCCTGCCTGCAGACACACGGCGGTTTCGGCTTCGCCTGCGAATACGACGTGGAGCGCAAGTTCCGCGAGACGCGCCTGTACCAGGTGGCGCCTATCTCCACCAACATGATCCTGAGTCATGTGGGCGAGCACGTGCTCGGCCTCCCCAGGAGCTTCTGAAATGCCAAAGGCCCCTTGATGGCCTCACGGTCGTAGCGCTGGAGCACGCTATCGCCATGTCCGCAGCGCGTCAGATTGCAGGCGTCCGCGATGCTTCCCTGGAAGACCCCTGGCGCTGCGGACCTCGAGTTGAAGCCTCCCAGTTGAAAGACCGCAAAGGAGCACGGTGCAGTCGAAAGAGGTGGTTCCTGGTGAGGCCGGCATTGCAGCGAAAGCCGAAGTTCCAGCCGGTCCCGTCAAAGGGTAGGTTGGTGCCCTTTGCCGAATTCCGCGCCGATCGTCTGTCGCCGGCAAAGGGCCAGGACCCGTAGTTCGTCGGCGACCGTCAATCCGCTCGTAAGCCGACATTCACGGAGCGAGGAAGCAGCCCAACAGCGGCGTTTCGCGGAAGCGATCTCGGTTCTGACGTGCACACGATTTGGCCGTCATGGGCAATCGGACGAGACCGCCGCTGTCAACCATTCGGAAGGAACCTACGATTTCTCCGTCAATGCCGACAACTGATCGGTGTCATAGCGAGCTCGCAACTCTCCAATAACGTTCGCGTCCCGGTGGCCTCCTTGCGCAGCCAGCTCGGCAAGCTTCCTGAAGTAGTGCTCGTGTCCGGGCGGCGAGACAGTCATCAGCACGCGAGCCGGGCTCGCGCTCACATTGGTGATGTTGTGCGGTACGCCCGGAGGAACGAACAGATAGGTTCCCGGCGCGGCGCACACCACCTGATCGCCGACGTGCCATTCGCACTCGCCTTCCAAGACGAAGAAGGTCTCTTCCTGCACGCGATGAACATGCAGTCCGGTGGCAAATCCTGCGGGGATCGTCCAATCGAACATGCTCGTGTGCTTCGTGTCTTTCCCCGTCACGAGGAAGACCATCGGTTGGCCCCCGAGCGTGACCACCTCGTTCACGGCAGGCTCGGAAGGCATGCGGATGACTGGTGTAGCTGCACTCATGTGATCCTCCATGTCGCCGCTTCTTCTCCGAAGCGGGTTGTCCGGATGATCGCCGTCCGACGCTGGCAAGTCGTGAAGCCGTTCCGAAATAGTTCCGAAATTGTGCGAGGAGTATTCTGCTCATCAATGTCGAAAATCCTGGCGTTCGGCCCGTTCCGCCTCGATGCAGACGCGGGAATCCTGTTCCACGGCACCGAGCCGACGTCGCTCGGCCGGCGGGCGGTCGCGCTCCTTCTTATGCTCGCTCAGCGGTCTGGCGTGCCGATGTCCAAGGAGGGGCTGATAGAGGCTGCGTGGCCTGGCCTAGTGATCGAGGACAGCAACCTGACGGTCCAGATTGCCGCCGTACGGCGAGTCTTCGATGACCTGGCCGGCGGCGCGGACTGGATCGAAACCCTGCCGCGTCGGGGCTACCGCTACGTCGGCCCGGCAGTCACGATGCAGGATCCGGATCAAGCTCCCTTGCCCCTGGCCTTGCCGGCGCTGGCGTTGCCTGACAAGCCTTCGGTCGCGGTCCTGCCGTTTTCGAACTTGAGCGGCGATGCCGACCAGGACTACTTCATGGAGGGGATAGTCGACGACGTCATCACCGGCATGTCGCGCATCAACTGGCTGTTCGTCATCGCGCGAGGCTCGACCTGCACCTACAAGGGTCGAACGGTGGACGTCAAGCGGGTCGGCCGAGAGCTCGGCGTGCGCTATGTCCTGGAAGGCAGTGTGCGCAAGGCCCATGATCGCGTGCGCATTACCACCCAACTGGTCGATGCTTCCACCGGAGCGCATGTGTGGGCCGAGCGCTACGACCGGCCGTACGGCGACATTTTCGCGCTGCAGGATGAAATCGCGCTGTCGGTTGTCGGTGCCATTGCCCCGAGCCTGCGACGTGCCGAAATCAAGCGAGTCAACCGCAAGCGCCCCGACAGCCTGGATGCGTATGACCTTGTCCTGCGGGCGCAGCCTGACGTCGACTCGGGCATGCCAGCGCAGGTGACGAGAGCCCTGACACTCCTTGAACGCGCCATCGAACTCGAGCCTGCCTATGCGCTTGCGCACGGGAACGCCGCGATGTGCCACCACTGCCTGTTCCTTCGCGCCGGTCTTCAGGAGGTGGAGCGTGCCGCTTCGATCCGCCATGCCCAGTCTGCGATCGTCCAGGGGCAGGACGATGCGCTAGCCCTGACCTGGGCCGGTTTCTCCATCGGCATGGACGCGCACGATCGCGTTGCGGCATTCACCGCACTAGAGGCCGCACTCGCCATCAGTCCGTCATCTGCGCTGACCTACATTCTTGGCAGCGTCATGCTTGCCTGGGGCGGCGAAGCCGAGCGCGCGATCGAATGGAGCCAGCGGGGGCTGCGGCTCAGTCCCTTCGATTCCTGGGCTTGGGCCGCGTTCGACGCTCAGGCACTGGGTCATTTCCACTGCGGCCGCTATGAGGAAGCCGCTCAAGCAGCATACAGGTCCGTTCAGGCCAACCCGGCGCACAGCATCACCCATGTGCAGCTGACGGCCGCGCTCACCAGACTCGGCCGGCTGCAGGACGCCAAGGCAGCCGCTGCGAGGGTCCTGGACCTCCATCCCACGTTTCGATATGGTCGCCAGTTCTCAGCCGTCAACTGTGCTCCCGCGCTCGCGGCATCGCTCGGCGACGCGCTTCGCGCCGCCGGGTTGCAGGAGTAGCGGTGCGATCTGCGCGTTGGCTGGGGTGCGCCACAAGCGGTCGGTCGGCGGCGGCCCGCAATTCGTCCCGGAGCCGTCATTCGGCCTGCCACAGCGCTCGCGGGGACGAATCGTCGAACACCTCGCGAAGCTTGTCGCCCCGTGAGACCGTGGTTTCTCCCGGGTGGGCATCAAGGACCAACCCTCTTGGGCCCGCCGTGTGCGGGCCCCTTTTCTTGTTCACGGGAATGGCCCGAAGCGGAGCCAACAGCGGGACTTCGTCCTCAGTCCCCACGCCATCGCGTTCGGCCAATTCCAATGCTGCGCGTGAACTTCTTCACGATACAAGTGGCCCTCGGCGAGGCAAACTGATTTCATGCTGCGGGCATTCCTTCTCTTTCTTGCTGTCCTCGTGCCAGTTGGACTGGTCTACGCGTGTGGCTGGTGGGTACCGCTGGCGCTATTCGGGGTCTCGGCCACAACACTGTTCTTTTCAACGCGGCAGGCGAGCGGCGCCGAGGCGACGCAGGGCGGCCCGCTGACTGAATACGCCACCACCACGATGGCGAACTTTTAGGCGCTCGCGACCTGGGCGATGAGGAACTGGGACGCGAGCTAATCGGCAGAAGGCGGGGCCTGTACGGTCGTTCATAGCCGAGGCAGAATTCGCGGGCCAAGACCGGCCACTCGGCCACGCCTCAGAATTTCACGGGATAGCGGGCGTTTTCACTGAGGCGCGCGCTCCGGTCTCCATAAAGAGTCACCGGCTTTCAAGACGAACAAATGTCACCCGAGCTGAGCGCCGCCGCCGACCAGGACAAGTTCAAACAAGTGCTCCCGTTAGCCGAGGCTGTACTTCGTCTGCACGAAGCCGGGCAAGACGACCGGGCGGAGTTGCAGCGCATGTCGAGGCTGGTCGGTCGAATCGTTGGCAGACCCGAGGTCCTCGCTGCCTTCGGTTCAGCGGATGCCGACGCGTTTGCGCGACGGCTGGTTCATCGCTGAAGCGAACCGGGCGGGCGCGCGAATTGTCCACGTTGTCGACACGCACGTGCACGCAGACCGCTACTCAGGTGGACGTCAGCATCATTGGCCTGGCAGGTGTGCAGCCCCGGAAGTCGAGAAGTTCTATCAGCAGGAAAGGGCGGACCCAATTCATCCGGCTCGACGCCTCAAGAGCTGATGTAGCGCTCTGAACGCGGTAGCACATGGGCGTAAATGGCGGTGTTGGACGTGCATCGGGCCAAGGTTGCGCGTGCAGCGGGCCATCTAGCACGTTGATTCCAGTTCCTTCTTCTTTCAATTCATCGCCGCGATAGAGCCGCACGCGCGTGCGCGCGAACAGACGGTCCAGCGCATCGCCGGACTCGGCGAACGACCGGACCGGCACCTGCTGGCCGACCAGGAGTCGTGCATGCAGGGCGCCGTCAATCACCACATACGCCAATGGCCACGAAGTGCTCCGGACGCTGTGACCTTGTCGTATTGGCACAGGGCGCAGCCTGCTCGGCACGAGCGTCGTGAATGGCACGAAATCAGGTCAGACTCATGACATCGATCAACGAACTCATTCACTGATCGACCTATGTGCTGCTGCGTGTTGAATGAAGGGGAAACCGAGTTGCGCTCCGATGCGAGGACTGCCGCTTAAGGTCCTTCTAAGCCCATGGTCCGATATTGAGTTGAGGTTGTGCAAATGGCCATCTCGTTGGCGATTCATCGAGACGGCCACGGAATTTCGTGCCGGTCACGTTCTACTTTTGCACCGGCTCACGAAAGCAGTGCCCCGAGCAGCACACTGCATGGATCTGCTGCTCTTTTTCTCCGAAAGAGAATCGTTATGAGCCCCCTCATCCGCAAGATCGCATGGGATCACGGGCATCGTTCTGTTCTGACCATCGGCCAACCGCGAGGCGAACGAACCTTCAACTCCCAAAGATATGCAATGACCAAACTTCTCGCAGCAATGATCGCTGGCTTGCTCGCTGTAGGCGCCTATGCTCAGAATCTGGCGGGGGCATCGTCGGAGCAACAGCCCGTGACGAACAGCAAGGCGCAAAATCGCGCCCAAGCTAAGGTTGAAGCGCGTCCCCAAGGCAACGTGAAGAAGCCGACGGGCGACGAAGCCAAGAATGCTGAGATCAACCCTGAGGCCAGTGGCGGCAGGGCGGCGAACGCTGGGCAGGCAAAGGTCGATGCCAAGCCCCAAGGCATGGTGAAGACGCCGACGGGCGACGAAGCCAAGAATGCCGAAATCAATCCTGAGGCCAGCGGTGGCAAAGCGGCGAATGCAGGGCAGGCTAAGGTTGAGGTGCGCGACGCTAAGGCAGCGGCAAAGAAGAAGCAGCTCACTATGAACTGAGCGGCTTTCGGCGTTTGATCGGAACAAGCGTCTGCGGGTATCCCGACTCTGGGTCGCGGGACCCCCGTTTCCAGTCGCGGAGGGGCCGCCCTATTGAGGGCCAGAGGGCCCGCTCCCCGATGAAGGGTCTGGACCGGATTCTTCAATACCCCAGGTCACGCGCGACCAAAGTCGCTCATGTAGAAGGTAGGCGACGGTCGTATAGACATTGCTCGCAATCATGAAGCCGATGGCAATTCGAAGTGCCCCTGTAAAAATAAGTACCGTTCCAAAGTCAAGACTCATGATTACGACCCGATAGGTCAGAGCCTTGACGAATGAGCGGCGAATCTGAACTTTCCGGGCCATGAGTCATGTCGGCATCTAGTTGCCGGGTACGTGCACTACTTGGCAGCGGGCGGCGCCGGCGGTTGAGTCAGCCCCTGCTGGCGTTGGAGCATTTGGTCCATCATCATTTGCTGCATCCAGGTGTACTGATCCATCATGTACTGGTGCTGCTTCTGCTGCTCGGGCGTCAGCCTCGAGTAGTACCCGCGCATGCCGCTCCATCTCATCGGACCACCCATCATCCCAGGGCCACCCATCATGCCCGGACCCCGCATCCCGTGCATGAGTGACATTGCGCTTTGCATAGTGGCCCAATGTTCTTCCAACAGCTTCTGTCGCTGCTGAGAGTCCTGAGTCTTCCGGATGCGGTCCATCTGTTCTTGCATCAGCTTGACCTTGGCCTGAAATTCGGCCGTCTGCTGGTCGAAGGCCTTGACGTCCAGGGCGGGCGAATTGGCGGCGGCGAGCGGCTTCGTCTGCGCTGCTGCGGATTGAGCCATCAGAAAGGATGCAGCCGTGACTGCGATGGCTGCAGCGACAGATGAGATGCGGGTCATGACGGTTCTTTCTGAAGCGCTGTAACAGCGTGAAATCGTAGAACGCTAGTAGCGACAGTCATTGACGCTCATCAAACGCGGCCGCACACGACGACCTCGGAGCTATCTACCGAGCGGCCGACGACCTTAGCATCAACGCGACCGTATCTGGCGTGTTGGCCGACCACCTCGGTCGGCCAGAGGAACAAGGCCTTTGCCGGCTGGCCCTTCATGATGACGACCGTCTCATGCAGGGTCTTGCCGCCAAACATCGCATCAACGCCATAGCGCCCCGGGGAGAGCCGGGCCAGAACGAACGGGCTGGTCGATACGGTCTGCAGCAGCGTATGGCCCTCGGCATCTCGAATCACGACGTTGCCCGTGCAGATCTGCGACGTGATTCCAACGACCTCGCCGCGCGAGTCGATCAATGGTCCGCCCGAGTTGCCGGGATTGACGGCCGCGTCCGTCTGGATGAAGGGGACGTAGCCATCGCCTGGAAGCGCGCGGCCCTTGGCACTGACGACCCCGCACTCACACTGTTGGTGAAACCAAAAGGGGGAACCAATCGCCAGAACCCATTGACCAACTTTCAGATCACGCGAATTCCCAAGGCTTAGGGTCGGCAGATTCTTGGCGTCGATCTTTAGCACGGCGACATCGGTCTTTGGGTCCATGCCCAGCACCTTGGCCTTGAATTCGCGCCGATCTGTGAGCTTGACGGTCACGTCCTTGGCATCGCGCACGACGCGCGCGTTGGTGAGAATCACCCCGTTGCTGCTGACGATGAACCCGGAGCCCTGACCGCGTAGAGGGATCTCGGCTTGACCGGGCAGGACAAGAAAGCGCTGTCCCCCGCAGGTTGTGCAGGGCGACTGAAATGTTGAGCTTTAGTACTGGGCGTCAAATGGCGTCCACAACCTGCTGCAGGCGGCTGCGAACATCTTCGGCAATGCTCGCCAGCCCCGGATTCTCGATCGCCGCCATCGAGGCAACCGGGTTCACCGCCGAGATTTCGACTTGTCCATCGGTGCGCTGCTGGACGATGACATTGCACGGCAGCATCGTCCCAATCTTGTCCTCCGCCTGGAGCGCCTTGTAGGCAAATGCCGGATTGCAGGCGCCGAGGATCAGGTACGGACGAAACTCAACATCGAGCTTGGCCTTCAAGGTCTTTTGCACGTCGATCTGTGTCAGGATCCCGAAGCCTTGGGCCTTTAGCTCCGCTGTCACCTTGTCGACGGCGGCAAGGAACTCCATAGCAACTGTCTTGCTGAAGTGGTAGGTCATGGTCCGCTTTCCCCTTTCTTCAATAGGGCAGCCCCTCTTCAATCGGAAGTGAAAGGTCCCGCGACCACTCGTTCCAGGAGCCCAGGTAGAGCCGCACGTTCTTGATGCCGGCTTCTTCGAGCGCCACAAACGTGGTCGACGCACGCGCGCCCTTGAAGCAGAAGACAACGACGGGTGTATCCCGCCGAATCCCGACTGTCGCGCACTCGGCAAGAATTTCGGCCGGTGACTTGAACATCTGTCCGGTCGGGGCCGGCTTCATCATTCGATACCACTCGAGCCAGACCGAGCCTGGAATGCGACCTTTGCGCGGGCAGAAGTCCCTTCCGTAGGGAGAGGAACTCTCCCCGATCCACTCATCGACGTCTCGCACATCGAGCTTGACGATATGGGGGGCGGCAACGGCTTCCTTCATTTCCTTCAGATCGACCAGGATGTCGTGTCCTTGCGTTGCGAGCGGGAACCTGACGGGTTTCGGCGTCGGCACCTCCGTCGTGCTCGGTTGTCCGGCCGCACGCCACGCATTGAAGCCGCCGTGTAGTACCTTAACCTTGTCTCTTGGGTAACCTAGATAGCGGAGCAGCACGTAGCCCCGGCAGGATTGCCCGAAGCCCGTCGTCATCGATTGCTCGTAGACGACGGCGATTTCCTCGCCGGACAAGCCGGCCTTGCCAAAGGCTTCGGTGAACGTTTCGCGCAAGGCGGTCACGCCTTGCGGTGTCGACATCGCTAGATAGGTGAATATTTCGTGAATGTTGACGGCGCCGGGCAAATGCGCCTCGGCGTAGTTCGCGGCATCCCGGGTATCGATGACGACGACCGCCTTCGTCCTCATGATTTCTGACAGTTCGATAGGGGAAACAAGAACTCTGTCCATCATGGCCAACCTCGCCGCGCCACGTCGATCCGGGCGTGTATGAAACATAGGCGCTGCGTGACTTGTTGGTGTTGACGCTGGTCAACCCGGAGTGAACAAGGTGTGCCCCCGCATCGAGGGCGAGTCTGCAGATCGCTTGGGCTACGCAGCGATCCAGCCCAGGCCGCGAGCCAGAAGGAGCACCGACACTGCGCCACTGATCACGGCGAAGGCTTGCTGGAGTCGGGCACCTGCCAAACGGGCGGCGATCCATCTTCCCGCGAGCAGGGCCGCGACGGCGCCAACGGCGAACGGTATGGCGATAGGCCAGACGATGGACCCTTGCCAGGCTGCCGAGGTCACGCCACCTACGGACACCAGCGCGATCACTGCCAGCGACGTCGCGAAGACGCCGGGCATCGCGACATTCGTGTAGCGGCTAAGCGAAGGCACGATCACAAATCCGCCGCCGACGCCCAGCAGGCCGCTGAGCAGCCCCGACACGACACCCGTGCCAGCGAGCGCCCAGGCGCACGGAAGTGTCCAGACGAGGCGACCCTCGCTGGGATGGAGCACGCACGGGAGCTTCGACGAAAGATGGACCTCAGGGGGGGGCCCAGCATCTCGCCGTGCCTGGTTGAACATCCGCCAGGCGACCCAGGCAAGTACGAAGGAGAACGCCACCATCAAGGGTGCGTTAGGGATGACGCGCGCCAGTCGCAAACCCAGCGGCGCGAGCAACATGCCCGTCACGCCGATGAGCGCCGCGGCGCGATAGCGGACCAGGCCCTTGCGCAGTCCGAGAACCGCTCCGAACGCAGACGCAGCGCCCACGGCGATCAGCCCGACGGGAGCAGCCTGCACGATGGACAGATGCAAGCCGAACACCAGCAGCGGAACGGCGAGGATGCCACCGCCGGCACCGGTGAGCGCCAGGATGAATCCAACCACCGTGCCGAGGGCGAATCCGAGCAGAGTCACTTCCATCCCGCACGGCCCCCTACGTGGTCATCTCGGGCTGCGCCAGCCACTCGCGTCCCTTGAGCATCGCCTGCCAGTACAGGGGCGGCAGAACGCGCTCCTTGAGATACCAGGCCAGCGTGGACGGACGCGTGCCGTCGATGAGCCATCTTGGGAAGCTCGGCGCGAGCTTGCCGCCGTAGGTGAACTCAGCCAGAACGATCTTGCCGCGCTCGACCGTCAACGGGCATGAGCCGTAGCCGTCATAGATGGCTTCACCCTTGGCCTCGCCCCGCATGGCGAGCAGGTTGTGCGCCACCACCGGTGCCTGCTTGCGCGTCGCGGCCGCTGTCTTGGCGTTGGAGGTATTGCCAGCATCCCCGAGCGCGAAGATGTTGGAAAAGGTCTTGTGACGCAGGGTGGCCGGATCGATGTCGACCCATCCCGCCGCATCTGCCAGCGGACTGACGCGAATGAAGTCGGGCGCTTTCTGTGGTGGCACGACATGAATCATGTCGAACTCGCGCGTGATCAGTTGCTTCGTGCCGTCGGGGTTCACCTCGCTGAAGCAGGCCTTCCTTGACGGCCCATCCACGGAGACCAGCGTCTGACCGAAGTTCAGCCCGATGCCGTAGGTTTCCACATATTCCATCAGCGCAGGCACGTATTCGCTCACACCGAAGAGCACCGCGCCCGCGCTGCAGAACTGAATGTCGATGGCGCTCAGCACGCCTGTCCGCCGCCATTGGTCCGCTGACATGTACATCGCCTTCTGCGGCGCACCGGCGCACTTGATGGGCATGGGGGGCTGCGTGAAGATCGCCTTGCCCCGATGCAATTGCTGCACCAGCTGCCACGTATAGGGCGCCAGGTCATACCGGTAGTTGGAGGTCACGCCATTGCGGCCCAGCGTCTCTGCAAGGCCGTCGATGCCGTGCCAGTCGAGCTTGAGTCCAGGGCACACCACGAGTTGCTTGTACTTGACCACGCGGCAGCCATCGAGAATGACCGCGTCGCGCTCGGGCTCGAACGCAGCGACGGCCGACTTGATCCAATGCACGCCGTGTGGCAATACCGACGCCATGGTGCGCGCTGTGGTCGCCGCGTCAAAGACGCCGGCGCCGACCATCGTCCACCCAGGCTGGTAGTAGTGAATGTCCGCCGGATCGATGATGGCGATGTCGAGATTTGGTTTGCGCGCCAGTAGGCTGGACGCGACGGCGATGCCTGCTGCACCGCCACCGATGATGACCACCTCGTGCGTCGCATCGGCCACCTCGATCGGTGTCTTGCCGCCGTTGACGATGCGCCGCACGACGCCCTTGAGGTCGAAGCCGGCCCTGGAAGAGCGCTCGATGATCTCCGGCAGCGGCATCTGCCCCGCCTGCGAAAGCGCCCACATCGTGGTGGAGCGCATGCCGGTGCGGCAGAAGGCCAGCACCGGCTTTGGAAGCTCTGCCATCAGGGCGCCGAAAGCCGCGCCCTGTTCGTCGGTGACTTTGCCGGACTCGGCCGGCAGGTAGCGCACCTGCAGCCCCTGTTCGTGGGCCGCAAGTTCGATCTCGCTGAAGACGGGTTGATCGGCTCCTTCGCCATCCGGGCGATTGCAGATGACGGAGCGGAATCCTGCCTCTGCGATGGCCTGCATGTCGGCGCCGGCAATCTGGGGTGAGACCGACAGTTCGCCGGTCAATGACTTGATGTCCATGGCTTTGTCTCCTGGTGCGCGTGACCCTGTCGGGGCCGTCCTTGTGTCGTGCCTCGGGCTACACCGCGTTTAGCGGAATCTTGATGTAGCGCGTGCCGTTGTCCTCGGGTTCGGGCAACTGGCCCGCCCGCATGTTGACTTGCACCGATGGCAGGATCAGCGTGGGCATGCCCAGCGTGAGGTCGCGGGCGTGCCGCATCGCGACGAACTCTTCCTCGCTGATCCCGTCTCGCACATGGATGTTCTTCTCCCGCTCCTCGGCGACCGTGCTGACGAACTGCACGTCTCGACCGCCGGGCTGGTAGTCATGACACATGTAGAGGCGAGTTTCGGGGGGCAGGCTCAGCACCTTGTTGATGGATCGATACAAGGTGCGGGCATCGCCCCCCGGGAAGTCGCAGCGCGCCGTGCCGTAGTCGGGCATGAAGAGCGTGTCACCGACGAAGGCGGCGCTGGCCGAAGCCGCATCTTCCGGGTCGCTCACCACGTACGTCATGCAGGCGGGGGTGTGGCCCGGCGTGTGGATGGCGTGGGCCTTCAGGCTGCCGATGCTGAAGCTCTCGTCATCCGTGAAGAGGTGGTCGAACTGGCGGCCGTCGCGCGCGAATTCGTTGCCGGAATTGAACAGCGACCCGAAGACCTGTTGCACGATCGTAATTTGCTTGCCGATCCCGAGCTGGCCGCCCAATGCCTCCTTCAGGTAAGGCGCCGCGGAGAGGTGGTCGGCATGGACATGCGTTTCGAGGATCCATTCCACGGCCGCGCCGAGTTCTTTCACGCGAGCGATCAACCGATCGGCGCTGGCATGGTCCGTGCGGCCCGACTTGGGGTCGTAGTCAAGCACGCTATCGATCAACGCACAGGCTCGCGTCTTCTGGTCGAAGACGATGTAGCTGATGGTCCAGGTGGCGGGGTCGAAGAAACCTTCGACCTGCATGTTGCGTGGGGTGTTCATGGCGACGTCCCGGTCCTCAATCGCGCTTCGTCGAACAGGTATTGATTCGAAGCAGTCCGTAGAGCGGGCACATCCCGACCACGCCGGTCAGCAACGGCACGATGCCCACATAGCCCCACGCGCCGATTGCATTCGTCGCCGCCAAGCCGATCAGAAGCACGCCAATGGCGACACGCAGTGTGCGGTCGAGGGTGCCTTCGTTCCTCTTCATGATGCGTCTCCGTGTTGGTTGAAGCAGAGGTGACATGCCTATGGAGCTGCCACGCAGGTTCTCTATCAAGAGCCGTGCCACCTTCGACAACTCGGATGGATGCACGCAAGTCATTGATTTGGAGGAAATATTCTTGAATTCTTCCTGCGGGTGGGTCTTTGAGCCATCGAACTGATGGCAGACATGGCAGAGAGGTGGCAGAGTAATCTGCCAGGTTGGCAGTCTTGGCAGACAGGCGCACAATCGGTCGAATTCCCGGATGAGCTCGCGATGCCGAACGTCGAACTACACAAGGACCACGCCCCAGCGGGTCCAGATCCATACGCGGCTGCTGTCCAATCGGCTAGACCCGGCGCCATGGAATCCGCCCCTCAAGTACAAGCGCTGATCTCGTACCTCGAGCACGAGGCGCAGCCGATGATCGTGCTCGATCCGGACTACAACATCCTGGCGGCGAACACGGCCTATCAGCGCCAGTTCGCCACGGTGGGCAGGCCCTACATCGGACACAAGTGCTTTCGCATTTCGCATCACTACGACGTGCCTTGCGATCAGGCGGGGGAGCACTGCCCGATGAAACGGGCGCTCGAGCTCAAGGGTCCGGACCGCGTGCTGCACATCCACCACACGCCGCGCGGACCCGAGCATGTGGATGTCTCCCTGCGGCCGATCCTCGATGCCCGCGGCGAGGTGGTGGCCTACGTCGAACGCCTCGTGACCGTGCACAGCGCATCGGCAAGTCCGAGTGCCAAGGGGCTGGTGGGGCGCGCGCCCGCCTTCAATGCGGCTCTCTCGGCGGTGCAGCGAGTGGCGCCATCCATGCTGCCGGTGCTCCTGCTGGGCGAGTCCGGCACGGGCAAGGAACTCTTCGCGCGCGCGATCCACGAGGCGAGCGAACGCGCCAGCGGCCCCTTCGTGGTCGTGGACTGTTCGGGCCTGACCGAGACGCTGTTCGAGAGCGAGCTGTTCGGGTACGAAAAGGGCGCGTTCACCGGAGCCACCACTCGCAAGAAGGGCCTGGTCGAGACGGCCGACGGCGGCACGCTCTTCCTGGACGAGATGGGGGATGTGCCTCTGGCGATGCAGGTGAAGCTGCTGCGTCTGATCGAATCGGGCACCTTTCGCCGAGTGGGTAGCCTTGAAACGCAAAGAGCCAACTTCCGGCTGATCTCCGCCACGCACAAACCTCTTCACGAGATGGTGGCCGACGGTCGATTCCGCCAGGATCTCTACTACCGCATCAGTGCATTTCCGATCTACCTGCCGCCGCTGCGCGAGCGCGCCGCGGATATTCCCTTGCTCGTCGATTCCTTCCTGCAAAGGGGAGGCTCTGCCGAGCATCGGGTGTCGGTCGAGCCGGCGGCGATGGCGCTTCTGCAGTCGCACGACTGGCCCGGCAACATCCGCGAGTTGCGAAATGTGCTGGAGCGAGCACGGCTCTTTGCAGACGACGGCGTTGTGCGTACCGAGCATTTGCCGGACTTCGTGGACCATGGAGAAGCTAGTTGCGCGAATCCCGTCGCGGCGGGTACCCCGATGCCGTCGAATGGCAAGGACAGCGTGAGCGACCTGAAAGCGCTGCTTCAGGAGGGCCGATACACACGCCTCGAAATAGCTCAGAAGCTGGGCCTGAGTGAACGTACCCTGTACCGCAGGCTCAAGGCGCGTGGGTTGAATTGACTGGCGAACCACATCGCGGACATTGCCGCAACGAGGGCGTGAGTGGCACAGGGGCAGACGAAGGCACAAGCCCGATGCTCACGGGTCGGCATCCTGTGGCGGTCGTGTCCGGTGCATGTACTCGGCAAGACCGACGATCGATAGCAGGGAAATGCAGACCAGCCCAAGCGGTCCGACGAGATTGAGGATGGCAGGCAGCAAGCGCGCAGAAAGTAGAGTGGCCGACGCACCGATGGCAGAGCAGACGATCAGCATGCCCAGCGCTTTCGCGACGATCAGGGCGGATCTCACTCAAGGCCTCGCGATCCACAATTTCGAAACATTGGGAGAAGGGGACTCCGCGGGGCCGTGAGAATCGGCCACTCTCAAGACGATCACCCTTAAAAGGACGCCGAAAGGGAGCCCACGGTTCCCGCCAACTCCGTTCTGGAGTGCCCTCGAAGGCCCGATGCAGGCTCGTACAATTCGCAGTTCGTGATCCACAGTGCTTTGCTACCTTGAACCGAATCCTCGTATCACTCTCCGTCGCATTTCTTTCATGCACCGCTTCGGCTACCACGGGGACGCTGGATCAGGCGGGAATGGCCGCACGTTATCAGGACATGCTGCACTGCATGGATCAGGCAATGGGCAAGGGTTGGCAGGGCAAGTACGACATTGATATTGTGACCAACCGGTGGGGCACCGCCGAGCCGAGCGCGCGCGACATCGGCGAGGCGCCCGAGGCGATCCGTCTCAATGACCTTCGCTGCCGACGGGAGCTCAATTTGGATGGACAGCCACGCCCGGACTGACGGCATTGCTGTTGGCGGCCGTCGACATCAGGTCGAGCCCTTGGTTGCCTTTTCGTCGAATTTCCGAATCGCTCGATCGAGTCGCCGCTCCAAATGATTGATCTTCGGATCTGGTGGCAGATTCCCGGCCCTTTCGCAAAGCAAGGCGACCTCGTTGTATGCGGCAATCCGAGGCCGTACAGCTTGGAGCTCTTGGGCAACCGCCCGATCCTCAATGTCGTCGAGCGCCCGCTTGATCAGCACCAGTGCGCTTGTGAAGTAGGCCGCCCGACCGACGTTCAAATCAGCGCAAGGGACCGTGTCGCTCTGCCCGTCGCGGTGGATGACGACCGCGGTTGATCCAACCAGGGCAACCCGGATCGGAACTGGCCGCATCAACGGCTCTGCGGACGAGACTGCGCCTGACATGGCAAGGGACAGCGTTGGCGCAAGAAGCCATTTCATCGGTTGGTAACCCCCAGAAGGAGAGCGACTCTAGCCGATTGCGCCTTGGATGCAACACACCCGTGGGACGGCCGGCCCGTTCGGAAGACGCCTCATCCGATCCGCACCGTCGTCGACGACATGAATCGGTAGTTCGGGACTTCAAGATTGGTAGGTGCCGGCACGTTCCTCACGACGCGCCCGGCGAGGTCGAAGCGGGAACCGTGGCACGGACACAGGAACCCGCCCGGCGCGTGAAGCTCGGCGTTTAGCGCCTCGTCATCGAGGCGCAGGGTAGGGGAGCACCCGAGATGCGTGCATACGCCAATGGCTACGAAGTATTCCGGACGCTCCGACCTTGTTGCATTGGTGCAGGACGCCGGTTGTTCGGAGCGCTTGGAGAGCGGGTCTGCGAGTGCCGGATTCACCTCCTGCAACGCCCGCACCATTTCATCGCTGCGCCGCAGCAACCAGACCGGCTTGCCCCGCCATGCGACCGTGCGTAGTTCACCGGGCGACAAGCCGGCCAAGTCGCCGCTGACTGGCCCGCCTCGGGCCCGGTCGCGCGCTGAGGGCTCGAGGCTGGCGACGAACGGATAGGCTGCAGCCGCCAGGCCGGCCGCGCCGATGACTCGCGTTGCGGCGAGCAGCACCCGACGTCGACGGTGGTCAGGCAAAGCACCTGCATCGATCTCGTGAATCAGTTCGCTGATCGATGTCATGGGCTGGCCTGACTTCGGGTCGTTCACGAAGCTTTGCTGCGAGCTTCGCCCGGCCATTCAAAGATCGCCCTTATCGGCTGGTGCTCCCTGATGACGACGTTCTCATGCAGAGTCTTGCCGTCGAGCGTCGCATCGACGACGTACCGGCCGGGCGGCAGCTTCGCCAGCATGAAAGGTCCGTCAGAGGTTGCCTTCATCGTGTCGTGCCCGTGCGTGTCGCGCACCCGCACCTTGACGTCGGCGAGGAAGTCGGCGTGCTGCCTGTCCCTGGCCGCGAACTCCAGTGTCAGCGGCCATTGGGTGCTCGCATGCTCGATGGCTCGGGACTCGTCCAGCCCGACGCCACCGCTGAGGTATTCGACGGAGCCGAACTTGTGGACTGGGGGCAGCATCGTGGCGGCTTGCGCGAGCGCTCCACCCGACAACAGGGTGCCTGCCGCGGCTGCCAGAACGATCTTGCGGAAGAGGGGGCTCATGACGACTCCTTCGGAGAAGAGAGCAGCAGATCGATGCAGTGTGCTGCTCGAAGCACTGCTTTCGCGAGCCGGTGCAAACGGACTTGAAACGTGACCGGCACGAAATTCCATGGCGGTCTCGAGGCATCGCCAACGAGACGGCCATTTGCACAACGCCAAACCAATATCGGAGCAGAGGCTTAGAAGGACCTTAAGCGGCTGTCGTTGCGTCAGTGCGCCGTTCGTCCTTCACCTTCATACAAGGCGCAGCGGCACAAAGATCTTGCTGCCATCCCGCTCGATCAGGAGCGCTATCGCGTTCCCCCACTTCTTCAGCAGTTCCTGGACCTGCGCGGAACTCCGAGTCGGCGCTCCGTTGATCGCAACAAGGACATCACCGGGCCGTATTCCGGCCTGCTGAGCAGACCCGGAGACGCCTCCGATCAGCAATCCGGCATCGACACCTGCCGCACGCATTTCCGAAGGTCGCATGGCGCGCAGCGCCAGCCCCAGCTTGCCTTGTCCTGCATCGACAGAGTCGCCGGATCTCGCGACATCGGCGGGGAACTTGCGGTTGGCGCCTCCCAATCGGACCGTGAGCGTCAATGCCTTGCCTTGCCGCCAGATGTCGAGTTGGGCGTTCGTGTCGGGGCGAGCGGCACCGAGCGCCTCCGTAAGGTCTCCGATTGCGACGATCGGTTGCTGGCCCACCTTGCCGATCACGTCGCCGACCTTCAGCCCGGCCTTGTCTGCCGGGCCGCCCTTGACGACGTCGGAGACAAGCGCCCCCTCGGGCTTGGCGAGCCCGAAGGAGTTGGCCAACGTCTGATTCACATCCTGGACCGACACGCCAAGGCGTGCATGGCTGGCATGGCCGGTCGCAACGATCTGGTCTTTCACGCGGATTGCCACGTCGATCGGGATAGCAAAGGACAGTCCCTGGTAGCCTCCGCTGCGGCTGTAGATCTGAGAGATGACGCCGACTACGTCACCGCGCTCATCGAGCAAGGGGCCGCCCGAGTTTCCGGGGTTGACGGCGACATCGGTCTGAATGAAAGACACGAAACTGTCGCCCGGAAGCGATCGCCCCTTCGCGCTGACGACGCCCGCGCTCACGCTGTTCTCAAAACCGAGCGGCGATCCGATGGCGAGGACCCACTCTCCGACTTTGAGATTGCGAGCACTTCCCAGCGCAATCGTGGGCAGGTCATGCGCTGCAATCTTGAGCACAGCCAAGTCTGTCTTCGGGTCCGATCCAAGCACCTTGGCAGGGAACTCGCGGCGGTCGGTGAGCTTCACCATGACCTCATTCGCGTCCTGCACGACGTGGGCGTTCGTCAGAATGAGGCCGTCGGCGCTGACGATGAATCCTGATCCCTGTCCGCGGAGTAGCAACTGGGGTCCACCGGGGCCGCCATATTCGGGGATTCCGAAACGCTTGAAGAAATCGAAGAAGGGATCGCCTGAATCGAGACGCGTCTTCCATTGGGTGGCGGTCACGCTGACATTGACGACGGCCGGCCCGTCGCGCTGCGCGATATTCGCGAAGTCCATCGAGTTCATCGTGCCCACCGTCGCCACGGCACCAACCGCCGCCTGCGAGGGCGGCGTACCTGTGTGCGTATCAGCGATCGGCGTTGCCCCGCTGCATCCGGCGATGCCGGCGGCAATGAGCGAGAGCGCAAGACGAGCAGCGCTATTTGAGTCGAAGTTCATGGCCTCTCCTTTCATTGAAAGAAGGCCGGGAGGTGGAATCCGAGGGGCGGTCCGGTGCCAACGCAAGATCACGCGGCGGCACACATTCGAGCCTCTTGATCGCATCGAGGGCATCCGGATCGCCGCCGCGACGGGAAGTCGCCGGCCTCGTCCGACAGGCGGATAGACACCGATGTCTTTCAAAGGTTTCGCCCGCCGGCGTGAGCGGAACTACCGGACACCCACGCGAACAAAACAACGTTGTCTTCGATTTCACTCCGCGACATTGCTTCGGAAGGACTCGTCATGAGACGCACCTTATCCATCGTCGCGGCTGTCGCTGTCGCGACGGCCTCCTTTCTCGCGATTCCACCCGGAGCGGCACAGTCGAAGCCACCCGCCGCCGGTTCGCCCGCCCCGGATGTCAAGGCCTTCGACCAGCGAACCGCGGAGTTTCAGGCCAAGGCCAAGCTGATGCAGCAGCAAATGGACGATCTCAAACAAACCCAGGACCCGCAGCGGCGACAGAAGCTGTTAGATGAACATTGGGCCACGATGGCAAGCGCAATGTCCCTGATGCACGGGATGCAGGGCCCCGGCATGATGGGTGGCTCCGGGATGATGGATTGGAGTGGGATGCGCGGCTACTACTCCACACTGACTCCCGAACAGCTGAAGCAGCGTCAGTACGTGATGGACAAGTACAGCTGGATGCAGCAGATGATGATGGAGCACATGCTCCAGCGTCAGCAGTGGCAGACTCAAGCGCCTGCGCCATCCGCTCCCAAGTAGAGGGAGCCGCTTGCCGGAGAACGCGTTTGCCGATGGCGCGCTCTTTCGCCATTCACGCGACCCGGCCCGACCACCACAGGGAGAGGACCGTTGCGATCGACACCAGCAGCGCGGCGATGCCAGCGAATGCGAACGCGATTTCGGTTCTCTTCTTTTCGAGAACCACACGGTTCTTCAGCGCGTCATAGACGGCCTCGAGCTCCGACCCGCTGCCAGCATAGAAGTACTGGCCGAGCGTCAGGTTGGCCACGTTCTTCAGCGTCTGTTCATCCAGACTCACTCGCATCCGCATGCCTTGGTACCCGATGACTTCTCCGTCCTTGGTTCCGAAGCCCACCGTGAAGATCCTCACACCTCGGTCCGCCGCCAATTGGGCCGCGTCGATCGGTGACGGACCCGAGGTATTCTGCCCATCCGTGAGCAAGACGATTGCCGCGTCCTCATATGAGCCAGGAGCGGCCTTGACAGTTGTCTCGTGGTCTTGAGGCTCGACAGGGGGCGATTTCAATCGGTCCCCACGCTCCGAGGTTGTGCCAGGCACTGCGATCTCTTGATCAGGGAAGAGGGTGCCGAGTGCAACGACGATGGCCTCCCCGATCCCGGTGCTGCGCTGGAAGCGAAGATCCGCGATCGCGGCGATGGCGTCCTCGCGATTCAGAGTTGGGTGCTGGACAAGGTGTGCAGTACCACCGTAGGCAATCACACCAACGCGCACGTCCCCGGGGAGATCGTTGACAAACTTCTCGGCGGCCCGTTGCGAAGCCTTCATGCGGTTTGGCTTCACGTCCTGTGCCTTCATGCTGACTGAAGCATCCATGAGCAGCAGGATCGTCTGCTGCGGCATCGGCAGGACAACGACGGCGGAGGGTCTGGCCGCCGCCAATACGAGAAGGGCCACGGCGATGAGAATCAGTGCGGGCGGCAGGTGACGACGCCACAGAGTTGCGCGCCCCTGTGCTTGTCCCACCAGCCCAAGACCCGTATAGCGCACCGCAGCCTTCTGCCTGCAGTGCAGCACCCAGCCATACAGGGCAATCAATAGGGGGAGCAAAAGCGCCAACCACAGCATCTTGGGCATCAGCAGAGTCATTTCGTCAACTCCGGAGGGCGCATCGATAGGTTCGGCGCAGAGGAGAGCAACACCACCAACCTGCCCCGTATGACATCCCAAGCACTGAACCACGTCAAGGTCACATTCACCGATAGGGGCGGACTGACGCGCATTTTCCCCTCCCTTCTGACCGGTGGTCTGTGCGAGTACGGTTCGATGACGAGGTTGCGAGGATGCTCAGCCGTCGCGCGGCCCCAGGTGACTGGCTCGGCGATGAACCCGAATCGGCCTGTTCGGCGCTCCTAGGCGCGCGCCTTAGTGCGGAAGGGGGCGCTGAGGCTCTCTCAACGCAGGGATCTTCTGGCCGCGTTCACACCTCAACGCCAATGTCGCCGCGGTCTGAACTCCTGCGCTTCGAATCACCTGCATCTCCAAGCGTGCTGTCTGGTCGCGCGCCCAATGATTGATGCTCGGCATAGGGGACACCTCGAGAACGATCGCCGATTTCCACGTGCTAAGGCCAACGATTCACACAGTCAGACTCTGGATCCGGGCCGCCGTTGCCGGTGCCCTTGGTGCCGCGTCGGCGGTGGGATTTCGTTGGCTGATCCAGCAGGTTGAGCGGCTCGCGACGGGTCATTCCGGCGGACTTGTCGAGGCAGCCTTGGCGCTATCGCCATGGCACAGAGCCTTGGTCTGCGCCGTTGGAGGGCTCTTGGCGGGCTTCGTGCTTCAGTGGGGCGGTGAATGGGCTGCGCAAGGCAAGCGTGGGGATCGCAATCTCGACTACATCGAAGCCGCTCGCGCGGGTCGCGTCGATTTGAACGATCGCACGACGTTCACGCGGACACTTTCGGCCTTGTTCTCGATCGGTACTGGTGCGTCGATCGGGCGCGAGGGGCCAATGGTTCAGCTTGCGGCATGGTTGAGTTCGTGGCTGGCTCGGTGGATTGCCATTGCGCCGGAACAGCGTAGCACCATCATGGTTTGCGGTATCGCTTCGGGTATCGGATCGGCGTATCACGCACCGATTGCCGGTGTTGTGTTTGTGCTCGAGCTGGCACTTGGCTTCTTCTCTCGGAATACGGTCGCGCCGGTATTGATTGCCGCTGCCACTGCGAGCTCGCTGATCTACTGGCTCGTCGAGCCAAAGCCGTTGTACGCGATGTCCACGATCGCGGCGGCACCGACAGGCTTGGGGGTCGCACTGTTGTCTGGTCTCGTGTTTGGCGGACTGGGATGGGTGTGGCTCGTCTTGCTGGATACGGCCAGAGTTGGCTTCTCCCGGCTCAAGTCGACACCTATCCGATTGGGCATCGGCGGCCTCTTGGTGGGCCTGATCTCGGCCGCCATTCCCCAAGTCCGGGGCAATGGCTATAGCGTCGTCTCCCAGGTACTGGAAGGCACCCAAGCCTGGCAGTGGCTCTCCCTGATCCTCCTGGCAAAGGTAGCGGCGACGGCGCTGAGTTCAGGCAGCGGCGCGATCGGAGGTGTGTTCACACCTTCGCTCTTCGTTGGTGCGACTGCCGGCAGTGTGCTCGCGCAGATCGCCTCGACATGGATGCCTGTGGAGTGGGTTGGCGATCCGCGATCGCTTGCGGTGCTTGGCATGGCAGCGGTGCTTGCGGCGGTGACCCATGCTCCCCTGATGGCGATCGTCATGGTGTTGGAGATGACGGATCAGTTTCAGCTCACGGTCCCGGTGATGCTTGCTTGCGGCGTTGCACGCGCGATCAGTACACAGTTCGGCGCCAAGCCGATATACGGCAACCCCATTGAAGGACGAAAGTAAATGGTCGAAGGCGAAGTGGCGAAGTGGCGAAGTGGCGAAGTGGCGAAGTGACACGTCGGCCGAGGACGGCGCTCTTCTCGATCCCGCCGACGCTCGCAGCTCGGCCATAAGCTTCGTTTAAGCATCTGCATGGAAATTGGAGGGCTACCCGTAGAGAGAGTCTTCATGAATACAGGCATGACGGATGCAAGCCAATCTGTTCGTCTCGGCGAACATCGCAATAGCAATTGCCGATGAGCATTGACCACCGCTCATCAGATGCGCATGGCGAGAAGCGAGACGACATTGCAGTCGGTCGTGGACTGTCCGCCCACATTCTGCCGACCTCAGCAACGATGATCGGCGTGTGCATGACCGTGCTTTCAATAGGGCATCTGAACCCGGGAGGAGAGTTGCGCTGGGTGGTCGACAAGCTGCTGGCAGTTGACTCCTTGCTGTTCTTGGTCAGCGCGCTGTTGTCGTTCGTATCGATGCGCACTCGTCTTCCGAGTCCCAAGTATGAATTTCGTGCGGAGGTTGTCTTCATCGTGGGCCTCGGCATTTTGGCGATGGTGGCCGTGGTGCTCGCGTTTGCAATTACATAGCCGCTCGCTTTCGCCGAGCTACCCTGAAGCCCGATCCGGTGCGCAGGCTCAGGAACTCGCGCTCGCGGCGTCAGTGCCTTGCGGCCACTCGAACACGCTCTTGGCCGACGTACTCGGACCCTGAATCGAGATCTCACGCTGGATCCTCTGGCCTCCCAACACGGCTTCCACCGTGTAGCGTCCAGGCTCGAGACGCGCCACCAGGTAGGGGCCAGAAGAATGGATCTGGTCGAGAACCACATTGCCCTGAGCGTCGCGCACCGTGAGAACCACGTCGGCGGCAAAGTCAGCGCTCTTCCCGTCCTTGACCGAGAACTCGAAGACAGCCGGCCAGCGAGGTTCGACGACGCGCATCAGCTCCGCCTCGTCCGAGCCGATACCGCCGCTCATGTATTCGATGCCGTGAACCACTTGGATCGGTGGGTTGAAGACCGTGGCCTGCGCCCCGATGCCTGCCAATGCCAGCACCGCGCCGGTGCACAGCACGGCCACGTCGTGGGCCGCATTCTTCTTCGGATGCCGGGTCATGATGGAGTCCTTTCCTGAGGAACGTGGCCCACCCAGGGCCACCGCGAGGACTCTGCGCCCGTCGACTTACTGTCTCCTTAAGGCAGGCGGAATACGTCGCAAGGCCAACCTAAAGCCTCGATCCCGCTCCGAAACTTCGATCCCGGAGCCTCCGCCCGCGAAAGCACCCGATCCCGAATGCCCTCCGCCCTCGAAGCCTAGATCACGATGATCTCCGGCCGAAAAGGCCACCTTACCCCTAGGTTTGAAAGGTCCGGAAGGGAAGACGTCAGTAGCGCTCAGCTGGAGAGACTCACGCGCCTCGTGCTGCGATCGAACACGCGGAAGCCAATGGTCGATTCGAGTTCTGCAACCAGCTGGCTGACCCCGGAAACGAAGTAAGCCCCAGACGCTGGCTCGCGGCGGCGAGGCTCTGCAGCCGTGCGACGGCCACGAATGCTTCGAGCTAGCGAACGGTGACGCGGGTGATAGGCGGGATGCGCCATTA
Source organism: Variovorax sp. (assembly GCA_017744935.1). Taxonomy (GTDB): domain Bacteria; phylum Pseudomonadota; class Gammaproteobacteria; order Burkholderiales; family Burkholderiaceae_C; genus Variovorax. The sequence continues at coordinate 112,774 of JAGIAI010000009.1, forward strand.
ATGAGCTGCACTATGGTTCGAGAACACCTGCGAGAGGCGCGGGAAGGCCGGCGGTAGAAGCGTACGTGAACTCGATCGGCCTAGGGTTACCGAGCATGAACCTTGATTTGAACAAGCAGGAGGCGGCTTCCTAGCATGAGCCTCAAATGGTTCACAAGCGCCGCTTCCTGTTTCGCGATCGGCCCGTGCCGGCCAAGGCTCGCAGACGCTTTGCACGTATGACGTTGCGCCTGTGCCTCCTCGTGCTGCCCGCGATCAGCGCCCTCACCACGGGAGCTGTGTCACTCCCGACGTGCAACACGGAAGCAATGTCTACGCAGGGGGGGGCAATGCTGGACGTCGGGGATATGCGCTTTGCGTTCGCGCAGACGGAGGGACGTGTCGCAATGCGCCAAGTCACCGATGGAACTCGGAAGGCAGGGCAGCGTCTCGCGGAGCTGACGATCACGCTGCGGGTGGCGCCGGGCAGCTCGGCCCTGTTGACTCCGGGTATTCCGAATCAGCGGGTGGGGCAAGGCCGAATTGCCGATCTGGAGGTCACGATTCAAAGCCGGGATCAGGTTGTGCTCTCCGCCATGGCCGTCAGGCCGTCGGAAGTCCACATCGCCGCATTCGAGCAGGCTCCAGACGGACGGGCTTCTGCCGAATCGCGCTTGGGGATGCTGGAGCATCTCTACTCCGACATCTTTCGGCAAGCGCCGACTAGCCGCTTTGTCTTCTCCGGATTGCCAGGTGCAGCCCGGGGCAGCGGAAGCCAGGCGCTCGCGCTCGATGCTGTCGCGAGGGCTCGCGAATGCGTTCTTCAACAACTCCCGCCCGGCACGCACCTAAGGCCGCTTCGCTGGGACACCGCCAGCCTGGCGTTGCTTCATCCTGATCGCCACGAGGGCAAATGGGTGAGAGCGTCTGTCCATGACGGCGCCGCACGGCCGGTCCGGGGATCTGTCACTGCATTCGCGCGGGGCGAGCACCTCGCCTGCGAGGCAAAGACAAACATAGAAGGTATCGCGTCCTGCATGTTGTTCGATGTGCACGGGCACGACGACGAAGAAGAAGATCAGACAACCGTCGTGACGTTCCCCGGAGCGCCAAGGCCCGGCAGCTTTCTTCTGCCACGCACACTCGTGAAGGCCTCCCTTTCCCGCAGGCATTGAGCCTACCTTCCTCAACCTGGAGACATGATGAAAACCTCTTCCCCGACGATTCGTCGAAGCGCCGGCGTGCTGCTAACAACCGTCTCTGCTACTGCGCTCTATGCCTGCGGCGGCGGTGGCGGTGGTGGTTCGGACCCGAGCCCGAATGCGCAGGCCGTCCAGTTGAAGTCCGACTCCAATGCCATGCCCAATCCGCCGGCCTTCGTGCCGCTTGCCACGCCGCTCTCAGCCGACGCGACGGAGTACGACAAGCACATGCAGATTGCTCGCATCTCGTGGGCGAATAACAATGACATCACGGCGCCATACTGGTGCGCCAACCCTGGCCAGGGCAGCAATCCCCTGCTTCGTGATCGCACGGTCGTTCCGATCACGGAACTCTTCGACGGCTTCTACTTCGTGGGCACCATCTCCGTCGGCCAGTACGTGATGAAGACCCCAGACGGCGGCTACGTCCTGTTCGACACGATGAACAACGCCACGGATGTGCGCGACATCACGGTGCCCCAACTGCAGGCGGCGGGAATCGAACCGTCGAAGCTGAGCGGAATCGTCGTGACGCACGGGCACGGTGACCACGACGGCGGCGTTGCGGAACTGCAGGCTCGCTACCACCCAGCGACCACGGTGGTCGGTTCTGCGGACTATTCGGCCAGCAAGCCGTACTCCGCGACCGTGGCGGTGGACAGCACGAATCTCGCGCCGATTCCGCTCACGGTGGCGGGCGCGACCTTCACTGCTATGGCGACGCCGGGTCATACGCCCGGAACGACCAGCTTCATTCTGCCCGTCACCTATCAGGGCAAGCAGCACAAGATCGCGTACCTCGGGGGATCTGCCTTCCCCGGAACCGCAGCCGCCGCACTTCAGTACCTGCGTTCCGCCGAAGCGATGTACGGCCAGGTCAAGGAACAGGGCGCCGACGCCAGCATCAACTCCCATTCCTTCGAGGACAAGTCGATCGACCGCATCCATGCGATCCAGGCGCAGGGCGGCATAGCTAGCAGCAATCCAATGATCCAGGGCACCGCAAAGATCCAGCTCGGGTTCGCCACATTGCGCTCCTGCTCCGCAGCCCAGCTTTACAACCGTGACGCGACCGCCATCAACCCGGTGTGGCGACCGACGCGGACTGAACTCTACGCCGCCCTCTCGAATGGCAACGATGGAACGACGCACGTGCGCGCGCGTGTGTCCGACTATTTCAGCCCGATCAGCGGCGGGACCGTCACCTTCAAGACAGCCGCCGGTGACTCCTGCGTAGCAGCGACGGACGAGGAGGGTATTGCCAATTGCGTCATCCGATCGAGCGCCAAGGGCGCTGGCCCGGCGGTGGTGACTGCCGAATTCTCGGAACTCGCGCGAGCGGATGCCGTAGAGCTTTCGAGTTTCGACACGCGGCAAGCGCAATAGCGCATTCGGCACCCGCGGCCGAAGCCGCGGGATGTCTGTCGGGAAAGAGTGGGCGCGCGCGACACGTCGTGAATGAAATGGGGAAGGGCGATCCACGACCCAGTGGGTATGATCAACTCGCATGAAGGACCGCCTTTCAGATCCTGCGGGCATCGAGGACTTTCTTCTGTTCCGCATGCACAAGGTTGTCGCCCTGGGTGGCAGCCTGATCACCCGCATTTGTGAAGGCCGCTTTGGCATCACGCGTCGCGAGTGGACTGTTCTGGCGATCGTTTCGCGGGCGTCGGAGATGCAGTGGGCGGAACTGCGAGCGCGCAGCGAGCTGGATGATGCCCGCCTCTCGCGAGCAGTCAGTTCGCTCGTCGATAAGGGTCTGGCCAAAAAGACGAGCGGGCCGAATCGGCAGGTGCTCGTGAGCCTGACCGACAGCGGTCGCCGGAGATATGAAGAGATCTTTCCGATTGCCCGCGACATCAATACCAACTTGTTGCGTGAACTCGGCACGGACGCCGCGGATACGCTGGACAGCGCACTCGTGATGCTCCATCAGAGGGCCGAGGAACTTGCCTCGGCGACTGTCGTCCCGAAGGCCGATCGGCTGCGCGGCCGGCAACGACCCTAGCCAGCCCTTGTTGCGGACCCGTGAGGCAGCGGACTCCGGGCAGGCTCTCGCAGCACGTCGGGAGCGAGCTTAGGGAAAACCAGCGCCATCCTTGCTTTGAACAACCAGCGCGCCCGCTCCTAACATCAGGGCCCGACCCCTCCTGCATCCTGCAGGGCGAGCGGCTCGCCTCGAAGGTTGGAGATCCATGTTTCCTCATCTGCTGCAACACACCCGCGCGGTGTCTATCCCCGCCATCCTGTTGGCCGCCAGCCTGGCTCCGGCGCTCACCGCCGCCGCAGAAAGCCCCACCTGGCCGACCAAGACCGTCACGCTAATCGTCGGAACGCCTCCTGGCGGCGCCCTCGACGTGTACGCCCGCGCACTCGCCGTGGGCCTCGGCAACGTCACGGGAGGCACCTTCATCGTCGACTTCAAGCCGGGCGCCAACGGCAATATCAGCGCCGAGTACGTGCAGAAGTCGGCCCCTGACGGCAACACACTGTGGATTGGCACGCAGGCGATGATGGCGATCAATCCGTCGGCTTATCCCGCTCTGCGCTGGAAGCCCGCGGACTTCAAGCCCATCGCGAAAGGCGTTGAGGCTCCGCTTGTGCTCGTCACGAATACATCCGTTCCCGCGCGCACCTTGCCGGACCTGGTGAATTGGGCCGGCGACAAGGCGAACAAGGCTTCGTACGCGTCCTACAGTCCGGGCACGCCCTCGCACTTCCTCGGGTTCCAGTTCAACGAGAAATTCAACCTCAACATGGTCCACGTGCCCTACAAGGGTTCAGCGCCCCAGGTGGTGGACATTGTCGGTGGACAGGTGCCGCTGGGCTTTACCCAGTTGCAGACCGCGCTCCCCCAGATCGAAGCTGGCAAGCTCAATGCCATCGCCGTCACGGGCCCGCAACGCTGGCGCACCCTGCCCAACGTGCCCACTCTGCAGGAGCTTGGCCACAAGGATCTGAACACGACCATCTGGTTCGGATTGTTCGCGCCGGCCTCGGCGCCGAAGCAGGTCCTCGATGCCATCGAGGCCGCCACGCTCAAGGCACAGGCCTCGCCCGAATTCCTCAAGGCGATGGAAGCCCAGGGTTTCGATGTGCCGGACGAACATGGGGCTGCGTTCGCCAAGACCATTGCGGCGGAAACCGCACGCTGGGCGCAGATTGTGAAAGCTACCGGCTTCCAGGCGAACAACTGAAGTACCGTGACCTCGAAACCAAACATCATCTTCATCGTCGCCGACGACCTCGGCTTTGCGGACTTGGGCTGCTACGGAGGCCGCAATGCGCAGTTTGGTCCCGTGTCACCCGTGCTCGACGCGATCGCGGCTGGAGGCATCCGCTTCACCGACGGCTATTCGAACTCGCCCGTGTGTTCGCCGACGCGATTTGCGCTCATGACCGCGCGCTATCAATACCGGTTGCGAGGCGCCGCGGAAGAGCCGATCAGCGCCGGCACCAAGGGCAGCACTGCGCTGGGCATGCCGCCCGAGCACCCAACCCTTCCTTCACTGCTGAAGCAGGCGGGGTACCGGACGGCCCTGATCGGCAAATGGCACCTGGGCTATCCGCCCCACTTCAGCCCGCTCAAGTCGGGGTACGACGAGTTCTTCGGACCCATGTCCGGCGGCGTCGACTATTTCACCCACTGCGCCGGCAACGGCGCGCACGACCTGTACCTCGACGAGAAGGAGAAGCACGAGGAGGGCTACCTCACCGATCTGCTCTCGCAGCGCGCGGTGGACTACGTCGAGCGCATGGCGGCGGCACACATGCCATTCTTCCTGAGCCTGCACTACACCGCGCCGCATTGGCCTTGGGAGACGCGTGACGATGCGCACGTGGCGGCGGACGTGAAGGACAACCTCTTTCACCTGCACGGCGGGAACATTCACACGTACCACCGCATGATCCACCACATGGACGAGGGCATCGGCTGGGTGATGGACGCATTGCGCCGCCACGGCCTGGAGCGCGACACGCTGGTGGTCTTCACCAGCGACAACGGCGGCGAGCGCTTCTCGGACAACTGGCCGCTGGTGGGCGGCAAGATGGACCTCACCGAAGGGGGCATCCGCGTACCCTGGATCGCGCATTGGCCCGCGGGCATCCCCGCTGGGAGCGTAAGCGCACAGCACTGCATGACGATGGACTGGTCGGCCACCATGCTGGACGTGGCCGGTGCAAAGCCGGCTCTGGAGTACCCGCTCGATGGCGTGTCGCTGCGCCGAATATTGGAAGCGCCCGGCGAGCAGTTCGCGCGACCACTCTATTGGCGCATGAAGCATCGCGAACAGCGCGCGCTGCGCGACGGCGATTGGAAATACCTGCGCGTGGACGGCCACGACTACCTGTTCAATGTCGTCTCCGACGCGCGTGAGCGTGCCAATCTGGCCAAGCGCGAGCCCGAACGACTGATCAGGTTGCGCCAGCAATGGGAGGCATGGAACGAAACCATGCCCGCGATCCCCGCGGATGCCAGCGTGAAGCTGGGCTACGGCATCGAGGACATGCCGCAACGATAGGGCGCCGGCCATGACAGGGTTTGTGCGCACGACGCTTGTTTAGAAGAATCATTTCTTCGCGACTTAGACTGGGCCGCTCACCCCTTAGAAAAGCATCCGGAGACGCCGATGAATCGACGCATAGACCATTCCTGGTGGCTCCGCCACCTCACACTTGCCGCATGCACGACTTCGGCAATTGCGCTGCCCGCGCTACGGCACACAGATGACGCCAGCCTCGCCGACGCGTTGCCAGGGCAGGCCAAGTACTAAGGCATCGAACTGCGCACGGCTCAAGCCAAGCGTGAGCGCGGCATCGTTGGGCCAGATGAACTTTCCCTGGTGCAGCCGCCTGCCGGCCAGCAAGATGCCAATGCCGTCGTGCACGAGGGCCTTCATCCGGTTGGCCCGACGGTTGGTGAACAAATGGGCATGATGCGGCCGAGCCGCGCCGACGACGCGCACGACGCGCGCCAGCGCAGCTTCAGTGCCCGAGCGCGTGTCCATCGGTTCCACGGCCAGCCAGACGGCTTCGACCTTGATCACCGCAGCAACTCGCGCAGCCAACCGCCGCACTCGTTGGCTGACCCGGCTGGCCAGGTCACAACGACGCTCACGGCGCCACGCCGTACCTCCATGCGGATGTCACCGGGTGGGGTAGCCGGCCCGGCTGCTGCGGACAGGTGAACGGGCACGAATGCCCCAGTCGTAGGGCCCGAAGCGGCGCCGGGCAAGCCCTTGGGCGCATTGACCGGTGCCGGTGCGCACGGCGGGGCTTCCGCGTCACGCACCCATCGACGCACCAGGTTCGCATTGATGCCGTTGGCCATGGCCACCAACACTGACGACACGCCCGGCTTGCTGCACGCTGCCACCACGTGCGCCTTGAACTCCGGGCTGCGATTGCGTCGCCGCCGCCGACCTGCGCTAAGAGCAACTGCAGTGTCCATTTCTCCACTAAGAAGTTAAGTGGAGTAGTGGATCCTTTGCGCGCACAACGAACTCAAGATGGGATGGCTAGCCGCTTACGGTGCACTGTCTAGTCACCCAGCATCTCCGATGATTGAACTGTGGAATTCCGTTGTGCAGCGGAGGACCGCCATTAGTGAGACCAGGGCGGTTCTTCGGCTTCGTGCGCTTTGCCGAAGTTCGAACGAACGCCATTCCAGCCTGCATGCGGCACAACCATCCGCGAGGCATTGGCGCGCCACACTTCTGACGATAGTTCGCGCGAGCCCTGCTCGACCGTCATAGACGTGGAGGCCAGGGAGTTGCGTGAGGCCGAGCCGACATGGATCGAGACCGAACGATTGCCTTCCGCCGTCGATCGCGACATCGGCGCTTCATGTGAAGTTTTTCTGGCCGGGACCTTGCCAATGCCTCCGACCGACGCGACTACAAGCTATTCGTCCCCGCGCACGAAGGCAATGCGAAGCTGCCGCTGATCGTGATACTTCACGGGTGCACGCAGAACCCGGACGACTTTGCGGCCGGTACGGCAATGAATCGGCTCGCGCGTGAGCATGGCTTCTATGTGCTGTACCCCGCGCAATCTCGCCGCGCGAATCCACAGGGCTGTTGGAACTGGTTCAAGCACTACCATCAGCAGCGCGGCCGGGGCGAGCCCGAGCTGCTGGCGAAGATGACCACGGAGGCGATCGGGCGGTATGCGATCGATCCACGACGCGTGTACGTTGCCGGGTTATCTGCGGGCGGGGCGATGGCTGCCATTCTGGGGGACGTCTACCCGGACATCTTCGCGGCCGTCGGTGTTCATTCCGGATTGGCAGCGGGGGCCGCCAGCGATCTGCCCGGTGCTCTGAGCGCTATGCAATCCGGGGCGATGCCGAAGGGCGTCTGCGGCACCGCGATCCCCACGATCGTGTTTCATGGCGATGCCGATCCGACGGTCCACGTGAAGAACGGGGAACAGGTGATTGCAGTCAGTGCGGCGGGTGCGGAATCGGTTCACATCGAGCGGCTGACGGGCGGCGCCAGACGGCCGACGACGCGGCGAGTCCATATCGCCGCAGACGGACGGGTGCTGGCAGAGCACTGGCTCGTACACGGGGCATCGCACGCATGGGCTGGCGGTAGTCCCGCTGGGACGTATACGGATCCGCATGGCCCAGACGCGAGTGCCGAGATGGTGTGCTTCTTCATGGAACATCCGCACGGACGGTTGCATTGAGGGGGCCGTCTCGTCAACTCAGCCGAGGGCGGACTCCGAGTTTCGTCGCTACCCACCCCGGGCCCCGGGACTGATGGTGGCATCCGATTCCGTCCTCCGCAATCCGAAACCGGCCTTACCTCTTGGTCAGCAGCAATTGACCGACTTTCTGCAATCTGCGCTTGAGGCCACTTGCCACGAACCCGAGGACGCCGCGCAACTCAATCTCCATCGCTACTGAAGTTTCGAGCACGTCGATTGCACCGGAAACGCGCTGTCCGATGGCCTCAACGCTGAAGACCAGCCGATCGCCGTCCCATCTCTCTGTGCGGGATGCCACGGCGCCTGGTAGTACACCAATGATCTGCCCGAACCCCGCCTCGATGCGGCGGCGAGCCTCAGCGCGACCGAGCTGGTGTGGAATGCTGATGATGATAGGTGTGGCCATAGGCATCCAGGATTTGGCGTGGGGGACCTTTCGCGAGAGCCAGGGCGAGGACACAACAGATGCGGCGCGGTTCAAGGCCCTTCGCTTTCCCATGCGCCGACAAATGGGTAGCGTGCTTGCCAATGCTCGAGGAGCCGGGGTTCTGAATCCACGCGCCTGACAATCTCCGCCATTCGAGGGGCTTCGCGATAGAAGCGCAAGCGTCGTGGCTGCCATCGCGATACGACGGTGACATAGAGGTCCAGAACGCTCAGCTCGTCTACGAGCAAATAGAGCAGGCCGCGCGGTACTTGCGCATCCATGATGCGCCAGCATTCAGCGATCCGCTCTGCCGTGCGGTCCAGAACGAAGGCTTGGGCCTCCGGCGTCTGTGCCAGCCGCGAAGGTTCGTCTCTGACCCAATAGAGCGAGTAGATCTCTGCCGCGACAAATGTCATCCGCCGCAGATACTGGCCTCGGGCCGCGTCGCCGAATCGTGGGGCCAACCTAGCCGACGGATAATGGTCCGCGAGCCATATGAGGATCGCGGCGCTCTCCGTCGTCACCTCGCCCGTTGGGAGGACCAGCACCGGCACTTGTCGCATTGGATTCACTCGGGTGAGCTTGGCGCGTTGGTCCTCTCCCTGCCAAGGTGCTACATCCATCACCATGACGGAGGCACCGAAGAGTGTCAGCGCTGCGTGAATCGAGGTGGCGCCTGAGCCCGGAGCGCCATAGAGAACGTAGGGTGAGGACATGGAAGCCTTTTAAGCGCTAACGCTTAGTGGCGACGCTCAACGTTTCGTGGCCTCGGTCTCCAGTGTCTCGGCCGCGCTGGCGATCTTCGGCGCAGCTGCCTTGCCTTGCCCGTACCACTTTCTGACAATCTCTTCGGCCGCACCATGCCCGCCCCATCCAAACGCGATCGCGGCGGCGAGCGAGACAGCTCCAACGAGGCCCATGAACAGCGTGTTGACGAGTGTGGCCGCGATGCCCATCTGGTTGACGGCAATCGCGATGGCGAAGCACCAGATTGCCACCGACGTTACCTTCGCCAGTGTGTCTGGATTGTCGAACCCGGCCTTGGACGTCGCGCCTCTCACCAGCGAGGACGCCGCGTTCGCGAGGAGCCCGCCAATCACGAGCACCACGAGGGCGACTACAAGGTTGGGCAGCCAAAGGAGCAATTGGCGTAGCACCTCGGATACCGCAGGCAAGCCGAGCGCATCGAATGCCACTACCAGAACAATGAGACGCACGAACCACTTTGCGACAAGCGCCAAGAAACCCGAGGCGTCTGTCTTGACCCCCATGCCTTGAACGAATCCGGCAAACCCGGCCCTTTGCGCAAGCGAGTCGAACTTCACTGCGTGCAGGACGCCGCGTACGCCTTTCTCAAGCAGGGAAGCCACCAGCCATCCAAGAACAATGATGATGGCGAACCCGATCACCCTGGGGATCGCAACGAAGAACAATGCCAGAGCGCATGCAAGCGAGGCCATCAGGGCGTCGCTCCAGTCTGTGATGGTTGTCATACGTCTCTCTCCGAGTTTGCAAGGCGACACTGCCTGGCGAGAGAGCCTCGGGCCGTGAGCACATGCGAAGCGTAGGACGCTAACGCGCCTGCCAAGTAGTCCGTTCATTTCACGGCGAGTTCGGAAGCTTTTGCCTGCGATCACTGCCTAGACTTAGATTCCATCTGGCAGAAAGCATGTCCAACATCACGTCCGCGGACATCGAGGTGCTGCGTAAAGTGGCGGCGCGTTCCTTCAGCGATGTTCGGTGCATCCCGGTCCATGCTCCCGCTCAGTGCTTCATGGACATCTTGCCGCCGTGGCTGAGTTTCTCGGCCTCGGCACGATGCTCCCTCAACGTGGGAAGTGTCTTCCCGAACCAGGCCTTCACCTCGGAGTCCTTGGCACCCTTGCTGGCCTTCTCGAACAGTGAAATATCGGTCTTGTGATCGTCGAGTCCAACCTCTTTGACGAAGTCCCGATCGATGTCCTTCGACGTTGAGAGCTTGTCCAACTTGGCCTTTTTGTCGGCCGGCATGTCGTTAGGCAGCGTTACTCCCTTGGCTGAGGCGAGTTGCTTGATCTTCATTGGCTGCGGTGTGGTCCATTACCAGCATCTCTGCGTAGGCCCTGACATCGGCTTGCTGCGCTTTCGCGACCGCCATCTTCGAGACCTCGACCTCGTAGATGCCGCCGCCAGCAGCCTTGGTCATGTAGCCCTGGTCGTTCTTGGAGGGCGCATCTGCCGCGGCGGCCGACACCCAGGTGATAGTGCTCGCGCACAGGGTGCCAGCGGCGAGCGCGCGGAGGAGTCTGCTATGCATATGGTGTTCCTTGCGACGGGTCTGCGCGAAGCGCGCGGATAGAAGAAGGAAGCTAGGAAGCGACGCTATGGATGATCATTAGTAGACGCTGATTCGCCAGTGGGAGGACTCCTACTCGCGTTACTGAGTGCCATCGCCGTATGCGGAGAGCGCATTGGCTGGCATCCTCTTTCACCTCCCAGGCAACGCGGCACCTTCCTACGTGCCCCCGGCACCCTGCAAATCCACTATCGCATCTCCTCGATCCCTAGACGTACAGGAGCCCATGATGCCCATCACCAAACGATCCGAGCCGGACGCCTGCGGTCTGCTCGATGCAGATCACCGCAACGTCAAGAAGCTTTTCAAGGCCTATGAAGAGCTGACGAAATCCAAGGCCGGGAGTGCCTCGCAGAAAAAGCGCGACTTGGCGTTGGAGATCTGCACGGAGCTGACAGTGCACGCGCAGATTGAGGAAGAGATTTTCTATCCGGCTCTGCGCGAAACGCTCAAGGACACTGATTTGCTCGACGAGGCGAAGGTCGAACATGCCAGCGCCAAGGACCTGATCGCCCAGATCCAGGAAGCCGCGGAGGTCGATGACATGTTCGACGCCAAGGTCACGGTGCTGGGCGAGTACATTGATCACCACGTAAGGGAAGAGCGAAACGAGATCTTCGTCAAGGCCCGCGCCGCGCGAGGGCTTGACCTGGTGGCGATGCGCGAAGCGTTGGCCGCGCGCAAGGAAGAGCTGATGGCCGAGCACGCGGGCGTGACCGCCTGAGTCTTTCGTCGGTGCCAGCGGCACCTGCATCCACCACGGCCGAGCTCAGGCGAAGCCATGCGTTCGACCTCGTTCTGGCTGGAAGAGATGATGGGCGAGCAAACCGGGCAGTCTCTACGCGTCTTCGTCATTGAAGACGACAGGGATGCATTGACCGGAACCCTCAGGATGCTGAGGCTTCTCGGACATTGGGCGGCCGGCGTGTCAAGCGCAGAAGCGGCGCTCGACCGGTTTTTCGAGGGTGCGTTCGACGTTCTGCTCGTGGACATGAATCTGCCCGGCCTCTCCGGCCTGGACGTCGCGCGGCGACTGAGTGCACGCGAGCATCTGCCCGTCATCTTCGCGAGTGGGGCCATGCCGCCTGCGGATGGGACCGAAGGCGCCCTGTGGCTGAGCAAGCCCTACACGATTGAACAACTGCGAGCCGCGCTTGCGTCCTGTCGCGATGTGCCACGTTCATGATCTTGATGTTTTTGCGAGTTGCGGCGCCTGATCGGCTATCGGACGTCGCCGCGTTGTCCAGCGCGGTTCGTAGAGCTGCCCCCGATAACCGGTTGGACGCAAGTCCTACGCTCGCCACTTCATGGCGGACCGAGCTTCACCCTTCGTCGCCGGCGAACGCGCATCTCGTCGCGCCGGGTTCTCCTTTTCACTTGTCATCCTGAGCGAAACATGAAAGCCTTGGTGTATCACGGCAGCAAGGATGTTCGGGTCGAGAGTGTTTACAGTAAGGACCCGGTGATCCAGACGCCCGACGACATCATCGTGCAGGTCACGGCGACAGCGATCTGCGGTTCCGATCTGCATTTGTTCAGGGGCAAGGTGCCCGGCTTCAAGGCGGGCGACGTCCTCGGCCATGAATTCATGGGAGAGGTCGTGGAGACCAGTACAGCAGGCGGGCGTCGGCGACGAGGAGGCGCGAAGCGGTCTCTCGGAACTGCTACCGGACGTGGTCGACCATTTCACGCCGGGCGGCAGCCTGCCTGACGACAACCAACTCGCCGCGAGCGTGCAGGACTACTTGCGTCGTCTCTCCTAGGTCGTCCGCGAATTGCGCGCCGCTGCAGATCGAATGATTCCTCGCGGCTTCCCGGCGATCTTCCCGCGCGTGCAAGAGATGACCGGTCCGAAGCATGAACGCACCTACGAAAGGGCACCCGGAAAGACGACAAGGCAGACAATTCCCGTGGCCTATGACCTCCGCTCAAAGGGTCGTACGCCATGATTCATCCAATCTTTCCTGCAACGCTCCGGAATCCGGGACTCGTCCTTCGCCACATCTCGAACTATGGTGCGCTCGTCAAGGCCGAGGCCGCGGAGGCCGCCGGGGGCCTGGTTCGGCAAACCGTCGGTGTCGTTCTGGCAGCCATATTGCTGGTGCTGGCGGTGGGCTTAAGCGGCTTCGCAGTGATGCTTGGGATGTTGCATGGCAGCTTTCACTGGGTGCTCGTTGTCGTTCCTGCCGTCACGTGGCTCTGCACGGTGATTTGTGGACTGGTGGCCATCAGGTCGCGTCTGCCAAAAGAGATCAAGGACGTGCGCGAGCAAGTTGAACTCGACCTGAAGCTTCTTCGAATCGCGAAGGAATCCGAAGATGGGTGACAAGAACCAGACCCTCACCCCCAAGCAGATGCTGGCGGAATCCCGTGCCGACCTAGTGTCCGCAACTGCGGGTGGAACTCACGCTGACCGATCGCGTGGTCGACCTCGTCGCGACCGGCGCGGAATGCTGGGTCTGCGTGGGCGAAGTTCGTGACCCAGGCCTCGTGAGCCGGCATCTGGGCGACATGGAGCGCATCTTGGTCGCGCATCCCGCGCTGCTGCGCCGGCTCGGGCCCGTCACGCCGGCCAACCTGCCGACGCTCCCATGCGTGGGCCTCGTGCCGTATTTCGTCGATGCGGTCCGCCTGCTCGACAAGGCCGGACGTTCGCAGACGGTGTCGATCGACACGCCCCTGCGAACCGACAGCCTGTTGTCGAGCTACCGCGCGATCCTCAACGGCGACGGCATCGGTGCCGCCGCCCCGTGGATGTGCCAGGCCGATCTGGAGTCGGGCCGCCTCAAGCGCGTGCTGCCGCGGCTGTGGCTCGAACCGGTGGGCATCCATGTGGCGCTGCCGCCTGGCCTGCATCGGCCGGCGCGCGTCACCGCGTTCATCGATGCGCTGCGGCGACGGATCAAGGACATGCAGGGGTTTCGCCCGGCGATGTGATGTCCGTCGCGAGGGCCGTCAGGGCCGCGCCTCGAACACGAGGTTGAACGGCGTCTGTGCCGCACGCCGGAAGCGACTGAAGCCGCCTTCTCGCGCGACCGCACTCAGACGCTTCTCGCCGGCCTGCGCGCCGAGCCCGAGACCGATCTCCTGCGACAACGAGCATGGCGTGCACACCATGGTCGATGCGGAGTAGTAGATGCGTCCGACCGGGTTGAGGTTGTCTTCGAGTCGATCGTTCGCGAACGGCTCGACGATCATCCACAGGCCGTCGGGTGAAAGCGTTTCGCGCACATGCCGCGCCGCACCGACCGGATCGCCCATGTCGTGCAGGCAGTCGAAGAACGCGACCAGGTCGAAGTCCCGGCCCGGATAGGTCTTCGCGCCCGCGACCTCGAAGCTCACGCGGTCGTCGACGCCCGCCGCCTTGGCGCGTTCGCGCGCCGCGACGATCGAAGGCTCGTGATAGTCGTAGCCGACGAAGGTCGACTCAGGGTAGGCCTGCGCCAGCACGATCGTCGACGCGCCGAAGCCGCAGCCGACGTCGGCGACGCGTGCGCCGTGGTGCAGCCGCTCGCGCATGCCGTCGAGCGCGGGGATCCAGCTCGGCTCCAGGTTCGCGTTGTAGCCCGCGCGGAAGAAGCGCTCGGTGCCCGAAAAAAGGGTCGAATGGTGTTCATGCCACGCCAGGCCCGTGCCGTCGCGGAATGCTTTCTGGACCTTGTCGAGATCGAGGAACAGCGACATCAGGACTTCGAAGCCGCCGCCCATGAAAGCGGGGCTGGCGTCGTCTGCGAGCACAAGCGCGGCCTCGGGCGACAGTGTGTAGGTTTGCGCGCCGGGGTCGTACTCGACGAAGCCGCTCGCGGCCTGCGCGTTGAGCCACTCGATCGCATAGCGCAATCGCAGATGGGTCTTCTCGCCGAATCGTTCGGCGGTCATCGGTCCGGCGCCGGCCATTGCCTTGTACAGCCCGAGCCTGTCGCCGAGGATCGTGAGCGGCGCGCTGGCGAGTGCACCGAACTCTTCGACCATTCGGCCGAGCAGGGCATTGAGCTTGTCTTCGTCGATCTGCATGGTGTTGCTCCTGTGAACATCGTCGTGCTGCATGCGGGCGCCCTCGGTCGATATTTCGCGCCGCGAGCCCGATTGGTTACGCGGACGGCGCCGCCCGGTCCGCGCGGATCGCATTCAGACCCGGTTCATGTGCATTAACCTGAGATTCATTCCCGCGGAGCAACCTCGGTCGGTTTACTTCTGGCGATCACCGACCCTGTGTTTTCTGCTACTCGACTATCCGCATCCAGGAAGAGCGCGCTTGCTGGCAACGGCACCGCCTCCGCCGCTGCCGACAGCCGGCTGACCCGTTCGCATGCGGCGAGCGTCGCCCGGCCGGTCGCGGTCGGGACATTCGCGCTCGTATTGATGCTCGTGGCCCTGGCCGTGCTCTGGTTCGCCGGCCTCGGAACGCGATCGCTCATCAGCCCCGACGAAGGCCGCTACGCGTCCATCGCACTGGAGATGGCGCGCAGTGGCGACTGGATCACGCCGCGCCTGAACGGATTGCTCTATTTCGAGAAGCCCGTCATGCAGTACTGGCTCGGCGCGCTGGCCTTCCTCGGCTTTGGTGTGTCCGAATTCTCGGCTCGTCTGTGGCCGGCGCTTTCGGGCTTCCTCACGCTGCTGATGGTGGGCTTCACCGGCGCGCGCCTCTGGGGGCGCGAGAGCGGCGTTCGCGCGCTGGCGATCGCCGCGTCGATGACATGGGTCGTCGGCAACAGCCACTTCCTCACCCTCGATGCGGGACTGACCTTCTTCCTGACCCTCGCGCTCTGCGCGGTCCTTCTGGCCGAAAACGCCACGTCGGACCCGACGGTGCGGCGTCGCTGGATCTGGCTGGCCTGGGCGGCCATGGCGGGCGCGATGCTCAGCAAGGGTCTCGTGGGCGTGGTCATCCCGGCTGGCGTGCTGTTCCTCACGAGTCTGTGGCGGCGCGATGCTGCGCTGGTTCGTGGCATGCACTGGGTGTCGGGCCTGTTGATCTTCTTTGCGCTGGCGACGCCGTGGTTCGTCATGGTGTCGATGCGCAATCCGACCTTCGCGCAGTTCTTCTTCGTGCATGAGCACTTCGCGCGCTACCTGACCACCGTGCATCAGCGACAGGGCGCGTGGTGGTACTACGTGCCCCTGCTGCTGGGCGGCATGCTGCCGTGGACCAGCGCCTTGCCGTGGCTGGCCTGGCGGCGTGGGGCGGAGGGCGAACGTGCCGACGATCGCAGCCGCGACTTGCTCGTCGTGTGGTGCGCCTTCGTGTTTCTCTTCTTCAGCACCTCGGGCTCGAAGCTGCCTTCCTACATCCTGCCGATGTTCCCGGCGCTCGCGCTGCTGGCGGCACGCGCGCTCCGCGATGTGCAGCCAAGCACCTTGCGCTGGCACCTGCTGCTGCCCACGCTTGCATGGGTGGCTGCCTTCGTCGTCTCCACGAAGGCCAGCCGGCTCGCGTCACCTGCCACGCCTGCGGAAGTGCTCGCACCAATGGCGGAAGCAGTACGCATCGGCGCGGTGATCTTCGTCGCGTGCGCGGCGCTGGGGTGGTTCAGCCTGTCCCGCCAGAAGGTGACCACGGCGATCCTGAGCGTGGCATTCGGACACCTGATCGCGACCACGGTGGTCCTTCAATCGCACGACGCTTATGGGCAACTCAAGAGCGCGACGCCGTTCGCCGCTGCATTGCGCTCGGAACTGCGTCCTGGCACACCGGTATTTGCCGTTGCCGCGTACGACCAGACGCTGCCGTTCTATCTCGGACGCGACGTGACCCTCGTTGCCTACATGGATGAATTCGCCCTCGGCGAAGTCCAGGAGCCCGACAAGTGGATCAAGACGGTCGACGAGTTCGTCACGCGTTGGCAGTCGCTCCCACAGGCCGCGGCCTACATCAATCCTGCAATCTGGACCGAGCTGCACCAGCGCGGCGTCCCGATGCGCGTCATCTACCAGGATTGGCGCCGCGTCGTGGTGATGAGGAAGTAGCCGACTCCCGCGCCATGCGCACGCAGAGATCGAAGGCATGCTGCAGGCCTTCGATCTTCGCGACTCCCTTGCCGGCGATGTCGAAGGCGCTGCCGCTCGCGGAGGTTGCCACGGGCACCGGCAGGCCGCCGTGCAGCGTCACGCCTTGCTCGAAGCCCATGAGCTTCATCGCGATCTGGCCCTGGTCGTGATACATCGACACCACTGCGTCGAAATCGCCGCGCCGCGCGCCGATGAAGACCGTGTCCGGCGAGTAGGGCCCGCGCGCATCGATGCCCTGGGCCTGGAGTGCGCGGACGGCCGGCGCGATGACTTCGATCTCCTCTGTGCCGATGGAGCCGCCGTCGCCGGCATGCGGATTGAGCCCTGACACCGCGATGCGCGGCGCTTTGACGCCTGCGCGGACGAGGGCGTCATGGATGATGCGCACCGCGTCCTGCACCGCATCGCCGGTGATGAGCGCGGCAACATCCTTGAGCGGCACATGCGAGGTCACGCGCGAAGTCCACAGGTTGCCCGTGATGTTGAACTCGCAAACGAAGCCCGGTACATCGAAGCGCTCCTGCATGTAGCGCAGTTCGTCCTCGTGCTGCAACCCGCCAAGGCGAAGCGAATGCTTGTTGAGTGGCGCGAAGACGATGCCGTCGACGAGGCCACGGCGCACGGCCTCGGTGGCGAGCTGCATCACCTCGAAGGAGGCCTTGCCCGAATGCGCATTCGACTCGCCGAGCACCGGCGCCTGTCCGCCCATCGTGTCCAGCGCCAGCAGACTCGGCCGGCCGCTTTCGAAGGCGAGCGCATCGAGGCTCGCGACACGCAGCGGATCGGGCGTGGCGGCGCCTGCGATGCGCCAGCCGCTGTCGAGCACCAGCGGGTCGGCGATAAGCAGCAGGTCCGCCGCCTCGATGTTGTGTGCGCGCGCGAGCAGCTTGGCTGTCATCTCGGGGCCGATGCCGCTCGGGTCGCCGGGCAGCACTGCGATTCTGGGTTTCATCAACGTTCTTTCCTCAGGTGTGTGTCACTCGGCGCGCATACCGGTGTCGCGCACCAGCTTGCCGTAGCGTTCGAATTCGCTGCGGTTCATCTCCGCAAATGTGGCGATGTCCATCGGCGTGATCTCGCCGCCGAGCGCCTTGATGCGGTCTTGCACATCGGGCAAGCGCAGGCTTTGGATGAGCTCTGCGTTGAGGCGCTCGACCGCGGCGCGCGGCGTACCCCCGGTGACGAAGAGGCCGTACCACGTGTTGACGTCGGCACCGGAGACGCCGGCTTCGGCGAGAGTGGGCACGTCGGGAAGCTCCGGGATTCGCTTGGCCGCTGCAACCGCGAGCGGCCGCAGCTTGCCCGACTTGATCTGCTGCATCGCCGAGGAAGTGCTGTCGAACATCATCTCCACCTGCCCGCCGATGATGTCGATGTGCGCCTGCGAGCTGCCGCGGTAGGGCACGTGGATGGCCTTCGTGCCCGTCGCGAGCGCAAAGGCCTCGCCGCCCACATGCTGCGTGCTCCCGATGCCCGAAGAGGCATACCTGAAGGTGCCGGGCTTGGCGCGCATGGCGGTCACGAGCTCGTTCACGTTCTGGTAGGGAGAGGTCGAGGGCACGACCAGGACGTTCGGCATCACGGCCACCAGCCCTACCGGCTGCAGGTCCTTGAGCGGGTCGTACTTCAGCTTGAGCAGGTGCGGCGCGACGGCCTGGCCGGTGTTGGTCGCCAACAGCAGCGTGCTGCCGTCGTTCACGGCGCGTGCCGTGAGTTCGGCTGCGATGGTGTTCGAGGCACCGGGCCGGTTCTCGACGACGACCGGCTGTTTCAGCGAAACCGCGAACTTGTCCGCGAGCAGGCGCGCCAGGATGTCGGTGCCGCCGCCCGCCGATGCGCCGACCATGATCCGCACGGGCTTGTCCGGGTAGGTGCCCTGCGCGGCTGCCAGGAACGGCGCCGCGATCAGCAGCAGGGCGGCAAGGCCGCGGGCAGCGGCGCCGCGCAGCAGAGGCTGGAATGGCATGGGGTGTGTCTCCGGTATTTTTTTGAAGTCCGACGCACGCAGCTTAGGGATGTTCGCCATTCCAATCCAATCGCGAGTTCTGAAGAATTCATATACATACGTATATGAGTCGTCCGTCCGCCGATCTCCCGCCATGGCGCCTGTTGCTGCGACTGCGCACGCGGCAGTGGGTGCTGCTCGCGCTGCTGGACCAGCACCGCAACCTCGGCCGCGCCGCGGCGGCGATGAGCATCAGCCAGCCGGCGGCAACCAAGCTCTTGCAGCAACTCGAGGAGACCTTCTCGGTGCCGCTGTTCACCCGCGTCGCCCGCGGGATGACGCCCACGCCCTACGGCGAGGCGCTGGTACGCCATGCGCGATGGGTACTCACCGATTTCGGTGCGGTATGCGAAGAGGTCGAGGCGCTGCGCTCAGGCCTCAGCGGCGCGCTGCGCGTGGGCAGCGTGCCGGGTGCGGTGCCTGAACTGCTGGCGCCGACGCTGGTGGCCTATCAGAAGAAGCACGAGCGCGTAGCGGTCAGCGTGGTGGTCGATACCAGCGACGTGATGTTGCGCCAGCTCGCGCGCGGCGAGGTCGACCTGATGCTCGGCCGCCTCACCGAAGATCACAGCGCCGAAGCCTTCGACTGCGTGCCGCTGCTCGGCGAACCGCAGGTGGTTGTGGTGCGCAAGACGCATCCGCTGCTTCGGCGCAGGTCGGTGTCGCTGCGCGAGCTGGTCGAATGGCCGTGGCTGCTGCAGCCGCCGGGCTCGCCACAGCGCGGGCGCTTCGAGGCCGCCCTGCACGAGGCGGGCGTCCAGGAGCGGCTGCGCATCACGGAGACGGCTTCGCCGATCGCGATGACCGCGCTGCTGGAGCATTCGGACATGTGCGCGGTGATGCCGGCCTCGCAGGCGGCGCACTATGCGCGGCTCGGCGTGTTGCGCGTCTTGCCGGTGAAGCTGCCGATCCGCGTGCCGCCGATCTACCTGATCACGCGCCGCGCTTACAGCCTGTCGCCTGCGGCGGCTGAGTTCGTGGCGCTGCTGCGACCGGCTCAGGCTCAGGTCAGGTAGTCGACGAACTGCGGGATCACTTCGCGCAGGAAGTGGATCTCTTCCGTGGGAATGCTGCGCGGCTCGAGATCGAAATGAATGAACGTCCCGTAGGGCGTTCCGCAATCCTTCGTCAGCAGGCGGCCGTAGTACGACTCCACCATGCCGGTGTAGGGCCGGTTGGTCAGCCGGTGGTCCTGGGAGGCATGGCTGGTCACGAACTCGCCGTGCTCGACGGCGTGCTGGCAGAAGCTCCTTCCGAGCGGCACCACCTTCAGCCACGAGCGGTATTCGGACTCGCGATCGAAGGCGTGCGCCGCATGCATCACGTCGCCATTGAGCTTGTAGATCGCGGTGAACCGGAAAGGTGTCCTGTCGTTGAGCATCGCCAGCGCCGGGACGATCCCGCGGTTGGCTAGCAGGTTGCGTACCGCAGTCGCGGGTGTAGGCAAATCGACATCGAGCATGAATAAACTGTTTGAGGCGCGAGCGCGAATCTTACGCAATTCTTACGACGTTCCGGGGCAGGGTTTCACCTGCGAACACAATGCTTCCCCATGCAAACCATTTCGCTTCGCCAGATCGCGCTTCTCGTTCCGCTGACGCTGGCCTGGGGCCTCAACTGGCCGGTCATGAAACTGGGCGTGGCCGACTATCCGCCACTGACGTTCCGGGCCCTGTCGCTCTGGCTGGGCCTGCCGGTGCTGGGGCTGGCGCTGGTGGTCATGAAGACGCCGTTCCGAGTGCCGCGACGGCACTGGCCCGAACTGGTGTGGCTCGCCGCGACCAACATGTTCGTCTGGCACGCCTGCATCATCCTTGCGGTGAAGGCGCTCTCCAGCGGTCGAGCGGCGATCCTCGGCTACACGATGCCGGTGTTCTCGGCGGTCATCGGTGCGTTTCTTTTCAAGGCGGTGCTCTCGCGGCGCGGGTGGCTTGGCGTGAGCGCATGCGCGCTCGGGGTGGGGCTGTTGCTGTGGCACGAGTTCACCGACCTGGCCGGACGTCCCGGCTATGTCGCGCTGGCGCTGGTGGCGGCGGCCACCTGGGCGCTGGGCACTCAGTTGCTGCGGCACACGCGCATCGAAGTCCCCACGCTCACGCTGTCGTTCTGGATGACCGCGCTGACCGCCGTCGTGATGGGACTGCTTTCGCTGCTCTTCGAGCGCCCGCAGTGGCACACGCCGGGCCCGGCCGCCTGGGCCGCGATCGCCTACAACGCGGTTCTGATCTTCGGCTTCGCGCATGCCGCCTGGTTCTATCTCGCGCGCGGTCTGCCGCCGGTAGCCTCCACGCTGAGCGTGATGCTGATCCCGGTGCTCGGCGTCTTCAGCGGCGCCCTGTGGCTCGGCGAGACGGTGTACTGGCAGGACTGGACCGCCGTCGCGCTGATGATGGTGGCCATTGCCTCCGTTTTGTGGCCGCAGCGGCAGCGAAGCGGCAATCCGGCACCTGGCGCAAGCCAGGCCGCTGAAGGCTGACCCTTCAAAATCACTCCGCTCAGCCGATATCCGATGTGCGTGCGGAGTCTTGTCACCGCGCACCCGGACAACCAACCATGCCAACCCTTCTCATGATGACCGCGACCGGCGAAACCCGGCAGGTGCAACTCGCTCCCCAGGGGAACCGGGTGGGGCGCGGCCCGAGCAATGACGTGATCGTCGATTCCGCCCAGGCCAGCCGCGACCATGCATTGATCGACGTCGAGCAGGCCTTCGTCACCATCACCGACCTCGGCAGCCGCAACGGCACTTTCGTCAACGACATCCAGATCGAGACCCAGGTGCTCGTCGACGGAGACGCGATCCGCCTCGGCACCTACGAAATGCGCTTTGTCGCGACCGACCAGGAGTTCACCCAGATCGAGGCGCTGCGCATGCTCACGATGCACGGGCTGCTGGTCAATATTCCGCGTCCGGCCGCGCCCGATGCGCCGACTGCGCCGGAGGCGCCGCTCAGCGGACGCGGGCGGCTCTAGCCGCCGCTACGCCCGCCGTGGCGCCCGCGTCACTCGTCCAAAAGAAGGAGATCGCGGGCGTTGATGGAGTGATAGGCTGCGCCGACCTGAATTCCGCGTTGCGCGCCGGCTGCCGCAATCTCCGGAACATGTGCAAGACGTGAAGCGAGGAGAGCTATCAGCAAATGCGCGCGCTATGGATCGAGGATCACCAACTCGTCGGGGACTCCTTCGAGCTTCTTCTTCAATTGATCATGCCCGATGCCTCGCTCGACAAGGCCCGCGATCTCGACAGTGCCAGGCGGCTCATGGAGACCTTCCCCTACGAGCTCGTGCTGCTCGACTGGTGGCTGGGCACGCATGACGGCGAGCGCTCCATCAAGATGCTGCGCGACGCGGGCCGGGACACGCCGATCATCGTGGTCTCAGGTGACGACCGCGATGTGGTGATGGACCGCGCGCTGGCCCTCGGTGCTTCCGGCTACGTGCCCAAGAGCGCCGACCCAGGCGCGTTGCTCGAAGCAGTGCGCGTCGCGTTGCGCGGCGGCGTGAGCCGGCCGCCGCGCCAGAACGGCAAGCCCGTCGATGGCGCTCCAGGTGGCATCGCCCAGCCGGTCGACGTCGAAATCCTCTATCCGGACCTGACCCCGCGTCAGGCCGAAGTCTTCCGCGCGCTGATGCGCGGCAGCTCGGACAAGCAGATCGCGCGCGAACTCGACATCTCCGACACCACGGTGAAGACCCATGTTCGCGCCATCCTCCAGATCGTCGGTGTACACAAGCGAGGAGAAGCAGCGCACGAAGCTCGCGTCAGGGGTGCGGGTGATCTCTGACGCGAGCAACGGCCTGTCTGCCCGGGAGCTGCAGCTCCTGGTCGAGGCCGAACAGGTGCGGCTGTCGGTGCAGCAGTTGCGCCGGCTCCTGCCGCCCCTGATCCTCACGGATGCCTTCGTCGCCTGGGTGGGCTGGCAGGTCGGTCTGCAGACGATCGCTGTCGTCTGGTTCGCCTGCATGGTGGTTGCGCACACCGCGCGCTGGGCCTACCTGCTGCGCATCGGCGAGCCGGGCTGCGTCGAACCTGCGACATGGCTGTCGCGCTCGGCCTACGCGCTGATCGGGCTGGCGGTGCTGCGTTCGACGATGGTGCTGATGATCTTCACCCACCCGGTGGGCGAATACCACTACGTGCTCACCATGGTCTCCTTCGGCAGCGCGGTGGGCGCCATCTCGCCGGTGGCGGGCCATCTGCGCAGCTACGTGGGCTGGAGCGCGATCGTCGGCGGCGCGCTGTGCATCGGCTGGGTCACGCGCGGCACGCTCGAAGGCGCGGCCATCGCGACGCTGCTGTTGATGCTGTTCGTGGTGCTTACGTTCTATGTGCGCGACCAGGGGCGCACGCTGGTGCAGCTCGTCACGCTGTCCGAATCGCTGCGGCGGGAGCGCGACCGCGCGGAAAAGGCCAGCGAGGCCAAGACACGCTTCTTCGCCGCCGCGAGCCACGACCTGCGCCAGCCGCTTACCGCGCTCTCGTACAACGCCGCCACGGTGCAGGAACTCGCGCGCCTGAACGGCGACGAGATGCTCGACCGCGTGGGGCAGGGCATCCGCCGTGCCTTGTCGGAAAGCAGCGCGCTGCTGGACAGCCTGCTCGAAGTGTCGAAGCTCGATGCCGGTGCGGTGCGCGCGGATGAGCGCGAGGTCGACGTGATGAAGCTGCTCGGCCGCATCGCCGAGTCCTTCACTCCGATTGCGAACGCAGCCGGACTGGAGCTGCGCTGCCTCGGCGGCCACCACAAGGGCCTCTGGGTGCGCACCGATCTGGCCCTGCTGCGGCGGATCGTCCAGAACTTGCTGGGCAATGCAATCAAGTTCACGCACGACGGCCATGTGTCGATCGAGGCCTTCGCCGATGACCGCAGCGGCAAGGACTGCGTCTGCATCCGCGTGTCGGACACCGGGCCGGGTATCCCCGACGAACTGCAGGAGCATGTGTTCGAGGAGTTCTATCAGGTCGGCAATCCCGAGCGCAACCGCAGCCGCGGCCTGGGCCTCGGGCTGGCGATCGTGCGGCGCATTGCGGGCCTGTTGAAGATCAACGTCACGCTGACCAGCCAGCCCGGCCAGGGGGCCGTGTTCGAGCTGCGCATGCCGCGCATCCCCGCGCCGCGCGGCATGGGTGCGGAGCTGCTTCCCGATGGCACCCAAGCCGCGCTGGATGCCTCGCGCAAGCGAGTTCTCTTCATCGACGACGAGCCCGAGATCCGGGAATCGTTCACCACGTTGCTGTCCACCCTCGGCTGGGAGGTACGGTCCGCCAGTGACCAGCAGGAAGCCGAGGAAATCCACGAGGCGGGCTTCTCGCCCGATGTGCTGCTGATCGACTTCCGGTTGCGCGACAACGCATCGGGACTCGACGCGTGGAAGGCGCTGAAGCGGCGCGGCTGCGACGCCCCGGGTCTGATGATCACGGGTGAAACGGAGCCGCGCCGCATCGCGGCCGCGCGGGAAGCGGGAATCACGGTGCTCTACAAGCCTGTCGATGGTGCGCAGTTGCTGCAGGCGATGGGGCAGGCGCTGGGTTCACCCGGCGCGCGTATGCCGCCTCCCTCATTTTGATGAGTTCTGGCTGCCGGGATACGTGTATGCTCGGCGGAATATAAAGCGATAGACGGCAGAGGAAGCCGTAAAAGAACGTATGTCTCATTCAATTTCCATGCGGTGGTGGGAGCGCATTCGCCCGCTCGGCACCGCGTCATTTGCTTGTCTTACACGCACGGCAAGCCCTGACCCCCAGCGGACTTTCACCTTCGATGTCGTTGCGAGCTGAACTTCGCAATGGCTGTTTCACGACGAGCGCTGTTTGGCAAGCTCGATCTGACGCTGTTCCGGGCCATCGAATCGGCCACGGCGTTTGCCAAGCTTCGCGGTAACCCCTACGTCGAGCTGACGCACTGGCTGCACCAGCTCTGGCAACTCAACGACAGCGATCTTCATCGGATCTGTCGGCACTACCAAATCGAGCCGCAGGGCATCGAACGTGATCTCGCTTCGGCATTGGCGGGACTGCCCTCGGGCGCCACGTCGCTGAGCGATTTCTCGCATCACATCGGCGCGACCGTCGAGCGCGCGTGGATTGTCGCGAGCCTTGAGTTCGACGATCACCGCATTCGCGGTGCTTGGCTGCTCATCTCTCTGTTGCAAACGCCAGAACTGCGCAGCGTGCTGCTGGGCATTTCTGCCGCGTTCCACAAGATTCCTGTCGATGCATTGATGGAATCGGCCGCGGCCATCGTCGCAGGCTCGCCCGAGGACCGCGAAGGCGCGCACGACGGATCCGGACTTTCGCCCGCATTGCCGGGCGAGGCCAGCGGAGCAATCGCTGAAGAGGCCGACGGCAAGTCCGCGCTTGCAAAGTACTGCGTGGACCTGACCCAGCGCGCACGCGCCGGCGAGATCGACCCTGTCATCGGGCGCGAGCACGAGATCCGTACGATGGTCGACATCCTCCTGCGGCGACGGCAGAACAATCCGCTCTTGACTGGCGAAGCCGGCGTCGGCAAGACGGCCGTTGTCGAGGGTCTTGCGCTTGCGATCGCGCGTGCCGAAGTGCCTGCCTCATTGCGCGAGGTGCGTCTGCTGAGCCTTGACGTCGGAGCGCTGCTGGCCGGTGCCAGCATGCGCGGCGAATTCGAATCCCGGCTCAAGGGCTTGCTCGAAGAAGCGACTCGCTCGCAGCAGCCCGTCATCCTGTTCGTCGACGAAGTGCACACGCTGGTCGGTGCCGGCGGACAGGCCGGCACTGGCGATGCGGCCAACTTGCTCAAGCCCGCGTTGGCACGCGGCACCCTGCGCACGATTGGCGCGACGACGTGGAGTGAATACAAGCGCCACATCGAGAAAGATCCGGCGCTCACGAGGCGCTTTCAGGTCCTTCAGGTCGCTGAACCGGAAGAAGCCTCGGCTATCGAAATGGTCCGCGGACTCGTCGCGACTTTCGCGGACCACCACGGCGTCACCATCCTCGACGAGGCGGTGCGCGCAGCGGTGATGCTGTCTCATCGCTACATCCCCGCCCGCCAGCTGCCCGACAAGGCCATCAGCCTGCTCGACACAGCCTCCGCGCGCGTCGCAATGTCGCTGCAGACACCGCCGTCTGCTGTGGACCATCTGCGCCAGCGCAACATCGCGTTGCAGACCGAACTCGATCTGCTCGAAAAAGAGGGTGTGATCGCGCACGGCCACGAAACCCGTTCGAGTCGCATCGCCGGGGCCAAGCAAGCGCTGGCATCGACTGCTGCAGAACTGAGCGCGCAGGAACAACGCTGGCAGGACGAACTGGCGATGGTCCGACAGATACAGGCCCAACGTGCCGAGCACGCCTCGGGTGCGCTTGCGGCACCGTCCCCAGAGCTCGTCAAACTCGAAGGCGAATTGGCCGAGCGTCAGCAAGACACACCGTTGATCTTTCCGCAGGTGGATGAAGACGTGGTCGCCGCCATCATCGCGGACTGGACGGGCATCCCCGTCGGTCGCATGGTCCGGGACGATGTGGCTGCCGTATTCCAGCTCCAGGCCACGCTCGACCGTCGAGTCATCGGCCAGCGCGAGGCGATCAGGGTGATCACGAAGCGCGTGCAGACCGCGCGCGCAAGGCTCACTGATCCGAACAAGCCGGTGGGCGTCTTCCTGCTCGTTGGTCCCTCCGGCGTGGGAAAGACCGAAACCGCGCTGGCGCTGGCCGAGGCCATGTATGGGGGCGAGCAAAACCTCATCACCATCAACATGAGCGAGTTCCAGGAGTCGCATACCGTATCCACGCTCAAGGGCGCGCCGCCGGGCTACGTCGGCTATGGCGAAGGTGGGGTGCTCACCGAGGCCGTGAGACGCAAGCCGTACAGCGTGATCCTGCTCGACGAAGTCGAAAAGGCGCACCCCGACGTGCATGAAATCTTCTTCCAGGTCTTCGACAAGGGCTGGATGGAAGACGGGGAAGGGCGCCGCATCGACTTCCGCAACTGCACCATTCTGCTCACCAGCAATACCGGCTCTGATCTCATTTCGAGCCTGTGCGAAGACCCGGCGCTTGTCCCCGAGGCGCCGGCCCTGCGCGACGCCCTGTTGCCAGAACTGCGCAAGGTGTTCCCGGCTGCGTTCATCGGACGGCTATCTGTCGTGCCGTACCTGCCGCTCGGTGAAAGCGCGCTCGGCAACATCGTCTCGCTGCACCTTGATCGCGTCGTCAATCGGATGCATGAGCAGCACGGCATCGCGCTGACCTACCAGCCGGCGTTGGTGAAACACATCATCGATCAGTGCGGCCCGCACGAGACCGGTGCGCGCCGCCTGATTGGCTACATCGAGCAGCACCTGCTTCCGGTGCTATCGCGCCACTGGCTGAGCGCCTTGCATGACCGACGGACCATCACCCGCATAGCCGTCGATGTTGCACGCGAACCCTCACCCGAACTCGGGGCGCATGAGGGCGAAGTCATCGCTTGCCAGATCGAATTTGCGTAGTTCCCTCTATCCCTCCTCGGTCGGCTTCGCTGGCCGTTGAGGCATCTCATCTCTTGTCAACCAGTCAGGACCTTCATGACCAATAGCAACAGTCAGAAATTCATCGCCCGCAACCGGGCGCCGCGTGTGCAGATCGAGTACGACGTGGAGATCTACGGCTCCGAAAAGAAGATCGAACTGCCCTTCGTCATGGGCGTGCTGGCCGATCTGTCTGGCAAGCCGGTTGAAGCGTTGCCGCCCGTCGGCGAGCGCAAGTTCCTTGACATTGACATCGACAACTTCGACGAGCGCATGAAGGCCATTCAGCCCCGCGTCGCGTTCGCGGTGCCCAACACGCTTTCGGGTGAAGGCCAGCTCATGGTCGACATCACCTTCGAGAGCATCGATGACTTCTCGCCCGCAGCCGTGGCCCGCAAGGTCGAGCCGCTCAAGGCACTGCTCGACGCGCGCACGCAGCTTTCCAACCTGCAGACCTACATGGACGGCAAGGCCGGCGCTGAAAGCCTCATCAACAAGCTGATGCAGGACCCTGCGCTCATGAAGTCACTGACCGCAGCGCCCAAGCCGCAGGCTGCCGGCGACGCAAACGACGCCGAAGCCGCGGAAACCGTCTGATCGTTGCACTGAACGCAACTCGTCTCACATCAGGGAAGAAACAATGAAGCCAAACAACAAACAGGCCGCCACCCACACGAAGTTCGCCGACCCCTCCGACTTCTCCTCCTTGCTCGACAAGGAGTTCAAACCCAAGACCGAGGAAGCGCGCGACGCCGTCGAAGCCGCTGTCCGTACGCTCGCCGAGCAGGCACTCGTCAACGCCAGCACGATCAGCGACGACGCCTACAGCAGCATCGAAGCCATCATTGCCGAGATCGACCGCAAGCTCTCAGAGCAGATCAACCTCGTGCTGCACAAGGACGAGTTCCAGAAGCTCGAATCCGCCTGGCGCGGCATGCACCACCTTGTCTCCAACACCGAGACCGACGAGAAGCTGAAGATCCGTTTCATGGATCTGTCGAAGGACGAACTCCGCCGCACGATGCGTCGCCACAAGGGCGTCGCCTGGGACCAGAGCCCCATCTTCAAGCGCATCTACGAAGAAGAGTACGGACAGCTCGGCGGCGAACCCTACGGCTGCCTCGTGGCCGACTACCACTTCGATCACACGCCGCCGGACGTCGAGATGCTCGGCGCCATCGCCAAGATTTCCGCCGCGTCGCACGCGCCGTTCATCACTGGTGCGGCGCCTTCGCTGCTCGGCATGGAATCGTGGCAGGAACTCGCCAACCCGCGCGACCTTGCCAAGATCACCTCGAACCTCGAACACGCACCCTGGAACTCGCTGCGCGATACCGAGGACTCGCGCTACGTCGGCTTGGCCATGCCGCGCTTCCTGGCGCGCCTGCCTTATGGTGCCAAGACCAATCCGGTCGATGAATTCGACTTCGAGGAAGAGACTGAAGGCGCCGACCACCGCAACTACGTGTGGAACAACGCGGCCTATGCGATGGCCGTGAACGTCAACCGCAGCTTCAAGAACTACGGCTGGTGCACCATGATCCGCGGTGTCGAGTCGGGTGGTTCGGTCGAGAACCTCCCTTGCCACACCTTCCCGACCGACGACGGCGGCTTCGACATGAAGTGCCCAACCGAGATCGCCATTTCCGACCGTCGCGAAGCCGAACTCGCCAAGGCCGGTCTCATCCCGCTGGTGCATCGCAAGAACACTGATCACGCGGCCTTCATCGGCGCGCAATCCCTGCAACGCCCGCAGGAGTACATGGACCCCGACGCCACGGCCAACGCCAACCTCTCGGCGCGTCTGCCGTACCTCTTCGCGAGCACGCGCTTCGCGCACTACCTCAAGTGCATCGTGCGCGACAAGATCGGCGCGTTCAAAGAGCGCGACGAGATGCAGCGCTGGCTCAACGAGTGGATCATGAACTACGTTGATGCCGACCCGGCCAACTCCTCGCAGGAAACCAAGGCCCGCCGCCCGCTGGCAGCGGCCGAGGTCGTGGTGGAAGACATCGAGGGCAACCCCGGCTACTACGGCGCCAAGTTCTTCCTGCGCCCGCACTTTCAGCTCGAAGGCCTGACCGTTTCGCTGCGGCTGGTCGCCAAGCTGCCGTCGCTCAAGGAAGCGGCCTGAGCCATGCCGCACATCTACTCAAAGGCCGAGGAACTGGACGAGACAGACCTAGTGGGTACGCACCAGTGCGTCGCGCTATTGCAGCACTACACCAGAGTGCCCCACACCAGCGGTTGGACCGGGGGAGGCAAGGTGCTAGGCAACTCCAGAATCGCCAAGGGGACCGCCATCGCCACCTTCGTCAAAGGGAAATACCCCAACAGAAGCAGTGGAAACCATGCCGCCTTTTACCTGAGTCAGGATGCTGGCGGCATCTGGGTGGTCGACCAGTGGAAGCACTCTTCGAAGCTGAAGGTCGAGAAGCGCTACCTCAAGGCATTGGGCGTAAACAAGGATGGCAGCTTTGTTCGCCCGAGCAACAACGCTGATGCGTTCTCAATCATCGACTAGGACTTGCTGATGCCCAAAGGAATAGGGATCTCTCTTGTCGCAGGCGTGCTGGGCATGCTTGGTCTTTCGTGTGGCGCTGAGCCACTTGCTTGCCCGCCTTCAACAAAGATCGTGTCGGCCACACTGACCGATGTACCAAAAGACTGGATCACGCAGCCATCAGATGGCAGGCTGAAGTTGTACGGCGTGCGTTTCTATTCTGGGCCCCCCAGTGAAAGGGCTGAATTGAAGCCTGAGCCCATGCGTTCGGCGGAGAAGGGCGTGCTTCAAAGTCGGTGGGATTTCGGTGCCGATGCTTCCTCGAAAGACGGCGTATGGATGAGATGCGACTATGGGCAACAGGCCGTTTCCATGACAACGAGAGTGCCCAGCAACGTAACTCAGTGCGTGGATCGATTCAAAAAGACAAGGGGCGTTCTCGCCTTCGAAGGAATCAGTTGCAAGACTGAGTAGTCCAGCGATGTTCGCTGGGAATTTTTATAACCATTCAAAAAGGGAAAACAATGGCACAGGACATTTTTCTGAAGCTCAACGGCATCGATGGCGAGAGTCAGGATGTAAGCCACAAGAGCGAAATCGAGGTGCTCGACTGGTCGTGGAAGATCAGCCAGAACTCCAGCATGCATTCGGGCAGTGGTGGCGGTGCCGGCAAGGCGACGGTGGACGACCTCACCTTTACGCACCGCATCGACAAGTCGAGCCCCAACCTGATGAAGTATTGCCTCACCGGCAAGCACATCCCCGAAGCGAAGCTGACGATCCGCAAGGCCGGTGGCAACCCGCTTGAATACCTGACCATCACCATGACCGACGTGATCGTCAGCATGGTGCAGCCTAGCGGGCAGGCTTCTGACGAAGTCATCCACGAGCAGGTCAGCCTCGCCTTCTCCAAGGTGAAGCAAGAGTACGCCGTGCAAAACGCGCAGGGCGGCAGCGCCGGCACCATCACGGCCGGCTACGACATCAAGGGCAACAAGGAGTCCTGATGCTTCGGGCCCGGCGCGCCGGGCCCTTCAAAGAGCGTCCCCCCGGGGTCGGCGGATGCGCTTTAGCGCACACCGCGGCCCGGGTCGGGTGCGCTCGCGTCCGTTTCTACCTGTGATCGCATTCACCATGGCCTTCCATCCGTCCGAGCCGAGTCGGTTCGATGTCCCGCGCCGTCTGTTGCTAGCCTCGGCGATGCGCCCCATCCTTGCGTTCGTCCTGCTGTTGACCTTGGCATTCGCGCTGTCCGCATGCAGCACCCCGGACCAGCACGCCCCCAAGGAGCAGACCAAGCTCGACATCACGATCACCGCTGCCGACGACGTCAATCCGGGCGACAAGGAGAGGGCCGCGCCGATCATGGTTCGTCTCTACGAGTTGAAGTCGCAAAACGTCTTCGAAACGACTGACTACTTCTCGCTGCACAAGAACGACAAGACCGTGCTCGCCGCAGACCTGCTTGCGCGCGACGAATTCATCCTGCGACCCGGCGACGTCAAGACCATCCGCCGCAAGTCCCATTCAGATGCCACCGCCATCGGTGTGCTTGCCGGCTATCGCGATCTGCCTAATGCCACTTGGCGTGTAGTGCATCAGCTCGCACCGGCCCCCGAGGCATCGTGGTACCGCACGGCCATCCCCGCCAACAAGGCCAAGCTGCAAATCCAGCTGGAAGCCCAGGGCATCCGACTCACGGCCACCGACTAGCCAGCACCGCGCCCCAAGGAAAACAACGACACCATGAATTGGTACAACAAGGTCGCCTGGAGCGAGGGCCTCTTCCTGCGCCCGCAACTCTTTCAGCAGCAAGAGCGCTACCTCGAACACCTCGCGCACAAGCGCGCGGCAGCGCTCAGCCCGTTTTACTGGGGCTTCAGCCACTACGCCATCGACGTCGAATCGCTCTCGCTCGGCAAGGTCGTGCTCGCTGGCGCCGCCGGGATCTTCTCGGACGGCACGCCCTTCGACACGCCCGGCCAGACGCTGCCCCCCGCACCGCTCACCATCCTGCCCGAGCACCTGGATCAGATCATCTATCTGGCGGTGCCCATTCGCACACCCAACGGCGAAGAGACGACCTTCGATGACGCGGCCACGTCGAACGGCTCGCTGGCCCGCTTCTCGGTGTTCGACACCGAACTGCGCGACGCCAATTCCATCGGTCAAGGCCCGAAGACCGTCCAACTCTCGCGCCTGCGTCTTCGCCTGATGCCGCAACGCGAGATGACCGATGCATGGATCGGCCTGCCGCTCACCCGCGTCACGACGCTGCGCTCCGACGGCAGCATCGCCATTGATTCGCATCTCATCCCGCCGGTCGCGGGCTATGGCGCGAGCGCCTTGCTGACCGACTGGATCACCAACACGCACGGCCTGTGCCGCTTGCGTGCGCAATCCCTCGCCGGGCGCCTCAGCGGTAATGACGGCAAATCCAGCGAAGCCGCCGAAGTGTCGGACTTTCTGCTGCTGCAGATCTTGAACCGCTACGAACCGTTGCTCGAGCACTGGTTGCGCGTGCGCGAGACGTCACCCGAAGAGATCTATACCGCATTGCGCACCTTGAGCGGCGAGCTTGCGACCTTCGTCCGAGCCAGCACGCGCAGGCCCAAGGAACACCCGGCGTATCAGCACGTCGACCCGTACCTGTCCCTCAAGGACCTGGTCAGCGACGTGCAGTCGCTGCTCAATGAGGTGCTGGTGCGTAGCGCGCAAAGCATCCCGCTCGCCGATCGCGCAAATGGGGTGCGCGTCGCGAGCGTCGAACCCGGAGAACTGCAAGGCTTCTCAAGCCTTGTCTTCGCAGTCGCGGCCCATGCACCGGCCGATGTGGTCGCCAGCCAGTTCCCAGCGCGCTGCAAGGTCGGTCCCAGCGATCGACTACCAGAACTCATTCGCTCGCAACTGCCGGGCATTGCCTTGCAGACCCTACCGGTGCCGCCGCGTCAGATCCCGTTCAACGCCGGCTTCGTCTACTTCCAGGTCGATTCGCGCGGCCCGTTGTGGGAGCACCTCGTCAAGCACGGTGGGCTGGCGCTGCACATCGCTGGAGAGATCCCCGGCCTGCGAATGGAACTCTGGGGCGTGAGAGAGAAGTGAATCCAATAAAGGAGGTCTTTGCATGTTGAGTAACCGCACCCTGTCCGTCGAATCGCCTGCGATTCCTGTCTTTGCTGGAGCTCCGGCGCTGGAACCCGTGCGTCTGTCAGGCCGAGAGGGCCTGAGCAGCCTCTTCGAATACGAGCTGCTGCTCAAGACCCCGGATAGCCTGAACCTCGGTGCCAGCCAGGCAGCCGACTTCAACCTCGACGACTTCATCGGCCGCGAGATCAGCTGCTCGATCCAGCTCGATGGCGCAGGCGAGTTCATCGCAGGCACGGTCGGCGCGAGTACCTCTGGCATGGGCGCCGGCACCCGCCAGATCAACGCGCACATCACCGACGCTGCCTTCGTGCGCGAAGAAGGCCGCCACATCCAGTACCGCCTGACCCTGCGCCCCTGGCTGCACCTGGCCACCCTCAGCACGGACTGCAGGATCTTCCAGAACAAGAGCGTCGTCGACATCCTGGACGACCTTCTGGCCGACTATCCCTTCGCCGTCGACAAGCGCCTCATCGAGACCTACCCGCAACGCGACTACCAGACCCAGTTCAACGAAAGCGACTTCGCCTTCTTCGAGCGCCTGTGCCAGGAGTGGGGCATCAGCTACTTCTTCGAGCACTCCGAAGGCAAGCACCGGCTCGTGCTCATCGACAACATGGGCGCCTACAAGGAGAACCCGAGCGAGGCCTACCGGCAGGTCGAATATCACGCCCCGGGCTGGAAGAGCGATGCCGAGTACCTCCACAGCTTCATCCCCAAGAACCGCCTCACAAGCGGCAAGTACACCACCGGCGACTACGACTACACCCGCCCCCGTGCCGATCTGAGCATCGGCAGGGTGGACCCTCGTCCTACCGGCCAAGCAGACGGAGAGATCTACCAGTGGCACGACGGTAGCGCCGGCAGCCACTACGCCCAGCCCAAGGCCGGCACGGGCGAAGCCAACGACCCCCACGAAGAAGGCCGCCAGTTCGCCCTGTTGCGCATGCAGGCCCTGCGCACCCACGGCGCCAGAGCCCAGGCCCGCGGCAACCTGCGGGGCATGGTCCCCGGCTGCGCCTTCAAGCTCGCCAAGCACCCGAGGCAGGCCGCGAACGCCGAGTACCTGATCCTGGACACCACCTTCCTCATCGAAGACGTGGGCCAGGACAGCCAGCGCAACGATGCGGCCCCCGGACGCAAGCAGCAATGGAAGGTCCAAGTTGACCTCACCGTCCACCCCGTCAAGGAGCCGCTGCGCCCGGCGCTCACCCGCACCAAGCCGCACACCCACGGCCCTCAGACCGCGCTCGTCGTCGGCCCCGAAGGCCAGAACTTATGGACCGATGAACTCGGCCGCATCAAGGTCCAGTTTCCCTGGGACCGGCTCGGCCAGAAAAACCAGCACAGCACCTGCTGGCTCAGAGTCAGCTCGCCGTGGGCTGGCAACCAATTGGGCGGCATCCACATCCCCCGCATCGGCCAGGAAGTCATCGTCGACTTCCTCGCAGGCGACCCCGACCTGCCCATCTGCACCGGGCGCGTGCACAACCAGAGCAACCTGCCGCCGTGGAGCCTGCCGGGCCAGTCGGCCCTCTCGGGCTTAAGAAGCCGCGAACTCACCAAGGAAGGCGGCAACAGCGCGGCGGGGAGATCCAACCACCTGATCCTGGACGACACCGAGCAGAAGATCCAGGCCCAACTCAAGAGCGACCATCAGCACAGCCAGCTGAGCCTCGGGCACATCAGCCGCATCGAAGACAACGCGGGGTGCAAAGACGAGCGCGGCGAAGGCTTCGAGCTGCGCACTGACGGGCACGGGGCCATCCGGGCCCAGGAGGGCCTGCTCATCAGCACCGAGGCCAGAGCCCACGCGGCGGCGCACGTCAAGGACATGGGCGAGACCCTGCAGCGCCTGACCCAGGCGCGCGAGCGGCACGAGAACGGCTTCGGCGCCGCCACCCAGGCCAAGGCCCAGCAAAGCGGCGACCAGGACAAAGTCGCCCGGGCCCTGAAAGCCCAGAACGACGCCATCAAGGGCAAGGGCGGCACGCAAGAAGGCAAGTTCCCCGAACTGTCCGAACCCCACCTCGTGCTGGCCAGTCCTGCGGGCATCGAGACCACCACGCAAGGCACCACCCACATTGCCAGCGACGAGCACACCGCGCTCACCAGCGGGCAGCACCTCAGTCTGAGCAGCGGAGCATCGCTGCTCGCGGTGGCACTGGATGCCGTCAAGCTCTTCGCGCAGCAGAACGGCATGCATCTCGTGGCCGCGCAGGCGGACATCGACATCCAGGCGCTCTCAAACTCCATCAACCTGCTTGCCAAGCTGGAGATCACGCAGACGGCCGAGCGCATCACCATCCGGGCCAAGGAGGAGTTGCGGCTGGAGGGCGGCGGGAGCTATCAGGTGCTCAATGCCCAAGGCATCACCGATGGCACCCCGGGCGGGTACGTCAACCATGCCGCCTCGCACAACTTCGACGGGCCGAAAAGCGTGCCGGTCGAATCCATCAACTTTCCCAGAGCCGAGCCCAAGAAGAGCGGCGGCTTCTTTCGATCGCTGTAAGGAGCGCCGCCAATGATCATCAGCCCGCCCTTCCTGCCCGAGCGAAGCGACACCGAGACCGACTCCGAATGGGTCGACAAGGCGATGGCGCAGCCCCCACACAGGGCACCCGGCTCCAAGGCACTCGAAGGCTCCTTC